>CAYYID010000049.1:0-44918 GCA_964471915.1 uncultured Solibacteraceae bacterium | reverse complement strand
TGGCGGCGAGCGGCAATAGAGAGAGCGTGCCGCTGCTAGAAGCGATGTCGCAGGATGCGGATCTGACGGTGTCCCAGGAGGGGGTGCGAGCCCTCCGGTCGCTTAAGGCAAGACTGCCGTGAGGGCTTACTTCGCCTTCTTCTGCTTCTGCTGACCGACGCGGATCTTGAACTGCTTCTGCTGTGCTTCCTGCCAGGCCTTCCAGTCGAAGCGCTTGCTGGCATCTTCGAGATAGGCTTGGAGATCCGCGCCCTTGGGGAGGACCGCCATCAGAGTGGCTTGCTGGCCTTCCGGCCCGGTGATGCGGAGGCGCTTGACGTTCGGGATACCCATGACCCTTTCAGGGTACCACAGCGAGCCGGGGAGTCTCAATTTGCCGCGTATGGGAATAGAAACCCTGGCCTGTGCTATACTCAGGGGCATACGACGCATCGAACGGTAAGATTTCTGTGCCGAACGGCGGGAATCGAACGTCGAAGTGGGTAGCAGTACACTAAATCTTTAGGGGCTCGGAGCTTGTCAACGCTCTTTCTGATAGCTGTTCTTGGCGGTAGCTTGTTGGATCCGGTAGGGTCGGCCGAAATCGACGAGGACCGCAAGGAAACAGGGTCGGAGGTTCTCGACCGGTACTTCGACGCCTATCCGAAGGCCATGTTGCGCGGCGTCCAGATGGAAGTGGATATCGACGCCCGGCTGGTAAAGCTGAAGAAGCAGGGATCGCTGCACGCGCTGCGGTCGATCTCGAACGCCGGGCAGGTGGCCTACGACTCCCTGCGCTGGGGCGGCGACACGACGATAAAAAAGGACGTCATCAGCCGGTTCCTGTCGGCCGAGGTTCAGTCGCGCAACGAGAAACAGACGTTCACGGTCACTCCGGACAACTACAAGTTCAAGTACAAGGGCTTGCAGGAGAAGGACGGGGTGCGGGTGCATATCTTCCAGCTCTCCCCGCGCCGGAAGGCGGAGGGGTTGTTCAAGGGCGAGCTGTGGCTGGATCCGGAAACGGCGCTGCCGGTGCGGGAGACAGGCACGATGGTGAAGTCGCCGTCGGTCTTCCTGAAGCGGATCGAGTTCACCCGTGACTTCGAGCTGAAGGACGGCTACGCGCTGCCGTCGCGGCTGGTCTCCAAGGTGATGACGCGGATCGCGGGCACGGCCGAACTGGACATCCGGTTCTCGAACGTGCGGCGCGAGGGCGAATTGAGCGAAGTGCGGCTGGATGCGGCCCGCTGACTCCGCCCCGAACCCGCGGCACTCCTCCGGGCTGTAGGTTTCGTCATCGGCCTGACATCTTCCCCGATGGTGGCGAAGAACAGGCGGCCATGCGCTAAACTAAGAGGATCGCATGCGAACTCTATTTCTAAATCCGCCATCCTTTGAGGGATTTGACGGAGGCGCGAGCAGCCGCTGGCCGGCTTCCCGCGAGATCGAGTCGTACTGGTATCCGGTATGGCTGTGCTACCCGGCGGGAATGCTGCCCGACTCGAAAGTGGTCGATGCCCCGCCCCACAAGATCTCGATCGAACAGACGGTCGAGATGGGCAAGGACTACGAGCTGCTGGTGCTCTTCACCTCCACGCCGGGCTTCCACGTGGACGTGAAGATGGCCGAGATGATGAAGGACTCGAACCCGAAGTTGAAGGTGGCCTTCGTCGGACCGCCGGTGACCGTGGAGCCGGATAAGGCCTTCAAGGACACCAAGGCGATCGACTTCATCGTCCGCCGGGAATTTGACCACCAGATCGTGAACTTCGCCAAGGGCACGCCGCTCGAGGAGCTGCCCGGCGTCAGCTTCCGGAAGAACGGCAGCGTGCAGCACAACCCCGAGGGCGGCGTGATCGAGAACCTGGACGAGCTGCCGTGGGTTTCGAAGGTCTACCAGCGGGACCTGGACTTCAAGCGGTACAACGTGCCGTTCCTGCTGAACCCGTACATCAGTTTCTACACGTCGCGCGGCTGCCCGGCGATGTGCACGTTCTGCCTGTGGCCGCAGACGCACTCCGGCCACCGGTGGCGCCTGCGCTCGATCGACGACATCGTGAACGAGTGCCGCTACGCGCTCCAGTCATTCCCGGGGTTGAAGGAGATCTTCTTCGACGACGACACCTTCAACTACAAGAAGGAACGCACCATCGCCCTGTGCAAGGAGCTGCAGAAGCTGAACTTCACCTGGAGCTGCACGTCGCGCGTCACGACGGACTACGACACCTTGAAGGCGATGAAGGACGCCGGGTGCCGGCTGATGATCGTCGGCTACGAGTCGGGCGATCCGCAGATCCTGAAGAACATCAAGAAGGGCGCGACCGTGGACATGGCGCGCCGGTTCACGCGAGACGCGCACAAGCTGGGGCTGACCGTGCACGGGGATTTCATCGTCGGCCTGCCGGGCGAATCGCGCGAGTCGATCCAGAAGACGATCGACTTCGCCAAGGAACTGGACACGGAGACGATTCAGGTTTCGATCGCGCACCCGTATCCGGGCACGGAGTTCTACGATTACGTGCAGAAGAACGGGCTGATCACGATCGACGCGATGACCGACGAGTCGGGCCACCAGTTGCCGAACATCATCTACCCGGGGCTGGACCGCGGCGAACTGGTGAACGAGGTGGAGCGTTTCTACGGCGAATACTACTTCCGCCCGAAGGCCGCGTGGCGGATCGTGCGCAAGGCGATCTTCAGCGGCGACGACCGCAAGCGGCTGTACAAAGAGGCGCGCGAGTATCTGGCGTTGCGCTCCAAGCGCAAGCAGTTCGTCGCCGACCAGCGCCGCCTGACCTCGGCGGCTTTGCAGTAAGCCCGTGCCCGTTTCCGAATCGCACCGGTTGAGGCTGAAGACGCTGGTCTTCAGCCTCATCGTCATTTTGTCGAACGTCTTCGGCAACACGGCGCTCGCGCACGGCATGAAGCAACAAGGCGCGGACGTAAACCCGATCGCCGCGCTGTTCCAGCCCTGGGTGGCGCTCGGGGTAGCGCTGCTGATCCTGTGGATGCTCTCCCGCATGACGCTGCTGAGCTGGGCCGACCTGAGCTTCGTATTGCCCGTGACGGCGTTCGGCTACGTGCTGACGGCGGTTTCCGGGCAGTTCCTGCTGGGTGAGACGCTGACGGCGAAGCGCTGGGCGGGAACCCTGCTGATCGTGGCCGGCGTGACGCTGGTGGGGTTCACGTCGCCGCGCACGGAGGGGAAGCCGTGAACGCGTGGCTGCTGGTGGGCGGCGTGGTGGGGAGCACGGTGGTCGCGGACCTGCTGCAGAGCTTCGAGATGAAGCGGCACGGCGAAGTGCGGGACTTTTCGGCATCCGGGCTCGGCAAGCTGGCGGCGGCGCTGGCGCGGAGGAAGTTCCTGATCCTGGCCGTGTTCTTCCTGGCGGTGTCGTTTTTCTGCTTTCTGCAACTGGTAGCCGTGGCGGATCTGAGCTTCGCCGTGCCGGCCACGGCGGCAACGTTCGTCGCCGAGACGGTACTGGCGCGGTTCGTACTCAAGGAGAACGTCGACGCCCGCCGCTGGGCCGGCGCCGCGCTGGTGGCGGCGGGCGTCGCGCTGCTCGCGTCGTGATCTATTTCCTGCTGCCGTTGACGCTGATCGCCGCGGCCTACCAGATGGTGGCGTTGCTGGCGTGTCTGGCGCGCCTGGCGGTGCGCAGCAAGCCAGTGCCTTTGCCCCGCGCGGGTGGCGTCTCCGTGATCAAGCCGGTGCGCGGCCTCGACCCGGGCTTCGCCGAGGCCATTCGCTCTCAAGTGGAGCAGGACCATCCGGAGTTCGAGGTGCTGTTCGGGGTCCACGATCCGAAGGATCCCGCGGCCGCCGAGATCGAAGCGCTGATCCGCGCGCATCCGGAGCGGCGGATCCGGCTGATCCACACGCGGACGCAGGCGCCGAACGCGAAGGTCGGCGTGATGATCGACCTGGTGCGCGAGGCGCGTTACGAGACGCTGGTGATCTCGGACTCGGATATCAAAGTGGAGCGCGACTACCTGACGCGCGTGACGGCGCCGCTGGCGGACGCCCGCGTAGGGCTGGTGACGTGCCTTTACCGGGCGGCGGCCGAAACCTGGCCCGGGCACTGGGAGGCGCTGGGGATCGCGACGGATTTCGCGCCGTCCACGCTGGTGGCGCCGTTCTTCGGGGTGGATGAGTTCGCGTTCGGATCCACGATGGCGGTGCGCCGCGCCGACGTGGAGCGCATCGGCGGGCTGGAGGTGTTGGGGGATTACATCGCCGACGATTACCAGCTCGGCAAGCGGATCCACGGGCTGGGGCTGCGCTGTGAGCTGTCGGAGGTGATTGTCGAAACCAGCCTGGACGCCGCGAGTTGGGCCGGCGTGTGGCGGCACCAGTTGCGGTGGGCGCGGACCATCCGGGTGTCGCGCTTCGGCGGCTATGCGGGGTTGCCGGTGACGCACGCGACGACCTGGGCGGTGCTGGCCGCGGCGTGCGGCTATTGGTGGCTGGCGGCGCCGCTGTTTCTGCTGCGCATGGCGATGGCGCTCACGGCCGGCCTGGGCGTGTTGCGGAGTCCGGTGGTGGCGCGGATGGTGCTGCTGATCCCGTTCCGCGACCTGTGGGGCGCGGCGGTGTGGGTGGCCGGATTGTTCGGTGCGACGGTGCTGTGGCGGGGCCGCCGGTTGACGTTGACGCCGGATGGCAAGATCCGGTGAGTATGGTATTCTGATGTGTGCGCGCCCGTAGCTCAGTTGGATAGAGCGTCTGGCTACGAACCAGAAGGTCGCATGTTCGAGTCATGCCGGGCGCACCATCCCTCGTTCCCCAATACCTCAGATCCCTTTCCTCCGTTGCCGCGCGGTCCCGTTGTCGGTCTTCAGAACGGTTGCCTCCGGTACCCAGGCGACTCGAGAACCTCACGGCATGATGGCTGGGGAAGCGATCGGCGGGGCGGTCTCGCCGGCCGCAAGGTTCCGGCTAAGCCCGTACTCCTGCCGGAGGGCGCTTCCTCCGCGGAGCCGGACGGAGGAGTTTGTCGCTCCGTCCCGTATGCGCCGAAACGTCAGTCGTCCTTCCGGCGGGCTCCCCACAAGGCCACACGCTCTGGAGAGCCCAATAGTGGAACAGCGTTTTCCTGTCCATCTGGTGCCGTTTCCGCGCAGGAATCTCAGAGACGCCGCTCCGCTCTGGAGCCAGAGGAGGATGTCCGATGAGCTTGGTGAGCGTCCGCACCCTGCGGTTTGTGTACGCTGGGCTGAAATGGCCGGCGGCCTTCGCCGAGGTCGAGATCTTCGTCCCAGGACGAGCCACCAATTCCAGTTCGCCCTACGACCTGGAGCACCGCGTGTGGAAGGGGCGGACAGACGCCCAGGGCCGGGTCCCGCTCGGTGAAGCCGCGTCGATGCTCGACGGCCTCGTCACGATGGCCGAGAAGAAGGACCCCAAGCTCATCGGCGTCAGCCGGAGGAACATCATTGGCGATGTCTACATACCGGACTATCTGGTGAAGCTCCTGCGGCTGCGTATCACCGACCGCGCCGCCGCGGACGGGACGCATGTCGAGGAGTTCCAACCCACTCGCGAATCGTTTACGCTCTCGTGGGTCCGGCAGCCGGTCGGAGGCTTCGACGGACTCGAGTTCAGCGATGTCACCGACTATCTCGACTACCTCCAGACGCGGTTCCACTACCTGCGCGGGTTTCGACTGGATCGCCTTGAGTTGCGGTTCGTCCGCGCCGGCACTCCGGCACCCCGTTCGTATTCGTTGCTCCTACCGTTCAGCGATCTGCGAGATATGCTGCAAACGGCGGAGCGCAATCCGACTGACTCCCACGATCGCCAACAGCTCGCCCGGTTGCGCAAGAAGACAGCGGGCATCGCACAGCGGGTAGCGACGGCCGTGGCTGGAGAGCTTCCCGCGGCCCGGCGCGCGAAGCCGCTGCTGGACGTCTACGAGGCAGGACTGAAGGAGCTGACCGCAATGGCGCGGTCGCTGGGGCCGCCGGTTTCGTGGCCCCCGGCGCTGCCGCTCGGCGCGAACGGCAAGCTGCATGCCTTGGCGGGCGGGATCGCACGTGCCTTCGAGTGGCCCAATGTCACCGCCGGCCAGGAGTCGCCAGCGGAGCTGCTGGTGGGGATCGGGATCATCGTTTTCATGGCGGGAGCGATCGCGATGGGTTACCAGTGGGGCTCCTTCGACTACTCCGGAGATCCGGACGGCAACAACATCATGACCATTACCATCAGCAACAGCAGCGCCTGCTCCGAAGACGACTTCCAGCCCTACTGCCACCTGATCCGGCCCTGACCGCGGCCCGAAGTCCGCAGGCGGAGCCGCATCCGGCGGGATAGACTGTAGCGATGCGACTACTCGTACTCGCGGGTCTCGCCGGGGCCCTCGCCTTCGGACAAGCGAATCCGGAACCCCCGCGCAGCATCCTCTTCATGCCGCTCGAACAGCGCGACGCCGCGTTCCGCGCCATGGAAACGCTCTATCCGGTGCGCAAGATCCCCGCCGGAGGCAAGGTGCGCGCCCTCAAGGCGGGCAAGCCGCTGCAGATCGCGATGGATCTCGACACGTACTTCAAAGACCAGCGCGCGGCCGGCATGATCATCCTGGTGGACGGGAAGATCCGCCTGGAGCGCTACGGTCTCGACTTCACGCGCGAGGGGCGCTGGACCAGCTTCTCGATGGCGAAGTCCGTGACCTCGACGCTGGTGGGGCTGGCCTTGAAGGACGGCAAGATCAAGAGCCTGGCGGATCCGGTGACGAACTACCTCCCAGGGTTGAAAGGATCGGCGTACGACGGCGTGACGGTGCGGCAACTGCTCACCATGACGTCGGGCGTGAAGTGGAACGAGGATTACACGGACCCGAACTCCGATGTCGCGCGCTTCGGCACGCACCAGCCGGAGCCCGGCGTGGACGTCACGGTGTCGTTCATGCGGAAGCTGCCGCGCGAAGCGGAGCCGGGCCAGAAGTGGCTGTACAAGACCGGCGAGACCAACCTGATCGGCGTGCTGGTAAGCCAGGCGACGGGCAAGAACCTGAGCGAGTATCTGTCGGAGCGGATCTGGAAGCCTTACGGAATGGAGGCGGAGGCCAACTGGCAGATCGGGAACACGGGCCACGAGGTCAGCGGCTGCTGCATCTCGGCGCGGCTGCGGGACTACGCACGGGTGGGCCAGTTCATCCTGGAAGGCGGGAGGATCAAGGGCAAGCCGCAGTTGCCGGACACCTGGCTGGCCGAGGCGACCACGAAGCAGGCGCCGACGGGGGCGGCGGGCGGCGGCTACGGCTATCAGTGGTGGACGCGCGACGACGGCAGCTTCAACGCGATCGGGATCTTCGGGCAGAGCATGCTGATCGACCCGAAGCGGAAGCTGGTGGCGGTCACGGTGTCGAGCTGGCCGATGGCGACGGACCGGCGCGTGCGCACGCCGGCGCGCAACAAGTTCTTCGAGGCGGTGCAGGCGGCGGTGGACGCCGACCGGTAGCTGCTATCAGCGGGCGTTGCGGTAGATCCGGCCGCCGCGCATTACGAAGACGACGCGGCGAACGGCGGTGATGTCGGAGAGCGGGTCGCCGTCCAGCGCGACGAGGTCGGCTTCGAGACCCGGCGCGATCGCGCCCGTCACGGCGCCGAGGCCGAGCGACTCCGCGGCGAGCGAGGTGCCGCTGACGATCGCGTCCATGGCCGGCTGCTTGCCGTCGCGAACCCGGTAGACGAACTCCTCGGCGTTGCGGCCGTGGGCGCCCGCGACGGCGTCGGTGCCGAGCACGAGCTTCACCTTGTGCTGCATGGCGCGCTGCAGGACGTCGGACATCTTGGGCAGGGCGTTCTGCATTTGCGCAAAGCCTTCCTCGGTGTAGTTGCCGATGCCGAGGAACTTGGGCTTGTTCTCGAGGTAGTTGTGCAGCACCAGGAAATTCGGATCGAAGTACACGCCGCGCTGGGCCATCAGCGCGAGCGTTGCGTCGTCGAGGAACGCCCCGTGCTCGATGGCGGTGCAGCCGGCAACGGTGGCGGCGCGCGCTCCGCCGGAGGCATGGGCGTGCACGACGGTGCGCTTGCCGAGCTTGCGCGCTTCGTCACAGGCGGCCAGCACCTGTTCGTCGGTCATGGACTGCGCGCCGCCGTCGCGAATGCTCTTGGTGGCGAAGATCTTGATCGCGTCGGCGCCGTCGGCCACTGCCTGCCGGACGAACGCCCGGATCTTGTCGGGATCGCCGGTGTTTTCGTTGAGCGAGCGGAGCGAGGTCAGGACGCGGGGTCCGGGGATGGTGCCCGCGGCGATGGCGTCGCGCAGGTCCTTGTCGATGGGCGCACCGACGCTCTGCACCGTGGTGAAACCCGCCATGAGGGTCCGGTAGGCGTTGCCCGCCGCGTAGAGCATGGTCTGGGCAGGGGTTTCGCCGGGCCCGGCGCCCATGGCGGCGCGATCGTTCCGGTCGAAGTGCGCCCCGATGTGAACGTGGGTGTCGATGAAGCCCGGCAGCAGCGTCAGGCTGCCGAGGTCGAGGTCTACTTTCGCGGGCGCGGGGATGACGCGCGCGATCTTGCCGCCGTCAACGACGACGGCGTGGTTCCGCAGTGTCTGGCCGCGCCCGTCGAGGATGACGCGCGCCTTGATCACCAGCGGCTGGGCAGCGGCGCCCGCGGCGAGCGCGGCCGCGCACAGAACGAGACGGAAGGTCATGGCTAGAAGCCTATCTTAAGCCCGAGCTGGATCTGCCGCGGGGCAAGCGAAGAAGTGATCTGGCCGAAGTTCGGCGTGTCGACGGTTTGCACCGGCAGGTTGAAGTTCGGATGGTTGGCGAAGTTGAAGGCTTCGGCGCGGAACTGGATGTTGACCCGTTCCTTGATGACAAAGCGCCGCATCACGGCGAAGTCGACATTGACCAGGCCGGGGCCCTGGACGTTGTTGCGTCCCGCGTTGCCGAACTGGCCGAGCGGCTGCAGCACCACCGCCGCGGTGTTGAACCACTGCTGCACGGTGCGGGGGCCGTCGTTCACGTTGCCGATGATGTTCGGCCGGTCGTTATTGGACTGAGTGTTGCTCTGGTCGCGCTGCACCAGCACGGTGAAGGGCCGTCCGGTCTGCCAGCTAAAGATGCCGGAGGTCTGCCAGCCGCCGGCGATCCAGGAGAGCCAGCCCTCGTTCGCCCACGCCTTGCCCTTGCCGAAGGGGAGTTCGTAGACCGGGCTGGCGACGAAGCGGTGGCGGACATCGAAGCCGGAGAGTCCGCGCTCGCCGCGAATGAACCGCGAGTTCTGCGCCGTCGACCGCGAGGGCGTGACGTTGAACGCGGTCCCCGGCGTATCGTCGATGGACTTGCCGTAGGTGTAGGAGAACAGCCCGGTGAAGCCGGCCTGGAACCGCTGCTCGACTTTCGCCGTCAGACCGTTGTAGCTCGAGTTGCCGATGGCGTCGCGAAAACTGATGTTGCCCAGCGCGGGATAAGGACGCCGGTCGTTGACCTGGGCGACGGTGCCGGGTCCGGCGGGCGGCTGGTTGAGATTGTACAGACTGGGGAGATTGGTGCCCTTGGAGCCGTGGTAGCCCATTTCGAAGACCGCCGACCGGGTGAGCTGCTGCTGGATGTTGAAGCTCCATTGGTAGATGACCGCATCCGGGTGGTCGTAGTTCATGGCGCTGAGCACCAGCCGGGCGTTGAGGGCGGCAGCGGCCGGAAACGGATCGGTGAGCGAGATCGGAATCACGCGCGAGGCATTGAACGTCTCGGCACGGACGAACGGCGCGTTGGACTGGAGCGTGCCGTTGCGCGCGATGTTGGTGGCGGGCGCGTTGTAGAAGAACCCGGCGCCGCCGCGGATGACGGTCTTGCCCGTGCCGAACGGCTGCCACGCGAAGCCGATGCGAGGCATCCAGTTGTTGGTGTCGAACTTCCACAGCTCGCGGGCGCGGCCCTGGCCCATGATGAAGATCTGGCCGGTGGCCGGATCGAAGTTGGACATGTTGTTGTACTTCTCGTACACGGGGCCGTGCAGTTCGTAGCGCAGGCCGAGGTTCACGGTGAGGCGGGAGCTGAGCCGGAAGTCGTCCTGGACAAAAGCGGCGTAGTACTTGTTGCGCGTGTAGCTGTAAGGCGTCAGCGGGCTGCGCGAGGTGCTGGTGGGGATCCCGAGCAGCAGGTCCGCCATGGCGTAGCCGCTGGTGAGCGCGACGGTCTGCGCATTGAAGGTGAACGAGCCGCGGCCGTTGCCGATGGTGACGCCGTTGGTGGCAAAGGCGCGGTACTCCCCGCCGAACTTGAGGGAATGGCGGCCGCGCGTGTACGTCACCGTGTCGGCGAACTGATACGTGTGGTCGGTGCGGATCTGCGGGAAGTTGGTGGGGGCGCCGATGGTCGCGTAGCCGAGCACCGCGGTCTGCGGGACACCGGGCGTCGGCGGGTTGTTCCCGATGCGCACGCCTGGAATGTTGTTCTGGGCAACGAAATCGATGTTGGCGTCTTCGCCTTCGCGGGGATTGCGGAAGCGCGAATAAGCGATCCGGAACTCGTTCACCGTGCGGGGATTAAAGATGTGCGTCTCCGTGAAGCCCAGCAGCCGCGCTTCCAGCCCTGTCGTGCAGCCGAAACCGGGGACCACGCGGGAGCCGCACACAATGTTGGTGGCCTCGAAGGTAATGTCGCGAAAATCGTTGTAGCTGAAGCTGAGGCTGTCGGACGGCGAGAAGGTGTAGTCGGAGCGAATACTGCCCTGGTTCGTGTCGCTGTTGCGGCGGCCGTTGAAGGTCAGGTTGCTCGCGGGCAGCCGCCCGGCGGGCGTTACGGCCGTGGGATTCGGATAGAATCCGGCGAGGTTGCGGCCGATCGAATTGATCAGTTCCGGGTCGATGACGTTCGGTGTGCGGAAGGGAGCGCCGGTAAAGGGATTCACGACGCGCACCGGCGTGGGCAGCGTGAGCAGATGGCGGAAGTCGCCGGCGCGCATTTCTCGCAACGGCACGGTGGCGAGCGATAACTGCTGCTCGCTGAGCCGCAGCCCCTCGTAGCTCGCAAAGAAGAACCACTTGTTCCGCAGGATGGGTCCGCCGAGCGTGCCGCCGAACTGGTTGCGCTTGAAGGCAGGGATCTTGGTGCCGGGCGGCGTGAAGAAGTTTTTGGCGTCCATCACCTGGTTGCGCAGAAATTCGAAGGCGTTCCCGTGGAACTGGTTGGTGCCGGACTTCGTCGTGACGATCACCTGGCCGCCGGAGTTACGTCCGTACTCGGCCGAGTAGGTGCCGGTCAGGACCTTGAACTCCTGGATGGCGTCCACCGAGGGGCGGAACGCGGGCGCGCTCAGCAGTTGGTTGTTGTTGTCGAGGCCGTTCAGGGTGAAGTTGTTTGCCAGCTCGCTGGCGCCCGCGACGTTGAAGCCGCCGCGGAAGCTGAGAATCGAACCTTGCGCGGGTGGCGCGACGCCCGGCATCAGCAGCGCCAGCGAGTAGAACTCGCGGCTGTTGAGCGGCATCTCGACCACCTTGCGATTCTCCACCACCGTCCCGACGTTCGAGCTGTCGGTCTGCGTCAGCGGCGCGCCGCCGGTGACCTCAACGGTCTCGCTGACCTGCCCGAGCTGCAAGGTGAAGTCGAGGCGCTGGCGCTGGTCCACTTGCAACACCAGCCCCGTGCGTTCCTCGCTCTTGAACCCCTGGCCCTCGACGCGCACCAGATACTCGCCGATGGGGAGCAGCGGGAGCGTGTAGTCCCCGGATTCGCTGGTCAGCGCGGAGCGCTCGATGCCGGTGCCCAGGTTCCGCGCCGTGACCTTGGCGCCGGGAATGGAAGCTCCCGAAGAGTCTTTCACCTGCCCGGTGATGGTGGCGGTGGGACCTTGCGCCAGAAGGGCGGCGGAGGCCGTCAGAAGGAGAACGGTAAGCCGGTGGGTCATTTCCTGTTCCTGTCGGGTTGGAGCGTGGGCCGGTCGTTGCGATAGACCCGGCCGCCTTTCATCACGAAGACGACGCGCTCGACGGCGCCGATGTCGTCGAGCGGATTACCGGCGACCGCGACGAAGTCGGCGGCGAGGCCGGGCGCGATGGCGCCCAGTTCCTTGTCGAGGCCGAGGGACTCGGCGGCGCGCCACGTGGCGCTGACGATCGCCTCCGCGGCGGGCTGTCCGCCGTCGCGAACGCGATAGAGAAACTCCCGGGCGTTGCGGCCGTGCGCTCCGGCGACGGCGTCCGTGCCCAAGACGACCTTCACGCCCTTCTGGCGAGCGCGGCGCAGGGTCTCGGCGCGGGCGGGCAGGGCCTCCGCCATCTGGCGGAAGCCCTCTTCCGTGTAGTTTCCGGTGCCGAGGAAGCGTTCCTTGTTCTCGGGATAGTGATGGAGCGTGAGAAAGTTCGGATCGAAGTACACGCCCCGCGCGGCCATCAGTTCCAGGACGTCGTCGGTGAGGAACGTCCCGTGCTCAATGGTGGTGCAGCCCGCCAGCACCGCCGCCCGGGCGCCTTCGCTGGCGTGGGCGTGCACGACGCTGCGCTTGCCGAGCAGTTTCGCCTCGCCGCAGGCGGCGTCGAGCTGCTCCCGCGTCATGGTCATGCGTCCGCCGTCGCGGATGCTGGCCGTGGCGAAGATCTTGATAACGTCGGCGCCGTCAGCGGCCATCCGGCGGACCAGCGCGCGAACCGCCGCGGGGTCGCCGGAACGTTCGTTCAGGGAGCCGAGTGAGGTGATCACGCGCGGGCCGGGAATCAGGCCAAGCTGGATCGCGTCGCGGGTGTCGCGGTCGCTCATCGCGCCCAGACTCTGCACGGTGGTGAAACCGGCCTGCAAGGTAGCCCAGGCGTTGCCTGCGCTGTACAGGGCGGTCTGCGCGGGAGTTTCCCCGGATCCGCGATCCATGGCGGCCTTGCCGTTGGCGCCGTAATGTGCACCCAGGTGGACGTGGGTGTCAATCCAGCCGGGCATCAGCGTCAGCCCGCGCAGTTCGTAGACCGGCGCGCCCGGAACCGGCTCTG
The DNA here is from genome assembly GCA_964471915.1 of uncultured Solibacteraceae bacterium. Lineage (GTDB taxonomy): Bacteria > Acidobacteriota > Terriglobia > Bryobacterales > Bryobacteraceae > JAIEPW01. Next base: position 31,996 of record CAYYID010000049.1, on the reverse strand, counting down.
CAGCGATCCGGCCGCCGCGCACGTGGACAGTAGCGTTGCGCTCCGTGCCGCCTTTGCCGTCGAGGAGCAGCGGGACGCGCAGGGTCGCGTCCTGAGCGGCGGCGCACCCTGCCGCAATGCTCCAAGCGAGCGTCAGGTGGCGAATGCGAAAGCGGGTCTGTATCAAGCTCCCGCCCTCCCACGGTCCGAGGCGGATTGGGAACGAGGATATCGGTCCGGCGGCTTTTCGTCAATCAAAATCTCGATGCGAGGTTATCGGCAAATTCGATGGGAGCCCGCGGTAACATAGGCGATCACAGGAGCGCCAACACCACCTATGTCCGATTTGTTCCGCGAGACTTCCCTGCCCCGCCGGTCGTGGCTGGCGCGGCTGGCCGCACTGGCCCTGCTGCCGCGACCGCTGCGTATCCGCGCCCAGACGGCGGCTTTTCCCGCGGCCGACGACGCTGTGCTGGCGGCGCTCGCCGCCACGGTGCTGCCCGCATCGCTGGGTGCGGCCCGGGTGCGGGACGAGACGGAGCGGTTCATTCGCTGGGTGCGTGAGTATCGCGCCGGAGCCGAGATGGAACACGGCTACGGGTTCACGCGCCTGCGGAAGAAAGGTGAATCCCCGGCAGCAGCCTACCAGGCGCAGCTACGCTCGCTGGCCGAACAGGGCTTCGCCGCGGCGCCGCTGGACCGGCGCCGGGCGCAGGTGGAGCAGGCGCTGGCCGCCGCGCAGGTGCAGTCGTTGCCGGGATCGCCGAACGGCGGTCACGTCGCGGCGGACCTCATGAGCTTCTACTTTTCCAGCAGCCGCGCCGCGGACTTCTGCTACGGCCGGGCGATCCGCCGGGACGAATGTATCGGCTTCGCGGGCGCCGGACAACCGCCCGCGCCGGTGAAGGAGCGTGGCGCATGAAGCGGCGGGAAGCGGACGTGTGCGTAATCGGCGGCGGCATCGTCGCCGCGATGCTGGCGCAGAAACTCGCGGAGCTGCGCCCCGGCGTCAAGATCCAGATCGTCGAAGCCGGCCAGTCGCTGTTCGATGCCCAGAACCGGATGCGCTACCGCAAGCGCTTCCTCGAATACGCCGAAAACCCCTGGCCCGGCGACTTCGTGGAGGATCTGGCGGCGCAGGGCGTCATCTCGCGCACCATGGCCGTCGGCGGGTCCGCGTTGCACTGGGGCGGCACGTGCAACCGTTTCTCCGAAGAAGACCTGCGCCTCCGCTCGCGCTACGGCCTGGCGGTGGATTGGCCGCTCGAGTGGCAGGAGCTCGAGAAGTTCTACTGCGAAGCCGAGCGCCGGATGGGCGTCTCGGGCGAGCCGAGTCCCCTTCCCGAAGACGCCCGCAGCGAACCCTACCCGATGCCGGCGATGCCCCTGAGCTACAACCTGCGTCAGCTCAAAGAACATTCCGAGAAGTCGGGGATCCCGTTCTGGTCGACACCGCAGGCCAAGAACACCCGGCCCTACGACGGCCGCGCGGAGTGCATCCGTTGCAACACCTGTTCGATCTGCCCGACTGGCGCCCGTTATTCGCCGGACTACACCTTCCAGGCGCTGCTGGCGGCGAAGAAGATCGAACTGCACGACCGGACCCTGATCCGCCGGCTGGTGCTGGCGGAGGGGCGCGACACGATCGCCGCGGCCACCGGCATCGAGCGCTCGTCGGGCGAAGAAATGGAGTACCGCGCGAGGCGCTTCGTGCTGGCGGCGGGCTACTGCTGGTCGCCACACCTGCTGCTCGCCTCGGCGAACCCGCGCTTCCCCAACGGCCTGGCGAACCGTTCGGGCCTTGTCGGCCGCTACATGACCGGCCACAATTTCATCACGGCCTTCATGGAGACGCCGTACGAGATCTATCCCGGCATGAACGACAGCCATGCGCTGATCTCGCGCCAGTTCTTCCGCTGCCAGACGGATCAGCCGTACGTCCGCCACGACCTGCGCATCTGGGACAGCGCCTTCGACCGCGAGCCGCGGCTGAAGAACTCCGCGGGCCGGATCCTGCTGGGCGATGAACTTCTCGCCGACTGGCGCTCCCGCGCGACCAAACGCGGCACCGCGCGGATGCGGTGCTACTACGACACGCACCCCGATCGCGAAAGCCGCCTGACGCTCGACACGGCGAAGAACGTGCACGGGGATCCGCTGCCGAAGATCGAGCACCGGCTCGACCCCGCGGCCACCGCTCGCCTCGGCACGACGCGGACGCACATCGAGGGCGTGTTCCAGCAGATCGCGCGCGCCAACGACGGCAGGATCCTGCGCATTACCGAGGGCAATTACCAGGACCACCCCGCCGGCGGTTGCCGCATGGGGACGGACCCTGCGCAGAGTGTCTGCGACAGTTACGGCCGCACCCACGACCATGAGAACCTATACGTCGCCGGCGCGCCCACGCTGCCCACCGGCGGCTGCACCAACGGGACCCTGACGTTCGTCGCGCTGACGCTGCGTTCGGCGGTCCAACTGGCCAAGGAGCTGAACCGGGCATGAGAATCGCCGCGCTGTATTTGACCTTCGCTGCGCTCGCCGCCGCCCAGAAGCCGCCGCTGGAGTGGACCGTCTATGGCGGCGATCAGGGAGCCGCGAAGTACTCGCCGCTCGACGACGTCCACAAGGCGAACGTCGCGCAACTCCGGCCCGCCTGGGAGTGGCGCACCGGCGAGACACCTCTTCCCGAGTTCCAGACCACGCCCGCGACCTTCCAGGCCACGCCGCTGATGATCGACGGGACGCTGTATCTCTCGACGCCCTACAACCGCGTGCTGGCTCTCGACGCCGCAACCGGCCAGGAGAAGTGGGCCTACGATCCCAAGGCCTATGCGCACGGGCAGGTGCCCAACGGCACCGGCTTCGTGCACCGCGGCGTCGCCGCGTGGCGCGATGGCGGCAAGCTGCGCCTGTTCCTGAACACGCGCTGGAACCTGGTGTGCATCGACGCCGCCTCGGGACGCCCGGTCGATTCCTTCGGCGACAACGGCCGCATCGATTTGAGCCAGAATCTGTCCTGGGAGATCAACCCGAAGCACTACACCAATACGTCACCGCCGGTGGTCTACAGGAACCTGGTGATCGTCGGCAACGGCGTCGCCGACCGCCTGGTGTACAAGAACGATCCACCGGGCGATGTGCGCGCTTTCGACGCCCGCACCGGCAAACTGGTTTGGACCTTTCGTCCGGTGCCTCGGCCCGGCGAGTTCGGCAACGAAACCTGGGGCAACGATTCCTGGAAGTTCACGGGTCATACGAACGTGTGGGCGCCGATGAGCCTCGACGAGGCGCGCGGGCTGGTGTACCTGCCGCTGAGCACGCCGAGCAACGACTTCTACGGCGCGCGGCGTCCGGGGGCGAACCTCTTCGCCGAGTCGCTCGTCTGCCTCGACGCGGCCACCGGCAAGCGGAAATGGCACTTCCAGATCGTCCACCACGGCCTGTGGGATTACGACCTGCCGGCCGCGCCGATTCTCGCCACCATTCGCGCGAACGGGCGCAGGATCGACGTCGTCGTGCAGCTCACCAAACAGGGTTGGGCCTTCGTCTTCGATCGCGTCACCGGCAAGCCGGTGTGGCCCATCGAGGAGCGTCCGGTCGCCAAAGGCGACGTGCCGGGCGAGCAGTACTGGCCGACGCAGCCCGCTCCCACCAGGCCGCCGGCGTTCAGCGAACAGGGCGTGTCGGTGGACGACGCCTTCGACCTCACGCCCGAACTCAAGGCCGAGGCGATCGCCGAAATGCAGAAGTACAGGTTCGGGCCGCTCTATACGCCGCCTTCGCGTGAAGGCACGATTATGCGCCCGGGGATCATCGGCGGCGCCAACTGGGGCGGCGGAGCCGTGGACCCCGCCACCGGGGTCCTGTACGTCAAGAGCAGCAATAACGCCGCCATCGCGCGGCTCGCCAAGCCCGACGCCGCCGGCGTCGACGCCGATTTCGTCCGCATGGGCCGCACCAACGCGGATTTCGCCGGCGGCATTCCGCTGGTCAAGCCGCCGTACGGTCACCTCACCGCGATCGATCTCAACAAGGGCGAGATCCTTTGGCGCGTGCCTTTCGGGGACAATGCCGAGCTGCGCAAACACCCTCGCCTCGCCGGCATCAAACTGCCGGAACGGCTCGGCGCCGTGGGCGTCCCCGGCGTGCTCGCCACCAAGGGCGGAGTCCTGTTCGCGGGCGGCGGCGACACGTCGCTCTACGCTTTCGACACCGCCACCGGCGCCGAACTGTGGAGCCATCCGCTCGGCCGCCGCAGCACCGGGACTCCGATGACCTACCGGACCGCCGCCGGGAAGCAATACATCGTCATTGCGACCGGAACCGGAGCTGACGCGGTGCTACGAGCGTTCACGCTGCCGTAGGTTAACGCTGCCGCTGTCCGAGCGTCGACCGCAGTTGCATCCCCCAACGGCCGTTCTGCTTCGTCAGGATGTAGAACGTCTCGCCGGTCATGTACTTCGATCCGTCCGCTTTGTAGCGCGAGTAGGTCACGACAATATGGATCTTGTCGGGCGCGGCGATGGGCAGCACGTCAATCTTGTCGAGCGTCGACTTCGCCCAGCCCTCGTTCTGCCGCAGCGCCGGAAAATTCTGCGTGAACTCCTCGGGCTTCATCGCGATCACCGCGCGGCCGTTCCCGGCGATGGTCACGAAGGGAAAGTTCTGCACCTTGCGCAGTTCTGCGTCCTCGCCCGTGTTCCAGGCGCGGAAGAAGTCCTCCATCACCTGCCGCGCCGTCTGTTCCGGAGTCTGTGCGTCGAGCGCCACGATCGCCAAGAGAGTCACCGCCAGAATTTTCATTTTCCGTCCTTCGAAAAGGCAATTAGCACGTTGCCGGCGTTGCCGCCCCAGTTGGAGTAACCCGAGCCCACGAACACCATCCCGCCCGCGATCGCCGGTCCCGCGGCGTCGAGCGACCCGCCCCGCCCCTTCACGCCGTTCACCGTCGCGAAGTCGCGGATCGTGTCGAACTCCCACAACAGCTTGCCGTCCTTGGCCGCATACGCCCGCAGATGCCCATCCACCGAGCCCGAGAACACGACACCCGGCATCGAACTCGCCGCCTGCGATTGCGCGGGGCTGCAGTTCAGCCGGTCCTCGGGGCAGGGCTTCGGCGGGACGTGCCACAACTGCCTGCCGGTCGCCACATCGAAGGCGAACAGTCCCCCGCCCTGCTTGGGATCGGCTTTGCGGTCGCGCGGCCGGTCCGGAGAACGCGGCGAGAGGCGCACGTCGCTGAGCGGGACATAGTAGTTCACGCCGTCGGACGTACCGCCCCACTCGACGCCGCCCAGCGTGCCGCCGGTACCGATCCGCTTCGACCAGAGCAGCTTGCCTTGCTCATCGGGATCGATCGCGTGCACCTCTCCGGACTTCTGGCCGAACACCAGCGCCCGCTTGCCGTTCTTCAAATTCACGAGAACCGCCGAGTTCCCGATATCGTGATCGGGACCCTGGTTCTCCGGGCAGTTCGGCCCGCCCGTCGAGCAGGCGATGTTCCACGGGTCGCCGCCCTTGGTCATCTGCGACACCCACAGGCGCTTGCCGGTCTCCATGTCCCAGGCGAGGATCGAATCGCTGGTGCCCGTCGGCGGGTTCGAGTGATTGTTCCCCGTGCCGGCGTAAACGGCGTTCCGCTTCGGGTCGATGGTCGGTGAGTTCCACACGCTGGCGCCCGACGGTCCGCGGATATCGGTGCCCGCTTTGGTCTTGCCGATCACCTGGTTCGGTTCCGTCACGGTGCGCGCCGTCCAAAGGATCTTGCCCGTCAACGCGTCCAGCGCCACCACGGCGCCCGAATACCTGCAGCAGTCGTACTTCGGATTCACCGACGGCCCGTCCTCGGCCGAGGAGATCGGCACGTAAATCCGGTTGGCGTGCACCTTCGGCGCGCCCGTGATCCGCGACACCGGCTCATGGTCGGACTTCGTTTTCCATTGCAGCTCCCCGGTCGCCGCATCCAGCGCGTAGATGTTCGTGCGCCCGTCGCCCACGTACGCGAGCCACCGGTCCGCGCCGTCGGGCTTGGCGATCGTGATAGCCGCGCGCACGCTCGTCTCGGGTTTGAACTCCCAGATGACGCAGCCGGTGCGGGCGTCCAGCGAAAGCACCGTGCGCCCGCCGATGAAGACGCGCCCGCCGGCGATCACCGGCTGCATGTTGACTGAGATCGCGCCGGGGAAAGCGAACACCCACTTCGGTTTCAGCCTGGCGACCTCGGCGGCGGTGAGGCCGGGGTCCGGCTGGTGCCTCGTGTTGGCGATATCGACGCCCCAGCCGTTCCAAACGGAGCCCTTCAGCGGATCCACCAAGGCGCCGGGCTTGACCTTGCAAAAGGCCTCGGGCGGCGTGGCAGGAAGCTCGTTACCGAGCGGACGTCCCGCGAGAAACTCCGCCACGGCGCGACGCTCCACCGGCGAAAGCGCCTGCGCCTGCTGCGCCATGATCCCGGTGTTGAGCGCGGCGAGGATCGCCTCCGGCGACATCCGCGCGATCACCGCGCGCGCCGGCATGCGGTCGATGTTCGACTGCTCATGGCAGAAGGCGCAGGCCCGCCGGTAGATGGCGGCGCCGTCGGGCGGCGTGCCGGACTGCGTTTGCGCGGCCAGCGGCAGGGCGAGGAGCAAGAGAATCCGGCGGGACATCACCGGATAGCATATAGCAGAATCAGACCAGCGGATCCTTCCAGCGCAGGCCGGGGAAGCGCGCCGTCACAAATGGAATGGGCCTTCCACCGCCTCGATCAACTCTTCGATGTTGTCGTAGCTCAGCCCGGGAGGCAGCCCCATCTTTTTCGGCTGTATCACAAACGGCTTCCGGGGCTGAGGTTGCGCAGACAAGGCGGCGCGAAGCACGCGGTTCACCACCTGGTCCCTCGGCTCGCCCGAACGCCGGATCTCCGCTACAAGCAACTCGGCGACGTCGTCGTCCAGCATCAGGGTGGTGCGCACACCTTGATTCTGCGGACTAGGGCACTATACTGTCAAGCACCAGCGGGACCTCAATTCGCCGCCGCCGCCGCGACCTCCAGCGGCAGCTTCACCTGCTCCGGCGCCGGCTCGAACCGCACGCTCACCAGCTTCGAAACCCCCGGCTCCTGCATCGTTACCCCGTAGAGCGCCTGCGCCGACTCCATGGTCCGCTTCGCGTGGGTGATCACGATGAACTGCGTGTGCTCCGACATCTCCTTGATCAGCCGCGTCATGCGGATGATGTTCGGCTCGTCGAGCGGGGCGTCCACCTCGTCGAGGATGCAGAACGGGCTCGGCGTGTAGCGGAAGATCGCCATCAGCAGCGCCATCGCGGTCAGCGACTTCTCGCCGCCCGAAAGCAGCAGGACGTTCTGCAGCTTCTTGCCCGGGGGCGAAGCGATGATATCGATGCCCGAATCCGCCAGGTTCGACTCGTCGGTCAGCCGCATTTCGGCCGCGCCGCCGCCGAACAGCGTCGTGAACATCGACCGGAAATGGTCGTTGATCGCGTGGAACGCCTCGCCGAAGCGCTTGCGCGACTCCACGTCGATCTCCTGGATCGCCTTCTCGGTGTCGCGGATCGAATCCAGCAGGTCCTGCCGCTGGGTGTTCAGGAAGTCGTAGCGCTGCTGCGCTTCCTGGAACTCCTCGAGGGCCTGCGGATTCACCGGACCCAGCGCCTCGATCTTCGCCTTCACTTCCTGGTACCGCTCCTCGGCTTCGAACACCGCGGTTTCGTCCACCGGCGTCTCGTCGCCCTCGGCGAGTTCGGCCGCGGCCAGCGCCAGTTCCTTGCGCGCGGTCTCGTCGACGTACTTCAGGTCCGATTGGCGCTTCACCAGCTCCAGTTCGACGGCGGAGCGTTTCTCTTGCGCCGCCTGGACGTCCGTGCGCATCCGGCGTAGCGCTTCATCCAGCGCCGTCAGCGCCAGCCGCTGCGCGCCCTCGGCTTCCACGCCCTCGGCGACCCGCGCCTCCGCGGCCGCGATCGCCTCGGCGAGTTCCGCCGACCGGCGGTCCAGCTCGACATTGTCCGCCAGCAGCCGGTTACGCTCCACGCCGAGATTTTCGAGTTCGCGCGCCAGCGCCTCGCGACGCGCCGCGATCTCGCGGATCTGCTGCTCCAGCCGCGCCTCGGTCGCCTTCTCCGACCGCCGCCGCTCGTCCAGCCCGGCAAGCTCGGCGCGCAGCGCCGCGTGCTCCTCACCGATATGGTGCATCTGGGCCTGCAGCCGCTCCAGCTCCGCCCGCAGGCCTTCGAGCGACTTCTCGTGCTCGAACCGCGCCGTCTCTTTTTCGGTCACCAGCGCCTGGTTGCGCTCCCGCGTTTCGCGAGCCCGCGCATCCTCCCGCGCCAGCCGCTCCAGCTCCTGGTGCACCACCGTCCGCCGCGACGTGGCGCGCGCCGCGTCTTCGCGCAGCTTGCGCGCGTCGTGCTCGAGCGCAAGCAGTTCCTTCTCCTGGCCCTGCAACGCCCCGCGCAGCCGCTCCGACTCCTCGCCGAGCAGCGCCGCTTCCCGCTCCAGCGTCTCCAGTTGCTCCGTCGTCTCGTCCACCGCCTGCTGCCGCCCGGCGACCGCCGACTGCAGCTCCCGCAGTTCGCGCTTCAGCGCCAGCGGACCGGACCCCGTCTTCTTGCCGCCCGACACCGCGTAGCCGTGATAGCTTACCCCGTCCGGCAGCAGGAAGTAGCAATCCGGATACGCGACCGCCAGCCGCTGCGCCGCGGCCCGGTCCTCCACCAGATAGCACCGCGCCAGGCGCGGCAGCGTCTCCAGCGGCGCGTTGGTCAGGCCGTTGGTCAGCCGCAGCGCGTGGCTCAGCTTCCCGGCCACGCCCTCTTCCAGCGTGATCTCACTCAGCGGCCGGCCCGCGCCTTCCTTCGGATGCACCAGGAACGTCGCGCGCCCGTCCAGATCGCCGCGCATCAGCTCGATGCCGCGCTCGGCGTCTTCCCAGCGGTCGACCACGACGTACTCGAGTTCCTCGTGGAGGAATTCCTCGGTGGCCTTCTCGTACGCCGGATCCAGGACTTCCACAAAATCCGCCAGCACCCCGGCCGGCTTCAAATCTCGCGTCGCGCCGTGCTCGATCGCCGTGAACAGCCGCTTCACGCTCTCCGTCGTGTACGCCCGGTGCGACAGGATCTCCTCGAGCGAGTCCTTACGCGCCCGCTGCTTCGACAGGTCGCCGCGCAGCGTCTCGAGCGTCCGCCGCAGTTCGACGATCCGCGCCCGCTTCAGCGTCAGCTCGTCCTCGGCGCGCTTCCGCGCCTCGGCCGTCTCGTGAACGGTCTGGCGCCGGGCCTCCAGCGCTCCTGCCTGTTCCTGGGCCAGCTTCTCCAGCCGCTCGATCTCCGCCGCCGCCGCTTCCTCTTCGTGCTTCGCCCGCTGGGTATCGCGCTCCACGCCGGCGAGGAATTCTTCCACCTGCGCCAGTTGATTCCGCAGCGTCGACGCTTCGCCCAGCAGCCGCAGCACGCCCTGCCGCGCGTCTTCCAGGCTCCGCTCCCGGCCGCGCAACTCCCCGGCCAGGGTTTCGCGCTCCGCGTTCTTCGCGGTCAGCCGCTCCTGCGCGCCCGTCAGGCTGGTCTCCAGCCCGGCGAGAGCCTGCGCGTGCACTTCCTTCTCCTGAACCGACTCCGCCTGCCGCTGTTCGAGGCTGCCGATCTCGCCCTCGCCGCGCTGCACCCGGTCCTCGATCGCCCCGATCTGCTTCGCCTGCGTTTCCAGGCGGCCCTTGGTGCGCTCGGCTTCCACCTGCGCCCCGGCCAGCGCCTGCCGCGCCGCGGTCAGTTCGCTCTCGGTCAGGTACAACTGCCCCTGCAGCGCCGTCCGCTCCTGGTCGCGCTCCGTTACCGCAGTCTGCAGCTCGTAAAACTCGCTCGAGGCCTGGTTCAGGTCCAGCGCCAGCTTCGCGGCTTCCCGCTCCAGGATCCGATACTTGCCCGACAGCGCGATCCGCAGGTGACCCACCATCTCCCCGCGCAGTTCCTCCCAGCGCCGGGCCTTCGAGGCCTGCCGCTTCAGCGAGTTCACCTGCCGCGAGACTTCCTCCAGGATGTCGAACACGCGCATCAGGTTCTGCCGCGCGCCCTCCAGCTTGGCCTCGGCGAGCCGCTTCTTCGTCTTGAACTTCGTGATCCCCGCCGCTTCCTCGATCACCGCCCGGCGGTCGGCCGGCTTGTTCGACAGAATCTGGCCGATGCGCCCCTGCTCGATGATCGCGTAGCTCTCCGGTCCCAGGCCGGTTCCCATGAACAGGTCCTGAATGTCGCGGAGCCGCGCGTGCTTGCCGTTGATCAGGTACTCGCTCTCGCCGGAGCGGAACAAGCGCCGCGTGATCGTGATCTCGTGGGGCTTGGGGTGGTGCCCGTTGCCGTTCCCGTGGCCGTTCGCGTGCCCGTTCTGGGCAGGCTCGTGCGGCGTCGCGTCCTGGTTCGGATCCACGAGCGTGAGCGTCACCTGCGCCATGCCCACCGGCTTGCGCTCCCGCGTGCCAGCGAAGATGACATCTTCCATCCGCGCCCCGCGTAGCGACTTCGCCGACTGCTCGCCGAGCACCCAACTGATGGCGTCCGAGAGGTTCGACTTACCGCAACCGTTAGGTCCCACGACAGCGGCTACGCCGTTGCCGTGAAAGCGCATTTCGGTCCGGTCACAGAAGGATTTGAAGCCCTGAAGTTCGACGCGCTTGAGTTTCAGCAAGGCAGGCAATGCTCCCCTCTAGGTTAGAGTCTCGGGGGTGACTCCATGCTACAGGCGGCAGCCGGGAATTGCAAGCGGGCAGGACACACAATCTCGGGGCTCGTCCGGCAGACCCACTAGGGATTGTAGTAGGCTGCGAGCGCGTCTGCTCGCCAGACGCTTGAGATCCCAGCCAGTATCTTGCTGCAAAACCAAGATCTTATCCATTCTACCCCAGCCGCCGTCCGATTCGGGACACCGGATCGCGTTTTCGGACGCTTTCCAACCCTCCCGGCCCTGCCGATCCAACGGTTTAGGCTTGGTCTTGGGCGTGCTGCAAACGCCCCCATGAAAGAACGCGTCCGCGAAACCTGGTCCGGGCCTATCTCGGCGGAGTACCTCGCCAGGCAGGCCGAATTCGGCTGGCGTCTGTCCACGGTGGAGTGGGAGCGCGACATCGACTCCCAGGCTCCCTTCGCCTATCGGGAAACGGTCCCCTACGGCCTGCGGGTGTCGGCGGACTGCCACCACCTGGAAGAGAACCCCGACGAGACGCAGGTCCTTCTCTTCATCATGGAAGGCATCGTGGGCGACCGCCGGATCTCGCAAATCGCCGGCGACCTGAACCGCGCCGGCTTGCGCACCCGGGACGGCCGCGAGTGGGGTCCGGGACAGGTCTTCGAACTGCTCCCCCGCCTGATCGAAGCCGGCCCGAGGATCTTCTCCAGCGAAGAATGGGTGGAACGGCGCGAACAGTTGTTCCGGGCGCTGTAGGCGGCGTATACTAAGAGCTTCCCGCCCGTTCGGGCGCGTAGCTCAGCTGGTTAGAGCGCCTGCTTCACACGCAGGAGGTCCGGGGTTCGAGTCCCTGCGCGCCCACCATATTCCCCCGTAGCTTACAGAACTCCAGCCACGGCGCAACTCCGCGCTGATGCGAGAACTCCAGCGCCTTCGCCCCGGCGCCTTCGAAATGGAGTCGCCCTCCTGGAGCTTGCCTGAAAACCTCGGTGCCCAACGGAGCGGCAAGCCCTCAGAACCCCGAGCGCCAGCGAGGGGCAAAGCCCGGCAGAACAACCCCAGCCGCGCGAGCAGCTTACACCAAACGAACTCCACCCGCTCGCCGCCTATCGGGAGCCCGAACGGGATTCCATCCTGAACCACCAATAGAATGGCCCGAGCTCAAGAACCTCTTGTTCACCGCCCTCGCGCCCCACCCCGAGGCCACACGATCCCTGCTCGCCAAACTCGATGAACTCCCGGCGTAAGCATGTTGCGGTATCGTGCTTGCCGGGGGCGCCGAGGAACTCCCCGGCGTAACCGGCGCTTCGCTCAACGACCCTGGGCGAGGCGGCGCATCTCCCAGAGCTCCCGGGGCGTGTGCGAGAGCAAGGGCGCGACGGCGAGGAGTCCGGTCCGGCCGATGCTTCGTTCGAGGTACGCCAACTCCTGGAACTGCGCATCGATCTCGGGATCCGGGGCAATCTCCATCCCCGCTTCCCGCAGCAGCAGGTCTCCCTTGGCGCGCACGCTGAGTTCGATGGTCAGTTGGAGCATGCACAGCATGTCCCCGCGAACGGACGGATGAAACTTGTCCTGGAGGGACTGCAAGTAAGCCCCCGAGGGGGTGCTGTACAGGTTGCCGGTGGCGATCATTTCCAGCAACTCAAGGTCGCGGTCCAGTTTGCTGCCCAGCCAGCTCCTTAAAGACGCCTCACTCCAGAGCAGAACGCCCGCAATCAGCAGGGGCATCGAGACCAGCATGGCGACGGTCGACACGAGGGGCGAGAACAGACCCAGATTGAAGAAGGAATGAATGGCCATCCCGAACAGAAGTCCGGGCACGAACAGCCGGATGCCGCGCCAGCCGAGGCGCTCCGCCAGGAAGATCGACACCATGGCGGCGATGGCGGCGACGCCGCCGTGCATCATAGCCGTGCCGAGGCCGCGCAAGGTCGAAACGGCAATTCCCTGACCGGTCGCAGTCTGGAGGTAGGCAAAGTTTTCGACCAGCGAGAAACCGGCGCCGGCCGCGAAGGCGCAGATACCCGCGTCCACCATGAACGCCACCCGCGTGGTGGCAATGAGAAACATCCAGTAGCAGCCCTTCGCCAGCTCTTCGGCCACCGGAGCGCCGAAGCGGGCGTAGCCCATGGCGTTGGCCGGAAACAGGCGGAATATCGTCGAATTGAGGACGTAGCAGAATCCAGCTGCCACGCCGCCGGACAGGAGGGCCAGCAGGATGCGCTGCCCGGGAACCAGCTTGTAGCTGTCCATCAGCCGCAGGGTCGCCAGGATCACCAGGACCGGCAGGAAGGCCACCGCGTGGCTGAGTATGGCCTCGATGTCGATGCCCGTCATGCAGCGCCGGAGCCGGCGGATGCCGCCGAAATGCCGAAGCGCAGCCGGTTCCAATCTCCGACGCGCTGGTAGGCAAGTGACTCGGTCAATTGGCGGACCAGGAAGACGCCCAGCCCACCCACGGAGCGTTCCTCCAGGGAAACCGGCAGGTTGGGCTCGCGCAAGGTCAAAGGGTCGTACTCCGAACCCTGGTCGGCGATCTCGACACTCAGCCGGCCGGACTCGGGGACCCAGTAGCGGATCTCCACGGCGCCAATGGCGTCTTTGTCATAGGCGTAAAGCGCGACATTGACGAAGATCTCCTCCACCACGAGGTCGAGGTGCCCCCAGCAGGACTCCGGCAGGCCGGCTGCCTTCGCGCCCTGACGGGCGAACTCGATCGCCTGCGACAGGGACTGCAGATCCGCCGTGACTCTTAAGCAAGGAACCGGTTGCGACATCAGTCAAGCACCAGCGTCAGGCACCAGCGACGGCCGACTCCACGGAATCGTGCATGGGAAAGACGCTGGTGAGCCGGGTGATCTCGAACACCTGCTTCACCAAGCCCGACACGGCGCAGAGCAGCAGGGTTCCATCCTTTTCCTGCAACAACTTGCCGACCGCGATGAACGATCGAAGACCCATGCTGCTCACGTAGGCCAACTGGCTCATATCAATGATCAGGCGCGTGCTGCCCTGGTTCACCCAAGTGGTGCAGGCCTCCTCAAAGGTCTTGGCGTTCTCGGCGTCCATCCGCCCGATCACCTTGAGGATCACGCTCGCCCCCTGCTGGCTCGATTCGATGGTCACGTATTGTCCAGAATCGTTCAAACCGGCCACCAAGGTCAAGGCAGGACGGACCGGAGAAAAAATGTTGTTTCCGAATGATGTGGAGCGGCGCTGGTTCTTGTTATACCTAGTGAGCCGCCAAAGTGGCCGCGGACGAGTAGAGAAAAGGAGATTGACGTGACCTTCGCAAACAAGAAGATCTGGGCCTTGGCCGGTGGCGTAGTTGGCCTCGGCATCGTCGCCACGGGAGTGGTGCTTGTTTCCCGGAACTCCGGCCAGGTAGACCCGGCCGCCGTCCAGGGGGCGATCGGCGAACGCGCTCTCTACCGCGACCCGAGCGCTCCCGGAACGGTCGACTCGTCCAGCAAGGAGTTTGAGACGCTGTACCGGATCGGCAAGTTCAAGGCGCTGAGCAACGATCCCAGCTTCAAGCAGTTCAGCAAGGACCCGCAGTTCGCGGCCATGCTCAGCAGCGCCGAGTTCCAGAAGCTCATGGCGAGCGCCGAATTCCAGAAGTACATGTATAGCGGCGAGTTCCAGAAGTATTTGGCGAGCGCTGAGTTCCAGAAGCTGATGGCGAGCGGCGAGTTCCAGAAGTTCATGGCGAGTGCCGAGTTCCAAAAGCAGATGGCGAGCGGCGAGTTCCAAGTGCAGGCGGCTAGCGCCGAGTTCCAGAAGTTGATGGCCAACGCTGAGTTCCAGAAGCTGATGGCGAGCCGGGAGTTCCAGGTGCGGATGGCGAGCGTCGAATTCCAGAAGCTGATGGCCAGCGCCGAGTTCCAGAAGTTCATGGCGAACGCCGAGTTCCAGAAGTATATGTACAGCGCCGAGTTCCAGAAACTGATGGCGAACGCCGAGTTCCAATCCGCGGTCGCCGCGCTGCGGATCCGGGAATAGCACGATCCCCAACGAACCACCCGGGAAGCACTATCTGTTCCCCTGGCCGCTCGCAACGCGGCCAGGGGAACTTGCCGTTCTGCCACCTGCTAAGATACTGAACCTTGCGTCCTCTCCTCTCCGCTCTGTGTTGCTTGGCCGTGGCGCAAACTGCCGGCGCGCAGTTGCACCAGATCGAGACCAAAGACCTCCGGTTGCTGTTCTACGACACCCGGCACACCTACCTGGTGCCCCAACTGATGCGGGCCTTCGCGAACGCCTTCGAGTTTCACAAGCGGACCTTCCGGTACCAGCCTGACGGCAAAGTCACCATCCTGTTGGAGGACTTCAACGACTACGGCCACGGCGGCGCCGACGTCCTGCCGGTGAACTTCATCAACGTCGGCATCGCCCCCGCCAATTACATCTACGAAACGTCCCCGGCCAGCGAGCGCATGGGGTGGCTGCTGAACCACGAGCTGGCCCACTTGGTGGAGATGGACGGCACCCGGGGCAGCGACCGCTTCTTCCGCAGCGTGTTTGGCGCGGGTCTTTTTTCCAGCAAGGTGACCCCCAACAACGCGGATCCCCTCTCGATGGCGTACAGCTACCTGACCGTGCCGCGACGCTACGCGCCCCGCTGGTACCACGAGGGACTGGCCGTGTTCCTGGAAACCTGGATGGCGGGCGGCCTGGGCCGCTCCCTGGGCGGCTACGACGAAATGGTCTTCCGCGCGATGGTTCGCGACCAAAGCCGGATTTACGACGTGGTCGGGCTGGAGACCGAGGGAACGACCATCGACTTTCAAGTTGGCGTCAATTCCTATTTGTACGGGACCCGCTTTCTCAGCTACCTCGCAATCCAGTACGGACCCGAGAAGGTGATCGAGTGGGCCGGCAGCGGCGAAGGGAGCAAGGCCTACTTCGGCGCGCAATTCCGCAAGGTATTTGGGAACTCCCTGGACGCCGAATGGTCCCGCTGGATCGCCGCGGAGCAGGAATGGCAGAAGAAAAACCTGGCGGCCATCCGCAAGTACCCGGTGACGCGGTTGGAACGCCTCTCCACGGTGGCGCTGGGTTCGGTTTCGAGTTCCTTCTACGACGAGACGACGCGGCGCGTCCTGGCCGCCGTGCGGTATCCCGGCCCCATGCCGCATCTGGCGGCGATCGATCCCGCCACCGGCGCGGCCGAGCGGCTGCACAACATTGAAGGCGGCGCGCTCTTCTACGTGGCGTCGCTCGCCTTCGATGCGGCCGGACGGAAGATCTTCTTCACCACGGCCAATAACGACTGGCGCGATCTCAACGTCTACGATCTCTCTACCGGCAAGGCCACCAAGTTAGTCAAGGACTGCCGCACCGGCGACTTGACCTACGACGGCACCCGCCGCACGCTGTGGGGCGTGCGCCACGCGAACGGTCTCTCGACCCTGGTGGAGTTCCTGCCTCCGTACCGCGAGGCCTCGCCCAGGGTGGAGTTTCCGTATGGCACCGATGTTTTCGACCTGGAGATCTCCCCCGACGGCAAGCGGATGAGTGCGATCCTCGCCGACGGCAGCGGCCGTCAGAAGCTCGTGCTCTTCTCGGTGGACCGGCTGCGTTCCGGGGATGCCGCGAGCGAAACGGTCAAGGACTTCGGCTTCAGTAGCGCCGCATCCTTCAGCTTCTCGCCGGACGGCGCGCATTTGTACGGCACCTCTTATTTCACGGGCGTGTCGAACATCTTCCGGTTTGACGTCACCACCCATGCCATGGAGGTGCTGACCAACACGGAGACGGGGCTGTTCTGGCCGCGCAAACTCGCCGACGGCCGCCTGGTCGCCTTCGAGTACACGGCCAAAGGCTTCTATCCCGTGCTGGTGCGGGACCCCAAGCCGCTGGAAGATGTCAGTGCGGTGGACTATTTCGGCCAGCAGGTGGTGGAGAAGTTCCCGAAGGTTCGCGAATGGAAACTGCCGGCGCCATCGAGCATCGATGTCGCCGGCCTCACGACCAGCGCCGGCATCTACAAGCCTCTGCGCAATCTGAAAGCGACCGCGGTCTATCCGATCGTGCAAGGGTACAAGGACTCGATCGCCTACGGAGGCCGGGTCGATTTCTCCGACGGCACGGGCCTGGCGAGCCTGAACCTGACCGGCAGCTTTTCCCCGGATCCCGCGCTGCCCGCCCGGGAGCGCGCGCATTTGGGGATCGACTTCCGCAACTGGGGCTGGCGGATGAGCGCGTCCTACAACTACGCCGACTTCTACGATCTGTTCGGCCCGACCAAGCAGAGCCGCAAGGGGTTTGCGGGCCGGGTGGGCTACAAGAAGAACCTCCGCTTCAAAGCGCCGCGCTCGCTGGACCTGGAATGGAACGTCGCCGGATACGCCGGCCTGGACCGCCTGCCGGACTATCAGAACGTCGTGGCACCGTTCGACAAGTTCCTGACCGGGCGCGCCGTCCTGACGTACTCGCGGATCGAGAAGACCCTGGGCGCCGTGGACGACGAGAAGGGCGTCCGTTGGAGACTCGCGACGCAGGGCAACCTCGTCAGCTCGAGCTTTTTCCCGCGCGTGTACGGCCAGCTCGACTACGGGTTCCTGACTCCTCTGCGGAACTCGCCCATCTGGATTCACAGCTCCGCCGGCAAGTCGTTCGGCGACCGCGAGCAGCCGTTCGCCAACTTCTTTTTCGGCGGCTTCGGGAACAACTGGATCGACCACCAGCAAGTCAGCCGGTACCGCGAGTACTACAGCTTCCCGGGCGTGAAATTGAACCAGATCGGCGCCACCGACTTCGCCAAGACCATGGTGGAGTGGAACCTTCCCCCGCAGCGTTTCCGCCAACTGGGCACGACGTATCTCTACTGCAACTGGGCACGGCTGAGCCTGTTCTCGGGGGTGCTCGGCGGGAATCTCGGCTCCAGCGCCGCCCGCCGGATCAGCGGCAACGCCGGGATGCAGATGGACCTGAAGGTAGTGATTTCGTCGTATCTGAACACCACCTTCTCGGTGGGCGGCGCGGTGGCTCAGACGCGGAACGGGCGCCGGACCCAGGAACTCATGATCTCCCTCAAGCTGAACTGAGCGAGCGCCAGGCGCCGAAGTCGATGGCGTCCAGTTCGGAAGCCACCGTCGCGGACGAAGGCCGGGCCGGGGGTTCGCCCGAGAGCATCGCCAGCAACAGGCGGTCCAGGGCGGGCGGCAGCTCGCCGGGCCTCAGCGTCGAGGGCGGCTCCGGGATGCGGCACTCGATGGCCTCGAAAACGTCCAGCGGCGTCTCGCCCGCGAAAGGGTGGCGTCCGGTGAAAAGTTCGTAAAGCACGGACCCGAACGAGAACACGTCCGATGCGCTGGTGGCGGCTTCGCCGCGCAGCACCTCCGGCGACATGTAGGGCAGCGTGCCCGAAAGCGTTCCGGAGATCGTCCCGGACGACCCGGACGCCTCACTGTCCGGCAGCACCGCGCCCCCGATGCGGGCCAGGCCGAAATCCAGCACCTTCACCTGGCCGTCTTTGCTCACCATGATGTTGTCGGGCTTGATGTCGCGGTGGACGATGCCGGCCTGGTGGGCGGCGGCCATCGCGCGCGCTGCTTGCCGGCTCCAGTGGCCGGCGTCGGCCAGGGGGATCTCGCGCACACCCAGCAGGTCGCGCCAGGTCCGGCCGTCCACCCACTCCATGGCGAGGAACACGCCCGCCGCGGAATCGCCGAACTCGTAGATGGCGACTACGTTGGGGTGATCCAACGTCTCCACCGCGCGCGCCTCCCGCTCAAAGCGCGCCACGGCGTGCGCATCGGCGATCAGGTGCCGCCGCAGGATCTTCAGCGCGACGCGCCGTTCCGAGCGGGTATCCCCCGCAAGGTAGACCTCTCCCATGCCGCCAATGCTGATGAGGGATTGCACCACATAGGGGCCGACGCGCACACCCGGCGATAGCGCCGCCGGGTGGCGGCTCATCAGGTCGGCCGCGAGGTAAGCCGGCGGCAGATCGAGAAACCGGCCGCGCGTTTGGTCCGCGGCCAGCAGGCCCTCCACTTCCGCCCGCAGGGTCCCGTTGCCTGAGCAAGCCGAATCCAGGTAGGCTCCGCGGTGCCCTGGCTCCAGTTCGCTCGCCGCCAGGTAGATCGCTTCGATCTCCTGCCATTCCGCCGGTGTCATACGCGGGCGGAATCGCCAACGCCGAGTTCGCGGGCCAGCCAGGCACGGGCGGCCTGCCAGTCGCGCGTCACCGTAATGGTGGAGACATCCAGCGCCGCGGCGGTTTCTTCAATGCTGAGTCCGCCGAAGTAGCGCAATTCGACGACGCGGCCCTTCCGTGGATCCATCTGCTCCAGGGCCCGCAGCGCTTCGTGCAACGCCACGACCTCCTGCGCCTCCTGCCGGACTGCCACTTCGATGTCTTCCAGGGGAACCGTCTCCTGGCCGCCTCCGCGCTTCTCAGCCAGGGTGGCCTCGGCGTGGTTCACCAGCACCTGGCGCATCGCCATCGAAGCCACCGCGAAGAAGTGGGCCCGTCCTTGGAAGGTCTTCTCCCCTTGGCTCACCAGTTTGAGGTATGCCTCGTGCAGCAACGCGGTGGGCTGCAGCGTGTGGCCGTGGGGTTGCCCGGCCCAGCAACGCCGAGCGATCCGGTGGAGTTCCCCGTACACCAAAGGCATGAGTTCGTCGAGCGCTTGCGCGTCGCCGTTCGTCCACGCGGAAAGGAGCCTGGTGACTTCGCCAGATGAATTCACGAGTGTTCCGTTTCTTCCGAAACGATCCGTTTATCATACACCCCTCGGAACGCTTCGGCTGCGCGCGGTACCGGATAGGAGGTATACGAGGTGCGGAATCGCGGAGAGATCGCTGTCCTTCACCCAGTGCCGGCGATTCGGTGGGCATAAGGCCGGCTGCACTGAACAAACGTAAAGCAGGCCCGTGCGATACGCTCGTGTGCTGCTTCGCCTGTCAGTCCTATCTCCAGGCGTCAGCGGTCTGCACCGTTCTGGTGTGCGAAAGGTACGCGAACTCCACAAAGCTACTCTGCACGACCAAGAAGCACACCAGCCCTGGGTGGTGTTCCAGCTTGGGTTCAAGAACTAGCCCTGGCGCAATCCCGTTTAGAACCCCGCGCCGCGCAGAAACTCCCGGCTCTGCCGCGCGGTCTCCACGGGCCGCGCGCCCTCCTGCGCCGGATCGATGTCCTGCTCGAACACCGCCCAGCCGTCGAACCCCGCGTCCTCGAGGATCCGCATCGTCTCCACCACCGGCACCACGCCCTCGCCCAGCGGACAGAAGATCCCCGCGCGCACCGCGTCCAGGTAGCCCAGCTTCTCCCGCCGCGCCCGTTCCAGCACGCTGCCGCGGACGTCTTTCAAATGCAGGTGCCAGACGCGGCCGGCGTGGGCGCGCGCGAACGCCGCCGGATCCCCGCCACCGTAAAGGTAATGCCCCGTGTCCAGGCACACGCCGACCAGCGCCGGATCCGTGAGCGAGAGCAGCTTGTCCAGTTCGGCCGGAGTCTCGACGAACGTCCCTCCGTGGTGGTGGAACGCGCACTTGAGCCCCAGCGGCCGCACCTTCTCCGCGATGGTGTTCACCACCTCGGCCGCGCCCTTCCAGGCTTCGTCGCTCAGCCCGTCAGCCGCCGTCGCGCGTCCCGCCACCTCCATGCGCCGGCGGTCCATGCGGTCCGCCAGGATCAGGAACGGCGCGCCCGCGGCGGCCAGCAGTTCCGCGGCGGGCATGGCCGCCGCGATGGCCTGCGCCTTCAGCGACGGCTCGGCCAGCGGCAACGGGACAAACGCGCCGAGCATCGCCAGTTGGCGCGCGTCCACCGCGGCGCGCAGCGCCTGGGGATCCGTGGGCAGGAAACCATAGGGGCCCAGCTCCGTGCCGGCGTAACCCGCCGCTACCATCTCATCGAGCACTTCTGCGTAAGTCCGGTTCCAGGCCCAGCCCTCGATCTCAAGGATCCCCCAGCTCACCGGCGCGGTGGCGATGCGAATCGGCATATCTTCAGTCCCTCTTGGCTTCGAGGAAGCTCCTCTCCTTCTTGACGGCGTCCTCGAACGCCTGGCGCGCCGCGCGCACTGCCGGATTGTCCGAGACCTCCGCGGGCGGGACATCCCACCAGGAGCCGTACCCGCCGACCCGAGCCTCGCGGTCGGTTTCGACCACGATCACCGACGTGCGGGGGCAGTCCCGGAGCCGGGCCAGCGCCTCACGCAGCTCCGCGTTCGTGCGCACGCGCACCGCCTCGGCGCCCATGCCCGCAGCGAGCGCGACAAAGTCCACCGGGACCCGATAGCCGGTGCCGAAGCCCGCCGACCCCACGCTCTGCGACAGCCCGCCGATGCTCGAAAAGCCGTGGTTGTCCAGCAGCACGATGTTCAGCGGATGGCCCAGTTCGAGCGAGGTGACGATCTCCGACGACATCATGAGGAACGAGCCGTCGCCCACCATCACCCACACGCGGCTTTGCGGCGCGGCCATCTTCACCCCGAGCCCGCCCGCGATCTCGTAACCCATGCACGAGTATCCGTACTCCATGTGGTAGCCGCCCGGACGGCGCGTGCGCCACAGCTTGTGCAGATCGCCGGGCAGGCTTCCGGCGGCGCACACCACGATATCGTCCGCGGCCGCGGCGTCCGCTACCGCGCCGATCACTTCGCTCTGCCCCAGCGGCGGACCGTGCCGCAGCGCATA
Organism: uncultured Solibacteraceae bacterium; assembly: GCA_964471915.1. Taxonomy (GTDB): domain Bacteria; phylum Acidobacteriota; class Terriglobia; order Bryobacterales; family Bryobacteraceae; genus JAIEPW01. The sequence continues at coordinate 10,680 of CAYYID010000049.1, read as the reverse complement.
GAGCCGGTCCGTCTCCGCTTCCCACTGCGCGCGGTGCGCGGCAACGGACGCCCGGTACTCTTCGCCGGTGCGATAGCCCGCCAGCGCCGCGGCCAACTGCTCGAGCGCCGCGCGCGCATCGGCCACCACCGCGACTCCGGGGATCCGGTGCGCGTCCGCCTCGGCGACGTTCACCAGCACGAAACGGACACCCGCGTTCTGGAACGCTGTGTGCGAGGCCGTCGTGAAGTCGCTGAGCCGCGTGCCCACGCCGATGACGAGATCCGCGTCGTGCGCGATAGCGTTCGCGCCCGGCGTCCCGGTGACGCCCATCGCCCCGAGGTTGCACTCGTGATCGAAAGCCAGGGACCCCTTCCCGCCCTGCGTCTCGGCGACGGCGATGCCCGTGGCCGCCGCGAACCGCCCCAGGGCCTCCATCGCCTCGCTGTACAGGACCCCGCCGCCCGCGATCAGCAGCGGCTGCTTCGCCGCGCGGATCGCCGCCGCCGCGCGCGCGATGGCCGCCGGGTCGCCCGGCGCGCGCGGGATGTACCACCCGCGCTTCTCGAACAGCGCGTCCTCGTAGTCCCACGCTTCGGCCTGAACGTCCTGCGGCAGCGCGAGCACCGCCGCGCCGGTATCGGCCGGCGACGTCAGCACGCGCATCGCCTCCAGCAGCGCGTACGGCAACTGGTCCGGCCGGTTGATCCGGTCCCAGTAGCGCGCCACGGGACGGAAGGCGTCGTTCACCGAGACGTCCTGGCTCTGGTTCCATTCGAGCTGCTGCAGCACCGGACCGACGTTGCGCCGCGCGAAGATGTCGCCGGGCAGCAGCAGCAGCGGCAGGCGGTTGATGGTCGCCAGCGCCGCCGCGGTAACCATGTTCGTGGCGCCGGGACCGATCGACGACACGCACGCCATCGCGCGCAGCCGCCGGCTGGTCTTGGCGAAGGCCGCCGCGGCGTGCGCGCCGCCCTGCTCGTTGCGGCAGAGGTAATACGGGAAGTCCGGGTTGGCTTGCAGCGCCTCGCCCACCCCGGCCACGCAGCCATGGCCGAAGATCCCGAACATCCCGGCGAAAAACCGGTGCTCCCGCCCGTCCCGCGCCACGTACTGGTTCTTCAGGAATCGCACCAGCGCCTGCGCCATCGTCAGCCGCATCGTCACGCTCCCTTGTCCGGATCGGGCAGCAGGAAATCGCGCATCAGGACTTCCAGCTCATGGCACGCGGCCTGGAACTGCCGCAGGGTCCGCCGCGTCGGCGCGAAGCTCTCGAACTCCGGGATCGTCAGGCCGTCCGCTTCGTAGGCGCGGCGGAAGTCCGGGAACTTCCGCAGCAGCTCGGCCACCAACCCTTCGTCCACCGGCTTGTCGATACGCGGCTCCACCGTGACGTCGCTCGCGTTGAATCGCACCTGCCAGGCATACGGCGGCGAGATCACCACGTCCCCGCCGATCAGCTCGCTCCAATGCATGTGGTTGCGGAAGGCCGCCGAGAGCAGCCGCAGCCGGTAGCCGCGCTCCCGGAAGAGACGGTAGGCCTGCTTGAACACCGCCACGCCGGCCCATTCCAGATACCCGGGGTCGAGCGTGACGTTATTCTTCTCGGCGGCGACCTTCAGCCAGTCGTCCAGCCGCCCCACCATGATGGTGCACACCGGACCCATGCTCGCGATCTCTTTGCCCTCGCGCTCCCGCCGCGCCAGGCCGCGCTCCACGGCCTCCGCCACCGCCAGGCACTGCGGCAGGGTGAAGCTCACCGTCGCGTTGATGCTGATGCCGCGGTACGTCGCTTCTTCGATCGCCGGGATCCCGGCGGGCGTGGCCGGGATCTTCACAATGATGTTCGGCGCCAGCCCCGCGAAGTGCTCCGCCTGCGCGACGATCGCCTCCGGGTCGCGGTACAGGCGCGGATCGGTCTGCACCGACAGCCGCCCGTTGCGGCCGCCGCTCTGCTCGAACACCGGCTCCAGCAACTTGGCCGCCCGCGCCGAGATCCCTTCCACCACCTTCCAGCCGATCTGCCCCTCGGTGGCGCGCGGCATTTCCTGCACCAGCCGCACGATCCGCTCGCGCCAGTAACCCATCTCCTTCTTCAGCACCCCGATCACGATCACCGGGTTGCACGTCGCCCCCACGCAGCCGTGCTCCAGCGAGTACGTCAGTTCCTCCACTGACGCCGAATCGTTCCACAGGCACGTCGGCGTGGTCTGCGTCATTTCGTGCAGCGGACTGCGGTAACTGGTTTGTACCGGCATGGCTACAGCCTACTTCAATTGACGATCGTAATTTTCTTTCTGGATTCGCGGCGTCGCGGTGTCGTTCTTCACGTCGCGAATGGCCTGGATCACCAGCTTGGTCACATACTCGTTCGAGTACCGGCCCTCGGCGACATTGCCCGCCGCGCCCACCCCCGCGTAATGGTTCGGGAACCGCGCGTACCAGCTCACCGCGGTCCACAGGTTCGCGAGGTGCGCCTGGCGCTTCTGGTCCGTGCTGTCCTCGGAACCGGCGCGCTCGATCTTCACCACGTCGGGCCGGATGGCCATGATCCGCGACGTCTCCTGTTCGCCGGCATGCTCATCCCCCTCCAGCGGCGTCTTGCGGAAGCTCTGGCTTTGGAACGTCTTCTGATACTCCGGGTCCGGCTTGGGGTCGAAGAGATACACCACGTAGTCCCGGCGCTGGTCGAGCTGGGATTGCACGAAGAACCGCAGCCAGTGCGGGTTGCCGCCGTGGCTGTTGTAGATCAGAATCTTCTTGAACCCGTTGCGGGCGATCTCGTCGAGCGTCGCCTGCAGCAGCGCGCTGATCAGGTGCGGCGGGATCGCGATGGTCCCCTCGGCGTACTTGGCTTCGTAGATCTGCGTGAAGTAATACTCGGGGAACACCACCGCGTACTCTGACTTCGCCGCCAGTTGCGCGCGGTGCTGCGCGCCGATCAGGTCCGCGCCGATCGCCAGGTGCGGACCGTGCTTTTCGAGCACTCCGAGCGGCAGGATGCAGGTGCCTTTGGAAAGCTCGATCGCCTTCTTCCAGTCCGAGGCGACCAATTGATCCCAGCGCACCGGCAGCGGTTGCGCCGCCGCCGTAACCGTCAAACCGAAGGCCAGCAGATAGCGGGTCATGGTGCTCTCCTCTACTTCAACTGCCGGTCGTAGTTCTCTTTCTGGATCTTGGCCGTCACCTGGTCGTTCTTGACGTCCTGGAGCGCCTTCACCAGGGTGGTAACGCTGCGCTCCACCAGGATCTTGCCCTCCTCGGCCGACGCCGCCGCGCCCACGCCCGCGTAATGGTTCGGGAAGCGCGAGTACCAGCTCACCGCCGTCCACAGGTTCGGCAGGTGCGCCTGCCGCTTCTGATCCGTGCTGTCCTCGGAGGGCGCGCGGTCCATCTTCACCAGGTGCGGGACCATGGCCAGCAGCCCCGAAGTCTCGCGCTCGCCGGCGTGTTCGTCGCCTTCGAGCGGCGTCTTGCGCATCTTCGAATACCGCTCCAGCCACTCGGCGTCCGGCTTGGGGTCGTAAAGGTAGACGACGTAGTCGCGCCGCTTGTCGAGCTGCGCCTGCACGAAGAAACGCAGCCAGTGCGGGTTCCCGCCGTGCGTGTTGTAGATCAGGATCTTCTTGAAACCGTTGCGGGCGATTTCGTCGAGAGTCGCCTGCAGCAGCTCATTGATCAGCGGCAGCGGGTAGGCGATGGTGCCCTCGGCGTACTTGGCCTCGTAGATCTGGCCGTAGAAATACTCGGGGAACACTACGGCGTACTCCCGCTTGGCGACCTCGCGGGCGACATGCTGCCCCCAGATGAGGTCGGCGCCGATCGGCGCATGGGGTCCGTGCTTCTCCAGGATCCCGATGGGCAGGATGCAGGTGCCCTTCGAGAGTTCGATGGCCTTTTTCCAGTCCGAGGCAACCAGTTCGTCCCAGCGGACCGGGAGGTTCTGGGCGCTCAGGAGAGCGCCGCAAGCAAGGGGCAGCAACGCGCGGGTCAACATGGAAACCTCCTTCGAGTGCGTGGGTTACGGCTCGGCCCGGGTCAGCCGGATCAGGCGGTCCGTGTCCGAGAAGACTCTGTCGAAAGCGTCTGCATAATAGCGCATCAGATCCGCCGGCTGGCCGGCCAGCGGCGCCGATTGCGAACCGACCACCACGGAGTTCTCGAGCAGCGCTTTCGTCACCGGATACTCTTCCTCCGCGTACCGCACCGGCGACTTCTGGCACGACCACGGACAGCCGCGCCCATAGCCTTCCTGCTTCTGGAACAAGATCTGCGACGGCACCGGAATCACTTGCCACAGCACCGCCTCCACGCCCTCCTGGATCAGCGACTTCAGGACCACGTTGCGGAAGCGGCGCGGGTCCAGCCCGGCTTCGAGGCGCTCAGGATGCAGCCGCACGCGGTACTTGTGGAACACGCTGGTCCGGTCGGCGGGCACCGTGGGCGGTGTCACCAGGTCGATGCGCCGCAGCCGCTCCGTCAGCAACTCCGCGTTGCGGCGGGCGTTGTCGTTGAACTCCTTGAGCCGCGAAAGCTGGCACCGTCCAACGGCGGCGGTCAGTTCATTCATCCGGTACATCCAGCCCACGGTCACCGCGTTGTAGTCGCGCATGTCGTCGAGCGGACGGTTCGGATCCACGCCGGCCAGGCTGGTGTCGGCGGCCTCCTCACCGAACTGGCGCATGCTGTTCGCCTTCCGGTACAGCTCCGGGTCATCGGTGATCAGCAGGCCACCCTCGCCGGCCGAAAGATTCTTGCTGCTCTGGACGCTGAACGCCCCGAAGTGACCCAGCGTGCCGGCCTGCCGGCCTTTGTAGCTCGCGCCGTGGGATTGCGCCGCGTCTTCGATCACCACCAGGTTGTGCTTCCGCGCCAGTTCCAGGATCTCGTCCATATCCGCCGGCATGCCGTGGATATGCACGGGAATGATCGCCTTGGTGCGCGGCGTGATCTTGCGCGCCACTTCGGCCGGGTCGAGGTTGAAGGTCACCGGGTCGATGTCGGCGAAAACCGGGATCGCGTTGTGGTGCAGCACGGCCAGCGCGGAGGCCAGGAAGGTAAAAGCCGAGGTGATCACCTCGTCGCCTGGGCCGATGCCGGCGGCGGAGACGGCGACATGCAGCGCCGAAGTCCCGCTGTTCGTAGTCAGGCAATGCGCGGCTCCGGTAAAGGCCGCGAACTCCTGCTCGAAGGCCTTCACTTCGGGCGCCAGCGCTCCCGACAGGGTTCCGCGGTCCAGCACGCGGAGGACGGCTTCACGCTCGGCGGCGGAGAGCAAGGGCCAGCGGCGGGTGAGTCCATCGGGCACCAGCCGGGAAGCGACGCCTGCGGTTTGCTGTGGCATGCGGTCCTTTCTCGGCTCCGAAACCTATCTTGGCCTCGGTCGCCGATTGCACACGTGTGCAGAGTTCTAGCAGTGTACCCGGCCTCCGGCCTGCGAGTCAATACCGGAGCCCGCCGCCTCTGCTATCCTGATCCCGTGCGGCAGCGGCTCTCCATCAAGGACGTCGCCCGGCTGGCAAATGTCTCGCATTCAACGGTTTCCCGGGCGTTGCGCAACAGCCCGCTCGTGAACCGGGAGACCGCCGAGCGCATCCAGAAAATCGCGCGGGACTCCAGCTACCGGGTCAGCGCCGTGGCCCGCAGCCTCGCGACCACCAAGACGCACACGCTGGGAGTGGTGGTGGCCACCGTCGCCGACCCGTTCATCGCCGAGGTGATCAGCGGCGTCGAAGACGCCGCCCATCAGAGTGGCTATTCGGTGCTGCTGGCGACCTCCGGGGCGCGCCCGGAACGGGAGTCCGCCGTCGTCGAGTCCTTCGAGGACCGCCGCGTCGAAGGCATCATTGTGCTGGCCTCGCGCGTCGGCTCCACCTACCGGGCGCTGCTCGCCAAGACCAGCATTCCGATCGTCCTGATCAACAATTACCAGTCCGGGGACTTCGCTTACTCGGTGGACATCGACAACATTGCCGCCAGTCGCGAAGCCACGCGCTATCTGGTCGCTCTCGGCCACCGCGCCATCGCCTACGTCGGGGATCGCGGCGGGTTCGACTCCGATACCGAGCGGTTCGGCGGCTACCGGCAGGCGCTGGCCGCGGCGGATATCGCATTCCAGCCCGAATACGTCGTCCACGCCGACGGCAGTCCCGCGGGCGGCGAAGCCGCCATCGCGCAGTTGCTGGACCGGCCGCACCCTCCCACGGCGGTGTTCTGCTATGACGACATGACCGCCCTGGGCGTGCTGCGCGGCGCGCGGATGCGGGGGCTGCACGTGCCGGCCGATCTCTCCGTGGTGGGCTTCGACGACCTGCAGATCGCGGACTACACCGAGCCGCGCCTCACCACGTTCCGCCAGCCCAAGGAGCAGATGGGGCGGCTGGCCACCGAGATGATCCTCAAGGTCCTGAACGGCGAGTCCGGCGACTTCAACTGGAAAGTACAGGGTGAGCTTGTGATCCGCGAGTCCGCCGCCGCGCCCCGGCTCCAGCCTCGCCTGCAGAACCACGAACGCCAGTGAGGGGCAAGGGACCCCGGCGCGTTGCCCCTCACTTGCGTTCGGGGTTCTGTGCGGTCAGAGCCATGCCGGGGAACACGCCCTCCGCTACCTTGCCGTCGCGCACCGCGAACACCCCGTTCACCAGCACGTGCGGGATCCCCTCGGAAGGCAGCGCCGCATCCTCGAACGTCGCGCGGTCGATCACCTTCGCCGGGTCGAACACCGTGAGGTCGGCGTCGGCGCCTACTTTGATCCGCCCTTTGTTCTTCATCGCCGGGACCGCTGCCTCCAGGCGCTTCGCGGGCATGATCGTCATTTTGCGCAGCGCGTCCATCAGCGTAAGCGCCTTCTGTTCGCGGACGTAGAGCCCCAGCACGCGGGCGTAGGTTCCCGAGCTTCGCGGGTGGCCCTTGCCGTTCGTGACCCGCCCGTCGCTCGCGATCATCACGAACGGACTGACGAGGCCGGCCTTCAGCGCGGATTCGGGCAGCGTGTGGCTGATGATGCTGCCACCCTGCTTCCGGTAGCGCGCGAAGCTCTCCGCCGTCAGGCGCTCGCCCGTCGCCACCCATTGCAGGTCGCTGAACTTGTTGCCCGTGCGCTTCTCCCAGTCGCCGTCGAAGAGCGCCGACTCGATCCGCGTCGCCGACGCTGTATAGGGGTACATCTCGGTGGTGATGTCGAGCCCCCGCTTCTGCGCACCCTCGATCATCTCCAGGCACGTCGCGGCGCTTTTGCCGCACACGCTCGTGATGTGCACCACGTGTAAGGGCGCTCCGGTAATGACGGCATCCGCGATCACCTCCTGCAGCGCGCCGATGGCGCCCTCGCCGCGCATGTGCACGAACACCGGAACCTTGCGCTCCGCCGCGAGCCGGAACAGCCGCAGGATCTCCTCCCGCGGCGCCGTGGGAACGTACGCGATACCGAACCCGATGCCGATGGCCCCGTCGTCCAGCCCCTGCCGCACGGTGTTGACGATGGAAAGCGTTTCTTCGTCCGTGGCCACGCGGTGCGCGGCCTCGTCGCGCGGCAGGAAGTCGCCGGTGTCTTTCATGACCGCCATCCGCGCCGGCACGTGGCCGGAACTCGCGCCGAAATGCACCAGGGCGCGCCCGGCGCGTTTCGCATACCACGCGGCGGCGTTGACGACGCCGATCTCGAGTTCCAGCGCCGTGGTGACGCCGTCCCGCGCTTTGCTGCGGTAGTTCTCTTCGTCCTGTCCGTGCGAATGGAGATCGATGAACCCGGGCGCCACTACGTGTCCCGCGACGTCAACCACGGTGGCGCCGCGCAGCGGGCCGGGGGAGATCGCGGCGATCTTGCCGCCGCGGATGCCGACATTGCGCACCGCGTCCAGCCCGGACTCGGGGTCCATCACGCGACCATTCCGCAGCACCACGTCGTACGTCTGTCCGGCGAGCGCCAGCGCCCCGAGCGCGGCCCAAGCAACGAGTTTGCCGATCATGCAGCCTCCTGCGGCGAAGCGGCGCGCCGCAGGCTGCCCCGCGCCGCGCCATAGGCCAGACCGCCCACCAGCCATAGGGCTCCGCCGATCTTCGCGGTCTGGCTCAAGTTCGCCCAAATATACAGGCACACAAAGAAGCCCAGCAACGGCGGCAGCGCCTGGCTCAGGCTCCAGTCCCGCCCGCGCACGCAATAGTGCACGAAGGCCGCCGCGTTCACGCCCATGAACGACACAAACGCGCCGAAGTTCAGCAACTCAACGCCGATCTGGTAACTCAGCGTCAAGGATCCGATCAGCACCAATACGCCGCTGAACAGGACGTTGTTGCGCGGGTTCCCGTGCGCCGTGAGCGCGCCGAAGAACTTCCTCGGAATCACGTTATCGCGCCCCATGCCGTAGAGCAGCCGGGCCGCGGCCAGTTGCGCGCCGGAGCCGGACCCGACCGTCGCGATCAGCAGCGCGAGATTGACGACCGTGAACAGCAGCGGTCCGCCGGCGCGCCCCGCAATATGGACGAACGCGGTGTCCACGTCGGGGTAGGAGCGAAAGTCCGGCCAGATCATCTGGGCCAGGTAGACTTCGGTGGCCGCGAGAACCCCGGTCAGCAAACAAACGAAGACGGTCGCGCGCATCACGTTGCGCTGCGGGTCCTTCACTTCTTCCGACAGCGCCGACACGCCGTCGAAGCCCATGTAGGTGAAGACGGCGATCGCCGTGCCGGCCGACACGGCCGGGATCGTGAAAGTACTCGCATCGTACACCGGCTTCAGCCATGCGCCCGCGGGCTGCGGATGACCGGCCAGATAGAACGCCGCGTAGCCGAAAAACAGCAGCACCACCGCCCCCAGGCCCGCAACGATCCAGCGGTTCGTGGCGGCGGAACTCTCGACGCGGCGCAGGTTGAGGGCGGTGAAGAGGATCGCGTAGGCGATGGCGAGCACCGCATAGGGAATCTGCGGCAGGAAGTTCACCGTGGCCTTCGCGCACCAGATGGTCGAGACCAGGGGATTGAGCAGGTAGTCCATCGTGATGCTCCATCCGGTGAGGTACCCGGCGGCGGGGTGGATGGTCTGGCCGACGTAGGTGTAGGCGGACCCGGCGCTCGGATAGGCGCGGGCCATGCGCCCGTAAGAGACCGCGGTGAAGAGCATCGCGACCATCGCGAAGAGGACCGCGGTGACGACGTGACCCTGCGCCACCTGGCTGACGACGCCGAAAGCGGGCATGGGCGCGGTCGGCTGGATGATGACGATGCCGTAGAGGATAAGGTCGCCGAGCGTGAGGACGCGCCGCAGGTGGGGCTGGGAGGTGGTCATCGCGGGCCGGTGGGAGGAGCATACCACGGCGCTGCACACGTGTGCGTCTTATTCCTGCGTGATACACTCCCGGCATGGCATCCCGCAGAGACTTTATCGGAGGCGTCATGGCTGGTGGACTGGCGGCCGCTTCGTCCGCCCACGGGGCGAGCGCGCGCGCGGCGGAGTTCGAAACACGGGTCGCGCGCCGCGACTTTCGCGGCCTGGCGAAGGAGGACATCCCGACGCCCGCCATGGTGGTGGACCTCGATCTCTTCGAGAAGAACCTCCAGACGCTGGCCGGCCATTGCCGCAAAGCGAAGCTGGACCTGCGGCCGCACGTGAAGGTGCACAAGAGTCCGGAAATCGCCCGCCGCCAGGTGGCGCTCGGCGCCATCGGGCTCACCGCGGCGACCATCGCTGAGTGCGAGCTGATGGCCGCGGCGGGACTCAAGAGCATTCTGCTGACGCGGCAGGCCGCGGGAAAGAACGCGATCGCGCGCGTCGTGACGCTGGCGAAGAAGGAGCCCACGTTCGGCACCGTGGTCGACGATCCCCTCGCCGCCGAATGGCTGGAAGCCGCGGCGGCAGCCGAGAAGGTCCGCGTCAACACCGTCGTCGACGTCTTCGCCGGGTTGAAGCGCGCCGGGATCCAGCCGGGGCAGCCGGCGATCGATCTCGCGAAGCAGGTGGAGAAGTCCAAGCACCTGAAGTTCGGGGGCTGGATGGGGTACTCGGGCGGCGCGGCGCACACGCCGGGCTGGCGCGAGCGCCGCGAGAAGTCGATCGGGGATCTCGCCGGGCTGCGCGACACGCTGGCGCTGGCGAAGAAGTCCGGGTTGCCGGTGGAACTGGTTTCGGGCGGCAGCACGGGGACGTACAACATCGATTCAGAGGGCGACAGCCGCTCGCTCACCGAACTGCAGGCGGGGTCCTACGTGTTCATGGACACGCTGTACAAGGTGGTCGGCGGTAAAGACAATCCGAAGGCTTACGATGACTTCGGCATGGCCCTGACGGTGATGACGACGGTGGTCTCGAAGCGGCACCCGGGGCTGTGCACTATCGACGCGGGCAACAAGGCGCTGCTCCGGACGACCGATGAAGTGAAGGGGCGGCCTGAAGTGAAGGTGGTCAACCAGGGCGCCGAGTACGGCGGGCTGACGTGGCAGGACGGGGATCGGGACTTCAAGCTCGGCGAGCGCGTGGAGATCTACCCGTCGAATCTCGACATGAGCACCGCGGTGTACGACCGTTATTACGTCACGCGCGGCGAGCAGATTGTCGACGTGTGGCCGATCATGGGTCGCGGCGGCGCGCCGCAGCGTTAGCGTGCAGACACACCACGGCTGTACGGTTCGCGAGGGCGCCGGATCGATGTTGCGCATCGATCCGGCGGGTGCAGAGCGTTTGTCGCGGGTTTTGGCGTACTAGCGCGA
>CAYYID010000048.1:0-45337 GCA_964471915.1 uncultured Solibacteraceae bacterium | reverse complement strand
TCATCGACTGGCTGATCACCGAGTTCAAGAAAGACCAGGGCCTCGACCTTTCGAAGGACCAGATGGCGCTGCAGCGGCTGAAGGAAGCCGCCGAGAAGGCCAAGATCGAGCTCTCGACGCTGCTCGAGACCGAGATCAACCTGCCGTTCATCACCGCGGTGGAAGGCCAGGCCAAGCACCTGACCATGAAATTGACCCGCTCGCGGTTCGAGCAGATGGTCGCCGACATCCTGGAGCGTTCCGTCGAGCCCTGCAAGAAGGCGCTCTCCGACGCCGGCCTGACGCCCGCGCAGATCGACGAAGTGGTGCTGGTGGGCGGCTCGACGCGCATCCCGAAGGTGCAGGAGATCGTGAAGAACCTGTTCGGCAAGGACCCGAACCGCAGCGTGAACCCCGATGAAGTGGTGGCGGTGGGCGCGGCGGTGCAGGGCGGCGTGCTGGGCGGCGAAGTGAAGGACGTGCTGCTGCTGGACGTGACGCCGCTGTCGCTGGGCATCGAGACCCTGGGCGGCGTGTTCACGAAGCTGATCGACCGCAACACGACGATCCCGACGCGCAAGAGCGAGATCTTCTCCACGGCCGCCGATTCGCAGACCTCGGTGGAGATCAAGGTCTACCAGGGCGAGCGGGCGATGGCGCGGGACAACCGCATGCTGGGTGTATTCCAACTGGTGGGCCTGCCGCCGGCGCCGCGCGGGATCCCGCAAATCGAAGTGACGTTTGACATCGACGCCAACGGCATCCTGAACGTCACCGCCAAGGACAAGGCGACCAACAACGAGCAGAAGATCACCATCACCTCCTCGAGCGGCCTGTCGAAGGACGAAGTGGAGAAGATGGCCAAGGACGCCGAGTCCCACTCCGCCGACGACCGGAAGCGGAAGGACGAGATCGAGGCGCGCAACCGGGCCGACGCTCTGGTTTACAACATCGAGAAGATGCTGAAGGACCACGGCGATAAGATCTCCGGCGACGAGCGCAAGAACGTCGAGGACGCGATCGCGGCCACCAAGAAAGCCATGGACGGCGGCTCTGTGGAGGACATCAACAAAGCGACCGACAGCCTGACGCAGGCCTCGCACAAGCTCGCCGAGGTGATGTACAAGACCACGGACGCGCCGAAGGGCGGCGAAGCTCCCCCGGCGGCGGACGAGAAGGCGAAGAAGAAGGAAGACGTCGTGGACGCCGAGTTCGTCGACGTCGACGATAAGAAGTAAGCTGGCCTGAGCCATGCCCCAGGACTACTACCAGACGCTGGGCGTCGAGCGGAAAGCCTCGGAAGAGGAGATCCGCAAGGCGTACCGGCGTCTGGCGCGCAAGTACCATCCCGACCTGAACCCCGGCGACAAGGCGGCGGAAGACCGCTTCAAGCAGGTGCAGGAAGCCTACGATGTCTTGAGCGATCAGAAGAAGCGGGGCATGTTCGACCAGTTCGGTTTCTACTCCGAGAACGGCATGCCGGGCGGCGCGGGAGCGGGTCCGCGGCCGGGAGGATCCGGTTTCGGCGGATTCGACTTCAGCGAGTACTTCGCGAACCGGGGCGGCCCCGGACGGCAGCAGCAGGCGCCGCCGCGGGCCGGTTTCGAGGACATTTTCAACCAATGGTTCAGCCGCAGCGAGACTCCGGAAGAGGCGCCCGAGAAAGGCTCCGATCTCGAGTACGCGGTGAACATCGACTTCTGGCAGGCGATCCGCGGCACGCAGGTTTCGCTGCCGGTGAACCGGCAGGAGGCGTGCGCGACCTGCAACGGCTCCGGCCACGGGGGCGGCACGCGGACGGTGTGCCCCGAATGTAACGGCTCCGGCAATGTGAACCAGATGGCGGGCGCGATGCGATTCACGCTGACGTGCCCGCGCTGCAACGGCGCCGGCCAGCTCCGGAACGTCTGCCCGTCCTGTCACGGCGACGGGCGGATCACCCGGCCCGAGACCGTGGAGGTCCGCATCCCGGCGGGCGCGCAACAGGGCTCGCGGCTGCGGGTGCCGTTCAAGGGCAACGCCGGCACCAAGGGCGCACCCTCGGGAGACCTGTACATCACCATCCGCGTGGAGCCGCATCCGTTCTTCGAGCGGGACGGCGACAACATCCGGATCCACGTGCCGGTGCGCATCGACGAGGCCGGCCTGGGCGCGAAGATCGAAGTCCCGACGATCGACGGGCGCGCGGTGCTGAAGATCCCGCAAGGGACGAAGAACGGCCAGAAGTTCCGCCTGCGCGAGAAGGGCGTGTTCAACGCGCGCAAGAACCTGCGCGGGGACCAGATCGTCGAAGTCAGCATCCAGACGCCCGAGATCCGCGACGAGCGGACCAAGGAACTGCTCCGCGAGCTTGCCGAGTTGCACCCCGAGGATCCGCGCGCGGCAATCTGGGCGAAAATCTAAGGAACCATGCGCAAGGGCAAAAAGGCGGCGTACATGATCTCGGCGGTGGCCGAGCAGTATCAGGTGCACCCCCAGACCCTGCGGCTGTACGAACGCGAAGGCCTGCTGAAGCCGTCGCGCAGCGAAGGCAACACGCGCCTCTACACGGACGAGGACGTGGAGCGCCTGGAGATCATCCTGCAACTGACGCGCGAGCTCGGCGTGAACCTGGCCGGCGTCGAGATCATCCTCAACATGCGCGAGAAGATGGCCGAGATGCAGCGGCAGATCGAGGACTTCGTCGAGCAGTTGAACCAGGAGATCGCGCACCGCGCGCGCCCGGCGGAGACGGAAACACGCAATACGCTGATCCCGGTGGTGCGCGTCGTGGAACTCGAACCCGTCCGGCGCGAGTTCGCGCGCGGCAAGGGAACCGGCAAGGCCTGAGCCGAAGCCTAGCTGCCGCGCACTCTTCTTTCCACCGCCTCCCGCAGCGCCGCGTGCAGCTCCCCGGGGACCTTCCCTCCCTGGCGCGTGACATAGAAGATATCCAGCGCCTTGCGGCCTGCCGTGTCGGCCAGCACCACCTCGATATTGCAGCCGGACCCCGAGATCGCCTGCGCCAGATCCGACAGCAAGCCCGGGCGGTCCGGCGCCGTCACCTCCACCAGCGTCGCCGCATCCGAGACGTCGTTGCGCACCTCCACCAGCACGTCGCCGCGCGGCGCGCCGCCGCCGGCCGCCGGGCGCCGCCGCCGCTCCAGCAGCTTTTCGAGCGTGAGTTTTCCCGTCAGCGCCTGCCGTACGGTGCGCAACAGCCGGTCCGCCTCGTCGTCGGCCGCCGCCAGCGCCCGCAGCGGATCCTCGAAGTGGAACACCAGCAGCGCCACGCCGCGCGCATTGATGAACAGGTCCGTGCGGCGGATGTTCATGCCGCAGGCGGCGAGCGCCGCGCTCGCCTGCGCCAGCAGGAACGTGCGGTCCGCCGCCGCTACCGTCAGCCGGTGGCCGCCCTCTTCGCCGGCCAGCGCGAGCGCCGGATCCTCCTCCGACAGCCGCGCCGCCAGTTCCCGGTGCGCCGCGATCTCCGCCGCCGCGAATACCCGCAGGTAACGCGCGGGGAAGCCGTCCAGCCACGCCTGCTCGGCGGCCGGCAGACTGGCCGCGGCGTGGATCCGGTCCGCCGCCAGTTCGCGCGTCAGCTCCTGTTGCGTGATGCGGTACACGCGCCACAACTGGTCGCGCCGGAACGGCGTCAGCAATTCCGGATCCACGGCGCCGATGTCGGCGCAGGTCAGCAGCGTCAGCAGCTTCAGCCGGTCCAGCGTGCCGATCCGCGCGGCCAGATCCCGCGCCGTCTGCGGATCGGCGGGGTCCCGCCCGGTCATGGCCTGGGACAGTTCGAGATGGTTCCGGATCAGGAAGCAGACGGTGGCGGCGTCTTCTTCCGGAGCACCCAGCCGCGACAGCACCACGTCGGCGACATCCACCGAGGCGCGCAGGTGGTCCGGCTCGTCCTTGGCGATGTCGTGCAACAGCAGCGCGAAGCGCAGCACCGCCAGGTGGCCGGAGACTTCTTCCCGCAAGCCGGCGAACCGGGGGTCCCGCAGCGCGTCCAGGGACTCGATGGCCACCACGGTGTGCTCATCCACCGTGTAGCGGTGGTAGAAGTCGCGCACCACCAGCGAGTCAATACGGGTCCACTCGCGGAGGAACAGCGGCAGCGCTCCGGTTTCGAGCATGGCGCGCAGCGCGCGCGCGGCGTGTGGCTGGCTCAGCAGATCCGCCCAGCCGGACCACTTGAGCGAGGCGGGCAGCGCGCCGGTGACGCCGAGGCGGCGGACGGTTTCGGCGGCCAGCGGCAGGCCGTGCCGAGCGACGAAGCGGAACAGGCTCCAGCGGTACGCCGCCTCCGCCGCGCGGCCGGGGGCGCGCAGGAACACGCGGTTGCGGACCACGGTGAAGTCGGAGTTCGAAAGCCGGGCCCGGAAGTCGCGGAAGCCCGAAAGCAGGGAGCCGGCCGGCTCCTCCAGGCTTTCCAACTCCAGGCGCAGCGCCTGGAAGACGGCCCGGGCGTGCCGGTAGTAGCTGCGCATCAGCTCAGCGGGCTGGCCGGAGATGGCTTCCTGCGCGTCGAAGCTGAGGCGGTTGTCGTCGCGGCGCGCCAGCTCGTGCAGGCGCACGCGCAGCCCGGCGAGGAACTCGCGCGCGCGGTCCTGCGGTGCGGGGGAGCGCCCCAGCCGGCCGAGCCAGGCGAGCGTCTGCAGGTCGCGAAGTCCGCCCGGGGAGTCCTTGACGTTGGGCTCCAGGTGAAAGATGGTCTGCTGCGCCTTGGCGTGGCGGTGCTCGGCGAGGCCGGCCAGGCGGCGCGCGATGACGCGCTGCTGGGCGCGCAGGAAGCGGGTCCATTCGGCATGGAACCGCTCGTGGAGCGCCGCGTCGCCGCACAGGAATCGCTGGTCCAGCAGGCTGATGGTGAGTTCGGCGTTGCCGTCGTGGAGCCGCGCCGCGCTGGCGATCGTGTGCACGGAGTGGCTGGGCCGCAGCCCCTCGTCCCACAGCGGCTGGAGAAACCCGGCGAGCATGTCCCGGTGCTCCTGGGCGAGCGCCAGGGAGTCGACAAGCACCAGCAGGTCGACATCGGAGAAAGGGAACAACTCGCCGCGGCCGAAGCCGCCCACCGCCAGCAGGGCGAACCCGTCCGGGAGGTTCCAGCCCGCGCGCAGACGTTCCTCCACCTGGGCCGAGCGCGCGGCGAGCACCCCGGCGGCGTTCACAAAGCGCCTTCTCCCCGGTCGCCGTTGCGGATGCGGATCGCCTCCGCCACGTCGTAGACGAAGATCTTGCCGTCGCCGATCTTGCCCGTCCGCGCCGCCAGCATCAGCGTGTCGATCACTTCTTCGGCGCGCGCGGCGGGCACCACCAGCTCCACCTTGAGCTTCGGCAGCAGGTCCACCTGGTACTCCATGCCGCGGTAGATCTCTTTGTGGCCTTTCTGGCGGCCATGGCCGCGCACCTCGCAGACGGTCATCCCGTCGATGCCGATGCCTTTGAGGGCTTCTTTGACGTCTTCGAGCTTGAAGGGCTGGATGATGGCTTCGATCTTCTTCACGGGGTGCCTTTACGACTCGAAATTGTAACCCTCTTCGCCGTGCATGCTCACGTCGAGTCCTTCGATCTCCTCGCCGGCCGAGGCGCGCAGGATGAAGATCCCGTCGCAGAGCTTGAGGATCGCCAGGCTGGCGCCCGCCGCCCACAGCGCGGCAATCGCGACGCCCGCCGCCTGATAGGCCACCTGCAGCGGGTTGCCGTCCACCCAGCCGGCCGCCCGGCCGGCGAAAGCGGCGTTCCAGTCGCGGGAGGCGAACACCCCGGTGAGCAGCGCGCCGAGCGCGCCGCCGGCGCCGTGGATGCCGAAAGCGTCCAGCGCGTCGTCATAGCGGAACCGGCTTTTCACCGCCGTCACCATGAAGTAACAGAACACTCCGGCCAACAGCCCGATCGCCAGCGCCGCCATGGGACCCACGAATCCGGCGGCCGGCGTGATCGCGACCAGCCCCGCCACGGCGCCCGAGATGCCGCCCAACATGCTGGGCTGGCCGCCGCGCCGCCACTCCACGGCCAGCCACCCGAGCGTGGCGGCGGCCGCCGCCAGGTGCGTGGCGACGAACGCCGAGGACGCCAGGGATCCGGCGGACAGCGCCGAGCCCGCGTTGAAGCCGAACCAGCCGACCCACAGCAGGCAGGCTCCGATTGCCGACAACACGAGGTTGTGCGGCCGCATGGGCTCCGTACGGAACCCGCGCCGCGGTCCCAGATAGATGGCGCAGACCAGCGCCGAAACTCCCGAGGTGATGTGCACCACGGCCCCGCCGGCGAAGTCCAGGCACGGGATCACGCCGCCGAGGAAGGCGTTCAGCAATCCGCCTTTGCCCCACACCATGTGGGCCATGGGCAGGTACACCGCCGTGATCCACAGCGCGGAAAAGGCCAGCATGCCGCTGAACCGGATCCGCTCGGCGAAGGCGCCCGAGATCAGCGCCGGGGTGATGATGACGAACATCATCTGGAAGGCCATGAAGGTCTGGTGCGGGATGGTGGGGGCGTAGTCGGCGTTGGGCGCCGCTCCCACGCCGCGCAGGAACAGAAAGTCGAAGCCGCCGAGCACGGGGTTGCCGTCCGCGAAGGCGAGCGAGTAACCGTACAGCGCCCAGATCACCGAGGCCGCCGCCATGAGCACGATGCTGTGCATCATCGTCGACAGGACGTTCTTGCGGCGCACCAGCCCGCCGTAGAACAGCGCCAGGCCCGGCCCCGTCATCAGCAGCACCAGCGCCGCCGACACCAGCATCCAGGCGTTGTCGGCCGCGCTTTGGGCGTCCCGCAGGGCGGCGGCCAATTCCTGATTGGTGGGCGGGGCCGCGGCGGCGCAATGCACGGCCAGCGCGGCCGCGCCCAGGCGGAGTGCTCGCATAAGGCTGAGCTTTCAGGATAGGGGCCGCGCGCCGGACGGCGTGCGCAAAATTATTGATCCGCCCGATTCGAAATTTCTATCGGCCGCCGGCGTTCAGGCCGAAAGCTCCACGCTCTTGAGCTTGGCGGCGAAGGTGGTCCGTTTCAGGCGCAGCAGATCCGCCGCGGCCTTCTTGTTGCCGTGGGTGCGTTCGAGCGCCTGCTCCAGCAGGCTCCGTTCCAGGGATCCCACCACGGTTTCGAAGTCCAGCCCGGTCTCGGGCACCACGATGGAGGTCGAGAGCGCCAGCCCCCGCCCGCCGGCCGGTTCCGCTGCCGCGGGCAGCGGGAAGTCCGAGGGATAAAGGATCTCGCGGTCGCCAGACAAAGCCACGGCCATCTCGACGGCGTTCTCGAGCTGCCGGACATTGCCGGGCCAGGAGTGGCTGCAGAGGCGCAGCAGGGTCTCCCGCGCCAGCCTCCGGACCGGCAGGCCTTCCTGGCGGCAGATCTTCTCCAGGAAATGCTCGACCAGCGCGGGAATGTCCTCCACGCGGTCGCGGAGCGGCGGCACGCTGATCGGGACCACGTTCAGCCGGTAGTAGAGGTCAGCGCGGAACTTGCCTTCGCGCACCCGAGTAGAGAGGTCCACGTTGCAGGCGGCGATCACCCGGGTATCGATCTTCACCGTCTCGGAGGACCCCAGGCGCTGCAGCTCGCGCTCCTGCAGTACGCGCAACAGCTTGGTCTGCAGGTCATAGGGGAGATCGGCGATCTCGTCCAGAAAGATGGTGGAGCGGTGCGCCTGTTCGAAACGGCCGATCCGGGCGCCGACGGCCCCCGTGAAGGCTCCCTTCACGTGGCCGAACAGCTCCGCTTCCAGCAGGTTCTCGGGCAGCGCGCTGCAGTTTACCGCGATCAGCGGCAGGTGTCCCCGCCCGCTGGCCTGGTGCAGCGCCCGCGCCACCAGTTCCTTGCCGGTGCCGGTTTCGCCGGAGATCAGCACCGTGGCGCGGCGCGTCCCCACCAGCCGGATCATGCGCAGCACGCCGCTCATCGCCGCGCTGGAGCCCACCAGCCATTCGCGCCACGGCTCCCGGGGCTCGTCTTCCCGCCGCCAGCGCGGCTCCTCCGGCAACGGCTGCGCCAGCAGCCGCAACGCGGCGCTGGCCTCGCGCTCGAACGGGATCCGGCCGCCCGGCAGCTCCCGCACCAACACCGGGATTCCGGGCGCCGCCCGCCGCAGCTCCCCCACCAGCTCGTCGCTGGACCATTCGCGCAGGGGCAGTGCTACCACGGCCAGGTCGTGCTCGCGCAAGCGGGAGGCTTCGATGGCGTCCACGCCGCTGTTCAGGCGGGTTACCTCGAGTCCGTGAAAGGACGCGGGGATGTCGTCGGGGTGTTCGGAGATCCAGAGCACGCGCATGGCTGGGTTGGCGGCCGAGGCCCGGGCGGAACGCGCTTTCGCTCCACCTTCGCTTCGAATTCGCCCACCCTTCTATCGGTAGCCCTGCCCCCCTCAATAGCGACGGCCGAGGGAGGATCTTCCCGTACTCCTCGCCGCGCTCAGAGGAATACCCGGCGTCTAGGCCTGGCTCTCGAAGTAGCCCGCGGCGAGTTCGGGCTTTGCCTCCAGCGCGCGAGCCCACCAGCGGCGTGCACCGTCCTCGTCGCCCAGCTCCTTACAGGCGTGTCCGAGGTTGAGCATGGCCGGGAACAGGTCCGGCCGGGCTTCCAGGGCTTCGCGATAGAGCGCCGCGGCGCCGGCGGCGTCGCCGGACCGCTGGAGCAACAGGGCCACGTTGTGGGCCAGTTCCGGCACGCGGTCGTTGCGCCGTACCAGTTCGTCGTAGGCCCGTCGGGCGGCCGCGGCGTTGCCGGCCTCGGCCTGGGCCGCGCCCAGCGCGCGCCACGCCGTGACGTTGCCGGCCTGCGCGGTGACCGCGCTCTCCAGGTGCTCGATCGCGGACTCGTGATCCCCGAAGCGCCAGTACGCGATCCCCAGGTTCACCCGCGCTTCCGTCCAGTCCTTGCGCTTCTTCAGGCAGGCCTCGAAGTGCTCCACGGCCTGCACCCAGTCCTCGCGTTCCATCGCCAGGTAGCCGAGGCGGAACCGCGCGTCGTCGTGTTCGCCGGCGCCGGTCACCTGCTGATAGAGCTGTTCGGCCTCGTCGCGATTGCCCTGCTTTTCGGCAAGCAGCCCCAGGTTCCACAGGACCCCGGTGACCTTCGGATCGAGCGCCAGAGCTTTCTCGTAGGCGCGCCGCGCGCCCGCCATGTCACCGCGCTCCTGCAGCGTGGATCCGAGGTTTGCGTGCGCCGCCACGGAGCTGGCGTCCAGCCGGGCGGCTTCCGCATAAGCTTGCGCGGCCTGCTCCAGACGGCTGCTCTTCTGGTAGGCGACCCCGAGGTTGTACCAGCCCTCGAACGAGTCGGGGGCCACTTTTACGAGCTGCGCGCAGTGGTTGACGGCGGCGTTGTAGTCGCCGCGCGCGAAGGCCGCGGCCGCCATTCCCTCCAGCGCAATCCGCGACTGGGGCTCGAGCTTCAACAGCCGCTCGGCGAATTCCCGGAGCCGCGTCTCTTCCTTGCGGGCGGCCGTCAGCGCCACCAGGTTGGCCAGCGCGCCGCTCGCCTCCGGCCGCTGCGCCAGCAGCTTGCGATACGCCTCTGAAGCTTCCGCGGCGCGGCCCAGGTTATGCAGCGCGCACCCCAGCCCGAACTGCGCATCGCCATTGTCCGGCTGGATCGCCAGGCAGTGCTCGAAGGCGGTCAGCGCCGCCGTGGCGTCGCCCGCCTGCAGCTTCGCGACCCCCAGCCCGAGCGCCGCCTGCCAGCGCTGCGGATCCAGTTCCCAGGCGCGCGCAAAGGCTTCCGCCGCCGCGACGAACTTGCCCGAGCGCTCCCGCGCCAGGCCCAGGTTGTAGTGCGCCGTCATCAGCTCCGGAGCTTGCCCGGCCAGCCGTTCGTAGCTCGCCTCGGCAGCCGCGAAGTCGCCGAGCTCGAACTCCAGGTGCCCGCGCGCCGCCAGCAGTTCCGGACCGTTCTCGCCCCGCGCCATGGCGTCCACGGCGGCTTGGTGCGCCTCGGCGACCTTGCCCTCCCGGGCCAGCGTCACCACCCGGCTCAGCGCTTCCGAGGTCGTCGGCCGCTTCACCGGCTCCGGTTCGCCCGCCGCGGGTTTCGGCGCCTCGTCCTGGCCGCCGCCCATCAGCTTCTCGATCAGCGCCTCATCGACGTAAAACGCCCACTTCTCGTTCACTGCCTGGTTGTCCGCCATGCCGTTCCTCTCTCCGCGCACCCTCTTACTTACTTCTTCCCTTGCAGAATCAAGGGAGTCACTTCGAGCGACCGCGTCTCCGGCATCGGATCCCCGCGGTCGTAAATCAATCCCACGCCGCCGGACTTCAGCCGGTCGTCGCTCCACTTGTCGACCACCTGCCCCAGCACGATGGTCTGGAACTTGTTGCCCAACGCTTCCACCTGGATCCGGTACACGGTGTCGATGCGCACCGGCATCGGCAGCGGGATCTGCGTCGCCGCCGTCTCCTCGCCGTTGATCACGGCATAGCGCACCAGCACCACGGTCGGGTTCAGCCCGCGCTTGAGGATTTCCAGGCGCGACGCGTAGTAGTTCTTCGGGTCCGCGGCGCGAATCATCCAACCCAGGCTGCGGCCCGGGATCTCGCCCCGGAACGACACGCGGTAGTCGGACAGCGCTTGCGTCGGGCGGTAGAAGGCGAGCCGCCGCGGCCGTCCGCCGGCTTCGCTGGCGCCCCAATCCGTCGCCCAACTGCCTTCGGTCATCGCCAGCATCGGAGCTTCGCGAACCACGGCCTGGCCGGAAGATCCGGAGCCGCCCCCCGAGAGTCCGAAGTAGGCGATCGCCGCCAGCACGGCCACGCCGCCGACCGCCGCCGCGATCTTCACGCCCGGCGCGAGTCCGCCGCCGGCGTCGGTGTTGCCGCCCGCGCCCATGCCGAAGCTCGGGGCGTCGATCTTGATTTCGCGCGCCGGGGGTTCGGGCCGGCGCTCCGGTTTGGCGGCCGCGGGTTCCACAGGCGCCGGCTTGGCGGGCTCCGGTGGAACAGGGGCGACCGCGGGTTCGGTGCGCGCGGCGGGCGTTACGGTGGAAGGCGCAAGGGGTTCGACCGGAGCCACCGGCGGGGTGACGGTCTCAGCCACCGGCTCGGCGATCCGCACCTTACGGGCCAGACGGGCTCGCTCGCGGCGGGACAGTTTCGGGGTCCCGGCCGGCGTATTCTCGGCTGCCTCGTCGGCGTCGGTAATGGCCTCGGTGGCCGCCGCAACCGCCGGAGCCGTTGCCACGGGTGGGGGCGGAGGAGCTTCCGCCACAGGTGCGGGAGGTGCTTCCGCTTCCGGCTTCGGCCCCAGCAGAATCACCGGACGCAGCGGCCATCCGGCCAGACGCGGAATCGCGACTTCTTCCGCCAAACCCGCCGTCGAGTACACCTGGTGCGCTTTGGGCCGCGCCGGCGCCGCGCTCGCCACCGGAACCGGCAGCGGATCCAGCGCGCGCAACGGCACGGGACTCGCCAGCGGCGGCGCGGTGGTCTCCGTCGCGGCTTCGCGGGGAGCTTCCGCCGCCGGAGCGCCACCGCTGAGCGGGGCATCCCACAGTGAAGGGATCTCGATGCCGCGCAGATCCTCGGAGGTTTCGTCCTCCACCGGTTCTTCCTCGGCGAGAGGCCCTTCGCGGTCCAAAGCAATGTTGTGTCCGAGCGCGGAAATCGAAACGCTTACGCCCGAAGGCGGCGGATCCTCGGTGTCCTCGGGCTCCAGCCCGATCCCTGAGGTCCGCAACTCCAGCCGCAACGTCTCCCGCAGTTCGAACGTCGGGCGGAAGTCGGTCGCGGGGTAGTTCCAGATCACCGCCGTCGCCAGCCCGGACTCCAGCGCCGTCTCAAACGACAGCGTCCCGCTATGTTCGGGCAACGGCTCCGGCTCCGGCTCCGGCGAGCCCAGCAGCCCTTCTAACGATGGCGTCATTTCAATCCTCAACTCCGGCCGCGCCACGTCGCGAGTCTCCGGACGGCTTTCCATCCGGAACTCCGCCGCACGCGGACGCACTTCGCTGCCCTGCGCCGTCACCGACAGGTTCGCGAAGAACCCCGCCGGGGGCGCGGGTTCCACGGCGACTTCCGCCACCGCTGGTTCCGGCGCAGCGCTCGCCGCGACTTCCGCCATGGCCGGTTCGGGACGAGACTCGATCAGCCGGCGCCCTCCCACTGTCAAGGACGGAGGAGCGTTCTCGCGCTGCCGCAGCGTCGTCGTGCTGGCCGCATCCGGCTCTGAAACGGGAGCCTGCAACAAGCGGCTCAGCGCCAACCGGTTGTACTCGTCGTGATACCGTTGCCGGTGTTCTTCGGAACAGAACTCGCCACCGCCTGTTAGCTTCTTGAACAGGGCGAGCTCTTTGCCGCAATAGAGGCACCGCATACCTAGAAGGATCGGCGCTTCGACCCGGGTACTAAAGAGATGATCCCGGTGAATCGGTGCGTTCAAGTGCTTATCCGGGCCGATTGGGGCAAAGGCCTTAGGGCCTCCTTGGTAAACGGCCTTAGTACTATGGTCCGCCGCCGCGCCCAGCCGTGCTCCGGACGGGGTCCCAGGGTCCGTGAGCGGTCGCCTTTGCCTCCTGCCGCCAGCCGAACACCTTAGAGCGAGCGTAGAAGCTTCCCCCGGAGGGTGGCTCTAAAGTTATCTCCCTAACAGACGATCAATGGAGTGCTCTCGCGGCCCTATCGGCGGAGACGGAGAACCTGAGAGACAGCAGAGAACCCAAGGAGGGAACCATGGCAAAACAGGACGCGCTTAAGAACCACATCGAGGTGCTTCGCAACTCGATTCCCGAGCTGAAGGGGGTGTTGCTCGCCTCCAATGAAGGACTGCCGATCGCGCATTCGCTTTCGAACGGCAGCGACCCGAACCGTGTCGCGGCGATGGCCGCCGCGGCGTCGAGCCTCGGCCGGCGCATTTCGGACTCGATGAGCGTTGGCTCGCTCGGCGAGATTTCGATCAGCGGCGACGACGGTGCGCTGTTCATCTATTCGGCCGGCAACAAGGCCGTGCTCGCGGTGATGGGACCCCACGGCTCCAACGCCGGTCTGATCCACCTCGAAGCCCGCCAGGCTGCCAAGGAAATCGGCGAGCTGTTCTAGCCGGATCCTCCGTCTCCACGGTAAGCGCGTTCACGGGCGGCGTCCGCCGGGCGCTGCCCGTGCCGCAATTCCGCGCGGACGGCCCCACCCCGCTTTACTCCCGCAACGGCGCGCGATCCGGCTCCACGAAACCGGTGCGTGCTTCCTCCGTCTGCAGCCTCGCCTTGGAATAGTGCCGCTCCAGCGCCTCGGCCCGGAACAGCTCCGGGTGCTCCGCGGCGAACTCCGGGAACCCGCCCGCCGGATTGGACTCCTGCGCCGCCTCCACCAGCCGCATCCACGCCAGGGTGATCGTGTGGTGGTACTTCTGCGGGGCGCCCTGAGCCGTCGCGTAGCGGCGGATCGTCTCCTCCACGCGCTGCTCCGCTAACTCCGCTCCGAACCTCCGCAGATACACCCAGGCTAGGCGCACGTGCTCCCGGTGGTGGAAGTCCGCGCCGGGAAACGTGCAGTTCTCCACCGCCTCCGCGAAGGCCAGGTCCTCGGGCGACATCCCTCTCAGCTTAACGCGCGGGCGCGACCGGCAGTTCGATGTGCGATGCCGCCTTCGGCGAACGCAGGATCCGGTGCGTCGCGGAGCGGAAATCCTCCGGCTGCGCCAGGAAGATGTTCGGGACGTATTTCTGCGGGTTCCGGTCGATCAACGGAAACCACGTGCTCTGCACCTGGACCATGATCCGGTGTCCTTTGCGGAACGTGTAGTCCTGCGTGTGCAGGTCGACGGCGACCGGCTCGGCCTGATTCGGGCGCATCGGCTCCGGCTTCTCGAAGCTCTTCCGGAAGCGGCCGCGCAGCACGTCGTTGGCGACCATGAACTGGTAGCCCCCCATCTCGCCGGGCGCGTCTTCGGGATACACGTCGATCAGCTTCACCACCCAGTCGGCGTCGGTCTCCGACGTGGAGGCAAAGAGCCGCGCCGTGATCGCCCCGGCAATGGTGAGGTCCGCGTCGAGCGGTCCCGTCTCCCAACTGGCAACATCGGGACGCAGATGCGCGGGGCGCTGGTCGTCCGTCAGCCAGACCGACCAGGTCGAGCCCGCGCCGAAGGTCGGCAACAAGGGCCGCACGCGGTAGGGCACCGGCCGGTTGGGGTCCGAAAGGTAGGCGTCGAAACCCGGCGTCCGCGGCGGGTCGAACGAAAGCGCGCCGTTTTCGCGGAAGTACAGCTTGCGCGGCTCCGCTTCCCGTGGCGGCCAGCGGTCGTGGCGCTGCCAGGTATTCGACCCCGCGCGGAAGGTGAGCGCCTCCGGCAGGTCCAGCTTGCCGCGGTCCTTCAACCAATAGGCAAACCAGGGGACCATCACCTGTTTGCGGAAGTACTCGCCCGTCGGGCTGCCAAACTGGATCGGCCCGAGCTTGGAGCCGTCCATCGTCATCCAGCCGCCGTGGTTCCAGGGCCCGACCACCAGGTAATTGATCCCCTTTGCGTCGTGCTTCTCGAGCGCCTGGTAAATCTCCACGGGACCATAAAAATCCTCCTGGTCCCACCAGCCGGCGACGTTCAGAGTCGGCACCTGGACGCTCCGGAGATAGGGGCTGACCTTGCGCCGCTTCCAGAAGTCGTCGAAGTTCGGGTGCTCGACGAAGTCGGTCCAGGTCGGATACCTTCCGCCGAAGATCTGCCGCGTGGCGTTCGCCAGCGGCCCCAGCTTCAGGTACCACTCATAGGTGTCGAACTTATCGAAAATAAAGGGCTTGTTGTTCTTGCTGCCCTCCAGGCTGGCGACGTATTCGAAGCCGTAGCTCAGCCGGAACGCGCCGTTGTGGTGGAAGTCGTCGCCCAGGTACATGTCGTCGGGGGACGCCTGGGGCGAAATCGCCTTCAGCGCCGGGTGCGGCTCCAAGGCGGCCATCACCGTCAGCCAGCCGCCGTAGGAGACGCCCGTCATCCCGGCGCGCCCGTTGTGACCCTTAACGTTCGCCAGCAGCCACTCGATCGTGTCGTACGTGTCGGTACCTTCGTCGATGTCCCGTGGACCCCGCGCGGCGCGCGGCGGCCGGATCATGACGAACTCGCCCTCGGACTCAAACTTGCCGCGAATGTCCTGGAAGACGAAGATGTAGCCGTCGTCCACGAGATCGGCGAGCGTGGTGGCGAGCGAGCGCTGGAAGCCCTGCGCGTCGTGCCGCTGGCCGTATGGAGTCCGGAAGAGCAGGAACGGCAGCGGTGCGCCGGCTTTCTTCGGCGTATAGATCTCCGTGTGCAGGTGGACGCCGTCGCGCATGCGGACCTTCGCCACCTGCTTGTCGAAAACCTCAGCGGGAGGCCCGGCCAGCAGCGCCGGGGCGACGGCCAGGGCAAGGATCCAGCGGGTGTTGGGCCGAAGGGGCAGGGGCCAGCAGGTCATGGGTAGGACCTAGTGTACTCTGCCCCGCTCCGGGGCCGATCGCCGGCGGAGCTTAGCTCTTGGGCTTGAACTGCTTCAGGTTGTCTGCGTTTTCGAAGAAGTAGGCGTTGCCGTCCTTGTCGATTCCGATCACGGCCTTGGCCATGTCGATTTCCTTGCCGGACACCGGATCCTTGGCCATGCGGCTGGCAGGATCCGACTTCAGCTTGTCGGTGCACATCTGGCAGCAGGAGTAATAGGTCTTGCCTTCCACGTTCACGGCGGTTTGGGCGCTGCCGAAGTGCTTCTTGGTGATGAAGCACACGAACTTGGAGTCGACTTTCTTGAGGCCCTCGCCGGCGAGGGCCAGCGAACCGGCAGCAAGAGCGAGCATGAGAGTCCGTCGAGTGAGCAACATGAGTTCCCTCCCAGGGAGATGGAGTATTCCTCCCTGGGAGCAGCACGCCGGGTTCCAAGTCCCGCACTAACGGAATCAACGGCTTACGGCCTCACCCCGGGTTCCGGGTGCGGCAAAATCCCCACCGCGTCGGGTTAGAGCGGCGGCGTGAAGCGTCCGTCGATCGCGGTCCAGCCGCCGTCGACGAACAAGATGGTGCCCGTAATGTAGCTGGCGGCGTCGGAGGCCAGGAAGACCGCGGGACCGGCGAGCTCGCTCGACTGAGCCCAGCGGCCGAGGGCGTTCTTCTTCGCGTAGGCGTCATACCATTCGGGTTTGCTCTTGATGGGCGCGGTGAGCGGCGTTTCGACCACGCCAGGTCCGATGCAGTTCACGCGGACGTTGTAGGGTCCCAGTTCGGAGGCGAGGCCGCGGGCGAGCTGCACCAGGCCGGCTTTGGTGGTGGCGTAGGCCGCCTGCCCGGGTTCGACGGTTAGGGAACGGATGGAGGAATAGAGGATGATGCTGCCGGCGCGCTTCTCGCGCATGTGCTTGGCGACCGCCTGCGCGATGTTGAAGGTCCCGGTAAGGTTCAGGTTCATGACGCGCGAGAACTCTTCGGCGGTGTAGTCCAGGATCGACTTGCGGACGTTGATGGCGGGGGTGCAGGCGAGAACATGGATCTGGCCATGTTTGGCGACGAGGGCGTCGACCGCCTGGGCTACGGCGGCGGAGTCCGTAATGTCGAGCGGGAGGGCTTCGGCGCGGCCGCCCTCTTTGGTGATGGCAGCGGCGGCGTCCGTGGCGCCGGCGGCGTTGCGATCGGCACAGATGACGAGAGCGCCCGCCGTGGCGAAACCGTGCGCGGTGGCGAGTCCGATTCCCGAGGCAGCGCCCACGACGAGCGCGTTGCGCCCGTCGAGGCGAAAGGAAGATGAGGTCATGCGCACGATTGTAGCGGTTGACGGTCGTGCGCGGCGAGTGCTATTTTCGCATCACTTAAGCTCACCGGAGGTGTTCATGCGCGCTCGCTCGCTTTGGATCCTGGCCACGATTGCAGTGGCGTTACTATCGCTGATTCCTCAGCAGATGACCGCCCAGGCGACCGGACAGATCGCCGGCGTGGTCACGGATGCGAGCGGCAGCGCCGTGCCGGGCGCGACGGTGGAGGTGACGAACATCGCCACGAACGTCACGCGCACGGTGAAGAGCGGCAGCGACGGCCTGTACACGGTGCCGCTGCTGTTGCCCGGGCAGTACCGGGTGAAGGCGGGCATGACGGGCTTCTCCACGCTGGTGCGCGACGGCATCGATGTCTTGGTGGCGGGGACGGCCCGCGTGGACCTGCAGCTCCAGGTAGGGCAAGTTACGGAGCAGGTGACGACGACCGCGGCGGCGGCGCTGGTGGAAACGCGCGACGCGGCGCTCGGCATCGTGGTGGAGCAGAAGAAAGTGGTGGATCTGCCCCTGAACGGGCGGAACTTCGCCCAGCTCGGCACGCTGATGCCGGGCGTGGTGGCGCCGCCGCCTTCGCTGGGCGGGCAGGACGGGAACGCGACGGTGGGCGGGTTCGGCAACGTGACGGGCAGCTTCAACGTGAACGGACAGCGCAACCAGTCGAACAACTTCATGCTGGACGGCGCGGCGAACAACGATTCGTTCAACAGCGGGTTCGTGATGCGGCCGCCGCCGGACGCGATCCAGGAATTCAAGATCCTGACGCACAGCTTCGGGGCGGAGTACGGGCGCAACGCGGGCTCGGTGGTGAACGTGGTGACGAAGTCCGGCACCAACGAATGGCACGGCGGCGGGTGGCTGTTTAACCGCGACGATACTCTGCAGGCGCGGAACTTTTTCGCGGCGCAGGTGCCGAGGCTCAAGCAGTATCAGTACGGCGGTTCACTGGGCGGAGCGCTAGTGAAGGACAAGCTGTTCACCTTCGTCTACACGGAGATTTTCAACAACGAGCAGGGCACTACGGATCTGCGGGTGGTGCCGAGCGCGGACCAGCGGGCCGGGCGATTCACCACGGCCATCCGGGACCCCCTCACGCAGACCGCGTTCCCGGGCAACACGATTCCACCGGACCGGATCAGCCCGATCGCGCGGACGATCCTGGAGCGGTTTGTGCCGCTGCCGAACGACGTAAACAACCGGCTGGTGCGGATCCCGACCCTGCAGGACGACCGCTGGCAGTTCGGCATCCGCCAGGACTACCAGATCAACGCGAAGCACTCGGTATTCGGGCGGTACATGCAAGGGTACACGGAGAACTTCAATCCGCTAGGCGGGTCGAACTTCTCTCCGGCGGGCAACCGCGCGATTGCGCGGCTGCGGGACGTCATGGGGAGCCACACGTGGATCATCCGGCCCACGATGATCAACCTGGCGCGGTTCAACTTCAACCGGATCGACGCGAATCCCACGGTGACCAGCGGCTTGAATCTGAGGGACCTGGGCTTCCAGTACAACGCCAGCAATCCGGCGGCGGCGGGCCTGCCTTTCATCAACGTCACCGGGTTCTTCTCGGCGGGCGACGCGCAGCAGCCGTTCGCCAAGCGCCTGAACAACGTGTACGCCTTCCTGGACGACTTCACGTGGGTGAAGGGCCGGCACTCGCTGAAGTTCGGCGGCGAGTTCCGGTCGGACGGCATCAACGTGACGTTCATCAACCGGCCGAACGGCGACTTCACCTTCACCGGCCAGTACACCGGGAACGCGGTGGCGGACTTCCTGATGGGCTACCCGCTCCAGTTCCGGCAGGCGACCGGCGATCCGAACCTGGACGGGCGGTCGATCACCTACGCGATGTACGCCCAGGACGAGTTCCGCGTGAACCGCCGGTTCACCCTCAACTTCGGGCTGCGCTACGAGGTGAATGAACCGTTCGTCGAGAACAAGGACCATCTGGCGGCCTTCTACCCCGGCGTGCAATCCACCCGCTTCCCCAACGCCCCCACCGGCCTCGTGTACCCCGGCGACAAGGGCATCCCGCGCGGCACCTACCAAACGGACCGCAACAACTTCGCGCCCCGCCTCTCGGCGGTGTTCGATCCGTTCGGCAACGGCCGGACGGCGATCCGCGCGGCGTACGGCATCGTCTACGACACGATTCCCGGGCAGGGTGATTTCTTCCAGAACGGCACGCTCGCGCCGCCGTTCCAGCCGTTGACCGAAGTGAACTTCCCGGTGCGGCCCACCGGTCCTTCGCTGGCGAATCCGCTGGTGGGAATTGCACCGGGCAATCCGTTCCCGCCGGGACTGATCTTCATCGGCTGGGGTCCGAAGTTTACGACGCCGTGGGTGCAGCAATACAACGTCAACGTGCAGCATCAGATCGGCAGGCACCTGGGCTTCGAGGTCGGCTACGTCGGCTCCCGCGGGCAGAATCTGGCGATGTTCATGGAAGTGAACCCGACGACGCCGATCCTGTCGCCGGCGGCGGCGATCGGCCCGCGCAAGTTCCCGGCGTTCTCGCTGGTGCGGCCCACGTTCTCCGTGGCGAAGGCGTGGTACGACTCGCTGCAGACCAGCCTGCGGATGCGCTCCTGGAACGGGCTCAACCTGCTGGTTTCGTATACCTGGGCGCACGCCATCGATCACGTGTCGGGCTTGAACATCGGCGGCGAGCCGCGTCCGCAGCTACCTGTGACCATCGGCGACAGCGCCTCCATCGACACGGCGCTCGCGCGGGAGAAAGGCAACGCGCTGTTCGACGTGCGGCACCGCTTTGTGATTAGCTTCGGCTACGACTTTCCGGCCCTGCAGAACGCCAATGCCTTCGCCCGGTGGACGCTGGGCGGCTGGCAGGTGAACGGCATCGTGCAGGCGCAGACCGGCTTCCCGGTGCCGATCGTGGAGGCGAACAACGTCTCGTTGACTTCGCTGCCGAACCGGCCGAACCAGATCTGCAATCCGAACAGCGGCGGGGCGGGTACGCTG
This sequence comes from uncultured Solibacteraceae bacterium, assembly GCA_964471915.1. Lineage (GTDB taxonomy): Bacteria > Acidobacteriota > Terriglobia > Bryobacterales > Bryobacteraceae > JAIEPW01. The sequence goes on along the minus strand of CAYYID010000048.1, from coordinate 25,676 downwards.
CTGCAGTACTTCAACACCTCGTGCTACCAGCGGCTGACGCTGGCGGCCAACGCGGGACAGCAGGGCAACGCGGGCCGCAACGTGGCGCGCGGGCCGGGCTTCACGTCGTGGGACATGTCGCTGTTCAAGACGTTCACCTTCGCGGAACGCCACAAACTCCAGTTCCGGGGCGAGGCGTTCAACGCGGCGAACCACCCGCGCTTCTTCAACCCGGGCGGCACCATCGGCACGCCGCTGTTCGGGCAGATCACCTCGGCGGCGGACGGGCGCGTGTTCCAGCTCGCGCTGAAGTACAACTTCTAGGCTGTGATACAGTGGCGCGATCCTGATGGCGGGGTCGCGCTCCATTGTCGCGTTACTGTTCCTGCTGAGCCTGCTGAGCTACCTGCTGCGGATGAATATCTCTGTGGCGGCCAAGCTGATGATGCCCGAACTCGGCCTGGACGAAGTCGGGATGGGGCGCGTATTTAGCGCGTTCCTGCTGGGCTACACGATCTTCCAGGTGCCGTGGGGCGTGGCCGGGGACCGCTGGGGGCCGCGGCCGCTGCTGGCGCTGGCGACGCTGCTCTGCGCGGTTACGACGCTGCTCACCGGGCTGACCCCGGTGTCCGCCGCCCTGTGGGCCCTGCTACTCTTCCGGTTCGCGCTCGGCGTCGGGGAAGCGGCGATGTATCCGGTGGCGGCGCGCGCGGTGTCTATCTGGGTACCGATGCCGGACCGGGCCTTTGCGTATTCGCTGGTGATCGCCGGCAGCACCGTGGGCGCGGCGTTCGCCGGGCCGCTGGTGGCGTGGCTGATGGTGGCGGCGGGCTGGCGCGCGTCGTTCTACCTGACGGCCGCGGCCGCGTTCGCACTGACGATCCTCTGGTACGCCCGCGCGGCGGAAGCGCCGTCGCCCCGTTCGCCACACCAGGCGCTGGGCGGCTGGACGCTGCTGCGGAATCGCAACTTCGGGCTGGTGTGCGGCAGCTACTTTCTGGATAGCTACGTGTTGTACGTGTTTGTGTTCTGGCTGTACCTGTACCTGGTGGACGAGCGGAAGTTCAGCCTGCTCAGCGGCGGGATCTACAGCAGCCTGCCGTGGATCGCGGCGACGCTGGCGGCGCCCCTGGCCGGGCGGATCTCGGACCGGCTGGCGAGCACGCGGTCGCGGAACACGGGCCGCAAGGCGGTGGTGACGGTCGCGCTGACGGGATCAGCCGTGCTGCTGGTGGCCGGCGTGGCGGCGGGGAACGCCTTTGTGGCGCTGGCGGCGCTCAGCGTGAGCACGGCGCTGCTGACGGCGACGGAAGGTCCGTACTGGTCGAGCACCATCGACCTGGCGGGCGACAACGCGGGCTCGGCCGGCGGGATCCTGAACCTGTTCGGCAATCTGGGCGGCCTGGCGTCCACGGTGACGGTCCCGCTGATGATCCAGTATTTCGGCTGGCCGCTGGCGATCGGCTCCGCGAGCGTGGCGGCGGTGGCGGGGGCGCTATTGTGGTGGTGGATCCGGTTACCCGAGTTGGAGGTGGCGCGATGATCGAACGGCGGCAATTCTTGACTCTGCTGGGGGGCGCGGCGCTGGCGCAGGGGGCGCGCCGTCCCAATATCCTGCTGATCCTGGCGGACGATCTCGGCTACGGCGAGCTTTCCTGTTACGGGAGCCGCGACATCCCGACGCCGCACATCGATTCGCTGGCCAAGCGCGGCGTCCGCTTCACCGACGGGTACATGAGCGCGGCGGTCTGCAATCCCTCGCGGGCGGGGCTGCTCACCGGACGCCACCAGCAGCGGTGGGGCCAGGAGCTGAATCGCCTGGCCGAGAAGAACTGGCTGCCCGCGAACGAGACCTGCGTAGCCGAGGTGCTCAAGAAATCCGGCTACGCGACCTCGCTGGTCGGCAAGTGGCAGATGGGCCAGCGTCCGGGATTCCATCCGCTGGACCGAGGCTTCGACGAGTTCTTCGGGATGGCGAGCGGCGCCAACTACGCGGATCCCAAGCGCCCGGACGTGAAGTCCGTCGAACTGGGCGGCGGCGACGGGTTGGGCGGCCTGTTCCGCGGGCGGGAATCGGTGCAGGAGCCGGAGTACCTCACCGATGCGTTCGCCCGTGAAGCGAACCGGTTTATCGGCACGAAGCGCGACAACCCGTTCTTTCTCTACCTGGCGTGCAACAGCCCGCACGTGCCGCTGCAAGTGACCCGGAAATACTACGACCGGTTCCCGGGGATCGCCGATGAGACGCGGCGCGTCTACGCCGGCATGGTGAGCGCGCTCGACGACGCCGTGGGCAGCGTGCTGGCGACGCTGGAACAAACCGGAAAGGCGCGCGACACGCTGGTAGTCTTTTCGAGCGACAACGGCGCTCCCGATTACGTCCAGAAGACCGACAACGGCGGGCTGACGGGCTATAAGCGGATGCTCTACGAGGGCGGCATCCGCGTGCCGATGATCATGCGCTGGGACGGACGCCTGCCGGCGGGCAGCGTGGTGCGCGATCCCGTCAGCGCGCTGGACTTCCTGCCGACGTTCCGCGCCGCGGCGGGGATCACGGAGCCGCCGCCGAAGCCGTTCGACGGCGTGGATCTGCTGCCCTATCTGACGGGCAGGAAGAAAGGCGCGGCGCACGAGTTGCTGTTCTGGCGCATGGGCGCCAACAGCGCGGTGCGCAAGGGGAAGTGGAAACTCCACCGGGTCGCCGAGGGTTCCTTCCGGCTGTTCAACCTGGAGAAGGACCGCGAGGAGAACGAGAACGTCGCCGAGGCGAACCCGAAGGTGGTGGCGGATCTGAAAGAGGCGCTGGCGAACTGGAACGCGAACATGACGCCGCCCATCAAGTCCAAGTTCACGACCGTGACCAACTACCGGGGCGATCGCATCGAGTGGGACTACTGAGTGCGCAGACCGCGGGCTAGATGAACATCTCTTCGTCCTGGGTGACTTGCGCCACGCTGGGGCGTCCGCCGCGCAGGAAGGCGTCGAAGAACGCCCGGATCCCGATCGACACCGCGTTGATCTGATTCAGCGGTTTCACGACGCCGCGGTGCACCAGGCCCACCGTTTCGTGAACCCGCGCGAGCGTGTCGTCCAGGATCAATTCCGCCCGCTCCAACTGGACCTTGGCCCGCGCCGAGGCGTCCGTAACCACGTCCTCCACCACCAGCAACTGGCGGCGGCTGATTTCGAGCACTTCGTTGGCGCGCGTGGTCACGTCGGTCACCTGCTGGCGGCATTGCTCCACCGTCTGCGTCGACGACGTCACCAGGCTCTCGATCTTCGGCTGCATGGCCGTCAGGCGCTCCCGCAGTTCCTTGAAGGACTGAAAGATCCCGTAGAGGAACCCCGCCTGCGCCACCATGGCGATGGCCGCCAAGGCCACGAAAACCGTAATCGCTGTGCTCTGGTCCATTTCTTCCGGCGGGCGCCGGCTCCAGCAAACGCCCGCCGCCTCATTTTCAGGTCGTTCTAGGCTTCGGATCCGCCCCGAGCCGCTTCCCGGTACGCCGACCGGCCCGCATCCACGGCCGCCGACAGCGATTCCCGCTGGCGCTGAATGGCGGACTTGCTGCGCTCGACGTAGTCGTCGGCGTGCTCCCGCAATTCCTGCCCGCGGCGGCGCAAGTAGTCGCGTCCCTCGTCCGCCTTGTCGCGGATCAATTGCCGGGTCTCGGAACCCGACTGCGGCGCAAACAGCACCCCGACCGCTACTCCGACACCCAATCCGAGAAAGAAATACGACAGCCGATTGTCATCGTCCACTCGAATGCACCTGCCTTTCTTCTATCGTTCGTTCTTGCTGCCAACTTCAGCATACACCACGAGATGTTAGACTGCTCCCGAACCGCCCGCCGCGCGCGCAACCCGATCATGGCGAACTTCGGCACCAGGAAACTCGACCACAAAGGCCTGCTGGAGTATGCGCTCAAGACCCTCGCTTCGCGCGCGCATTCCATCGCGGAACTCCGCCAGAAGCTGACGCGGCGCGCTCAGGAACCCGCCGACATAGAAGCCGTGCTCGCCCGGCTGAAGGAGATCGGCTACCTCAACGACCAACGCTTCGCCGAAGGTTTCGCGACCACGGAGAAAGAGTCGCGCGGCTTCGGCCGGATGCGCGTGCTGCGGGACCTGCGCGCGCGCCGCGTCGCGCCCGCCGTCGCCGAACAGGCGGTGGCGCAATTGTTCCAGGGCCAGGACGAGACCGCGGCCATCGAGGCGTACCTGGAGCGCAAGTTCCGCGGCAAGGATCTGCCGGCTTACTTGCAGGAGGACCGGCACCTGGCGTCCGCCTTCCGGCGCCTGCGGATGGCGGGCTTCGCCGCCGGTCCCATCACGCGGGTGCTGAAGCGGTACGCCGCGCAGGCGGAGCACCTGGAGGACCTGGACGAGCCCTATGCCGGTGAGCCGACGTGACTAGACTCTTCGAGCACATCGCCCACCTTGGGTTTCCATCTAACCCTAATGTGCTGGCTCTCGATGAACGCACGGTTGAACTTCCACCGTCGCGGTGTAACAACGACGTCCGTTTCCTCAGAGCCGATGACTAGATCGAATTCGAAATCGGAACTCTCCTCAGCCTCGAAAGTGACATCCAACGATGGACCGCCGAAGACGAAGATGTCGCTGCCCTCGCGAGGCCCCTCGATGGAGTAGATCAGCCGAAACGGGTATGACTTTCCTGGCTTGAGTCTAATCTCCGGTCCCCTGAACCTTACGACTCGATCGGTAACCTCGGACTGAGGATTCGGGATGCAGAATTGGGCGTCCGGTTGATCCGAATCGCATCTCATCTCTCTAACGGCAGGTTTCTCGAGTTGCTCGAACTCAAGTATTGGGTGGTAGGTTGTTGGTTTCCCGGCGTAGGTCGTAACGTGGTAAGAAGAGTCCACATGCACCCGGACGTGGCTGCCCGCGGCTTCCAATCGGTACCGCACAGTCCAATCGTGCCGGACTTCCGTGGCCTTGATGAGTTGTTGAATTCGATAACGAAGTAAGCTTGGCATCTCAAATCCGATGAGTACATGTGCAGCGTCGCGAACGAGTTCTAGAAGCAATTCCCTCTTAAGGTGGTGGTCAAGGAGCAGTCCGACAAGTACCGCACCGAAGACCGATTGCGCAAAAGGGCTGATCAGCTCTTGCTTCGGGAACTTGATGAGCGCACCCGCGCTGAGCGTCAGGATCAAGATGCTAAGCCAACGAGAAACCACCCAAGCCCAGCCCGAGTCGATGAGCATCTGCATTTTCTGAGTGTAGTACCGCTGGCGCCAGAGCAAGCCGCTCTTGCGCGAACGACCGGCCGCGCCACTCAGCCGTCGAAGCCTGGTCCCGCCGCGCGTCGCGCTCCCTTCAAACGCGCTCTAGAGGGAGCTGCCCGCCCGGCGAACGCCCTCTCGGAGGTGCGGGCACCTCCTTCGGATCGGCCGTGCTACCGTAACCGCGATGACCTATGCTCTGCGGCTCGCCACCGGGGAGGATATCCCGGCGCTCGAGCAGTTGATCGCGCAATCGGTCCGCGTGCTGCAGGCCGCCGACTACACGCCCGCGCAACGGGAAGGCGCGCTGGGCACGGTCTTCGGCGTTGACCGGCGCCTGATCGCGGATGGCACATACTTCGTCGCGATCGCCCCGGACGGCAGCCTGGCCGGTTGCGGCGGATGGAGCCGGCGTCAGACGTTGTTCGGCAGCGATCACTCGCCGGTGAAAGACGACGCGTTTCTCGATCCCGCGGTGGACGCGGCGCGGATCCGCGCTTTCTTCATCCACCCGCAGCACGCGCGCCGCGGGCTGGGCCGGAAGATCCTGGAGGCCTGCGAAGCGGCGGCTCGGGAGCACGGCTTCACGGTATTCGAACTTGGGGCCACGCTCACCGGGATTCCGCTCTACCAGGCTTGCGGCTACGTCGCCGAGGAGCGGATCCTGGTGCCGCTTGCGAACGGGGAGTCACTGCCGGTGGTGCGCATGCGCAAAGCAGCCGGCTGACAGCGGTCAGAGCAATGTCATCTGCCGCCGCTCCAGCGCGAGCAGCTTCTCTTTTAACGGCAAGCCGCCGCCGTACCCCGTCAGCTTGCCGTTCGCGCCGATTACGCGGTGGCACGGAATGATGATCGACACGGGATTCGAGCCGTTGGCGAGGCCCACCGCGCGGGACGCGCTGGGATTGCCGATCCGCCGCGCCAGTTCCCCGTACGAAATGGTGGTCCCGTAGGGGATCTTCACCAATTCCGCCCACACGCGCTGCTGGAACGGCGTGCCCGCGGGATCCACGGCGGCGGTGAACCGGGTGAGGTCGCCGGCGAAGTATGCGCGCAGTTCTTCGATCACGCGCGCGAACGGCTTGCGGTCCTGGCGCCACTCCGGATCCGCACCCACGGCCTTGCGGCCGGCGCGGAACTCGATCACGCGGATGAAGTCCGCGTCGCCCGCCAGCAGCAGGGGACCTGCCGGGCTCGGGATCTCTGTGAAGTAGTTCATGCCGGTCCTCCCAGCCACAGGTGCATGGCGGCGTAGGCGCGCCAGGGCCGCCACGCCTCGCTCCATTGGAGCAGTTCCCTCGCCGATTTCGCGCCGGCGTTGCGCACCAGCACGAGGTCCGCCGCCGGAAAGGCGTCCGGTTCGCTGAGCGCGCGCATGGCGATGTACTGGGCGGTCCAGTCGCCGACGCCACGAATCCCACGCAGGGCATCCAGCAGCCCGGCGGGATCGCCGACGCCGGCAAACTCCAGCCCGCTCCGCGCCAGCGCCCGGATGGTCTCCGCGCGCTGCCGGATCAGCCCGATGGACTCGAGGTCCGCTTCGGCCAACGCGGCGGGCGCCAGCGCGCCGTACTTCGCCACCATGCGGCCGGCCATGGTGGACGCCGCGGCCACCGAGACCTGCTGGCCGAGGATCGCCCGCACGGCGAGTTCGAAGCCGTCCCAGCAGCCAGGCACACGGATGCCGGGACGCCGGCGCACACGCGGCCCGAGGATGGGGTCCCGCCGCAGCGCGCCGGCGATCGCCGTGGGGTCCGCCGCCAGATCGAACATCCGGCGCACACGCTCCACGATCGCGAGCAGCCGGGCGGGCTCGCCGTGGCGCACGAGGAGTTCCAGCGCGCCGTCGCCGGGGCGGACGGCGATCTCGCCGCCGGCAATCGCACGCCGGTACTCGCCGTCCGTAACGGTTTCGATGCCCGGGACTGCCCGGGCCTCCAGGAACCCCAGGATCCCCGGCCAGTCATACGGGGGCCGGTAGGCCAGCCGGAACCGGTACCACTCGCCCGCCACGCCCGGCATGCGGCCAGCGAAGGCGCGCAGTTGCCGTGGCGTGCGGCCGTAACGTTGCTGAAACACGGCGTGGAAGCGGCGCAGGCTGCCGAATCCCGACGCGAGCGCCACCTCGGTAAACGGCAGCCGCGTCTCGTCGATCAGCTTCTTGGCGAAGTGCATCCGCCGGGTCTGGGCGACCTCCACCGGCGTGGCGCCGAGATGCTCCAGAAACAGCCGCCGCAGGTGCCGTCCGCTGACCCCCAGCCGCCCGGCCAGCCCTTCCACGTCGCCCTGGTCCAGCGCGCCCTCGCTGATCAGCCGCAGCCCGCGCGCGACGGTAGTCCCGGAACCGTTCCACGGGGCGGACCCCGGCGAACTCTCGGGCCGGCAGCGCAGGCACGGCCGGTATCCGGCGCCGGCCGCCGCCGCGGCGCTGGCGTAATAGACCACGTTGGCTTCCTTGGGCGACGGCGCCGGACACACCGGGCGGCAATAGATCCCGGTGGTGCGCACCGCAATGAAGATCTTGCCGTCGAAGCGCGCGTCGCGCGACCGCCGCGCCTGCTCGCAAGTGGCCCGGTCCAATTCCACGAGACCAAGATTAGCCGATCCAGGGCGTCCGAACTCGCCGTTTTCGGACACGATCGTCCGGTCCGCGGCGGCCCGGACAATTCCCGGATGATCAACTGGTTGCGCAATTCACGCGCTTCGATTAGAGTAAAGCGGATCGGAGATCAACATCCCATGGCCTATTGCCCTACTTGCGGTGCCCCCGTCCAAGGAAGATTCTGCGCGAAGTGCGGCTCCACGGTGGACGCCGGCGCCGCCGCCCCCCCGCCGCAGCCGCCGCCCAGCCAGTTCGGTGGGACGCAGTTCGGCGGCGCGGACTTCGGCCGCGGGCCGTCCGCCGCGCCCCCGCCGCAGCAGCAGGGCGGCCTCCAGGAGAACATGGCCAACGCTTTGTGCTATCTCTTCGGGCTGATCACGGGGATCCTCTTCCTGGTGCTGGAGCCGCATAACAAGAACAAAAACACGCGCTTCCATGCCTTCCAGTCGATCTTCTTCAACCTGGGCCTGATCGTGGTCCAGATCGTTCTGGCGATCGTGTCGGGCATCCTGATCACCGTCAGCCCGCTGCTGATGGGCGGCCTGTTCAGCCTGATCTGGCTGGCCTTCGGCCTGGGCGTGCTGGTGGTCTGGATCATGTTGATGTACAAGGCCTATAACAACCAGCGGATGGTGTTGCCCATCATTGGCCCGCTCGCCGAGAAACAGGCCTGACCGCTCGCGCGTCTGACAAGGTAGTGCGACTTCTTCTCCTCGGCGCGCTGGCCCTCGGGGCCGGCGCGCAATCCCTCCCCAAGATCGGGGCCATCGACTTTTACGGCAACCGCCGGATCTCCGCGGCAACCCTGCAGAAAGCTCTGGGCGTCCGCGAGGGCGAAACGCTCACCGTACCCAAAGGCACCCTGGAAGACCGGCTGGATAAAGTAAAGGACGTCGTCGACGTGCAGGTGACCGCGGTCTGCTGCGCCGAAGGCGGCGTGATCCTCTACGCCGGCGTCGAGGAGCGCGGCGCGCCGCACTTCGAGTTCCGCGCCCTGCCCGATCGCGACCTGACGCTCCCCGAGGACCTGCTGGCCTCCTACCGCGCATACGTGGACGCCGCGGCGCGGGCCGCCGCGCGCGGCGCCTCCGCCGAGGACCTTACCTCCGGCCATCCCCTTGCCGCGGATCCGGACGTCCGCGCGTTCCAGGAGTCCTTCCGCGCGTTTGCGTCCAGCAAGCCGAACCTGAAACTGCTCCGCGAGGTCCTCGAGCACGCCGCCGACGCCGCGCAGCGCGAGGCGGCCGCGGCTCTGATCGGCTACGCCAAAGACAAACTCGAGGTCGTGAAGGACCTGCTGGCCGCGCTCAAGGACTCCCACGCCCCCGTGCGCCAGAACGCCGTGCGCGCGCTGACCGCCTTCGCCGTGCTGGCGAAGCTCGATCGCGAGAGCGAATTGCGCATTTCGCCCGTGTGGTTCGTGGAGATGCTCAACTCGCTCGTGTGGACTGACCGGCAGCGGGCCGCGCAGGCCCTGCTGCTGCTCACTGAGAGCCGGGATCCGCTGGCGCTGGCGCAGTTGCGCGAACGCGCCCGGGAATCGCTGTTCGAGATGGCGCGCTGGAAACACTTACCTCACGCGCTGCCGGCGTTTCTGCTGCTGGGGCGGGCGGCCGGGCTCTCCGACGCGGAGATGCAGTCCGCCTGGGAGAACGAGCGCGAGAAAACGATCGCGGCGCTGGCCAAGAAGTGGAAGTGAATCAGGCGTTCGCCTGTTTCTGCCGCCGCAGTTCGTCGAGCACGCCCGCCACCAGTTCCTTGGCCTCCGTCAGGCACTGCGCGATGATCTGGATGTCCATGGCCGGCTTGCCCGGCTGCCGCGCGCTCTGGCAATAGACGCCGTGCTGGCCCACCATTACCAGGGCGTCGGTGAGCGCGTCCAGGGCGACGGCCAGCCGTCCCCGCTCCGGCCCCAGCATGAATTCGTGCTTTTCCAGTTCCTGCTTGCGCTCGTGGGAAAGGGGCATGAAACTTCATTGTCGCATCGATACACTGGAAGATAGTCATGCAGATTCCCAAGTGGCCCGTGGCCGGGGAGCGCGAACGCGAACTCCTTGACCGCGTTCTGGCCAGCCCGCAATGGGGCGGCTTTCACGAGATCGTCGGCGAGTTCGAACGCGCGTTCGCGGACTTCCAGCACTGCCGGTTCGGCGTCTCCGCCTTTAACGGCACCGTGACGCTGGAAATGATGCTCACCTGCCTGGGCATCGGCCCCGGCGACGAGGTGATCGTGCCGGCGATTTCGTTCGTGTCCACCGCCACCGCGGTTTCGCGCGTGGGCGCGACGCCGGTGTTCGTCGACATCGAGGAGTTCAGCTTCAATCTGGATCCCGAGCGCGTCCGCGCGGCGCTGAGCCCCCGCACGCGCGCGATCCTGGCGGTGCACTTCGGCGGACCGCTCGCCGAGATCGAGCAACTGGACGCGATCGCGCGCGAGCGCGGAATCCTGCTGCTGGAGGACGCCGCCCACGCCCAGGGCTCCGAGTGGAACGGACGCCGCGCCGGCAGCTTCGGCCACGCCGCATCGTTCAGCTTTCAGAACGGCAAAGTGCTCACGGCCGGCGAGGGCGGCATCGTCACCACCAACGATGAAGCGCTCGCCGTCGCCATGCGGTCCCTGGCCAACTGCGGCCGCCGCGCCGGAGAGAATTTCTTCAACCATTACGAGTTGGGCACCAACTTCCGCCTCACCGGGCTGCAGGCCGCCGTGCTGGTCGCCCAACTGGAGCGCCTGCCGGACCAGATCTCGCTGCGCACGCGCAACGCCGAACGCATCCGCCAGGAAGTGGACCTGCCGGGTCTCACCTGGCAGAAGCTGCCGCCGCAGGTCAACCGGCATTCGCAGTACTTGCTGCTGGGCCGGATCGATGCGGCCAGGCTCGGCCGCACGCGCGACGAGTTCCACCGGTCGCTTAGCGCCGCGGGCGTGCCCGCGACACCGTTCTATCCGCACGCGCTGTACCAGAATCCGCTCTACCAGCGCGGCGGCTGCCGCGTGGAGCCTTGTCCGGTGGCGGAGGCGTGCGTCCGCGACGCGTTCTGGCTGCCGCACCGCGTCCTGATGGGCGACGAAGCGCTGACCGCGGAGATCATCGGAGCGTTGCGCGCGGCGCTCGCGGCGCCGAGTTCTCACGCGGTGCTTGCCGCGCCCTGACGCTGGGTCCGGAGAAGCTCGATCTTTCGGCTCCGTCGTGCTCAGCGAAATGGGTTGCGGATCTTCGGAATCGCCGCGCGTTCGAAGCAGTACGTCAGGATGTTGGTATCGAGTAAGAACCTAGCGCTCAGCCATGACGTCCCGCGAATAGGGTCCAGCGGAGCGCACATGCACCAACTGCTCCAGCAGCGCGTCGAACTCGGACACCGCAACCGTCTGGCGCGTGTAACGAACCAGCCAGTCGCGGAACTCCTGATTCAAAGTGCGCCGGCGCTGTTTCGCGATGTGGCGAGCCTTCTCGATCAGCTCTGCGTCCGCACTCAACGTGATGTTCTTCACACCGAGCAGTGTACGCGAAAGCCGTGTTCCGATCTACGGCACCGGCTTCGCGATCGCCAGTTCGTAGCTCGCCAGCGCGAAGAAGTAGTCCGCTTCGGCCGCCACCACCCGGACCTGCGCGTCCGCCGTCGCCTGCTCCCGCAGGTTCACCAGGAACAGCGTGGAGTCGCCCAACTGAAAGCGATCCCGCTCCAACTGCTCGAGCCGCTTGGCGACGCTGACCTCGTCGCGCGTGAACTGCACGCGCTCGAACGCGGCGCGGACCGCCGACATCGCATCCTGCACCTCGGCGACGATCTGGTCCCGCTGGAAGCGCTCGCGCTGCTCCAACTGGCGGAGCTTGGCCTCCGTGGAGGCCAGCTTGCCGGTGGCCTCGCGCCGCTGCAGCGGCAAGTCGAACGTCACGGAGCCGCGGAGTTCCTGCGGCCCGCGCAGCACGCGGTTCGGATCGCCGACGCCGGAATAGAAGCCTACGCCGAGGTCCACGTTCGGCAAACGCTGGTTCTGGAACAGGCGCTGATCCACGCGCAGTTGCTGCAACTGGCCCGCCAGCCGCTGGAGTTCCGGACGGCGCTCCAGGGCCAGTTGGACGTCGCGGCTCAACTGGTCCTCGGGAAACACGGCGACCGCGGGGAAGCCGGAAGGAAGCTGCGAGATCTCGACGAGCTGGGGCTGGCCCTCGCCATCGCGGTAAAACAGCGACAGGTCGATCGCGGCCAGTTGCAGGAAGCGTTCCGCCTCCACCAGCGTGGAGCGCCGCTGGAGGATGGCGCGGTTGTTGTCGATCACTTCCACTTCGGGCACCTGGCCGGCGGCGACGGAATCCCGCAGAATCTGGTCGCGCTGCAGTGCAATGTCGAGCAGTGACTTGGCGACGTAGTAACGCTGGCCGGCGGCCACCCAGCCGTAGTAGCGGCGCGTGGCGAGCTGGTTCACCAGCAACTGCTGCTGCTGGATGGACAGGCTGGCGATGGCGCGTCCGAGATTGGAGCGTTGCAGGTCCGCGCGGCGCTGGTCGATGGCCCGGTCCCGGAACAGCGGCAGTTTCACGCCGGTTTCAAACTCGCCGTTGGACCGCGTCTGCAGTTTTCCTTCGTAGCTGGGAAAGCTCCCGCGGCCCACGCGGTACCCGCCGTAATACTTCAAACCATTCCAGGCTGTCGCCTGCTCCACGTTGACGCCGAACAACTGGTTCTTGTAGAAGCCGAGCGTGTCGAACTCCGCGCCGGCCGAGAGCTTGTAGTCGAACTTGCCGAGCGCGGCGAGCAGGTCGGCGTCGGCGACATCCTGGTCGGCGAGCACGGCCAGCAGCGGCGGATAACTGCGGCGCACGGAGGCGAGCAGCGCGTCGAGCGTCAGGGGCGGTTTGGCGGCGCGGTCTGTCGCCGTGGAGAACGACGGGACGGTGGCGGACGCGGGAAGGGGCAACTGGCCCGGCATCGGCGTCACGCGCGGTATCGCCTGATAGCGGCTCGGCAGGCGCAACCGCGCGGGGCCGATGGTGTCCTGCGCCAACCCGGTTGCCACGAAGATGCCCGCGAGGAGCAACAGCCGGCGGGCGGGCCTCACTTCTTGCCGCTCCCTTTTTCCTCGCCGGGAGGCGCATCGAGATTCGGCGGGAAGCCGTTGAACTGCCGCCACAGCTCGAAGCCGAGCGGTACGATCTTCAGCAACACCCAGCCGTTGGCGCGGACGCCCTGGCGCAGCCGGCTCTTGGGCCAGGCGTCGTCGGCCGGATCCGGACCCACCAGGATGCGGAACCTGCCCTTGCCGTCGTCCGTGGGGTCGACCAGCTTGACCAGACCGCCGAAGGTGCCGACCGCCACCGAAGGCCAGCCGACGAACTGGATGGCGGGCCAGCCTTCGAACTGCAGCCGGACCTTGTCGCCCTGCTGGACCAGCGGCATGTCGTTGCCCTTCACCCACAGCTCGACGGTCTGGGCTTCGGTTTCGGGCACGATGATCACCACCGGGTCGCCGGACTTCAGCAATTCAGAGCCGGGCTGGGCGAGGACACGGAACACGGTGCCGTCGCGCGGGGAGACCACGTCCTGGGTCTGCTGGCGGTTGATGCGGATCTGCATCTGCGCCTGGACGGAACGGATGTTGGCGACGTCGGCCTGCGCGGAATTCAACGCGGCCCGGGCGCTCTCGATAGAGCTCTTGAAGTCGTTCTCGATGCGCAGGCGCTCCGCTTCAAGGGCCTCGAGGTTTTTCTTGGCCTCGTTGAGGCTGTTCTTGGCGCGGGCGAACTCGGCGGTGTCGCGGTCAAAGGTGTTCTGCGCGAGTTCGAGGTCGCGGGTGGAGCGCAGGCCCTTCTGCGCCAGCGTCTTGGTGCGCTCCAGGTTGAGCTGCGCGGTCAGCAGGTTCGACTCGGCGGCTTCGATGAAGCGGTCCGCGGCGGCCACGCGCTCGCCGGCAGCCTGGATGCGGAGCGCCGCGGATTCCAGAGAGTTGCGGCGGGAGCCTTCCAGGCCCAGAATCTGTCCCCGGAAGGAATCGACGCGGGACTCAGCGGCCTTGAGGCGATCCTCCAGCGCGGACTGATCGCGGCGGAGGTTCTCGAGGATGGTGGGGTCGTTGTCGGTGATTTCAAAGAGCGGATCGCCCTGCTTGACGCGCGTACCCTCGATCACGAAGGTCTTGAGCAGGCGGCCTTCCACCGGCGCGGCCACCACCTGCTGCCGCTCGGCGGGCGTGAAGGCGACCACCCGGCCGTCGCCGGCCACGCTCTGCTGCCAGGGCACGAACACCAGCGCCACCGCGAGGAGAAGGGTACCGGCCAGCAGCAGGAAGGCCAGGAAGCGGACCGTCGGAGGCAGCGGGACGCGGCCCAGGGCGGGCAGCGTGTCCATTTCCATCATTTCCACCAGATCCGGACCCTCGGGAGGGCGCCGGTCGACCGCGGGAGATTCGAGCGTCGTCTTCATGCTGTTCCTCTTCCGTTCCGGATGCCTCAGCCACGCCGCGAGCGGTTCAGGACCAGCCGTCCGCCGGCGATCTCATAAACCCGGTCGCAGCGCTGCAGAATCTCCTCTTCGGCCGAAGCCACCACCAGGGTCCAGGGAGCTTCGCGGCGGAAGAGGGTCTCCATCAGATGATCGCGCTCCCGCGCGTCTTTGACAACATCCAGCGATTCGTCGGCGATCAGCAGGCGCGGCTGGGCGAGCAAAGCGCGCGCGAAGCGGAGCCGGATCGCCTGGCCGGCGGAAAGCGGCAGGCCGTCCGGTGAGAGCGGCGTATTCAGCCCCTCGGGCAGGGCCAGAATCTCGGCGAGCAGCCCCACGGCTTCGAGGGCGGCGCGGGCCGCGGTGACGGAGCCGTCCGGAGCGTCCAGCAGGAGGTTCTCGAGGATCGTCCCGGAGAAGACCTCGGGCTCGCGCACCAGCGCGACGCCCGTGCGCAACGTATCCCGCCGGATGTCGCGGAGGTCCATCCCGCCGATTTCGACGGTCCCCTGTTCGGGCTCCCGGAGCCCGTAGAGGACATTGAGCAGCGTGGTCTTGCCGCCGCCGGAATTGGCCACGACGCCGACGCGCTCGCCGGCGGCGATGTCCCAATCCAGCCCGTCGAGGACACCGCGCTTCTTGGGGTAGCTGAAGGTCACGTCACTCAGGCGGACCGGCACGGGCGTGGCGCTGGCGGGCATGCGCTCGCCGCCGGACGGTTCCAGCGGCAAATCGATGAGGTAGCCCAGCTTGTCGAGCGAGGATTGCAGATCGTAGAACACTTCGAGTTGCTTGCCGAACTTGGCGATCCCGCTGATGACGGCCGCCACCACCAGCTCGGCGGCGATCAGTTGCCCGAGCGTCAACTGGCGCTGGATCACCAGCCAGCCTCCGACACCCAACAGCGCGGCGCTGGCCACGGCCTGCAGGCTGAGCAGGCCGATGATCTGCCGCAGCAGGATCCGGAAGTGCTTCACGCGGTAAGCCAGCCAGGTCTCCACCAGTTCGTCGGTACGGCGCAGGGCCCACGCCATGCCGCGGGGGCTCTTGGCCGTGATCTGATTCCGGGCCACCTCTTCGAACCACGCGATGACGGCGTACTTGGCTTTCGACTCCTTCACCGCGGTCTCGACCGCGCCGCTGCTCAACGGAAACAGGATCACCATCACGAACGCGATCATCAGGATGTCGAACACCAGCAGCCACGGATGGTAGACGCCGAGCAGGATCAGGCCCATCAGCGTCGTCATGAAGACCGACAGGCCATCCACCAGCAGCATGGAAGCGTTCTTCTGCACGGTGACGACATCCAGAAAGCGGTTGACCAGCTCCGGGCCATGCTGTTCGTCGAAGGCCTCGCTGCGCACCCGCACCAGGCGGTGGATCACCTTGGCCGACACGCGCACGAAGATCCGGCGCTGGATCAGCTCGACGACATACGTTCGCAGAGCCTGAAAGACGCTCGAGAGGCCGAGGCCGGCCAGCACCAGCAGGGCGAGCACCACCAGCGGCTGCAGCAGGTTGCCGAAGGCGATGGTATTCACCATCGTCTGCGTGGCAATGGGCGTGACGAGCGACAGCAGAGCGATGACCAGCGAGTAAATCACGGCGACCCAGATGTCGCGGCTCTCGACGCGCACCAGCGACTTCACGCGTTCCCACGGCGATACCCCGTGGTACACGTGGGAACTGTCGTGGTGGCCCGCATCGCCGTTGCGGCTGGCCAGAGTCTCAGGATTCGCCATAGATTCTTTCCGCGAAGATCAAGCTGCCCGTTTGTTTTGTTCTATTTGTCGACTGCTTCCGGGGCGGACACACGTACCGCGGTTGTTTCTTGGATGCCACTTGCGGGGCCCGGGTTGCAATAAATATGAAGCTACGTTAATGACGTTAGGAACTCGCGGATGTAACGGTTGACCATCTCCGGTTGCTCGGCGAGGACCCAGTGGGTCGCGTCGGGGATGCGGCGGAGCGTCAGTTGCGGCACGTACTCCTCCAGCCCATCGATCAGCCCGGTGAGCAGGGCGGTGTCTCGTTCGCCCCAGATAACCAGCGTGGGGACGCGAACGGTGAGAGTCTCCTTGGGTATCGCCAGCTCGCCGAGCGTGTCGCCGGGACGGGCCGGACCGGCCGCGGCGGCGCGGTAGTAGTTCAGGCCCCCGGTGAGTGCTCCGGGTTGGGACCAGGCGGCGCGGTACCTCTCGCGGTCCGCGTCGTCGAGGGTGCCGTGCTTGAGGCCCCAGCCGAGGACCATGCGCTCGAGCATCGCGTAGTCATTGGCGGAGAGGATGCTCTCGGCCTCAGCGGTCCGGAACATCAGCATGTACTCGCTGGCCTTCTGCTGGGCTGGATTGTTGCGGAGTTCCCGGTTGAAGAGGGCGGGATGCGGTGCATTGGCGATCACCAGGCCACGCAGCGTGCCAGGGTGCTGCAGGGCATAGGCCCAGGCGGTGGCGCCGCCCCAGTCGTGACCGCACAGGACGAACTTCTCGCCCGGCGCAAGATGCTCGGCGAGCTGCCGGAGGTCCTCCACCAGGTGCTTGACGCGGTAGTCCTCAACGGCCGGGGGCTTCGAGGAGAGGTTGAAGCCTCGCAGGTCCGGGGCGACCGCGAGGTGATCCCGTCCCAGGTCCAGCAGTTGGTGACGCCAGCCATACCAGAACTCGGGGAAGCCATGCGCCATCAAAAGCAGCGGACCGCTGCCACAGCGCATGTAGTGGAGCCGCTGTCCGTTGACTTCGGCGAAACCCTGCTGGAGCGGGCGAAGATCCATACGGGTGAGCCTAGCACTTTCACCCTGCGGAAAAACAGCAGCAGCCGCCGGGGTTAGCGGCGGCTGCTGACGGGGGAGACCGGGCTCCCGAGGTTGGAGTGATGCGCTCAGGCGCGACGCCGGCGGAGCATGGCGAAGGCCACGCCGCCGAGACCGAGCATGCCGAACGTGGACGGTTCCGGAACTTGGCCGACCTGGCCGTCGTCGACGATCACGTTATCGATCAGATCGCCGCCGGCGTTGGAAACGCCGCCCCCCGCGACCGTGAACAGCGTCGAAGTGCTGGTGGCGACCGCGGTGAAGGTAAAGGTGGTCCAGCCGGAGGTGTTGCTCACCGCCGGGGTCGTAAAGGTCTGGCCCCCGAAGCTGACGACGACCACCGAATCTCCGAAGCCGGAGCGGGCGGCCACCGAGAAACTGATGGTGTAGGTATTGCCAATAATGGTCGCCAGCAACTGGCCAATGGTGGTGTTGCCGTTGACGTCCAACTCCGCCCATTGGGAGCCTTCCGCGCCCGCCGAGAACAGGAAGGGCGCGCGGTGGATTTCGAAGTTGGCGCCCGGTCCGCCCCCGGAGACGATGTTCCAACCGGAGATGGATCCGAACTGTCCAGTGGCGCCGCCGACCTGGTCCGGCAGAGCCGGGCTTTCGAAGCTCCCGTTCAGGAGAATGTTCGCCCCGAAAGAAGGAAGCGAGAGCGCCAATAAAACGCAGAGAAGTTGCAGTGCACGCATCGGTCTATGTCCCCCTGGGGCTCTTGCCCCACTTCATGCTAGCCGAGGAACAACGACTGAAGCTATAGTACCTACAGGACTTCTATTACCTAGTACTATGTCTTTTTTCTAAGGGAATCGGCCGAGCCAAAACTGCATTCCGTTGAAAACAATGGGGACGGCTATTGCCGCCCCACTTCCTTGAGAAGTTCGGCGATCGCCGTCTCGAGCTGCCGGTCCTTGCCCGCCAGGGTGTCCTCCGGGGTGTTGTCGACCAGAATGTCGGGCCGGACTCCGTAGTTCTCCATGTTCGTCCGCTTGCCGTCAGCCAGATACACCCCGACCCCCGGGGTCCGCACGGTGGAGCCGTCGATCAGCGAGTAGCTGCCCGTGCCGATCACCGCCCCGGCGGTGGGGGTCCCGACGGTCTTGCCGAGGCCAAGGGCCTTGAAGCCGGCCGGAAACATCTCCGCGTTCGAACCCGAGCGGAAGTTCTGCAAGACCACCTTGGGGCCGAAGAAACCGGCGAACGGGCGGCTGGAGGGCTCGGTGCCCCGGGGCTGCCACACCTGGTAGGGCCGCTGGACCAGGATGGCCAGCAGCTCCTGCTCGATGTTGCCGCCGCCGTTCCAGCGCTGGTCGATGATCAGCGCCTTCTTATCCCGGAACTCGCGGATCTCCTTCTCGAACTTGGCAAGGGATGGCGGGTTCATGGCCTGGATGTGCAGATACCCGATCTTGCCGCCGGAGGCCTTTTCCACCTCGGCGCGCCGGTCGCGGACCCAGCGCTCATAGCGGAGTTGCGAATAAGCGCCTTGAGAGGCCGGCTCGATCTTCACGGTCCAGGCGCCATCATCCGACGGCTTGGAGTTGAAGGTCACCGCGAGCTTGCGGTTCAGCTTCTGGTTCAGGTGCTTCCAGTAGTTGTCGGTGGCGAGCAGCGGCTTGCCTTCGATGGCCAGGATGTAGTCGCCGGCCTTGACCTTCACCCAGTCCTTATCCGCGGGACCGTCCTGGTACACGTAGGTGACCTTGTAGCGGCCGGCCTGGTCGTCGGGCTCGACTTCGAAGCCCAGGTGCCAGGTGGCGGCGCCGCGCTCACCGCCCGGTCCTGGCGCGGCGCCAGTGTGGGAGGCGTTCAGTTCGCCGATCATCTCGTTCACCAGGTTGAGCAGTTCCTGGCGGTCGCCGATGAACTCCACCATGGGCTGATACTTGGAGCGCATGGCGTCCCAGTTCATGCCGTGCATGTTGGGATCGTAAAAGCGGTACTTCATGGTGCGCCAGGCGTCGTCGAACATCTCGGCCCACTCGGCCGGCTTGTTGATCTTGACCTGGGCGGTGAAGTTGACACGGCGGCGCTGCGCCGCGCCGCCGCCCGCCACCGGGGCCGGACCCGCGGGACCCCGCGCCGCGCCCGCGTTCAACGGCACCGACCATACGGAACCGCCCTCGCGGAAGAACAGCGAACGGCCGTCGCGGGACACCGTGAGCTGCATGCCGCCGCCGAAGCCGCCCCCGCCGCCGGGACTGCGGCCGCGGCCCTCACCCTCGTCGTCACCCCCGCCGCCGCCGGTCACGCGGTTGAGGCGCTTGCCGTCGGCCTGGATGGTGTAGATGACGGGAACGGCGCGGTTGGCGGCCGGCTCCGAGGTAGCGAACACCACGGTCTTCGAATCCGGCGCCACGGTGTAGGACATCACGCCGAATGGCATCCGGGTCACCTGCCAGGTGCGCCGCCGCAGCCCGTCGAAGTCGACGTTGATGGTCTTGGGACCAGCGGGCCGCTCCGGACGGCGCGGCGTATCGGCGGCCGGCTCGGTGCCTCTTTCCTCGGGGTCCGCCGGATCCTTATCCTGCTTCTCAAGCCACATCGCGAACAACTGCGTGGAGCCGATGTTGTTCACCAGCGACCCCTGGCCCACCGCCGCGTTCCGAATGAAGAACAGCGTGGACCCGTCGGGCGAGAAGCGGGGCTGCGCTTCGCCATAGCTGTCGAACGTGACCTTGCGCTCCGCGCCGCCGCCCGAGGGAACCAGGTAGACGTCGTTCTGACGGGCCACATCCGCCTTCGAGAAGGCCAGCCACTTGCCGTCGGGCGACCACTCGAGGCCGTTGATGTTGCCGTACTTGGACGAAGCCAGCTCCACCGTCTGCTTGGTCGCGAGGGTGTACTTGAAGAGCTTGGCGTCGGAGGTGAGGAACGCGATCTCCTTCGAGTCCGGCGACCATTCGAACCCGAACTTCAGGTTGTCCTGGTCAGTGATCTTTTCGGGGGCCCCGCCGCCGGCGGGGATCAGGTACATTTCCTCGCGTCCGGAGCGGTCGCTGACGAAGGCGATCCACTTGCCGTCGGGCGAATAATCGGGGTCCTTGTCGCGTGCCGGGGAGTCGGTGATCTGTACGAGGTCGCCGTCCTCCACCGGGGCCGAGAAGATCTCGCCGTGCGTGGAGAATACGATCCGCGCGCCCGACGGAGCCAGGTCATAGTCGTCCAGGCGGTTGAGCGACCGGACCTCGGTAAGGTTCTCCTGCACTTCGGCGGCGATGTCGAACTTCAGCGCCGTCACTTTCTTCGAGGCGAGGTCGAGCTTCGAGATCCCGAAGTCTTTTTCGAAGACGATGGTCTTGCCGTCGGCCGAGAGCGACGGCCAGCGGACGTCGCCGGAGGTGAACTGCGTGACTTTTTCGGCCTTGCCGCCCTTGTCGGAAACGCGCCAGATATTGGTGAGCCCGTTGCCGTCGCGATCGCTGACGAAATAGATATAGCCGTCGCGGCCGTACATGGGCCAAGAGTCCATGCCGTCGAAGTCGGTGAGCTGCGTGAATTTCTTCGCCGCGATGTCCATGAGCATGACGTCGCTTTGCGAGGCGCCGCGGTAGTACTTCCGCCAGTAGACCTGCGACTTCTGGTTATAGGCGAGCTTCTTGCCGTCGGGCGAAAACGACCCATAGAGGCCCATGTCGACGCCCACGGGACGTTCCATGCCGCCTTCGACGGGCACGGTGTAGAGCTTGCCCGCGAAGTCATCGCCGCGGGCGCTGGCGAAGAGGACGGCACGGCCGTCCGGGGTCCAGCCGAGGACGTTGTCGGCGGCGGAATGGAAGGTGAGTTGCTTGGCCTGGCCGCCGTCGGCCGGCGCCACGAAGACGTCGTTGGCGCCATTGCGGTCCGACGAGAAGGCGATCCACTTGCCGTCGGGCGAGAAGGCCGGGTTGACGTCGCGCGCCGCGTGGGCGGTGAGCCGCCGGAGGTTCGAGCCGTCCTCGTTCGCTACCCAGATGTCAGCGAGGTGGGTGAACGCGACCTTGCCGCCGTGATAACTGGGGTACCGGACAACCTTCGCCTCGCGCGCGGAGGCGCAGAGGCTCAACGTCAGAAGCAGCAGGGTAGTGTGTCGCATGGGAGAAACCTTCCTGCAATATACGCTTTTCGCCGCGGGAAGGTAACGCCGTTCCCCGGATTACACTGAGAAGCGCATGTTGACCCTCACCGAAGAGCAAGTCCGCGAGCTCCTGCCGATGGCGGAGGCCGTGCGGCTGGTCCGCGAGTCGTTTCAGGAGTTGCGCGCGAAGAACGCCCTGAACCAGCCGCGGCGGCGCCTGTTCCTGCCCTCCGGCACCGTCCTGCATGCGATGGCGGGGGCCAACGCGAAGTACCTGGGGACGAAGATCTACGCAACCAACGCGAAGGCCGGCGCGGCGAACTTCTTCTTTCTGCTGTTCGATGCGGCGACCACGGCGCCGCTCGCCTTGATGCAGGCCAACTGGCTGGGGCAGATCCGGACCGGCGCCGCGTCGGGCGTGGCGACGGACATCCTGGCGCGGCAGGACGCCAAGTCGCTCGCCATCATTGGCTCGGGGTTTCAGGCGCGTTCGCAACTCGAGGCGGTGCTCGCCGTGCGTCCCGGGATCGAGGACATCCGGGTGTGGAGCCGCCACCAGGACAAGCGCGACAGGTTCGCGGCGGAGACGACGCTCGCTTTCGAGAAGCTGGTGGTCGCCACCACGACCGCGGAAGAAGCGGTGCGGGGGGCCGACATCGTGGTGACGGCGACCTGGGCAAAGGATCCTGTGCTCGAGGACTCCTGGATCACCGCGCCGTGCCACATCAACGCTATGGGGTCCAACAACGCGCAGCGCCGGGAGTTGCCCGCGGAACTGGTACGGCGCGCGGACCGGATCGCGGTGGATTCCATCGAGCAGGCGAAGCTCGAATCCGGGGATCTTGTCCTTGCGGAGATCGACTGGAGTAGCCCGCGGCTGTGCGAGATGGCAGAGTGCGACGGGGATCCCGCGGCGGGGATCAGCATCTTCAAGAGCAACGGACTCGGGATCCAGGATGTCGCCGTGGGGGCGTACGTCTATGAGGAAGCGCTACGCCGGGGGATCGGCGGGCAGGTCTATTCCTGAATGGCGCTCTGATTCTCGGAATCGCGCCAGGCGCTGATCTTGAGGCGGCGGCAGACCCAGCAGAGCTGTTCCGCCGGATTGCCGGAGACGGGATCCCCGCAGACCTCGCACTTGCTCGACGGTAGTTTCGGGGCGGTCTCGATGACCGGGGCGGGAGCCGGATCCGGGAGCGTCTTTTTCTTCAGGTTCGGCAAGGTCTGTATCTCAAGACCATCATAGCAGCGAACCGCAAGCGGAGACTTAGACACCCGCGCGCATGATGTAGCCGGCGTCCAGCGAGGACTTGCAGCGGGCGCACTGCTGCCCGGGCTGCACCTGATAGCGCTTGCCCTTAGGCACCACCGTCGCGTCCACCGTGTGCGTGCACATGGGGCAGTAGACCTTGCCCGCCACCGTGCTCAACTGCTTCGTTTCCGTCATCGTCATGATCCTTCTTCCGTTTCATCCATATCGACGCGGGAACGATTCCGTGAGATTCGGAATTTTTTCAGGCTGCCCGGCCATCTCAAGGACGTGTTCGGGCGAGAATGAAGGGTCAGGAGGTACCGTGGAGATTGCAACCCTGGCGGGCGGGTGTTTCTGGTGCCTGGAGGCGGTCTACGACTCGCTACGCGGCGTCGCGTCGGTCGAGTCCGGCTACATGGGCGGCGCCGTGGCGAATCCGTCGTATGAAGAGGTGTGCGGCGGCGAGACCGGCCACGCCGAAGTGGTGCGGATCACCTTCGATCCCGCGGAGCTGCGGTTCCGCGAGCTGCTCGACGTCTTCTTCGAGATCCACGACCCGACCACGCTGAACCGGCAAGGCAACGACACGGGCACGCAGTACCGCTCCGCGATTTTCTATCACTCGCCGGAGCAGAAGGAAGAGGCCGAGCGCGCCATCCGCGACTGGAGCGGCCACTTCGCGGATCCTATCGTCACCGAGGTGACGCCCGCCGAAACGTTCTGGATCGCCGAGGATTACCACCAGGAGTACTTCGCGAACCACCCCTACAAGCCGTACTGCGCGTTTGTGGTGTCGCCGAAGGTCGCCAAGTTCCGCAAGAAGTTCCCGGCGCAGGTGAAGGCATGAGACTGCTGGCGCTGGCGGCGCTCGGAGTGGCGCTGGCCGCGGCGGCCGATCCGCGCGCCGGGGTGTGGCAGCTCGACCTGGAGAAGTCCATGTTTCAGCCCGGCCCGCCGCCCAGGTCCGAGACGGTGACGGTGGCGGAGGAAGGTCCGTGGATCGTGACGCTCGCGGAGGGCGTGGAAGCGGACGGGTCGAAGTTCTCGCGCCGCAAGCGGTACCAGCGCGACGGCAAGGAGTATCCGCTGCAGAGCCCGGAGTTCGACACGTTCCAGATTCTGGTGCGGACCCCGCATGACGCGGACGGCGTCTACCGGAAGCAAGGCAAGGTGGTGATGCGCGGCCGCAGCGTCGTTTCGCCGGACGGCCGGACGTGGACCGTGACCGCGCGAGGCACCGAGGACGGGCGTCCGGTGAATCACACGATGGTGTACCGGCGGGTCCGGTAGCCGGGATCGCAACCCCGCCGACCGGCGTTCTCAAGTAAGCTCTTGAGATCATGTCGCGCCTGACCCGCCGGGAACTTGGACTTCTCGCCGCTGCCGCCGCCACCGCCGCTCCCTCCGGCGAACTCGCCACCGCCTGCGCCATCGCGGACGCCGTACGCCGCAAGCGCGTCTCCGCCGCCGAGATCCTCGAACGCTACCTGGCCCGCATCGAGAAGCACAACGCCGCGCTGAACGCCTTCATCTATCTCGATGCCGCCGGCGCGCGCGCCCAGGCGAAGGCCATCGACCAGCGCATCGCCCGGGGCGAGGACCCCGGGCCGCTCGCCGGCGTCCCGCTCGGCGTCAAGGACCTCGACAACTGCGCCGGCATGCCCAGTTCCCGCGGTTCGTTGCTCTACAAGGGACAGCCGCCCGTCACCACGGACTCGCCGCACATCGCCAAGGCCCGCGCCGCCGGCGCGGTGATGGTCGGCAAAACCGCCGCGCCGGAGTTCGGCATGCACTCGATCACCGCGTCCCGCGCCTGGGGCGTGACGCGCAATCCCTGGGATCCCGCGAAGAGCCCCGGCGGGTCGAGCGGCGGATCCTCGGCCGCGGTCGCCGCCGGCATCATTCCGCTCGCCACCGCGAGCGACGGCGGCGGCAGTACGCGCTCCCCCGCCGCGTTCACGGGCCTCATCGGCCTGAAGCCTTCGCACGGACGCATCGGCCGCGGGTCGCCGAGCGACACCAGCGTCCACGGCTGCGTGTCCGTGGACGTGCGCGACACCGCCCGTTTCCTCGACGTCACCGCGGGACCCTCCGCCGGCGACCGCACCTCGCTGCCGCCCGCCCCCGCGAAGTACGAGGCGCTGCTCGATTCCCTCAACGTCGCCGGGCTCCGCGCGGGCTGGTCCGCCGACTTCGGTTTCATCCCCACCGAGCAGGAATGCATCGACGTGGGCCGCAAAGCCGCCGAAACGCTGGTGCGCGCCGCGAAGATCCGCTGGGTGGACGTGAAGTACAATCCGCCGAACCCGTACGTCAGTTGGGTGGCCTCGGCGATGATCCGCATGCGCGGCGACCTCGAGATCGACGGCATCTGGCCCGGCAAGGCGGATCAGTTGACGGAGCGGCTCCGGTGGCGGCTGGAACAGACCGGCAAGTCGAGCTTCCGCGAGATCGCCGCCGCCGACCGCGCACGCCGCGAGATCGAGGTGCAGACCGCGCAGCTCTTTGAGCAGATCGACGTCCTGTTCGCGCCGGTGACGACGGTGGTTTCCCTGCCCGCGGAAGGTCCCATTCCGGAGACGATCGCCGGCAAGGACGCGCGAAACACCGGCGCCGAGGCGCACCTGATGGTCGCGAACATGACGTGGCAGCCGGCGATCTCCGTGCCCGCGGGCCTGTCGCGGGACGGGTTCCCGATCGGGCTGCAGATCATCTGTCCGCGCTGGCGCGACGACATCGCGCTGCGGCTGGCGCGGATCCTGGAGCAGGCGCAGCCCTGGCCGACGCGGGCGCCGAACTACCGGAGCTGAGCGGAATCGCAGCCGGACGCTTGCCGCAAGAACCGAGGCAACCAAAGGCCGCCTACAGAACCCGCCGCGCCGCCAGCCACCCCGTCACCCGCGCCACCGCGAAGCTCACACCCGCGGGACGCCGCTCCGCCGGGATCCCCGGCAACTCCGGCGAATCGGGAGGCGCGAACCAGTTCCCGTCGCGCTCGCCCGGCTCCCCCGGGGCCACGCGCACCACCCCCGCCAGGGCCCCCGGCAAATAGCCTGCCGCCGCCACTACCGTTCCCCGGCACGCCGCGACCGCTTCCTCCAGCACTTCCCGGTGCTCCGCGTTCGCCGTTCCCAGGCTCAGATTCACGAAGTCCATGCCGCGCGCCCAGCGCAGCGCGCGCGCCAGCGTCGCGGCGTCCGTTTCGAGCGTCCGGTGAAAGATCTTCACCGCGTAGAGCTCGGCTTCGGGAGCCAGCGCGCGGATCACCGCCGCCACCG
>CAYYID010000047.1:0-45371 GCA_964471915.1 uncultured Solibacteraceae bacterium | reverse complement strand
GGGGATCCGCCGTTTCGGGCGGCCCGCCCATGCGCAGCACCTCGGAACGGTACGCTTCCACCGCCTGTGACGTTTTGGGTCCGAAGAATCCGTCCACGCGCAACACGTGCCCGCCGGCGCGGCGGCGGTTCAGCAGAATCTGCAGCGCGACGGCTCGCGGCCCTCTTTCTCCCCGGGGTACGCTGAGCGGCATCTGGTCAGGATACATCCCGCGGGGGCCACGGCGCCTCCCGCTTGTCCTTTTTGTTTGGGCTCGGCGCCCGCTACCACGCGGCAAGGCTCCGTCCAGGTGTGGGATCTCGCCATCGCCCCGGCCAGAGCCTTACGCGCGTTTCGCGACGGTCCGATTACTGGGATCCGTCCTTCGAGGCCCAGACGATGACCGACTGCGCCACCTGGCGGCCGAGCACATACCCGGCGTCGAGATCGCTCTGGTAGTGAATCCCCGCGACGCGGCGCGACTGCCCGGCCTCCCGTGCCTGACGAAGATACGTGCCCGCCCGCGTGGGGAACAGCCAAGCCATAATCTCAGCGATGCTCGCCGAGTTGGCTGCGTGGGCCGCGGGGTAGCTCGGATGATTCGGTGTCGCAAACAACGTCGTCAATGCCGGATCCAGTTGCACCGGCCGCGCGGCCCAATAGGCATACTTGCCGTCCCAGCACGCGACCATCGAATCATACTGCGCCACGCTCATCAGGGCGTAGGCGCGCGCCGCGCGGGGCGGGTTCGCCTGCAGGCGATCTTCGAGCACCGCCAGGTGCACCTGGTTGTACCAGTCGCCCACCACCCCCGCGCTCGTCTGCCAGTAGAAGGCGGCGGCCTGATCCGCGAACGGACGGGCCAGCGACTTCATGCCCGCCAGGTCCGCAAGTTTCTCGGCGGAATTGTAAGCAGGGGGAGCCGCCGGACGGAACTGGTTGCCGGCGGTCAGGACCCACGGTTTCCAGGTGCCGCACATCGGACACACCGGATTCGTGCCCGTCCACAGCCCGGGCCCCGCCGGGATGGTGCCGGTGAAGGCGGCCGACGAGTTGTCCGTTCTGGCCCGTTCGATCGCGAGCGCGCCCACCCGCCGGCCGAGATCCAGGCCACCGAAGTAGTCGCTCGGGTACGCAACGCTGGCGTACAGCCGGGAGCGCCCAGCCTCCTCGGCCCAGGCCTGTAAACTGGCCGCATCGGCGGGATAAAAGTAGCCGAGCACCGCGGCGGCCGCGCCGGCCGCCGCGGCGAAGTCGTTGGGATACGACGGGGCTTCGATGGGCCGGACCAGCGCCCGCAACGATGGATCCGCTTGCGTGGGCAGGGGGCGATTGTAGGTGTACTTCGAATCCCACGCGGCCACCATCGCGTCATAGATGGCGACGTTCAGCAGCGCCAGTTGCCGGGTGGCGTTCGGGGTGTTGACCCCGGCGCTCTGGATCCGCTGCTGCAGCCACTGCACCCAGTGATACGACGGCGAACTCTGGTCCCAGTAGGCAATCTGCTCGCGGGCGACATCGTTGACGCTCTCCCGGAACGTCTTCAGAAAGGCGAGCTCGGCCGCGGTCGCCTCGGCGTCCGGCGGAGGAGGAAGCCGGAATTGAGACCCGGAGTTCAGCAGCCAGGTTTTCCAAGCACCAGCGCCGGGTTCCACCGGTCCCGCCGGTTGCGGATACGCCGGAAAAGCCGCGGCGAAGGTGGCGCAGAGTAACGCTAACGTTCTGGGTTGCATATCGAACTTCTCCTATGGAGTTAGGTGCGCTCGCAAGATCGAAGGCTCGCGACCGCTCACCCGGTTAGCGGATCTCGCGGACGAGAAGTTCAACGTCGTGTGAGATAATCACGCGGAACCCATGACGGGATCAACGCCTCAGGTGACGGTGCTGCTGCAGGCCTGGGGGAATGGTGACTCTGAGGCGCTGCACCAGCTGATTCCCCTGGTGCACGAGGAACTCCGCCGGTCCGCGCGCAACTACATGCGCCGGGAGGGGCCGGGCCACAGCCTGCAAACCAATGCCCTGGTGAATGAGGTCTATCTCCGCTTGGTCGACATTTCGCGCGTGCGCTGGCAGGACCGGGCCCATTTCTTCGCCATCGCCTCGTCGCTGATGCGCCGGGTTCTGTTGGATGCGGCGCGCGCCCGGGCGGCCAAGAAGCGCGGGGGCGGGGAAGTGCGCATCTCCTTCGCGGAGGACCTCCGGCTCGCGGACGCGCCAGCTTCACGGCAGGCGAGCTGGCTGATCGCGCTGGACGACGCGCTCGCGGCGCTCGCCCAGACCGATCCCCGCAAAGCCCGAGTCGTCGAAATGCGTTTCTTCGGCGGTTTGAGCGTGGAAGAGATGGCCGAGGTGCTCGGGATCTCGCCCCAGAGTGTCAAGCGCGATTGGAAGCTCGCACGGGCCTGGCTGCACAAGGAGATCGCCGGAGCTCCCGCTCCATGAATCCGGAACGGTGGGCGAGGATCGAGGAACTCTACTTCGCCGCGCTCGACCGGCCGGCCGAGGCACGGGACGCGTTCGTGGCGCAGGCCTGCCGGGGCGATGACGCGCTGCGCGCGGAAGTATTGGCGCTGCTGGCCCAGCCCGAACACAGCCTGACGCTCGATCGTCCCGCCTGGCAGGCGGCGGCCAACCTGGCTGGCGAGATCGGCAGCCGCGAGATCTCCCCCGGGGCCTCTTTCGGCCCCTATCGCATCGAGCGTGAGCTCGGCGCTGGGGGCATGGGGCGCGTCTACCTCGCCACCGACAGCCGCCTCCAGCGATCCGTCGCGATCAAGCTGCTGTCCGGGTCCGTCGCCGATGAAGGTGCTCGCCGCCGCTTCCAACAGGAGGCCAAGGCCGCTTCGTCCCTAAATCACCCGCACATCCTCACTGTCTTCGAAGCCGGCGAAACCGGTGGACGCCAGTATCTGGTCTCGGAGTACGTAGACGCCGGGACGCTCCGGACCTGGTGGCAGACCACGAAACCCTCGTGGCGGCAGATCGTCAACTTGATGAGCGGCGTCGCCGATGGCCTCGCTTGCGCCCACGCCGCCGGGATTCTGCACCGCGATATCAAGCCGGACAACATCCTGGTGTCCTCGAACGGCTATGCCAAGCTCGCCGATTTCGGCCTGGCGAAGATCCTGGAGCCCCAGGGCCGCCCGGACGAAACGCAGACCATCGAGGGCGGCGGAACCACCCCGGGCACCATCCTCGGCACCATCGCCTACATGTCCCCGGAACAGGCCGCGGGACGCACGGTCGATGCCCGTGCTGATGTCTTCTCCTTCGGCGTCGTGCTGTTCGAGTTGTTCGCGGGACGGAGGCCGTTTCAGGGAGCCTCCGATCTCGCGGTCCTGCAGGAGATATTGCACCGGCCGGCGCCGCCGATCGCGGAGCTGCGGCCCGGCCTGCCCGCGGGACTGCGCTTTGCGGTGGACAAGGCGATGGAGAAAGACCCCGCGGATCGTTATCAGAGCATGCGGGATTTAGTCGTCGACCTCCGGCGCGCCGCGCAGGAGAAAGACCGCGACCCCGCGCCCGCTCCGCCCGGGATCCGGTCCGCACCAGCCTGGATCTGGGGCGCGATGCTCCTGCTCGCCGCCGGCCTGGCCCTAACGGCCGCGCTACTGCTCCGGCAGGCCGGCGCGTGGAGCAATCCCCTCGAGGGAGCCCGTTTTTCCAGGCTCACCGACTTCGAAGGAGCCGAAGTGGACGCCGCGCTCTCGCCCGACGGAAAGCTGGTCGCGTTCCTCTCAGATCGCGAGGGCGAGATGGAGGCCTTTCTCGGCCAGGTGGGTGTCGGGACCTTCCAGAATGTCTCCAAGGGTCAGTTCGCCGAGTTGTTCCACGAGAACACGCGCAGCATCGGTTTCACGGGCGACGGTGTCGAGCTGTGGCTGCGGGCGAGCCCGTCTGACCCGGTGGTCGATCTTCCCGAAAGACGGCCTCGGGGCATCTGGACCTTGCCGGTGATGGGCGGCTCGCTCCGCCGCCTTCTGGACATGGGGCTCTCCGCGTCCTGGTCTCCGGACGGCGGGCGGGTAGCCTACGTGGAGCCACGTCCCGGAGATCCCCTCTTCGTGGCAGGGAAGAACGGCCAGAATCCCAGACTGCTTCTCGCCGGCCGGCCTGGAGAACATTGCCATTACCCGGTTTGGTCGCCGGACGGCAGGTACGTCTACTTTACGCGTGGATACCGCCGGACCTACGCCGACATCTGGCGCGTCCCGGCGGAGGGCGGCGAACCAGAGCGCCTCACGCGGCACAACTCGGCAGTCAGCCATTCCGTGCCACTCAGCGACCGGAAGCTGATTTACATTGCCGACGCGGAAGATGGAGCCGGAACCTGGCTCTACGCCATGGACCTCAAGACCCGGTTGACCAGGCGCGCCAATCTGGGAGTCGAGGCGTTCCTCTCGATCGCGGCCAGTGACGGTCCCAACGGCGCCCGCACCCGGCTCGTTGCCACGGTCGCCAATCCCGGCAGTACCCTGTGGTCCGTGCCCCTTCTCGACCGCGTGGCGGCGGAACGGGACGCGTCACGCATGCCGCTTCCCGCGCTGCGTGCGGTTTCGCCGCGCTTCGGGCCGGATTATCTGCTGTTTCAGTCGTCCAAGGGAGGCGCCGACGGGCTCTGGAAGCTCCAACGCGGTGTGGCCACAGAACTGTGGCGGCCCGACAACGCGACCATCACTGGTTCCGCGGCCGTCTCGCCCGACGGAAACCGCATCTCCCTGACGCTGCGCGCCCGCAACTCCGACCGAAGCACGCTCTACGTGATGGCCGCGGACGGGACCGGACTCCGCCCCGTCGCGGAATCACTCGATGTCGTGGACGGGCCCGCCTGGTCGCCCGACGGGACCGCGCTGATCGTCAGCGGCAACCAGGGTATGGGCGGCCGCCTCTTCCGCGTCGGGGCGACCGACGGCAGTATCCAGAAGCTCACCGACGATCCCGCGTACAACCCGGCCTGGTCACCGGACGGAGAAGTGATCCTCTACGAGTTCGCCCAGCAAACGGCGATCCTCCCCCTGCGCGCCATTTCTCCGCGGGGTCAGCCTGTGGCGCTACCCAAGCTGGCGGTCCGGGGAGAGGGCACCCGTTGTCGTTTCCTGCCGGGCGGGAAGTCCTTCGTAGTGTTGCTCGGCCCGTTCCGTAAGCAGAACTTCTACTTGGTCGACATCCCCACCGGACGGCGCAGGCAACTCACCGACCTGGACCCCGGTTCGACGATCCGCAATTTTGACATCGCTCCCGATGGACGTCAGATCGTCTTCGACCGCACCCGCGAGAACTCCGACGTGGTCCTGATCGATCTGCCGGCGCGCCCGTGACCGGCTCGCCCCCTCACCACGGCAGAGTCTTCCCCAGGTGGACATAGGAACCCGAGACCGCCTCGTCCCCCGCCAGCGCCAGCGCGACGCTGGTGGCCGCGCCTTCGCCCAGTTCCAGCGGCGCCGACGGACCCCCCATCGCCGTCTTCACCCAACCCGGATGCGCCGCGAACACCTTGATGTTCGTGTCCGCGAGCTCCTGGGCGAGTTCAATCGTGAACATGTTCACTGCCGCTTTCGAAGCGTCGTAGGCGAGCTGCCAGGAGCGGTAGATCGGCGACTTGGGGTCCGCGTGCAGCGCCAGCGAACCGAGGATCGACGTCAGGTTCACGATCCGGCCCGCCGCGCTCTGCCGCAGCACCGGCAGAAACGCTTGCGTGGTCTCCACCAGGCCGAAAAAGTTGGTTTCGAAGGTCTCGCGCAACTGCGCGCGCGAGGTCCGGCTCGGCGGCGTGCGCGGGTCGACCATGATGCCGGCGTTGTTGATCAGGATATCGAGGCGCGGCACCGCCGCCGCGGCGCGCGCAATCGAGGCGCTGTCGGCGACATCGATCTCCACCGGCTCGGCGCCGCCGAGTTCCGCCGCGGCCGCGCGCGCCTTTTCGAGGCTCCGCGCCCCTGCGATGACCTGCACCCCGGCGGCGAGCAACTGCCGGGCGGTTTCAAGACCGATGCCCTTGTTGGCTCCGGTGACCAGCGCGATACGAGAAGACATGGTGACTTCGATTCGCGCCGGTCGCCGGAAGGTGCAGGATTCGCGGCTATTGCCCGCGGCGTCCGCCGGAGCGTCCCTGGTCGCCGCCGCGTCCGCCGCCGCCCCCTCCAACGCTGCCGCGGGACTCCCCGCCGCCGCCCCGGGAAGGCCCTTCCATGCGGCCGCCACCGCCGCCCCAATTTCCACGAGGACTTTCCATGCGCGGCGCGCTATTGCCACTGCCGCCTCCGCCGCCCCAGTTGCCGCGCGGGCTTTCCATCCGCGGAGCGCTTTCCCTCCGCTCGTACCCGCCGCGGTCAAAGCCGCCGCGGTCCCGGACGATCGGCGGGCTGATGCGGACCGGCTCGGAAGGCGACCCGCCCCGGTAGCCGCCGTCATCGCGGCCCGATGCTGCGCCGCGCCCGAACCCGCCGCCGCCGCTGCGCGGCTCGCTCCGCACGTCGGAATTGCCACTGCCCTGGCCGCTCCGCGAGCCCCCCTCGAACCGCCGCCAGTCGTTCTCGAACCGCTGCTGGAAGCTGTCGTCGCGGCGCCCGGCCGCCGCGCCGGCGCCTGCGATGCCCGCGTCGCCGCGCCGGCCGCCGGTGTCCGGAGGCACCGGCGGCGGCCCCGCCTGGCCGCGTCCGGATCCGCCCATCTCGCCGCGCGTCGCGTTGCCCGGACCCGCCTCGCCGAAGCGCCGCCAGTCGCCGGAGCCGCGCACCTCGCTTTCGCGATTCGCGGGCGCAATCGGCTCCCCGAAGCGGCGGCTCTCGCCCGTGCCGCGGCCTGTGTCGCGGCCCTCGCCCGTGCGCCGCCACCCGTTGTCGGGCGTCGACGCACCGCCGCCCGTCGCGGGCAGCGCCGTTTCCGGATTCCGTCCCCGGCCCCCGCCGCCGCCCATCTCGCCGCGCGTTGCATTGCCGGTGCGCGCATCGCCGAACCGCGACCATTCGCCGGATTCACGCCCTTGGGGCGGGGCAGGCTCCGCCGTGCGCCGGCCTTCGTTCCCCGCGCCGCGGCCTTCGCCCGCGCGCCGCCAGGAGTTATCGCCCGCCGCCGCGCCGCCGCCCCCGCGCCCGGCGTCCCCCAGGTCCCCGCGCCGCGATCCTGGAACCGGATTCTCGCCCGCAGGCCGCTCGCCTACCCGGCCGCCGCCCGCGCCGCGCCCGCCCTCGAACGCCCGCAGCGTCTCCTGCTGCCGCTCGAACGGCACCCGCTCCACGTTCGTGGGTTGCGTCCGCGAGTAGAACCGCGTGTCGTCCCGCGAGCGCGGCACATTGCCCGGCGTCACGTCGCGATCGCCGAAGCGCAGCGCATCCCGTCCCGGCGACACCGGCAACTGGCCGCGCACCAGATTCACGTTCTCGATCTCGCCGCGCGTCACGTGCCGGTAATCGCCGCCCCCGCCGTTCCAGCCCCCGCGGCCCCGGCCGAACTGCGACGAATCCACCGCCGTGATGGCGCGGTCCACGCGCGCGTTGCGGTAGATGTTGTAGACGTTCGTGTTGTTCACGATCGTCGTGTTGTTGATGAAGTTCCGGTTGTTGAACCCCCGGTAGAAACCGTTCCCGTACCAGGGATGGAACGTTTCGAACGGCGCCAGCGGCACCCAGCCCCAGCGATTCCAGCCGCCGCCGAACCCGATTCCGGCGTTGAACCCGATTCCGCCCCCGCCGAAACCGAAGAACGCGACCAGACCCGGCCGCCACCACGTGCGGACCCCGGCCGCTCCCGGCCACCAGCACCAGCCACGCGGCCCATGGAACCACCGCCCATAGTGGAACGGCGCCCATCCCCACGGGTCATGGCTGATCCAGCTCCAGCCGTAGTAATCCAGCCAGCCCCAGCGCCCGAAACGATACGGCGCCCAGCCCGCCGCCACACGCGGGCTCCACACCCAGCCGTACCCTGGGTCGTTGAACCAGGAGCCGTGCAGATCCAGATCGTCCACGCCGTACACGCCCCGCGGCACATAGCGATAGCTCTGGCTGCGGTTCAGGTCGCGGTCGCGGTTGTTGTTCCAGCGGTCGAACTCGTCTTCGCCTTGGGCTCGGACCACCTGATACTCGGGATCCGAAGCCGAGCCGCGCGCGCGCAACGTGTGCCCGTCGCGGATCGTCTCCGTGCCGCGCGGCGTGAAGATCTCCGCGCGTCCCCCGTCGCGCACCGTCACTTCCGTGGTGCCGTCCGGCAGCACTTCCACGCGATAGGACCCCCGCCGCAGCGGCCGTACCGACACGCTCGGCGTCGACAGCTCCACCTGGGCTTCGCCGTCGCGCAGCGTCCGGAACATCACGGCGCCCTCGGCGATCTGCAGCAGATACCGCTGGTTCTCCAGGTCCGCCAGCCGCACTTCGCTGCGCGCCCCGAGCCGCAGGAAGTTCGCCCAATCAAGCTGGATCTCGCCGCGCGAAGCCACGCCGGACAACACGCGGTCGCCGGCCAGCAGCGGCGCGTTGATGGCCGCGGCCACCAGGTCGCCCGAGTCCCCGCGCTTCACCGACAGTTCGCCGTTGATGAGGCTCAGGCGCGCCACCCCGCGCCCGGGCGCGTCGTCCTGCGCCCACGCTCCAGCCGAACATAGCATCCCCGCCAGGCTGACTAGAACGAAGCGTTGCATGGAATTGCCCTCCGCTGAGGAGAGATGCAATTGGCGTGCCATTCGGAAGTGCTTGATAGGGTGAGACTTGTGCTGAAGGCCGCCTGGCTGAAAAGCACCAGTGGCGGATGGGATCGGCCAGCTTGGCGAGCCTGATACACGGCGCGCGCGGCGAGCCAGGTATCCACGATCTCCACGCGATCCACGTCCATGCGGAACTGTTCCGGCGTACCCCCTCGGGCAGGACCGAGGCCACGCGGGCCGCACAGTTGAAGACGCTGCACGCCTGGACATTCGCGAGGTGCTCACCGGGAGCGCGGTTAACCGGACGGCTCTCTGTCCGGGCACGAGCGACGTTCCCGGAGGGACGGCAGGTAGGCCGCGGGTGCCGTCGGGAACCTCGCCGACCGCGCGTAAGTTCCGGCTCCGCAACCTGCGGCTAGCGGCGAACTCGCTGTCGGTACGCTGCCATTGCCTCGTAGCTGTCCACCCAGTCCTTGACCGGGTCCATATGCCGCGGGATCTCCGGATACTGCTTGCGCATTTCGCTGCGAAGAAGCGATAGCACTTCGGCGTCTGGCAGCGCCGCGGAGGTCCGGAGGTCGCGGCCGAAACGCACGCTCCCGCCCGGAACGCCCTGCACGAGGACGGCCAAGCGGTTGGAGTCCTCAGTCCAAGCCACGAACGCAAAGCCGATCATTGACTCCGAGTGGTACGGGGGGTTCTCGCTCGAGTACAACACTTCCCGACGCTGGGTTCGAGGTTCGGAGAGCGTCACCAGAAACGCCCACTTCGGCACGATCGGCGCCATACGCGTGAACTGACGCACGTCCACTACCCAGCGGCCGTCGGGGGATCTGACGTTGGTCAACTCGGGCGGCCGTGAGCAAGCGATCGCGCAGCAGGAGATCGCGAGCACGCCGACAATAGCACCGAATCGGGATCGGCTGTTTCCTCTCACAGTACCTCCATTTCATACGATCGGTGTCACAGTGTTCTGAGAATGAACCGACCGCCGGCCTCCTCACTCTCGTAGAAGGCCAGGCCGGGGCCACACGAAAGAACTGCTCCGGCGCCGTTCCCGACCAAGGCTGCAAGAGCCGCTCGCAATGGAAGGTCCGATCCTTCGAGATCTTCCCGCTCGGAGAAAACGGCGCAGCGCCCCGTCGCCCCAAGGTCGAGGAGAAGGCGCTCGAGCGAGGATGCCCCGTGCTTGTCGCTGGGAATCTTCACCACGAATCGGGGGTCGAAATCGCGGAAATGGGCAAGTTCCAGGCGCATCCTCGCCCGTCCGCGCGCGGTCTTCAGGAGCTCCAAGTAACGGCGCTGGCGTGGCCGAGTTACAAAGGTCTCCACGACCGACTCCAGGCTCATTGGTAGAACTATAGCGCGCCCCTAAACCGTTGGCACGCGAATCCGCGGCCCTGGTCGCTAAGGCGATGGGCCGGGATCTCGACGTGTCCAAGTGGTCCGCGGAAGCGCTGAGTCGAGACACCCGCCGGCTCAAGCCCCGTAAACGCGCCGCCCGTTCAGCCACGTGTCCACGATCTCCAGCCGGTCCCCGTTCATCCGGAACCGGACGAAATCCGCGGCATCGCCGTTCACCAGGCCCCGCCGCCGCGCAGCGATCCGCCCGGCGCGCGCCGCGTTCCCCGTCGCCATGGTGACGGCCTCGGTGCGCGTCACGAACTCCATCACGTTCGCCACGGCGTCGTGCATGTGCAGGGCGCTGCCCGCCAGGCGCTCCCCGCCGTTCAGGACCACGCGGCCCTCCGGCTTCAGTTCCACCTCGATGGCGCCCAGCTTGTAGACGCCTGGCGCGCAGCCCGCCGGCATCACGGCGTCGGTCACTAGCACCGACCGCTCGGATCCCTTGGCGCGCAGCGCGCTCTTCAGAAACGCGCCATCCAGGTGGATCCGGTCCACGATGAAGCTGGCGAGCAGCTTGTCCGCCGCCAGCTGCTCCCAGATGTAATTGGCCTTGCGCGGCAGCTCCGGATGGCTGCCGTTGCCCAGGTGCGTCGACATCGTCGCGCCCGCCGCCACCGCCTCACGAATCCGCTCCGGCGTCGCTGCCGTGTGGCCGATCGAGATCACCACGCCGTCGCGCGTCACTTGTTCGATGTAATCGAGCGCCTCCGGCCATTCCGGCGCCACGGTGATCAGCTTGATGTGCCCCCGCGCGGCTTCCTGCCAGCGGCGATACTCCTCGAGGTCCGGCCGCCGCACCCACTGGCGCGGATGCGCCCCGCGCGGCCCGTCGTCCGGCGAGATGTGCGGCCCCTCGACGTGGAAGCCTTCCATGGCCGCGCCGTCTTCGAGCTGCTCCTTCGCCGCGGCTAGGTTCCGCAGCGATCCGATGATGTTCGCCTCGGAGCCCGTGATCACGGTGGGGAACAGCCGCGTCACGCCGGTCGCGAACTGCGCCTCCAGCGACCGCGCGATCTCCTCGGGCGCCGTCTCCGGGCGGTTGTAGTCCACGCCCGCGAAGCCGTTCACCTGAAGGTCAATGAACCCCGGCGCCAGGAAGATGTCCGAAGGCTCGGCCTGGATCAGTTCATCCACGCCGGTGATGGTGCCGTTGTGGCGGACTTCCAGGGGGCGTCCCGAGGCGTAATGGAGTCCGGTGATGGTTTTCATGGATTTTTAGGGTACCGGGCCGCGACCGTCAGGGAGCGGCAAGCCCCGTACCGGATACTACGACCCGCGCCCGAAACGTTTTTTGCACAGCTTACTCACAAGTACCATTCGCTAAGTCCGCAAATCCACGAGGGAACGTCCTGTTGAAAAACCTCACAACACGCTAGGCGGGGCGGGGAACTTCCTGCTACAAACTCTCTCAGTGTCCGAAGGAGCTTCCCGAGTCCGGCCAGTCTCGGGGGAGGTGGCCGGGCAGAGGAAGCTCCCGAGGAACTAGATCGCCACCTTCTCACCAACGGGCGTCAACCACCCGTAGCGGTCCGGCGCGGTACCTTCCACAATCGCGAAAAACTCCTTCTGGATCGCTGCCGTCAGAGGTCCGCGCTTGCCGCTGCCCACCGTGATCTTGTCCACTGACCGGATGGGCGACACTTCCGCCGCCGTGCCCACGAAGAACAGCTCGTCGCAAATGTAGAGGGCCTCGCGCGGGATGAGGCCTTCCACCACCGGGATCCCGAGGTCCTTTGCAATCGTCATGATGGTGTCTCGCGTGATGCCCGGCAGCACCGACGCTCCCAGCGGCGGCGTCACCATCTTGCCGTCGCGGATCAGGAACAGGTTCTCGCCCGAGCCTTCGCTCACGTAGCCGGCTTCGTCGAGCGCGATGCCCTCGACGTAGCCGTTCACCGCCGCCTCCATCCGGATCAACTGCGAGTTCATGTAGTTCGCCGCCGCCTTGGCCATCGCGGGCAGGGTATTGGGCGCCATGCGCGTCCAGCTCGACACGCACACATCGACGCCCTGCTCCAGCGCTTCCGCTCCCAGGTACTTGCCCCACGGATACGCCGCGATGTACACCTCGGTCGGCGTGTCCGCCGTCGGCAGCACACCCAGCGACCCGTAGCCCCGCAGGATGATCGGGCGGAAGTAGCACTCCTCCAGCTTGTTCACCCGCACCGTCTCCACCATCGCTTCGCACAACTGGTCGAGGGAGAACGGCACCTCGATCCGGTAGATCTTCGCCGAATCGAGCAGCCGGCGCATATGCTCCCGGTTGCGGAACACGGCTGGCCCATTCTTCGTCTTATAGCAACGGACGCCCTCGAAAACCGCGCTTCCGTAGCTGACTACGTGGCTCAAAACATGGATCTTGGCGTCGTTCCAGGCGATGAACTTCCCGTTGTGCCAGATTTTTTCGGTAGGCTGGAGCATGCAACAATTATAGCGGCTGAAGCATCCAAGCTTCTGTTGGCAGCTTAGCGGCGTAGTAGAACCGTGACGAAGCGTCTGCCCCGGCGGGCGCGGAAGCGGGAGGAGCAGGCGTATGATCTGGCGGCGATTGGCGATAACCCTGACGGCAGCGGTGCTGCTGACCGCGGACCTCGCGGCGCAGTCCAAGAAGTTCAAGCCCGGCATGAACTTCTTCTCCCTGGAGCAGGACATCCAGCTCGGCAAGGAAGCCGCGGCGGAGTACGAGAAGCAGCTTCCCCTGATCCGCAACCAGGAGATGGACCGCCTGGTGGAGCGGATCGCCTCGCGGCTCAAGAAGTCGCCGGCCGCGCAGGCCAACGTCTTCCCCTATAGCTTCCGGGTGGTCAACGACAAGAACATCAACGCCTTCGCCCTGCCCGGCGGCCCCATGTTCCTCAACACCGGCCTGTTCCTCAACGCCGACAACGAAGCCCAAATCGCCGGCGTGATGGCCCACGAGATGTCGCACGTGATCCTGCGGCACGGCACCAACCAGATGTCGAAAGGCCAGTTGATGCAGGGTCTCGGTGCGGGCGCCGGCATCTTCCTCGGCGCCACCCAGGGCGGCCTGCTGGGACAGCTCGGCCAGGCCGGCATCGGCCTCGGCCTCCAGACCATGCTGCTCAAGTACTCCCGCGGCGCCGAGCGCGACGCCGACCTGCTGGGCGCGCAGATCCTCAACGACGCCGGCTACAATCCCATCGAAATGGCAAGGTTCTTCGAGAAGCTGGAGGGCCAGGGCGGCAAGGAGTCGAAGCTGGGCGAGTTCTTCGCCAGCCACCCGAACCCCGGCAACCGCGTGAAGGCCGTCGAGAAGGAAATCACGACGCTGCCCAAGCGGAGCTTCGACGGCGGCAACCCCCAGGACCTGGCGCGGGTGAAGGATCTCGCCCGCGGGCTGCCGGAGCCGCCGAAGCGTCCCCAGGGCGGACAGGGCGGCGGAGCGGCGGGGAACCCCAATGCCAAACCGTCCCAGTCTCGGCCGTCCACGCAGTTGAAGAACTACGACGGCAAGTCGTATACGTTCACCTATCCCGATAACTGGGAGGCGTTCCCGGACCAGCAGGGCGCCGGCGTGACGTTCGCGCCGCGGTCGGGCCTGATCCAGGATCAACAGGGCAACGTCCAGATCGCCTACGGGACCGTGATCGGCTTCCAGCAGACTCAGGGGACGGACCTCGAACGCAACTCCCAGGCCGTGCTGAACGAGGTCATGAAGAGCGCCCCGGGTGCGCAGGTCACCGCGCAGCCGCGCCGCATCGACGTGAACGGAGTTCCGGCGATGCTGACGACGCTGCAGGCGAAATCGGCGTTCGCCAACGAGCGAGAGGTCAACGTCATCGCAACGCTCCAGGGCAGGGACGGCATGCTCTACATCGTTTTCGTGGCTCCGGAGAGCGAGTACAAGCAGGTGGAAGGGACGTTCCAGCAGATGCTCCGGAGCCTGCGGTTCCGGTAGGCGTTCGTGCGAAACTGAAGAACTGACCCCCTACGACGCGATCCTCTTCGACTTCGACGGTGTCCTTGTCGACAGCGAACCCATCCACTACGCCGCCTGGATGGAAGCCCTCGCTCCCTTCGGTATCCGGATGGATTGGGACAGCTACGTCCGCACCTGCGTAGGGGTCTCGGACCGTCACATGATCGAGCGGTTGGCCACCGAGCGCGGCCTCACCTTCGACGACCTGTGGCGCGCCCAGCCCGTCAAGAAGAGCATCTTCACCCGCCGCATGGCCGAGGACGAGATTTTCGCGCCCGCGACGCTCGAGC
Organism: uncultured Solibacteraceae bacterium; assembly: GCA_964471915.1. Classification (GTDB taxonomy): domain Bacteria; phylum Acidobacteriota; class Terriglobia; order Bryobacterales; family Bryobacteraceae; genus JAIEPW01. The sequence goes on along the minus strand of CAYYID010000047.1, from coordinate 31,117 downwards.
TGGTGCGGGAGCTGGCGTCACGCGGCCTGGCCGTCGTGTCGTCGAGCCTGCGCGACGAGGTGACGCCGCCGCTGGAGCGCGGCGGGATCCTCGATTGCTTCACGACCCTGGTCTGCGGCTGGGAGGCTGGGAAGATCAAGCCCGCCCCGGACCCGTACCTTCTCGCGGCCAGCCACCTAGGAGCCGTCCGGCCGCTGGTGGTCGAGGACTCCGACGCCGGACGCCGCGCCGGCGAAGCCGCCGGCTTCGAGGTGCTGCTGGTCACGAGCCCGCGCGAGGTCGCAGCGCAGGTCCGCTCCCGGCTGGTTGTACCGCGCGCTGAACTGTAACCGCCCCCCCCAGCCGCCGATGCACCCCCGCCGGTTCCGCAAAAAGCGAAGGGCCACCGCACTCAGGCGATGGCCCTCACAAGGAACAAGTCGGAACTATTTCGTCACGCGACGCCGCAAGAGCCCGATCCCCAGCAGCCCCGCGCCCATCAGCGACCAGGTCATCGGCTCCGGCACGAACGTCCCGGTCACGTCCGGCGACCCGTTGGCCCGGAAGCTCTGGGTCACCGGCACCGGATCGTTCAACCCCGAAGACGGGATGCCGGTGATGCTCGAAAACGAAATCGTGAAAGGACCCTGAATCGGGAACGTGTTGTTCGGATTGCACACGTTGATCGGGCAGAGGTCGCCGGACGCGCTGCCCAGCAAGGTAAACGTAGCCAGCCCGTTGCCGCTCAGGCTCACCGAGCCGCCGGTGACATTGATCGCCAAACCCCAGGCCGGGGTCGTGCCCTTCACGAGCAGGTCGAAGTACCCGCCGGTCACTTGGGTGGTGCCGTTCAGTTGGAGCAGCCCGCCAAGGGCGAGGTTCATGTCGATGTAGATGTCGGTCGTGAGGAGCTGCAGCAGTTGGTTCGGGCTGCCCACCAAAGTGAAGCTCATGGACGTGACGGCGTCCGCGTTGGCGGGGTTGCCGGCGCCGCCGCTGCACGACGTACCGTCGCAGAGCTGGCTCAGCCCGGTTGCCGGACTGTTCGGCACGTACTGGAAATCGAAGCTGGTGGACGAGACGATCAGGTTCGCGGCCCGCGCGGGCACGCACAAGGCAGCGACGGCGACCGCCATCCATCCCGCCGAGCGTGCAAACTGTTGCAACATCGAAAGATCCTCCGAGATCCGGGAAAACCCTTAGCTCTTCTTACGAGAGCCTGCTAATACCTGAGGTCAGTGTACGGAGCGGAATTGTTCCAGGCAAGTACAGTACCCTCGTAACTCGTACTGGTACAAGGGGTTGCCTTGAAGAAACGAAACGGCCACCGCAGTGCGGTGGCCGTTTTCGGGAACTACGCAAACCTGCTTACTTCGCGATCCGGCGGCGCAGCAGCGCCAGGCCAACCAGGCCCGCGCCCATCAGCGACATCGTCATCGGTTCCGGAACGAAGGTGCCCGTCACGTCCGGCGAGCCGTTGGCCGTAAACGCCGTGGTGATGGCCGTCGGGTCGCCCTGACCGTTGCCGCCCGTCAGGTTGGTGACGCTCGAGAACGAGATCGTGAACGGCCCATCGATGAAGCCGAAGGTGTTGGCCGGGACGCAGGTATTGCAGAGCACTCCCGAGGCGCTGCCCACCAGCGTGATCGACAGCCCGCCGTTCGAGTTCACGAAGACCGAACCGCCTGTGACGTTAATCGCCAGGCCCCAGCCCGGGTTCGTCGACTTGTCGAACAGGTCGAAGATGCCGCCGGTGATGGTCTGGGAACCGCCGAGCTGGAGGAAGCCGCCCAGCTGGAGATACATGTCGATGTAGATGTTCTGGGTCAGCAGCTGCAGCAACTGGTTCGGCGCTCCGATCAGCGTGAAGCTCATCGAGGTGACCGGGTCCGCGTTCGCCACGGTGCCGTCGCCGCCGTTGCAACTCTTGCCGTCGCAGAGCGCGCTTTGGGACGGGGTGGTCGTGTTAGGGACGTACTGATAATCAAAGCTGGTAGAAGAGATGACGACGTTGGCGGCCTGAGCCTGCATACCCAACGCCAGCATCGCGATAGCCATCAAGCCCAAGTTGCGGGGCCATTGTTTCAACATCGTGGATCCTCCGAAGATCGATAGTCTGAAGCTCTCTCGCGTTGGCCCTAAGGTATTTCGCTCGGTGCCGCCCTAGCGCAACGTGGAACCAGTGTAAGCGTTTCACCCCGGGTAGCGCAAGGGCTGTACGAGTGAAACTGTACTAGTACAAGGAGTTAGGACGAACAGGCTAAGGCAGACGCAAAAAAGCCACCGCAGGGCGGTGGCTTTTTTCGAAACGCGAGCGACTGTCAGAAAGGGCTTACTTCACGGCCCGGCGGCGCAGCAGCGCCAGCCCGACCAGACCCGCGCCCATCAGCGACATCGTCATCGGCTCCGGAATGAAGGTGCCCGTCACGTCCGGCGAACCGTTGGCCGTGAAGGCCGTGGTCACCGGCACCGGATCGTTCGCGCCACCCGCCGGGATGCCGGTGATGCTGGAGAACGAGATGGTGAAGGGTCCCTGGATGAACCCGAAGGAGTTGGTGGTGGCGCCGCCTTGGCCAGCGCACGGGGTCGGGCACTGCACACCCGAGGCGCTGCCCAACAAGGTGAACGTGGCGAGGCCATTGCCGCTCAGGCTCACCGAACCGCCGGTGACGTTGATCGCCAGACCCCAGGCGGGTTGCGTATTCTTCACCAACAGGTCGAAGTAGCCGCCGGTGATCGTCTGCGTCCCGTTGAGCTGCAGCAGGCCGGCGAGCGTCAGATTCATGTCGATGTAAATGTTCGACGTCAGGAGCTGGATGAGCTGATTGGGGCTGCCCACCAGCGTGAAGCTCATCGAAGTCACGGCATCCGCGTTGGCCGGATTGCCGTTGCCGCCGCTGCAGGACTGCCCGTCGCAGAGCTGGCTGAGGCCGGTCTGGGGGCTGTTCGGTACGTACTGGAAGTCGAAGCTGGTCGACGAGATGACGAGGGAAGCGGCGTTCGCCTGCAGTCCCAGCGCCAGGATGGCCATCACCAGGATTCCCAGTGAACAAAGCCAATTGTTTTTCATGGTCAAAACCTCCGAATCAAAGTTGGACTGCGGTGCCGGCGTCCGGCATTCCCGGGGCACTGACCAAGTCTAAGTGGTTGCTCTGAGGCGGGTCAAGATCCCTAACTTAGAGAAAGTACCAGGACCCTAGGCTAGTCCTAGCGATCTACTTAGAATACTCCGATAACGAATATTATGTTTACTAAAGCGTGACGACTTTGCCGCCCGTTTCGCGCTTTCAGCGTCATGGAGGCCTTTGCCCGATGTCCTGGATGATCCCTCGCCAGCCCAGGCACACCCCCTAAAGCTGTATCCGAAAGCCCGGCGCCAGTATTAGACTGGTTGCTGGCTATGGAAATCATCCAGGTACACGCACGCGAAATTCTCGACTCCCGCGGCAACCCGACGCTCGAGGCCGAGGTCCATCTGGCGGACGGCTCGACCGGCAGGGCCGCCGTGCCCGCGGGAGCCTCCACGGGTGAGCACGAGGCTGTTGAGCTGCGCGATGGCGACGCATCGCGTTATCTCGGCAAAGGGGTGCGGAAGGCGGTGGCGAACGTCACCGAACGGATCGGCCCGGGGCTGCTGGGCATGGACGCCACCCGGCAGGCCGAAGTGGACGCGGTGATGAACCGCCTCGACGGGACTCCCAATAAGAGCGGCCTGGGCGCGAACGCGATCCTGGCCGTCTCAATGGCCGTCGCCCGGGCGTCCGCCGAAAGCCAGGAGACTCCTCTATATAGATACCTGGGCGGGGTGTCGGCTTCCCTGCTCCCGGTGCCGCTGATGAACATCCTCAACGGCGGCGCGCACGCGGATAACTCTGTGGATCCACAGGAGTTTATGATCGCGCCGCACGGCGCGGAGTCGTTCGCGGAAGCGCTCCGGATGGGCGCCGAGGTGTTCCACACGCTCAAAGGCGTGCTGAAGAAGCGCGGCTACTCGACCAATGTCGGCGACGAGGGCGGCTTCGCCCCGAACCTCAAGTCGAACGAAGAGGCCCTGGAAGTCGTGCTGGAGGCGGTTACCAAAGCCGGCTACACGCCCGGCGACCAGATTTCGATCGCGCTGGACTGCGCGGCGAGCGAGTTCTTCGACAAGGCTAAGTCCAAGTATGTCTTCAAGAAGTCGGACAAGAGTGAAAGAACTTCCGAGCAATTGATCGGCTACTGGCAGGAGTGGGTGCGGCAGTACCCGATTCTGTCGATCGAGGACGGCATGGCCGAGGACGACTGGGCAGGCTGGAAGCAACTGACGGACGCCCTGGGGTCTAAGTTACAGCTTGTGGGCGACGATCTGTTCGTGACCAATACCACCCGGCTGGAAGAGGGGATCCGCAAGGGCATCGCAAACTCGATCCTGATTAAGGTCAATCAGATCGGTTCGCTTACCGAAACTTTTTCTGCAATGCAAATGGCCGCGCGCGCGGCCTATACCAACGTCGTTTCGCACCGCTCGGGCGAGACCGAGGACACGTTCATCGCCGACCTGGCGGTGGCGGCGAACGCCGGCCAGATCAAGACCGGGTCCCTGTCGCGGACCGACCGGATCGCGAAGTACAACCAGTTGCTGCGGATCGAAGAGGACCTGGGCAGCGCCGCCCGTTACGGCGGGCGCGCGTCATTCGCGCGGTAACCGAACCCGCTTGTAACTTTCCGTCGCCTCGCGGATCTTGTCTACGTGCGCGATGCCCAACCAGCCGCCGCCGGATTCCGGGAGCTTTACTCCCGGTACTCGCGCGACGTTTACCGCTTCGCCCTGTACCTGTCGGGCGACCGGGCGCTCGCCGACGACCTGACGTCCGAAGCCTTTTTGCGCATCTGGCAGGCCGAGGGCGAGATCGGCACCGTGAAGGGCTATCTCTTCACGATCGTGCGCAACCTCTATCTGCACGAAATCCGGCGCACGCGGCGCCAGGCCGCGATCCCGCCCGAGTTCCCCGGAGCGGGGTCGCTCGAAGCCGAAACCGCGGATCGGGAGGCCGTCGCGCAGGTGATGGCCCGCCTCCAGACTCTGCCTGAGGCGGACCGCACCGCGCTGCTGCTGCGCGCCCATGACGACCTGCCCTATGAAGACATCGCCCGCCTGCTCGGGATCACCGTCGGCGCGGCCAAAGTGAAGGTCCATCGCGCGAGACTAAGGCTCGCCGGAACAATGAGAGCTGAGGAAACATGCAAGTGACTCGTGAAGTGGTGAAAGACCTGTTGCCCGTGTATCTGGCCGGCGAGGCAAGCTCGGACACCCGCCGCCTAGTGGAAGACTTCCTGGCCCGCGAACCGGAGCTGCGGGCGGAGTTCGAATCCCCCGCCCTGCCCGGTGTTTCGCCGGCGGGCGCGGTCGAGATGGCCGCGCTGGCCAGGACCCGGTCGCTGCTGGGCCGAAAGGCCTGGATGCTCGGGTTGGGGCTGGCGCTGGCGATGCTACCGCTGACGTTTGGATCCATAGGAGGCGAAGGGCCGCGGTTCCTGCTGCTGGGTCCGAAGCCGTGGCTGGCGACGGGGGCGGCGGTGTTGGGGTGGGTGCTGCTCGGCGGCTTCCTGTGGACCTGCCGTCGGCTGTCGGCGCTCTCGCTGGAGCCGCAACCGTCCTGGCGGACCCGGACGCTGTGGGGCCTGGCGAGCTACGCGGCGCTTCTCGCCGCCGGGCTGGTAGCGGAGGCCTGGCTCGGGATCGCGCCGGGCAAAAGCGGCCTGGTAACCGGTGCCGCGCTGCTGGGAGCGATCTTCAGCGTGTGGCTGGGGGAGCGTCTGCGGCAGGTTCCGACGGTGGAACAACTGCACCGGCCGACTTCGCTGTCCCTGCACTAAGCGTCGCTGCACTAAGCTGGTCGATCCAGCGCTGCACCCGGGGGGACCGGGCGGACTCCACCGCCGCCCGGTTCTGCTCCCGGGTGAGGTAGACCTCCTTGCGCAGGATGGAGACGTCGCGCGGGGCGCGAATGCCGAGCTTCACCTGGCCGCCCGAGACCTCGAGGATCTCAACCTCGACGTTGTCGCCGACCAGCAGCGATTCGCCGGACCGGCGCCGGATTACCAGCATGGGGCCGCCTCGAACAGCGGGTGCTGGTGGGAGTAGAACCGGTCGGCACGAACGGCCTGGACGCCGCGCCGCGCCGACGGAGAAATGACCACGGGCGCCAACAGATTGGCGGTGGGCCGCTCCCGCTCCTGTCCGGCGACGATGGTCAGCGCCAGGCGATCGGCGGCGCCGTCGCCAAGCGCAGCTTCGTCCTCGGGCGAGATCCACAAGCGGTAGCCGGGATCCACCACCCGCACCGGCAGGGTCACGAAGCAGACCTCGGGCCGGTCGACGCACTGCAGATACAGCACTGGCGCCTGCTCCGGCAGGTCCAGCAGGAGGAACTCGCGGAGCGTTTCGAACCCGGGGAGTCCCCGCGGGAACGCGATCACCGCCTCAGCGGCATATTCTAATGGCCCGAAGGCTCGGGTTTCGAGAACCGGCATCTCCGGACGTTAGTGCACGCCGGGGGCCGCTTCGGTAGACTGGCCCCGTGCGACTCGCTTTCCTTCTGCTGGCCGGCCTCGCGGCCGCCCAAACCCCTGACGCGCGGCCGGGGCGCCGCCAGTCGACCCCGGATCGCATGACGCTGCCGCGCCTGGCGGCCGCCACCGCCGACGTGGCCCGGCTCGCCGTGGAGCGGCAGGCCGGACCCGGGCTCGCCGGGCTGATCGACTTCAAGGGCATCTTCCATGCCCACGCGTCGGACTCGGCGCACACGGGCGGCACCCTGGAGGAGATGCTCGCGGACGCGCAGCGCGCGGGCGTGAACTTCATCTTCCTGGGCAGCCACCACCGGCCGCCGCGCGACTTCGTGACCCAAAGCTGGCGGGGCGTCCGCGACGGCGTGCTCTTTGTGCCCGGCTCCGAGATGCACGGCTTCCTGCTGCATCCCATGGAGTCGGTGATGGACAAGATGGAAGGTCCGCGGGCGGAGCTGATCCGCGCCGTGGGCGCGGGCGGCGGGATGCTGTTCCTCAGCCACGTGGAGGAACGCACGGATCATCCCATGGAGGGCCTGACCGGGATGGAGATCTACAACCGGCACGCCGACGCGCTCGACGACGCCTCGGCGCTGCGGTGGCTGGCGGCGCAGATGACGCAACCGGCGACGCTCGCGACGTTGCGCACGGCGCTGCGCCTGTATCCGGACGCGATGCTCGCGGCGCAGCTCGATTACCCGGAGCTGTATCTGAAGAAGTGGGATCGCGAAACGCGGACGCGGCGGGTGGTTGGGGTGGCGGCGAACGACTGCCACCATAACCAGGAGTTCGTGCTGAAGGCGGCTCCTGAGGGACCGGGCGGGATCCTCGGGACGATCGTCGACAAGGACAAGGACTTCCGCAAGATTGCCGTGGCGCCGGAACTGCTGACGGGAGCCGCGCCGGGGGCGACCATCGCGAGGCTGGACTTCGACCCGTACTTTCGCAGCTTCTTCAATGTCAGCACCCACGCCTTCGCCGCGGAGCTGAACGAAGGGGCGATCCGAGCCGCGGTGGCGGCCGGGCATGTCTACGTGGCGCACGACTGGATGGGCGATCCGCGAGGCTTCTCGTTCGCCGCATTCTTGGGAAGCGGGCGTGCGGCAGTCCTCGGCGATGAGCTTGCGTTCCGGGCGGGTTTGACGCTGCGGGCGGCGACGCCGCTGCCCGCGCGGTTGCGGATCCTGAAGGACGGGGTGGAGTGGAAGTCCGCGAGCGGGCGGTCGTTGGAGGCGGTGCCGGACGGCGCGGGGGTCTACCGCGTGGAGGCCTGGCTGGAGATCGACGGCGAGCAGCGGCCGTGGATCTATGGGAACCCGATCTACCTGCGCTGATTTTTCGCAGTTCTGCCCGCGGTTCTCGCATATGAGGCTTATGCCGCGAACCGCTCCGCTTCTCGCCCTGCTGCTACCGGGAGTCCTGCTTGGGCAAGGCATCATCTCGACCTTCGCCGGATCCGGCAACGTAGTCCGCGGAGAGAACGTGCCCGCTACCTCGATCGCGCTGGGGTTCCCCACCGGCGTCGCCCTGGACCGCGCCGGCAACGTCTACATCGCCGAAGGCAACGGCATCGGGATTCGCAGGGTCACGCCGGCCGGGATCATCAGCACCTTCGCCGGCAGTCCGACCGGAACGTTCCCAGGGACGGGGAACGGCGATGGGGGGCCGGCGGTGGGCGCGGGCGTCGGACCGTGGGGCCTGGCGTTCGACGCGGCCGGGAACCTGTACTTCACCGAGGTGAACCACAAGATCCGCAAGATCGCGGCCAACGGCATTATCAGCACGATCGCGGGCACGGGCAGCGCGGCATTCTCCGGGGACGGCGGACCCGCCCTGGCCGCCACCATGCACGACCCGCGCGGGATCGCCGTCGATGCCGCCGGGAACATCTACTTCGCCGATTCGACCAACAACCGCGTGCGCAAGATCGCCCCCAACGGCATCATCACCACCGTCGCGGGTGGCGCGACGCGGGGCTTCGCGGGCGACGGCGGTCCGGCGGTGAACGCCGCGCTGTTCCATCCGCAGGGAGTGGCCGTGGATGCCGCCGGCAACCTGTACATCGCCGACAACAACAACTCCAGGATCCGCAAGGTGGACCCGGCCGGTATCATCACCACCTTCGCCGGCAACGGCACCGTGGTCAGCTTCACCGACAACGTGGCCGCCACTTCCAGCGGCATCAATCTGCCCTTCGGCGTCTCGACAGACAATTCCGGCAATGTCTTTATTGTGGATTCGAGCAACGGCCGGATCCGCAAAGTGAACGCGGCGGGCGTTATCACCACCGTGGCCGGCGGCGGGATCGAGGGTATCAACTCGTTTACCTACACGGGACCCGCACTTTCGGCCTATATCGGCGGTCCCTACGCCGTGGCGAGCGACGCTACCGGGAACCTGTACATCGCCACGCCCGCGCAGCATGTGGTGCGCAAGGTGACCTATCCGACGGGTCCGGCCATCTCCGCCAACGGCGTGGTGAACGGCGCGAGTTATCTCCCGGGCGTGGTGCCGAACGCCTGGACGACGATTCTGGGGACGAGCCTCGCCAACAGCACGCGCACCTGGGACGGGGCGATCGTGAACGGCGCGCTGCCGACGTCGCTGGACGGCGTGTCCGTGACCATCGGAGGCCAGCCCGCTTACATCAACTACATCAGCCCGGGGCAGATCAACGTGATTGCCCCCGATGTCGGCGTGGGACCGCAGCCGGTGGTGGTGACGACGCCTTCCGGCGTCAGTGCGAGCTACACCGCCACGTCGATCCTGTATGGCCCAGCTTTCTTCCTGTGGCCCGGCAACCAGGTGGTGGCCACGCGGCAGGATTTCAGTTTCGCGGTCCGCAACGGGACCTTCGCGGGGGCGGCGACGATCGCCGCCAAGCCAGGCGACGTACTGATCCTCTGGGGAACGGGCTTCGGACCCACGTCGCCCGCGGCGCCGCCCGGACGGCAGGTGCCGTCGGACCGGACCTATTCGACGGTGCTGCCGCCGCAGATCACGATCAACTCGGTGGCGGCGACGGTGTTCGGCGCGGCCCTGGCGCCGGGATTCGCGGGCCTGTATCAGGTGGCGATCCAGGTGCCGGCGTCCTTGCCGGATGGGGACTGGCCGCTGCGGGCGCTGGTGGGAGGACAGCAATCGCCGGCGACGGCGGTGCTGGCGGTGCGGCGCTAGGTAGCGCGCAAGTCAGGCTGCGTCCAGAACTTGCAGCGAAAGCTCCTTGCCCAAGACGCGGAACGCCGCCTCCAACTGGTCCAGCCGGGAAGCGTGCCGGAGATCGAGCAGGCGGTCCACCTGAGGAAGATGGCAGTTGAGCTTGCGGGACAGGTCCGCCTTGCCGACACGGCCCGCGCGCATCGCCGAATAGAGTGCCAGCTTCGCTTCGGTAAGGGCCGGCAGGGTCACGCGCAGTCCTCGTTTCCGGGGGGAGGGCGCCGGAATCGCGCGCCGATCTTGCATGTATTCGATGAATGCGGTCTCGAGAGCGTCCACCGCGCGGACCAAGGCCTCTTCGCGGTCGTCACCGAAGGTGTGCGCCTCGGGAACGTCGGGGAACGAAACCAGAATGGTGCCGTTGGCATCGCGCTTCAAGAGAACCGGATAGCGCAGCATGTTTCTACTCACTCGATGCGGAAAGTCCGACGAGCACCATCAGGTCGGGCGGCCGCGCCGCCGCGGAACATCGAGGACTTCTTTCTCACTGCCCCGCAGCTTCCGAAGTCGCCGATACGCGTCTTGCCGGAGCAACGCCTGGAGACCGAGGCGAACCGTCTCCGTGTCGCTCCCCGCGCCGCACGCGGCGCGTCGCCTCACGGAGGAGGGTCTCGTCAACCTCCACCGCCTTCTTCATATGGCTCATCGTACCCTACGTATCGGCCCGCGCGACCCGCGGCTCCCCGCCCGCGAAGTACAGCCCCGCTAGCGACGCGCCGGCGAAGCCTGAAATCCACAGGACCCCGGGGAACCCGAACCACGACCCTGCCGCCAGCGCGTACCCCGCCACCGCCACCAGCCGCACGGTTTCCAGCCGCAAAAAGCCGCGCCGGTTCTCCAGCACGCCGCCCACCGCGACCAGCCCCGCCAGGATCCAGGCGAAGTACACGAAGTTCAGCGCCATCGTTTGCCGCGGCAGCACCGCCAGGAAATGGCTGTTGGCCGCGATCAGCGCGACGAACTGCGCGAGCGCATACCAGCTCAGCGCCGCCGGGCGCGGCGGATCGTAGCGCGCGAAGTCGACGTGCGGATCGTACGCCGGCTTGGGGAACCGCGCCGCGACGTCCGCCGGACGCCAGCCCGGGTGCGCGAACCACACCCGCAGCTTGTCGGCCCACCGTTCAGCGCGCCAGCAGTCCTGGGCCATCGCCCAGTAGTAATGCAGGTTGGCCCACACCGGATTCCAGCTTTTTAGCTGCCCGCGGATCCCGTAGATGCAGGGCTCTTCCGCGAGTTCGTCCTGATACGTTCCGAAGACGTGATCCCAGATCAGAAACACACCGACATAGTTCTTGTCGAGATAGATGCCGTTCTGCGCGTGGTGGACCCGGTGGTTCGAAGGCGTCTGCACCCAGCGGTCCAGCACGCCCAGGCGTCCGATCAACTGCGTGTGCGGCCAGAATTGATAGAAGAGCTGCACGACGCTCACCAGCAGATACACGCCCAAGGGCACGCCGGCCAGCGCCAGCGGCAGATAGAAGATCCAGCCGAGCAGCGTACCGGTGCCGGGCTGGCGCAGGGCGGTGGTGAGGTTGAACTCCTCGCTCTGGTGGTGCACGACGTGCGACGCCCAGAAGATCCCCATGGTGTGCCCCAGGCGGTGGTTCCAGTAGTAGCAGAGGTCGTAGAGGACGAACGCGCCGAGCCACACGGCCCAGTGGTCGTCGGGCAGTTTCCATGCGGTCAGTTGATAGGCGCGTTCATAGAAGAAGATGCCGAGGAAGCCGAAGAATACGCGGGTGCCGGTGGAAACGACGCCGCAGCTTAGGCTGTTTAGCGCGTCGGCCAGGCGATAGTAGTGGGTCCGCTTGCGCCAGTCGGCCAGCAGTTCGAGGAAGATCAGGCCGAGGAACACCGGCACCGCGAGTGAAACCGCTTTGGTGTAGGTGGTGTCCATCCCTTACGAGGAAACATGTTACCGCAGCTCTCCCGCCGGTCTTTCTTGCTATCCGCCGCCGCGGCGCCGCTGGTAGCGCAACCCGCGCGCCGCCCGAACATCGTGATTCTGCTGGCCGATGACCTCGGCTACGGCGAAACCGGACTCAACGGGCCCACCGACATTCCGACGCCGCACATCGATTCGATCGCCAAGAACGGCGTCCGGTTCACGGACGGCTACGTCTCGTGCCCGGTGTGCAGCCCGACGCGCGCGGGCCTGATGACGGGCCGCTATCAGCAGCGCTTCGGCCACGAGAACAACCCGGGTCCCGCGGCGGAGGTTGGTCCCGAGTTCGGGCTGCCGCTCGACCAGCCGACCATCGCGGAACGGCTGCGCGCGGCGGGCTACCGCACCGGGATGTTCGGGAAGTGGCACCTCGGCTACGAGCCGCGCTTCCGGCCGCTGGCGCGGGGCTTCGAGGAGTTCTACGGTTTTCTCGGCGGGGCGCATTCGTACGTGAACGCGGGGGAACGCGCCGCGAACCCGATCTGGCGCGGCGAGGAGAAGGTCAGCTCGATCACGTACCTTACCGATGAGCTGGCGCGCGACGCGGCGGCGTTTGTCGAGAAGCAGCGGCGGGATCCGTTCTTCCTTTATGTCCCGTTCAACGCGGTGCATGCGCCGATGGACGCCCTCGAGAAGTACCGCGCCCGCTTCGCCACGATCACGGACCCGCGGCGGAGGACCTTCGCGGCGATGCTGTCGGCGCTGGACGACGGCGTGGGGCAGATCCTCGGGGCGATTCGCCAGCACAAGCTGGAGGAGAACACGCTGGTGTTCTTCTTGAGTGACAACGGCGGCCCGACGCCGCAAACCACGGCGAAGAATAATCCGCTGCGCGGCTTCAAGGGGCAGGTGTATGAGGGCGGCACCCGGGTCCCGTTCGCGGTGCAGTGGAAGGGGAGGATCCCGGCGGGCAAGACGTACTCGAACCCGGTGATCGCGCTGGATCTGCACGCGACGGCGCTGGCGGCGGCGGGCCTCACCGCGCCCGCGGAGCAGCCGCTGGACGGCGTGGATCTGCTGCCGTATGTCACCGGCAAGAACGCGAAGCGTCCGCACGAGCAGCTCTACTGGCGCTTCGGGCCGCAATCCGCGATCCGGTCCGGCGACTGGAAACTGGTGCGTCCGCCGAATGGCGCGCCGCAGTTATTCGATTTGGCGAAGGACGTCGGCGAGAGCACGGATCTGGCGGCAAAGGAACCGGAGCGGGTGCGGCAACTGACCGAGGCGTATGGGGCTTGGAACGCGCAGCTCAGCGATCCGAAGTGGCAGCGGGCGCGCCCGGGGCGGAGGAGGTAGCCGGGGGAGATCGGCGCCATCACCCGCATGCCCCCGGATCTCCCGCCCCGAGTGAGAGGGGTTTGTGACGAAGCTGGAGGAGAAGCTGCCACGGCCCTGGCGGCGGTGGAGCGACAAAAAGGGGCTCAGCGGGGCGGTTCTGGCATAGAATCGGGCGAGCCGACGGGACGAGTGGTGCTTTCATGGGGAAAAGTGAAGCGCTCGATGCAGGCTGTCACGTGAAGCCTGCTCGGCTCTGCCCGGCGACCTCGGCAGAGACATCCGCAACCGGTTTTGCGACAAGCTGCAATGACCAAACAACCCTCACTTGGGACCGTCTCCACTCTCCTAATCGCCGTCTTGATATCGTTGCTCGGAATCGGGTGCTCGCGACCACCGGAACTGCTGAACGCCAGGTCCCCCGATCAACGCTGGACGGTAGATGTTCGCCAGGTTTCACGAATGGCCCCCGTAGTGCCGAAATGGAAGCTGGTGATAACTCTAAGCGGACCCCAAGCGGCGCGGAGCGAAGTGCTTTACGACAGTGAGAACCCCACTCACGCGGAGTTCCTGATTGGCTTCGCGATTGTCGTCTGGACCGAAGACTCCAGTCGCTTCGCGCTGTTCGTGCAGGGCGCGCCCGGTCCGAGAGTTCTCTTCGGACGAAACCTGCGAACCTCCTCGCAGATGAACGAGGATGAAGCGTTCGCCCTGGTTCGCGCCGAGATGAGAAAGCAATATCCCGAGATCCCAACACATGTGGATCCCGTGAAAGAGTGGGCTCAGACTATGGATAGCGCCGAGGCCTATCGAAAGCGACATCGGCAGCGACCATAGGGACGAAGGGGACGGGCGCTTCGGGCTCGCCAGACACCGGAGATCGCGGCGACACCCGGGCAATGACCCCGAACCCCCGGTTCATCGGAACAGCCCCGCCGCGTCCCACTTCGCGATCGTCTCCCGCACCAGCCCGGTCATCTTCTCGTTGACCGCCTCAAAGTAAGCCTTCGCCTTCGCCGCGTCGAACTTCACATAGCCCTGCTTCGGCTGGTACAGAATAATCGACGACGGGAACGGATAGGCGCTCCACGTTCCCGCCGGCGGGCGCGGCGTGGCCAGCTCATCCTTGTACCGCTCCGGATGCACCAGCTTCGCGTCGATCGCCTGGACGAACGCGTTCTCGTTCCAGCCCGCGTGGCCGCCGTCCTCGCCGAAAATCTTCAGTGTCAGGTCCGAACAATACGACCACCAGTTCACCACCAGCGTCCGGACCCGGTGTTCGCGGCCCGTCTTCTCGGCCAGATCGTTAAGCACCGCCGTCTGCGGACCCCCGTGCCCGTTGATCACGATGATGTTCTTGAAGCCCTGCCGCGCCAGGCCGGCCAGCACGTCGCCAACGAACGCGCGATACGCGGACTCCGAGATCGCGAACGCGCCGGCGTACGCGTCCAGGCTGCCGGTCATCCCGTAGGGCAGTACCGGAGCGATCACCGCGTTGACCCTGGGAGCCATATAGCGCGCGATGGCGAGCGGCGCCGTGTTGTCCGCGCCGTTGTTGGCGACGCCGTGCGGCTCCAGCGTCCCGGTGGGGAGCAGCACGGTGTCGATGCGCCGCGGCACCAGTTCGCGGAACTCCATCCAGTTGAGGTCGTTCATCTCGCGCGTGGAGGGTTCCTGGGCGCACAGCGCGGCGGCGGCAAGCAACAGGCAGGCACGAAGCTTCATGTGGGTTAGGTTAGTCCATCTCCGAACCTGCCGCCGCGGCCGGCGCCGCCGGCGAACCGGCCCGCGCCGGAGCGCGTCTCGCCGCTCGCCACCACCTCGCAGCCGCGGCGGAACTCGTTTTCCATTGCGTCGGCGCGCTCCCACTGCTCATACGCCGATAGCCGGTCGCTGCGCAGGCAGAGCTGCGGGAACGCGGCGATCTCGGCCGCGAGAGCCAGCGCCGCCTCCAGCGCGCGGCCCGGCTCGGCGAGCCGGTTCGCCAGCCCCATCGCCAGCGCTTCCCCGCCCGCCACGCCGCGGCCCGTGAGGATCAGGTCCATCGCGCGCGAGTGCCCGATCAGGCGCGGCAGCCGCACCGTGCCGCCGTCGACCAGCGGGACGCCGAAGCGCCGGCAGAAGACGCCGAACACGGCGTCGCGCGCGGCGACGCGCAGGTCGCACCACAGCGCGAGTTCGAGGCCGCCCGCCACCGCGTAGCCCTCGACGGCGGCGATGACGGGTTTCGCGAGGCGCATGCGCGTGGGTCCCATCGGCCCGTCGCCGGCGGGATCCATGCGGTTGCCTTCGCCGCGCGCGACGGCCTTGAGGTCCGCGCCCGCGCAGAAGCAGCCGCCGGCCCCGGTCAGGATCGCGACGCTCGCGGCGGCGTCAGCGTCGAAGGCGCGGAAGGCGTCCGCCAGCGCCTGCGCGGTGGCGCGGTCGACGCAGTTGCGGACCTCCGGCCGTTGGATGGTAACGATAGTGATGGGGCCGCGCGGTTCGCTGGTGACCATGAGGTCAGGGTAGCAGCGAGGACCGCGCGGGAACCGCGAGCCCCCGTGGTGCGGGCTTTGACCCTCGCGTACCGGCGGGGGCTCACTGGTTGCCGATGTGCCAGTTGGGACAGTGTGCCGGTTCCCGCGCGCCACTGAGCCCCGCCGGTAGGCGGGGGTTAAAGCCCTAAGCTAATTCAGGAAGTACGTGTAGTACAGCGTGTCCCGCTGTTTCGGAACGAAGCCCGCATCCCGGATCAGCCGGCGTAGTTCCTCTTCCGTCGCCCGGTTGTGCGTGCCGGCCGCCGAAACCACGTTCTCCTCGATCATGACGGACCCCACGTCGTTGCCGCCGAAACGCAGCCCGACCTGGCACGTCTTCAGCCCCGGCGTCACCCAGGAACTCTGAATGTTCAGAATATTGTCGAGGTACACCCGCGACAGCGCCAGCATCTTCAGGTACTCCACCGCGGTGGCTTCTTCCTTCACGAACCGCCCCAGCGACGTATTCTCGCGCTGGAAACTCCACGGGATGAACGCCGTGAAGCCGCCCGTGTCCTCCTGGATCTGCCGCACGATATCGAAGTGGTTCATGCGCTGTTCGATGGTCTCGCCGGT
Organism: uncultured Solibacteraceae bacterium; assembly: GCA_964471915.1. GTDB lineage: Bacteria > Acidobacteriota > Terriglobia > Bryobacterales > Bryobacteraceae > JAIEPW01. The sequence continues at coordinate 15,058 of CAYYID010000047.1, read as the reverse complement.
GCCGAACATCATGGTCGCCGTCGAGCGCAGCCCCACCTGGTGCGCTGTGCGGTGCACGTCGATCCAATCGTCCACCGTCGACTTCAGCCGCGAGATCCGGTGCCGCACTTCGTTGTCGAGGATCTCCGCGCCGCCGCCCGGCAGCGAATCGAGCCCCGCGTCGCGGAGCCGGGCCAGCGTGTCGTACAGATTCAAGCCGCTGACCTTGGCGATGTTCACGATCTCCGGCGCCGAGAAGCAGTGGTTCCAGATGCGCGGGAAACGCGCCTTGATGGAGCGCAGCAGATCCTCGTACCACTCGATCTTGAGTTCCGGGTGCAGGCCGCCCTGCATCAGAATGCCGGTGCCGCCGAGGTCCAGCGTCTCCTGGATCTTGGCGAAGATGGTCTCCTGCGAGTGGAGGTAGCCTTCCTGGTGGCCCATGGGCCGGTAGAAGGCGCAGAAGCTGCAGTACTCGGTGCAGAAGTTCGTGTAGTTGATGTTGCGGTCGATAATGTAGCTGACGATGCCGTGCGGATGCAGGCGGCGGCGTACGGCGTCGGCCTCCATGCCGATACCGACCAGGTCGTCGCTCTTGTAGAAATCGATGGCTTGCGCGCGGGTCATCATGCGGGAACGCTCCTTGCGGCCTCCAGGGCTTCCAGTTCGGTGGCGTATTGCAGATACAGGTCGAGGCCCGCGTGCTCGGCGTCGCCGAGTTCGAAGGCGATGTGTTCGGTGAGGTACTTGCGGATCATCGCCGCGGACACGCCGCGCGCGGGCTCCTCCGCCGCGACGATCTGATCCAGGTGCTCGCGCCCGTAGCGATAGCTTTCGAGGAACGTCAGTGAGCGCTCCGGCGTGACGATCCCGGGGCGGCCGGCCCACACGGCGAACACCATGGGGAGCCCGGTGAGCTGCGTCCATTCCTGGCCGAGGTCCATCCAGGCATAGGGCAGCGCCGCGGGATCGATGTGCAGCGCGGGATCGCCGATCACCAGCGCCGCGTCGCATTCGGCGAGCATGGCGTCGAGATCGGCGCGGCGAGTCCGGACCTCGGGCTCCAGCCCAAACTTCCGGCCCAGAATGATGCGCGCCAGCATCACCGACGTGCGGGAGCCGGCGTCCGCGGCCAGGGTCCGCACCTGTTCCCACGGCTTCTTCGCCACCAGCAGGATGCTGCGCACCGGTCCCCGGCAGGCGATGCCGCAGCCCGGGAACATCGCCAGGCCCTGCCGCTTCATTTCGATCACCGGCACCAGGCCGATGTCGGCTTCGCCGCCGCGAAGCTGGTCCGCGCAGACCGAGGGCAATTCGAAACGGACGTCGAAGATGCCGCGCTGGGGTCCGTGGACCAGACCCCACACGAGCGGAGCGGTGTTCAGGTAACTCACCGCGCAGACGCGCGGTTTCGGGACATTCGGGGTCAAGTCCTAGTTTACCCCGGCGGCGTCCCCCCGGCTGCCTTAGCGTCCCGGCGTCGTGTTCGAGAGCGGCGTCCCCTTGTGGTAATCCGGGAAGGCCGGCTTTTTCGGCTCCTGCGGCGGATTCTTCTTCAGCTCTACCATAGCCAGTTCTACGGCCTTTTCGAGCTGCGAGTCGCGGCCCTCGCGCCACAGCTTGGGATCGAGGTCCACTTCGATGTCCGGCTCCGTGCCGTGATTCTCCACTTCCCATTTCGACTCAGGATTAAAGAAGCCGAAGTGCGGCGCGGTCACGCTGCCGCCGTCCACCAGCGGCGGGTAGCCGCCGATGCCGACCAGCCCGCCCCAGGTGCGCTTGCCGACCACCGGGCCGAGCTTGGCGCGCTTGAAGAGCCACGGCAGCAGGTCGCCGCCCGAGCCCGAGTACTCGTTCGCCAGCATCACCTTGGGACCCTGAATGATCTTGCCCGGCGTCGAATACACCTCGCCCTCGCGGGGCGACCAGTAGTTCCACACCGGCCGCCGCAGGTGATCGATGACGTAGTCGGCGGCCAGCCCTCCGCGGTTGAACCGCTCGTCAAGGATCGCGCCCTGCTTGTCGGTCTGCGCGAAGTAGTAACGGTTGAAGTACGTGAAGCCGCCGAACGCCGTGTCCGGCAGGTGGATATAGGCCAGCTTGCCGCCGGAAAGCTTGTCCACCGTGCGGCGGTTGTCCTCCACCCAGGCGAGCGTGCGGAGGGCAACTTCATCGTCGAGGGGCGTCACCGTCACCTCGCGCGCGCCGTCGCCGCCGGGGTTGGGGCCGACCTTCAAGACCACCGCTTTGCCGGCCGTCGCCTCGAACGCCTGATACACATTGTCGGCATCGGTGAGGTTGCGCCCGTTCACCGCGAGCAGGTACTCGCCCGCCTTGACGTTCACGCCGGGCTGGGTGAGCGGGGCGCGGGTCTGGGGATTCCAGTTCTCGCCCGAGTAGACGCGCTGGAAGCGGTAGCGCCCGTTCTCGATCTTGTAGTCGGCGCCCAGCAAGCCGCCGCGCACCGAGCGCGGCTCCTCTCCGTTGTCGCCGCCGTTGATGTAGAGGTGCCCGACCGACATCTGGCCCAGCATTTCCTGGAACAGGTAGGTGAGGTCCGAGCGGTGGCCGACGGATTTCAGGTACTGCTCATAGCGCTCGCTGGCGGCCTGGATGTCGAGCCCGTGATGCTTGGGGTCGTAGAAGAAATCGCGCTGCAGGCGCCAGGCTTCCTTGTACATCTGCCGCCACTCGGCCTGCGGGTCGACGAAGGTTTCGAGTCCGTCGAGGCGCAGCATGCCTTCGCCGGGCTTGGGAGGCGCGGCCGTGCCGGCGATCATCAGGCGCGGGCCGCCCCCGCCCCCGGGGCCGCCGCCGGGCGCTCCGGGTCCGCCCCCGCCGGCGAGGCCGATCAGAATTTTCTCACCGTTTTGCGAAACTACGTAGCTGCCCGCGCCCGCCAGGAACACTTCGTCCTTGCGCTTGGCGAGGTCGTACTTGTGCAACACCGGCGGAGCGCCGCCGCCGAGCGGCCCACCGCCGCCCTCCATATAGAACAGGATGCCGGCCTTGGCGGTCTTCAGATTGCCGTAATTGCGCGGGGGCAGCGGCAGCGGCAGGATGCGCTGGTCCAGGTTCTCGAAGTCGATCTTGACGTCGACTTTCGCGGCCGCGGGCTTCGGTGCGCCCGGCTTGGGAGCCTCGGGCTCCCCTTTCTCTTCATCGGACTCCGGAGCGAAGGGCGACGCTTCATCCTTGCTCAGCACCGCGACGTAAATCGTGGAAGTCACCGCGCGCGTGAGGTTCGACAGGTCCAGGCCCAGATTCACCGCGCCCGAATTGGTGGAGGCCCGGAAGTACAGGTACTTGCCGCTCTTGTCCCACGCGGGATCCCCGGCGTCGCTCATGCCGTCGGTGATCTGCGACGCCTTGGCGGCGTCCAGCGAATAGACAAAAACCGCCGCCATACCGGACTTCAGTTGCCGCGCATAGGCGAGCCATTTGTTATCGGGCGACCACCGCGGGTTATAGAGATTCCAGCCGCCGTAGTGGACAGCCTGATCGATCGCCACCGGCTGCGCCTTCTCGATATCGAGGTACCAGAGCCCGCCTTTCTTGTCGCAGTAGGCGAGCCTCTTCGAATCGGGCGACCAGGTGAGGTCGTAGAAGAACGTCGGCTTGGCGGCGAGCGCGATCCGCTTCACCTCGCCGCGCCCGGTTTGATCGCGCAGGTGGAGCTGGTACTCGCCGGTCTCGTCCGAGAAGTAAGCGATCCACTTGCCGTCGGGCGACCACGCCGGGTCGCGGTCGGCGGCGCCGGGCGAGTTGGTGAGGTTCCGGACGTCGCCCTTCTCGGCGGGAAGGGTGTAGATGTCGCCGCGGGCTTCCACGACGGCGCGCACGCCGGAAGGCGAGAGATCGAGGTTCCGCAACAGGCGCGCCGTCTTTTCGAGACGCGGCCGCACATTCAGCAGGTCCGCGTTCAGCGCGATCTCGACCTTCTGGGACTTGCGGGACTTCAGGTCGTAGAGGTGGATCTCGCCGAACTGCTCATAAGCGATGACGTCGGCGCCGGCGGAGGCGGCCTTCACGTCGAGCGTCTTGTTCTCCACCAGCTGCGTCACCTTCTTCGACGCCGTGTCGTACTCGAACAGCGTGTCGCGGCCGGCGCGATCCGAAACGAAGTAGATCTTGCCGCCCACCCACATCGGCGAGAAGTCGTTGGAGTCCGTGCGCGGGATCTTCACGACGGTGGCGTCGGCAAGGTTGGCGATCCACAGGGGCGTGGCGCGTCCGCCGCGGTAGTTCTTCCAGATCTGGTTCGCGCGGAGCACCGGCGAGTAGACGATCTGCCTGCCGTCCGGCGAAAACGAGCCCATGGTCGCGGCGGGCAGCGGGACTTCCTGCGGGAACCCGGCCTTCATATCCACCGTGTAGAGCCGCGGCGTGTTGTTGTGGCTCTGCGAAACGTTGGTGAATAGCACCCGCGCGCCGTCCGGCGTCCAGCCGTGCACGATGTCCGGACCCGGGTGGTAGGTGAGGCGCTTGGGCACGCCGCCCGCCACCGGTACCACGTACACGTCGACGTTCCCGTCATACTGGCCGGTGAACGCCACCATCGAGCCGTCCGGCGAGAAGGCGGGATTGGACTCCGTGCCCGGCGCGGAGGTGAGGCGCGAAGCCTCGCCACCGGCGCGCGCCACAGTCCAGAGGTCGCCGGCATAGGCGAACACGATCTGCGTTTTCGAAACCGCGGGCGAACGGAACAGGGTCTTCCCCTGGGGCCAGGCCACGGTTGCGGCCAGGGCGAGGGTGAGCAAGATTTTCGACATGGTTACCTCGATGTTAGACCGGCCGCCCCCCGAATTGTTAGTCTTTCTGAAACCCGGACCCACACCGTGGTTCAAAAGGTGCCGGAAAGCATACACTGTAGGGGACTTGTGGCCACCGGCCCGGATCGCGGCCTTGATCCGGCTGAGACGGATTCCACGCCAATTGGAAGAGAGACGTGAACAAGCTCGGACCATACGAGGTGCAGGGGGAGATCGGCCGCGGGGCCATGGGGATCGTGTACCGTGGTTTCGATCCGGCCATCCAGCGTCCCGTGGCGCTGAAAACCCTGAACCGCGCCGCCGCGGATGAAGCGGACTGGCACAACATGCAGGAACGGCTGTTCCGCGAGGCGCGCACCGCCGGGGCTCTTTCCCACCCGGGCATCGTCACCATTTACCAGGTCGGGCAGGATGAAACCGGGCTGACCTATGTCGCCATGGAGTACGTCGACGGCGTGAGCCTGGCGCAGGGACTGCGGCAGGTGCGGCCCTCGGTCGGGACCACCCTCAAGCTGCTGCGGCAGGCGGCCGAGGCGCTCGACTACGCGCACCGCCAGGGGATCGTCCACCGCGACGTGAAGCCGGCGAACCTGCTGATCCAGCGCGACAATGGCCTGCTGAAAGTCGCCGACTTCGGCATCGCGCGCGTGCTGTCGCAGGTGACCACCGCCACCAGCCACACCGCCGGCTCACCCGCGTACATGTCACCGGAACAGATCCAGAGCCGCCCTCTGGATGGGCGTAGCGACCAGTACTCGCTGGCCGTCGTCGCGTACGAGATGCTGACGGGCGAGTGGCCGTTCAACGCCGACAGCGTGACCTCGCTGGCGTTCAAGAGCGTCTACGAGGCGCCACAGTTAGGATTGCTGGACGCGATTCCGGGAGGTCGCGCGATGCGCCCCGCGCTGGAACGCGCGCTCGCAAAGAAGTCCGAGGACCGGTTCCCGACTTGCGCGGCGTTTATCGGAGCGATGGCCGAGGCCATGACGCCCCAGCCCTCGCCCATTCCAGGACAGATGGGCCCGGCGCCGGTTGCGCCGGTCGCGAAGACTTCGAAGGCCGGCCCGGCGCTGGCGGTGATCGGCGTCGCGGCCGGGGTGCTGCTGCTCGTGGCCGGAGTCCGGTATGTGCCCGGGTGGATGAGCGCGAAACCCGTCGTCGAGACTCGCCAGGTCGAGTTGCCGAAGCCGGCGACTGAGGCGCCCCCGCCCAAGCCGGAGGTCGCGAAGCCGGAGCCCGCGAAGTTGCCCGCCGAAAAGCCCAAGACCGAAACGCCGCGGCCCATCGCACCGGCCCCCGCGAAGCCGAAACCCGAGCCTGCGCCGGTGCAGATCGCCGAGTTGCGGGCGCTGCCGGAGCTGAGCCTGCCCAAGGTGGTCAAGGTGGAGCCGAAGCTGGAGCAGGCTCCGGCGCCTGCGCCACCTCCGCCCCCGCCGCCCGCGAAGACCGCGGAACCCGCCCCGGCGAAGCTCGAGCCGCCGAGACCCGTCGTCACTACGCCGATCCAGGTGGTGGAGCAGTTCTCGCCCGATTACACGGACCAGGCGCGGCGCGAAGGGATCGAAGGCGTGGTGACGCTCGAGTTCGAGGTCGCCGAAGCGGGCGTGGCGGAGAACATGCGCGTGGTGCGCTCGATCGATCCGGGACTCGACCGCAAGGCCATGGAAGCGCTCGCCAAGTGGCGGTTCCGTCCGGCCACGGCGGACGGCCGGCCGGTGCGGAAGCGCGCGCGGGCGTCCATGGAGTTCAAGCTGGAACGGCCCGTCCCGTCGCTGCGGAAGCGCTAGCCTGACTGTCGTCGCGGAACCGAAATCCACTCGTCGTCTCGCATCAGACCATGGTTCCGGTTCCCCCCGGCCGGTCTCCCTTCCGCGCACATGGCTGCGCATCTGGACCGGTAGCGGGCACCTCTGCCCCCCGCTCCACTGTTGCAACTGACTTGCGAAACCACTTGACAACCGGTTCCCTCCGGCCCTAGACTCGATCCATCATGGACCGTTTCTGTCGTATATCTGGTCTGATTGTCCTGGTGTCCTGCCTGTGTGTTGCGCAAACCATTGATCCACAGTTAGTTGTTTCCGTATTCGACCCTTCCGGCGCGGTCGTAGAGAGGGCGGCCGTCCGCCTCACTCAGATCTCGACCGGATGGCACGCCGAGGCGGAGACGGACTCCCGGGGCCGCGGAGCGTTCCCGGTGGTCCCGCCAGGGCCGCTGCGAATCGAGGTCCGAATGCGTGGTTTCGCCCCTGAAACCGTGGATCTGGGGACCGGACGTAGCGCCGTGATTGAAATCCGGTTGCGGCCGGAGGCACTCGGGGAAACGGTTCAGGTGTTCTCGGGTCGCATTGCTGGTATCCCTGAGAACCTCCCAGGCTCGGTCCAGGTGCTCGATACTGCAACTCTGTTGCAAAGCCGGTTGCTTACCACGGAGGAGGCCCTTCGGAAGGTGCCCGGCGTGCATGCCCGCGCCGAGGACGGCTTCGGTCTGCGCCCCAACATCGGAATCCGGGGACTTAACCCGACCCGATCCACGCGGGTCCTGCTGCTCGAGGACGGCGTGCCCCTCAGCTACGCCCCGTATGGCGATAACGCCAGTTATTACCACCCGCCGATTGACCGCTTCGAGGCGGTCGAGATCGTGAAAGGCGGCGGCCAGATTCTGTACGGGCCCATGACCGTCGGCGGCGTGGTGAACTACCTCACACCCGCGCCGCCCGCCGGCCGCGGTGGATCGTTAACGCTGACCGGCGGCAACCGGGATTACTTCAACGGTCACTTCCGCTACGGCGGCACGTTCCGCAACACCGGACTCCTGTTCGACGCCTTCCGCAAACAGGGCGAAGGTTCCCGCCACAACACCCGTCACGGCCTGGTGGACTTCAACTTCAAGGCCCTACGGCCGCTCGGCGACCGGCAGACGCTCTCCCTCAAGTTCAATCGCTACGCGGAAGACTCGCAACTGACCTACTCCGGCCTGCGCGAGGACGAATTCGCCCGCAATCCCCGAGGCAATCCGTTCGTACATGACCGGTTCACCGCCTACCGCACTTCCGGCGCCGCCACGCATGTCTGGACGCCTGCCGCGAGCTTCGCGCTGCGCACCACCGGTTATGGCTCCTTCTTCGATCGCGACTGGTGGCGCCAGTCGTCGAACTCCGGCCAGCGCCCCAATGACGCGGCGGACCCGCGCTGCGGCGGCATGGCAAACCTGGTCACCACCTGCGGCAACGAGGGTCGCCTCCGCTCCTACTACACCTCGGGAGTCGAGACTGCCGCTCGTTCGGACTTCTCGTCCCGGGGGCTCAGGGTGCAGGCCGACTTCGGGATCCGGGGGCACTTCGAACTTCAGGAACGGCTCCAGGTAAACGGCGACACGCCGCAAGCTCGCAGCGGCCCCGTCGTGGAGAACAACCGGCGCGCCGCGCGCGCTTTCTCGGGCTTCTTGCAGGCGCGCATCGAGGCCGGCCGGTTCCTTTTCACTCCGGGCGTACGCCTGGAGCAAATCCGCTTCGAGCGCCGCAACCGGCTGAACGGCGCTGCCGGAAGCACATCGCTAACGCAGGCGATTCCCGGCCTCGGGGTAGCGTTCCTGCCGAACGAGCGGTGGACCGTGTTCGCCGGCGTCCACCGCGGCTTCGCTCCGCCGCGGGTCGAGGACATCATCTCCAATACCAGCGGCCAGTCGCTGGAACTCGATCCGGAACTGAGCTGGAACTACGAGTTCGGGGTCCGCGGGCGGATTTCCCGGGCCCTCCAGCTCGAGACCACTGCGTTCCGGATGGACTTCACGAACCAGATTGTCCCGGCAAGCGTCGCCGGCGGCGTGGGCGCCACGCTTACCAACGGCGGCCGCACCCTCCATCAAGGCCTGGAGGCGGCGGGGCTGTGGAACTGGCGGAGCCTGTTCGGATCGCGGCACAGCCTTTCGCTGCGCGCCGCCTACACCTGGCTGCCGCATTCCCGCTTCGCAGGCAACCGCTTCTCGGCGATCCCCGGGTTCGGCGGCGTCTCCATCACCGGGCGCCGCCTGCCCTATGCGCCGCGCTTCCTGACCACCACCAGCCTCGGCTACTCCCACGTCAGCGGCCTGCACGCCCTTTTCGAAGCCGTCCACACCGGCCGTCAGTTCTCCGACGACCTCAACACCGTGAATCCTACGCCCGACGGGCAGCGAGGAGCGCTGCCCGGCCACGTGCTGTTCAACGTGACGCTAAACTACCCGCTGGAAGCGCTGCGGACCACGGTGTTTCTCACCGCGAAGAATCTGGCCGACCGGACGGTGATCGTCGACCGGTCGCGTGGCATCCTGCCTAACGCGCCGCGACTGGTGCAAGGCGGGCTCCAGTGGTCCTTTTAACGAAACACACGGCGGGCGTGAGTTCGCCGCAGGGAGAACGGGGGGAGAACGGGGGCATCCCCCACCATACCCCGAACTCTCGGACTCTAGTCTCCAACCCCAGAAACTGCAGTCACTTGCGGGCGTTTCTCGAAACAGGGGAATCCGCCTCAGAGCCGGATTCTTCCGTCCCGAGGCAAGGCCACGCTTGAAACGCGCAACCATTCGTCCCAGCGATCTGGCAGACCTGATTTCGGGCCGAGGAGGGTGTTGCCAAGCTCCGTGAACGTGCGGGCCACGCGAACTCGAAGGCTCGGACCGGGAAGACAGCGAAAAGTCCACAGGAGCGTCCGAGGCGAATTTGACGCAGCTCGAACAAGTCACTTAAGTGGTTCACCATGAGAGCGTTGGCGGGATCGTTCCCGCAATTCGGGGGATGCACGGGGATGACCCCATTCTGCGAGCCCCATTCTGCGAACTGGTACAGTGGACCGATGCGCATCCTGACCTCTCTCGCTCTGCTGTTGTCGCTGTGCGCGCCGGTTCCCGCGCAGGTCGACCGCCTGTTCGAGAAGTGGAACCGCCCCAATTCGCCCGGCTGCGCGCTGGCGGTGATGAAAGACGGCCAGATCGTCTACCAGAAGGGCTACGGCATGGCGGACCTCGACCACGAGATCCCCATTACGCCCACCACCGTGTTCCACGTCGCGTCAGTATCGAAACAGTTCACCGCGGCGGCCATCGCGCTGCTCGCCCAGCAGGGCAAGCTGTCGCTGGACGACCCGGTCCGCAAGTACATCCCCGAGCTGCCGGACTTCGGCAGGCCCATCACGATCCGGCACCTGGTGCACCACACCAGCGGGCTGCGCGACCAGTGGTCACTGCTCGGGCTGTGGGGATGGCGCTATTCGCTGGACCTGATCACCGACGAGGACGTGATGTACGTCATGGCGCGGCAGAAGGATCTCAACTTCCCGCCCGGAGACCGGCACCTGTACAGCAATACGGGCTACACCCTGATGGCGCTGATCGTCAAGAAGGTGAGCGGGCAGACCTTCCGCGAGTTCACCAGCGCGAATTTCTTCGCGCCGCTGGGGATGAAGAACACGCACTTCCGCGACGATCACGCCGAGATCGTGAAGAACATGGCCTACGGGTACGTGCCCGCCCGCGACACCTTCAAATTGAGCATCACGAACTTCGACACCACGGGCGCCACCAGCCTCTTGACCACGGTGGAGGACCTGGCCCGGTGGGACGAGAACTTCTACATGGCGAAAGTCGGCGGCAAGAGCTTCATCGCCCAGTTGTTGGAGCGCGGCAAGCTCAACAGCGGCGAGCAGATCCCCTACGCCTTCGGCCTGACGCACGCGAAGTATCGCGGGCTGACCGTGGTGGAGCACTCGGGCGGCGACGCCGGATACCGCGCGCACCTGATGCGCTTTCCGGACCAGCACTTCTCGGTCGCCTGCCTGTGCAACACGTCGAACAACCCGGGCCAGTTGAGCCGCCAAGTGGCGGACCACTATCTCGGCGACCAGATGTCGCCGAAGGAAGACCGCACGGCGGCGCCCGAAGTGAAGCTGCCCGCCGCGCGGCTGGCCGAGTTCGCCGGCGTGTACCACCTCGCGGATGGCGATGTCGTCCGCCGGTTTGCGGTGAAGGACGGCGCGTTGCACGCCGCGCAGGGCGAGAACTCCCTGGCGATGCGGGCGGTGGGCGACGGCCGGTTCCGGTTGGGCGAACAGCCGGTGGAGTTCCGGTTCGAGCCGCGGCGGCTCGTTGAAGTCCCCGACTCCGGCGCCAAGCCCGTGGAGTACGCGCGCGCGGACCAATTCCAACCCGGCCCGGCTCAGTTGCAGGAGTACGCGGGGACCTACCAGAGCCCGGAGATCGATCCCGCGTACCGGCTTTCGGTAAAGGACGGCACGCTGGTGCTGGACCGCCTCAAAAACGAGCCGGCGCGGTTGCAGCCGGCGCTCAAGGACCTCTTCACCAGTTCCCTCGGCAGCGTGCGGTTCACGCGCGACGCCCGGGGCCGCGTTGCGGGCTTCGTGCTGAACGCTGGGCGAGTGCTGAACGTGCGGTTCCCGAAGGTGCCTTGAACGGTTCAGGCGCCGAGCGGAAAAGGCAACTTCTGCAAGCCGGGCGCGGGCACCGTGAGGTTGAATGCCTGGATCCGCCGGTTCAAGGCCGCGATGCGCCCGTAGCGTTCGCCGGCGGGCACGGCTTCCGGCGTGCGCAGGCGGGTGACCTCGGCCTCGATCGCGCGGGCTTCTTCGATCCAGGGCGGCGCCAGGCCATTGTTCTTCAGCACCCGGTGCGCCATCCATTCCGAGGGATCCGCGAAAGGACTGTCGCCGAGGTCCAGCGGCTTACCGGCGGACTCCAGGCCGTCGAACGCGCCTTCGTCCATGGCTTCGCGGATCTTGCGCTCCGCGATCAGGTTCCAGGCGTCCATATGCTGACGAGTGTAGCGTGACGGACCGGGCAAAGCGGGATAGAATCGGGTGACGCTCTCCCCTTCATGACCCCGTTGCGCCTGCTGGCCGTCGTCGAAGCCCACACTATCACCGGACCGGCGAAGAACCTGCTGGACTTCGCGGAAGGCGCGCGCGCGCACGGCATCGAAACCACGCTCGCGACCTTCGTGCGCGGCTCCGCGCGGAATCTCTTCGTCGACACCGCGCGAGAGCGGGGCGTCCCGGTCGAGACCATCGGCGAGACCGGCGCCTTCGACCGCGCGGCGATCGCGGGACTCCGCGCGCTGGTGGAGCGCCTCACGCCCGACATCGTCCAGACGCACGCCGTGAAATCGCACTTCCTGGCTCGTTTGGCGGGCCTGCACCGGAGTGCGCGGTGGATCGCCTTCCACCACGGCTACACGTGGCCCGACCTGCGGGCGCAGGTGTACAACCAGCTAGACCGGTGGTCGCTGCGCGCGCCGCACCACATCCTCACGGTGAGCCTGCCCTTTCGCGACGAACTGGCCGCGCGCGGCGCGCCGCGCGACCGTATCGCAGTGGTGCACAACGCGATCCGGCCCGGCTGGGGGACGGCGCGCGACGCCGGGCTCCGCGTGAGACTCGGCATTCCCGCGGACCGCAAGGTGATCCTGATCGTGGGGCGGCTTTCCCGGGAAAAGGACCACCTGGCGCTGCTGGCCGCCGTTGCCGCGCTCGGCGGCCAGGATCTGCACGTGCTGGTGATCGGCGAGGGGCCAGAGCGCCCGCGCATCGAAGCGCGGATCGCGGAGTTGCAACTCGCCAGCCGCGTCACGCTGACGGGGCAGGTGCCGGCGGCCGAACCGTACTACGGGATCGCGGACCTCGCGGTGCTCTCGTCGCTGAGCGAGGGCTCGCCCAATGCCCTGCTCGAGGCGATGTCGGCGGGCGTCCCCGCGGTGGCCACGCGAGTGGGCGGCATCCCGGAGATCGCGGAAGACGGGCAGCACGCGCTGCTGGTGCCGTCCGCCGATAGCGCGGCTCTGGCCGCGGCGATCGGCCGGTTGCTGCGCGACCCGGACTTCGCCGCCGCGCTCGCCGGCCGCGCGCAGCAGCGCGTGCTCGAGCGGCACACGCCGGAGGCGCGAATCCGCGCGCTGGCCGCCATCTACCGCCGCGTGAGTTCGCTACCATAAAGCCCTGTGAAGGCGATCCTCAAGGGGCTGCTGCACGCCGCCGTTATGACCCTCACCTGGCCCGCCGCCGCGCTCTCCGGCTTCGGCCGCGTGGCCGCGGTGTACCGCATGTTCGCCCACGCTTACGCGCTGGCTCCGGGGCTGCCCGGCGATTACCTGCGCATCGCGTACTACCGGTGGACGCTCGAAAGCTGCTCGCTCGAAAGCCGCGTGGAATTCGGCTCGTTTTTTGCGCATGCGCAGGCCGCGCTCGGCCGCGGCGTCTACATCGGCCCGTACTGCGTGCTGGGGCGCGCGCAAATCGGCGACCGGACGCAGATCGCTTCGGGCGTACAGATCCTCAGCGGCAAGCGGCAGCACACGCGCGCCGCCGATGGATCCATCACCGGCGCCGAACACGGGATCTTCGAAACGGTGACCATCGGAGCGGACTGCTGGCTGGGCGCGGCGGCGATCGTGATGGCGGACGTCGGCGAGGGGTCCACCATCGGCGCCGGATCCGTGGTGACCAAGCCGGTTCCGCCGCGCTCGGTGGCCATCGGGAGCCCGGCGCGCGTCCTTGAAAACGCCGGCGGCTAGCGGGACTTCGCGCGCAGCACGATGCCGACCGTGAAGTTAAACAGCGGCGGCAGAAAGCCGAACGGGATCCCCGACACGCGCTCGACCTCGAACCGCTGGCCGAGCACGCGGATCAGCTTGCGGTAGTTGAACCCGCGGTGTTCGTCGCGCACGATGGAGTCCGTGCGGCCGAACAGGCTCTTCAGCATGTCGCTCCAGGAGAAGATCGACCCGCCCCAGAAGACCTTCTTCAGCGCCTGCTTGACGAAGCACACCGGACCGATCTCGTTCGGCACGGTGACGAAGAACCGCTGTTCGGTCACCGCGGCGATCCGGTCCAGGTAGCCCGCCAGTTGCTCGTCGGTGAGGTGCTCCAGCGTCTCCATGCAGACCGCGAGGTCGAAGCGCTCGCTGGTCTCCATGTCTTCGGGCTTCTTGGCGGCGCGGAACTCGGCGGCGGGGAAGTCCGCCCACTTGCGGCGCGCCTGGTCCAGGCCGCCTTCCCAGTTGGCGTCGAAGCCCAGGTAGCGGCGCGGGGGCACGGGGAGCCACTGGATCACCTTGCCGTCAAAGCAGCCCAGTTCAATCACCCGCAGCGGCTCGCGGGAGAACTCGGCGGCGCGCTCGCGCAGCCAGCGGAAACGGCCCTGGTGGAACCAGCCGCGGAAACCCGCCTCGAAGAGGCGTTCGTTGTAAGCCTGGGTGTAGCGGATCTGGAGCTCTGCCATCTCTTACTGTTCCTTCGGATTCGCGCGGCCCCGGGATTAGGCCTCCACCGGACGCCGGGCCTCGGCGGCGGCCCCGCGGGGGGCCTGGCGATGCCGCAACCAGCTCTCCAGAACCAGCGTAAACCATAGCTGTGGTTGGACATCCCCGTTCGCCAGCGCGTCGCCGACGGCCCGGTCCAGGGCGTCGCGCCGCAGCCACCCGTCGCGGACCAGCAGAGTGTCGCCGCGCAGTTCCTCGAGGTGCGACGACCATTTCCCGGCCAGCCAGCGCTCGATCGGGATAGTGAAACCTTGCTTGCGCCGGAACGCCGCCTCCGGGCCGACGCGGCGGCGCACAATCTCCCGCAGGATGGCCTTCATCTGCCCGCCATGGAAGCGGACCGCGGGGGGCAATCGCCAGGCGAATTCCCACAGGCAGTGGTCGAGCAGCGGCGCGCGGGCCTCGATGGAATAATGGCCGGCCGCGCGATCCACCTTGGTCATGAACTCGGAGGTGAAGTGCAGCCGCCGATGGAACTGGAGCACGTCCGGCAGCAGGCGGCGGGCGGCTGCGAGCGAAGCCGGCACCTCGCGCTCCGGCAGCTTACCGCCGGCCAGCCGGTCGCCGAACAGGCCGCGCTGCTCGAAGTACGGCAGGCCGATCCGGCCGCGGGCGTAGGCGCCGACGCCGCCGGTGGCGTAGTCGAGGAAGTTGCGGGCGCGTTTCACGGCCGGCGCCACGCCGCCGATGGCCTGCGCCAGCGGACGCGCGGCAGACCACAAGCCGCCCGCGAAGCCCGGCAGCCGGCGCGCGAGCTGCGTGGCTTTCCACGCGTTGGCGAAGAACGGATAGCCGAGAAAGACATCGTCGCCGCCGTCGCCCGTAAGCAGCACCGTGGCTTCGGATTTCACGGCGCGGCAGACGCGCAGCATGCCGAGCGCGGACTGGCTGCCGAAAGGCTCGTCGTAAGCGGCCACGAGTTCCTGGATGGGGAACGGCTCTTCGCCGGAAACCGGCACGATGCGGTGCGGGACGCCGAGCGCCCGCGCCACGACGGCGGCGTCC
>CAYYID010000046.1:0-45760 GCA_964471915.1 uncultured Solibacteraceae bacterium | reverse complement strand
TTGAAACGATTCAGAATCAGCACTTCAGAAAATCCGAATCCCATTGGCCGCCCCAAGCGTTCGCCCCGCCCGTTTCGCCTTCCCTTAGAATCGCGCCCGCAGCGAGATCTGGAACCGCCGCGCGTTCGTGCCGTCCGGCTGCGAACCGTTGTTGTTCGCCACCAGGAACCGCGTGTTCGGCGTCAGCGTCACCGGCGTAGCCAGCGGCGTGGTCACCGCCGTCGCGACGCCCTCGTAGATCGTGTTCACCCAGCCGTTGAAGTTCGACCGGTTGAACAGATTGAAAGCCTCGCCCAGAATCTCGAACCGGAAGCGCTCGCCGATCCGGAAATCGCGAGAGACGCGCAGGTCCACGCGGTAGTTGCCGTCCACCGTCGTGCCGTTGCGCTCCACCGTGGGCAACAGGTTGCGGTCGCCGCCGCCGCCCTGCCCGCGGACCCCGCCGAATCCGTTCCACTGCGCTCCATCGGGCGTCGCGAACGGAAGGTTCGGCAGGTTCAACACCTGGCCGAAGCCGCGTCCGCTCTCCGCCGTGAAGATCCCCGACAGCCGGAAGTCCCGCAACCAGCCCTTCTGCACGTTGTAGATCCCGTTGACGACGAAGCGGTGGCGCTGGTCGGTGGGCGAGGTGCCGCGGTTGCGGCCGATGTTGAACTGGTCGGCCAGCACGCTGCCGCCGAACGGCGACTCCGGACCTGCGCCGCCGCCATCGCCCGCCCCGCCCAGGTTCTCCGCCTTGGCCAGCGTGTACGACGCGTTGAACTGGTAGCCGTTGCGGTAGCGGCGCTTCAGCTCCAGGAACATGGCGCGGTACCAGGTCTCGCCCAGCGGCCGCAGCACGCTGATCGCGCCGAAATTGGGATTGGGCCGCGACGCGTTGACGTTCTGCGTGACGCCCCCCGCCGTGCGCGTGACTCCCGCCACGAACGGCACCGTGAACCGGGAGCCGTCGGGCATTTGGTAGGTCCGTTCGAACTGCGGCGTGGGCAGGTTCGTGTCGAACGACAGCGGGAAGCTGTCGCCCTTGGTGTAAATGAAGCTCGCCGACAGCACCAGCCCGGCGAACAGCTTCTGGTCCACGCCGATGGTCAGATCCTGGATCCGCGGCCGGCGGAAATCCGGGTCCAGGCGGAACACGGTCGCGGAGGCGCGGGCCGTCGCGGGCAGCGACCCCAGCACGTTGGGGAACGTCGGCGACCCCGGATCCGTCGGAATCAGCGAGATCGAGATCGTGTTCAGCGCGGGGTCCGTCAGTCCGGTCTGCGTCAGCGCGTTGAAGATGGTGCCGCCCGGCGTCCGCCCGAAGTACATCGCGTAGCCCCCGCGCACCACCGTGGTCGCCTTGCCCGTGATGTCATACGTGATGCCGAGCCGCGGACCGAAGTTGTTCTTGTCCTGCGGAATGCTCCGCGTCTCCGGGATCGCCGGGTTCGCCGCCCGCTGCTCCGGGAACTGCTGGAAGTCATAGCGCACGCCGTAGTTGATGGTCAGCCGCCGCGTCGCCTTCCATTGATCCTGGAAGAACCCGGCCCAGTCGTAGATCGGGAAGTTGATGCCCGGCAACCCGAAGCTCTGCGTGTAGGTGTTGTAATTGCGGCCCGCCGGATTCACCAGGTCCCGCCCGTAGGTGAGCGCGTTCGCGTAGTTGAACGTCGCGCCGAAATTGGCCGGGTTATTCAGGATGTGGTAGCTGCGCTGCATCTCGCCGCCGAACTTGAAGTTGTGCCGCCCGGCCAGGATCGAGTAGTTGTTCACCAGTTGGAACTTCCGCTCGTCCGGGTACGCCGGACGATCGAGGAAGTTGGCGCGCCCATAGCTGAAGCCGCCCACGAACACCTGCGGCGGCGGCTGGTCCGCGATCTGGAACTCGTGGTTCCGCGACCACTGCGTGCGGAACTCGTTCACGTGCGTCGGCTTCACGATCGAGGTCAGCCGCGCGTTCAGGCTGTAGATGCGGACGTCGTCGGTGCCGTTGCGGCCGACGTTGCCCAGCACCAGCGGCGTCTGGATCGCCGCGATCCCGCTGGCGTGCAGGTTGTTGTAGAACACGCTCAGGGTGTGCTTGGCCGACAGGTTCCAGTCCACTTTCGCCAGGCCCAGCCACTGGTTCGCGTTCCGCGCGATGGTGTTGCCCGGCGCGCCGTTCGGGAACCGCCCGCGCAGGTCCGCCACGCCGCGCTCGAAGGCCGCCAGGTTCTCCGGGGTCGCTTGCGCCCCGGTGGGCCGCCCCACCGTCAGCACGCCCGAAAGATCCTCGATCACCAGCGGGAAGTTCCGCAGTTGCTGGTCGTAGTTCAGGAAGAAGAAGATCTTGTCCCGCTTCAGAGGCCCCGACACGGAGCCGCCGAACTGCTGCCGCCGCTCATCCGGACGGAACGACGCCAGCGGATCCCGGGCATTGAAGTTCTGGTCGCGGTAATACCAGAACGCATCGCCGTGCACGTCGTTCGCGCCGCTGCGCAGCACCGCGTTCACGCTGCCGCCCGCCGCGCGTCCGAACTCGGCCAGAAACGCCCCGCGCCCGATCTGGAACTCGCCGATGGCGTTCGCCGAGATGTTGCCCGCGATGCGGGTGCGGCCCCGCGCCTCCGAGAACAGCGACTGGTTGTCGTCGTTGCCCTCGATCATGAAGTTATTGAAGACGCCGGACTGGCCGCGATAGCTCAACAGCCCGAACCGCCCGTCGCGCGACACCCCAGGCGCCAGCAGCGCGAACTGGTCGTAGCGGCGTCCGTTGATCGGCAGGTCCTGGATCATCTGCCGGTCGATCAGGGAGACTTCCGAAGTGCGCGCCGTGTCGATCACCGCCTGCGCCTCGACGGTCACCGTCTCCGTCACGCTGCCGACTTCGAGCGTCACCTGGAAGCGCGCCGTCGCGCCCACGTTCACTTCGACTTCGCGCTGCTCCGCCGGGCGGAATCCCGCCGCGTCCACGCGCACCCGGTAGCGGCCGGGCGGCAGCACGGGCGCGCTGAAGTCGCCGTCATTGTTGGTCGTCAGTTCGCGCGTCAGGTTGGTGCCCTGGTTGACCACGAGGACCTTCGCGCCGGCCACTACCCGGCCGCTCGGATCCAGTACCTGCCCGGCGATCGCGCCGGATCCCAACTGCGACTGCGCCAGCGCACACCACGCGCTCAAGAAAAAGAGAGACAGATTATTAAGCATGCAGGCCCTCACCCCACTGTGTTTTTTAGCTTCGCACAGGTCGGTCACAAACGCATGAACCATGCCGGCCACGCCCGGGAGTCGCTTATAATCCCTAAGTCGATGGCGTGCGAAACCAGCCTCCGCGTCCGCTATGCGGAAACCGATCAGATGGGCATTGTGTATCACGCCAACTATCTGGTCTGGATGGAGATCGGCCGCGTCGAGTACTGCCGCGCCGTGGGCCTCCGCTACCGCGACCTGGAACAGAAGGAAGGCATCCTGCTCGCCGTGGTGGAGGCCAAGTGCCGCTACGCCTCGCCGGCTCTGTACGATGAAGAGGTGGTGGTCCGCACCTCCATCCGCGAAAGCAACGCCCGCATGGTCGCGTTCGCATATGAAATGCGCGAGGCGGCGTCCGGCCGGGCGCTCGCATCCGGCGAGACCCGCCATATCTTCCTCGGGCCCGACCGCAAGCCGCGCAAGCTGCCCGAAGCGTATCGTTCGTACTTCCGGGCGGAGCCCGCATGAACACCCCCTTCCTCACCCGCTCGTTCGACCACGCCGGCTACTACGAAACCCGCGCCATCCTCAGCCTGATCGCCGTGGGCGTGGTGCTCTACTATGCGTTCCGGCGCGGTGAGTTCAACCACCTGGTGATCTTCCTTTCCGGCGTCTTCTGGCAGGGGCTGATGGAATACCGCCTGATCTCCAGTGGACTCCGCGGCCCGAACTACAGCCTCACGGTGTTCGGCGTGAACCTTCCGGGGTCCGTTTCGTGGATCTTCCAGGGCCTGGCCGAGGGCGGCCTGCTCGCGCTGATGGCCTACCTGTTCGTGGACGCCTATGCGTGGAATCGGGACGATCGCGAGCGCCGGCGGCTGTACCTGGCGCTGTGCCTGCTGGTCGTGGCCTTGGCTTCGCTCGTCGGCTTTCTCGCGCAAGGCCAGCCCATTTCCTCGCCCCGGCCGATGATCAATCCGTCCTCGGCCTGGAGCGGTGTGTTCTGGATCTGGCTGTCGCTGGCGCTGGTGTGGTTCAAGGGCGGCGAGACGTACCGTCACCTCGGCTACTGGTACTGCGGCCTCGCGATCTACGTGCTGCTTACCTTCGAGCCGCTGCACCTGCTGGGTGCGCGTTACGTGTCGTTCAAGAACGAGGCCGGCGCCTTCTACCCCGCCCCGGGCTGGGACGGCTGGAGTTGGATCCTGTATTCGCACTTCTACGAAGTGTGCGCCACCAAGATCCATTACTTCGCGCTGCCCGCGGTGTTCGGCTTGTTGCGGTTCCCCGGCCGACGCTGGTACTGAGGCGCGGGCGGTCCGGCTATCGCCGACGCCGCTTCGGCTGCTCCTCCACCAGCGAGAACTGCAGCTTTTTCTCCACCGCGTCCACCCGGTCCAACCGCACCCGAACGGCATCCCCGATCGAGAACTTCCGCTTCGACCGCTCCCCGATGATCTGCCGGCTGTTCTCCTGGTACACGAACCGCTCGCCGGGCAGGGCCTCCATCGGCACCAGCCCCTCGACGAACAGGTTCTCCAGCTCCACGAAGAACCCGAACTTCGCCGTCGAGATGATCAGCCCCGCGAACTCCTCGCCCACGCGGTCGATCATGAACTTCGCCTTCTTCCACTCCACCAGTTCGCGCTCGGCCTCCGCCGCGCGGCGCTCGGTGAACGAAGTGTCCTCGCCGATCTCGTGCAGCGCCGCTTCGCCGTAGCGCGGCGCCGCGCCGTCCAGCCAAGCCCCCAGGATCCGGTGCACGATGAGGTCCGGGTACCGCCGGATCGGTGACGTGAAGTGCGTGTAGCTCGGCGATGCCAGCGCGAAGTGACCCGAGTTCCGCTCCGAGTACCGCGCCTGCTTCAGCGACCGCAGCATCAGGTAGCTCAGGATCCGCTCCTCCGGCTTCCCCTCGATCTTCGCCACCAGCTTTTGATAATGCCGCGAGGTGATCGCCACCTCGCGCGGCATCTCGATATCACGCCGCGATTTCCGCCCGTCGCGGTGGTGGTGCACGTTGCGGAACTTCTGCACCGGCAGCGCGCCCACCCCCAGCGAGTAGCCGAAGTGCGCCGCCACCTGCTCGAACTCCATCACGCGCTTGGCGTCCGGCGGCTCGTGGATCCGGTACAGGCTGGCCAGTTCCAGGGACTCCAGGTGCGACGCCACCGCGTCGTTCGCCACCAGCATGAACTCCTCGATCAGCCGGTGCGCGATGTTGCGCGGCGCGCGGATCACGCCCGTCATCTCGCCGAAAGCGTCGAACTCGATCAGCGGCTCCGGCAGGTCGAAGTCGATCGATCCCCGCTTCTGCCGCTTGCGGTTGAGCAGCAGCGCCAGTTCCTGCATGCGTGCGAAGTGCGGCGCCAGCGCGGCGTAGCGCTCCCGCATCTCGGGGTCGCCTTCGAGAACCTTGTGCACGTTCGTATAGGTCATCCGCTCCGCGGAGCGGATCACGCCGCGGCAGAACTCCTGGCGCACGATGTCGCCCTGGCGGTCGATCTCCACCAGCGCGCTCATCACCGGGCGGTCCTCGCGCGGGCGCAGCGAGCACAGGTCCGTCGACAGTTCCACGGGCAGCATCGGCACCGCCCGGTCGGGAAAGTACACGCTGGTGCCGCGGTTCTCTGCCTCGCGGTCGATTGGGGACCCCGGCCGCACATAATGGCTCACGTCGGCGATGTGCACCTGCAGCGCCCAGTGCCCGTTCGGCAATTGCTCGACGTACACGGCGTCGTCGAAGTCCCGCGCCGTCTCGCCGTCGATGGTGACGATCGGCAGCGCGCGGAAGTCCCGCCGCGTGGCGTCCTCGGGCAGGCCGTGCGGGATCGCCCGCGCCTGCTCCAGCACTTCCGGCGGAAACTCGTGCGGGATGTGGTGCTTCCGGATCATGATCTCGACGTCGACGCCGAAATCGTCAGGCCGGCCCAGCACCTCGATCACCCGCCCCGTGGGCGCGCCGTCGTCCTCGCCGAAGTCCAGCACCTCGACGTTCACCACCATGCCCTCGAGATCCTCCGCCGTGCGCACCTCGATCTCGCGCACGCCCACGCGGTCCACGTTGGCGGGCCGCGGCGGGATCTCCATTCCCGGCACGATCTCGATCCACTGCTGGATCCGCTCGTCGTGTGGCTTGACGAAGTTGCCGCGGCGGCGGATCAGGAACTCGCCCACCACCTGCGCGTGCGCGCGCCGCAGCACCCGCACGATCTCGCCCTCGGCGCGTCCGTCTGGCTTTACGAACGTGATGTGCGCCACCACGCGGTCGCCGTGCATCGCCCTCGCCGCCGAGTCCCGCCCGATGTAGACATCGCCCTGCACTCCGGCCGCCGCTCGTTCCGGCACCACGAAGCCGTAGCCGTCCCGGTGCATATTCAAGCGGCCCACGGCGTATTCGGGCGAAGCTCCCGCCACCACGTAGTGCCCGGACTTCGTTTCGATCAGATCGCCGCGCGCGGTCAGCCGTTCCAGCCCGGCCTCCAGTTCCGCGCGCGCTTCGCCTTTCAAACCCAGCTCGCGCGTGAGCTGTTTGAAATTCGCGCGTCCGCGCGGCAGGTTCCGGAGATGTTCGAGCAGGCCGCGATCGTTCAAAGCAGTGCTGGTTGATTCTACCGCCGCGGGACGGTCCAGCGACGGGTCGAGCGCGTCACCGCTTCCAGCCGAACGCCCCGAGCATCACCTCGAACAGCCGGGTGTTCGGCACGAAGCCCCGCACCTGCTCCGCTCCGGGACCCTGCGCCGCCGCCAGCACCTCTTCCCCCGTGTGCCCGTCCTCGACGCGCAGCACCGGCAACCGGATCGGCTCGTCCTTCTTGTGCGCTGCTTTCCACTCCGCGAAACCCTTCAGCGCGGCGTCGGTGCGCTGGCCCCCGCGCGTCCGCAGGTCGAAGGAATGATCGGCCGTGAACAGCAGCAGCGTATCTTTGAGATTCACCTTGCCGGCGATCTCGCGGATCAGTTTGTCGAACCCCACCATCGCGTTCAGCCCGCGCTCGGGATCGTCGGTGTGGGTGTCCCACTCGATCATCAGGAAGTAGCCCTTCTTGCTCCGCTCCAGGATCTCCAGCGCGCGCAGCGAGGCCGCGGGCACATCCACCGGATCGTCCTGTACGACCACCGGCCGCGGATCCGCAGCCGGGGCGTCGGCCAGCCGCGCGCGCACCGGGCGGCTCTTCGCGGCGGCCACCTCATCCAGATTCCGGCCGAGCTTCTCCACCGCGCCGTATACCGCCTTGCGCCCGCCGCCGATGACGACGTCCACGCCGTCGCCGAAGCGCGGCGCGAAGACCTCCAGGAAGATCTCGCCGAACTTGCGCCGGTCGTTCTGGTGGGCGAAACAGGCGGCGGGCGTCGCGTCCGCGATGTTCATGTTCGTCACCACGCCGGTGGCGAGCCCCCGCTCCTCGGCATACTCCAGGATCGTCTTCAGCGGCGCGCCGTCCTGTTTGCCACGCACCGCGTCCGGACCCTGGCTGATCACGCCGTTGTGCGTCTTCACGCCGGTGACGATCGCGGTCATGCCCGCCGCGGAGTCCGTCACCCACTGCGACGCCGTGGACGTATCCGACAGCGCGAGGTGCGGCCAGCTTTGCACGTACAGGCTTTGCGGCTTCTGATAGCCGTGGATGCTGGCGGCGTTGATGGTCGAAAGGCCGCCCGCGTCGGCCAGAAAGAGGATGACGTTCTTGGCCCGCCGGGGAGACTTCGCGTCCAGCGCCGCGCACAGCGCCAGGAGGAGAACGAATCGTCGCATGATCCTACCGAGCGTAGCAGCCCAGTGTGAATTTGGGGCTACGGCACCGCCGCGCTACTTCTTCGGCGCCGGGATCGCGTCACCCAGGTTCATCGACCCGCCGCCTTCGCTGACGTAGTTCCGATTCCAACTCGGGATCTCCACCACCACGTCGCCCTTCACCACGCACTGGCAGCCGAGCCGCGAGTGCAGCGTCAGGTCGGCGGCCATATCCAGCCGGTCCAACTCGTCTTCCTCGGCGGGCGACAGGTTCTGCTCGCCTTCTTTCACCCAGACATGGCAGGTGGTGCAGGCGCAACTGCCGCCGCACGCGTGCTCCAGGTGGATGCCGAAGTTGAGGGCGATGTCGAGCAAGCTTTCGGGCTTGCCGTGGTCCGAGAAGGGCAGCTTGCCGGACTCGAACTCCACGGTCTGGTCGGAGTTAACAAATGTAACTTTGGGCATTTGGAATCTTCAGGATACCATATATCCGACCAAACTAGTCCTCTTTCCGGCAGGCCGTTTCCGCCGCGCCCTGTGCTAACGTATGCGGAAGACTCGCATGCGAATCCTGCTGGTACACGCGCGCCGCCTGGACGAACTCGGCGGCGCCGAGATCAGCCTCAGCATGCACGTCGCGGCGGCGCCCGCGGGCGTCACCGTGGACACGGTGCTGCCCGAAGAACCCTGCGAACTCGACCCCTACGACGCGGTAATCCTCGCCAACCTGCGGCCAACCGCCGGAGCCGGCGGCGCGGGCGGCGCGGTGAAGCAATGGGTGTGGAACGCGCTGGATAAGTCCGCGTTCCAGGCGGTGACGCTACGCCGGGAGCTGGCGGCGGCGCGCGACTGGCTGCGCCGTCTGGAGAAATACCGCGGCCGGGTGATCCGGTCGGAGCGGGACGTGCATCCCTGCGCCTACCGGACCGGCGCGTGCGTGGCGGTGGGTCCGGTGCGGCGGGAGCCGTGCGGCTGCTCGGACGCGGCGGCGCGGGTGTTCGAAGAGCTGTACGACCGCTGCGACGTGGTGCAATTTCTGTCGCCGCTGCACCGGGAGGCGGTGAACGCGCTGGTGCGGATCCGGGCGCCGCAGGTGGAAATCGCCCCGCCTCTGGATTTCGCCCGGTTCCGCTCTGTGACTCCTTGGGAGGTACGGCCGCGCCGGGCGCTGATCACGGGCGACGCGATTCGCGTCGCGGGCACGGCGGAGGAGCGGGCGCGCGCGGCGGGCTTCGCCGTGGAGCGGCGCGCGTACCTGGCGACGCCCCACGCGGACATGCCGGAGTTGCTCAACGGCTATCAGGCGGTGGTGCTGGATCCGGTAATGCTCCACGCTTTCGGGCGGCTGGCCGCGGAGGCCCTGGCGTGCGGCTGCCGGGTGATCGCCAGCGGACGCGTGGGGGCGTTTTCGTGGCCCGATCCCCTGGCCGCGTGCCGCGAGGCGAACGCGCGGTTCTGGGAGATGGCGACCGGGGCTACCCCGGAACTGCGGCAGGAGGCCCAGGCATGATCGCGCAACTGCGGGACGCCGCGCGCCGTTCCCTGGGGCTGCTGGCGTTCGATTCGTTTCCCGTGCACCAGGAGGCCATGACCTACCACTGCCCGCTGACCGGACCGCGGCGGCGGAACCTGGCGCTGCAGATCGCCGACGTGCGGCTGCGGCGGCTGTCGCGTCCGCACGTGCTGCACGTCGGCGTCACGACGTACTGCAACATGGAGTGTCCCGCGTGTCCGACGGGCACCGGGACGCTGGGGCGTCCGGCGGAGCACCTGGACTTCGAGGTCTACCGCCGCACCCTGGACGAACTGCGCGAGACCCTGATGCTGGCTGCGTTCTGGGACTGGGGCGAGCCGCTGATGCACCCGCGCTTCAGCGAAATGATCGCGCACGCGACGGCGCTGGGCGTGATGAGCGTGGTCTCCACCAACGGCACGGCGGCCAATAGCGAGCGCCATCTGGAGCAACTGGTGGCCGCGCAGCCGAGCGTGATGATCGTGTGCGTGGACGGCGCGGACCAGAAGACGTTCGAGAAGTACCGCGTGGGCGGCGAGCTGCGCAAAGTGCTGGACACGGCGCGGCGCCTGGTGGCGCTGCGCGAGCGGCTGCGGCTGCCCTACCCGCTGGTGGAGTTCCGCACGCTGGCGATGAAACACAACGAGCACCAGTTGCCGCAACTGCTGGCCATGGCCGAGGACTGCGGGTCCGATCTCTACTCGGTGAAGTCGCTGCGGCCGTACGATTACCGGGGCAACACGGTGGACGCGACCATGGTGCCGGTGAGCGCGCTGAGCCGGTACCAGTATGCGGAGTCGCCCGCGCCCGAGACCCGGGCGGATGACGCCAGCCGGGGTCCGTTACGGTGCGCGAAGCCGCACTTCTCGCCGACCTTGAACTCGAGCGGCGAGCTGATGTTCTGCAGCTACGCGACCCACGATAACGAGCGGTTCGGCGACGTGGGCCGCGACGGATTCGAAAAGGTGTGGACCAGCGCGCACGCGCGGGCGATCCGCGGCGAGTTTCAGCGGCGGGGCGGCGTGGAGAGCTGCCAGACCTGCTATTTCCGTAGCGATCACCGGCCGACGATGCTGCACCAGGTGCCGCTGCGCGCGTTTCCGCCGGCGTTGACGGCGGTGCGTCCGGAGAGCCGGGAGCAGTTTCTGGAGACCGTGCGGGAACTGGGCCTGGCGGCTGCCCGCTAGAGGCGCAGGAACGCGTACGCGTCGCGATGGGCGTAGGCGCGGAAGGCCCGCTGATAGACGGCCTCGCCGTTATCGCCGTTGGTGAACACGGCGATGGCGCGGCGCGCCGTAAGGTCCGCCTGCACGAAGTGCTTGTAGCCGGAGTTGTTGCCCCACTGCCAGGCGTAGGTGCGGGAGCCCTGCTTTTCGAGCCCCCAGCCAAGCCCCCAGCCGAGCGTGAACGCGGCGTCGCGGACGATTTCGATTTCGAACTCCGCGGGAATGGGCATCGCGAGCGCAAAGGCGAGGAAGCGCGCGTAGTCGGCGGGCGTGGTTTCGAGGCTGGCGGCGGCGTTGATCAGAAACCAGTTGGGGAGCGGAGGGTCTTTCTGGGCGGCGAGGATTTCCTCCTGCATCGGGATGGTGAGGTCCTCGAGGTGCTTCACGCGGCCGGCCGCGGCGTCGAGGCGGGTGTCGCGGCGGCGCTGCCAGTTGGGCGGCGTCTCGCCGCGGGAATTGTGCGGGCGCGCGTGGGGCGGTCCAGCGGTGGGGGCAAAACTGGTGCGCGTCATGCCGAGCTTTTCGAAGAGCGACTTCTGGGCATAGCGGGCGAAGGGCTGGCCGGTGAGTTTTTCAAGGACGCGCTGCAGGTAGACGTAACCTTCGCCGGAGTAGCGCCAGGCGGCCTTGTCGAGCACCACCAGCTTGTCGCCGGGCTCGCCGCGCCAGTTGGGAAAGCCGCTGCGGTGGCTGAGGAGCTGGCGCGCCGTGGCGCGGGAAGCTCCGGGCTGGCCGGGAACTTCCGCGATGTCGCCGAGCGGCTGGTCCAGGGTGAGCCGCTTCTGGTCCACGAGGTCGAGCACGAGGGCCGCGGTGATCTGTTTCGAAAGGCTGGCGGCGGCGTAGATCGAGTCGGCGGTGGGCGCTTCGCCGGTGTGGGCGAACTCGAAGTGGGGCGGCTTGCCGGCGGCGACATCGATGAGGGTCAGCGTGGGGACCTGGGCGGCGGCGAGCCAGGGGCGCCAGGAGTCCGGGCGCGGTTTGGCGTAGAGCACGGGGGCGCCCAGAGGGCGAGGAGGGAGCGGCGGGTCACACGGGTAATACGGGGGAAGGGGCGAAAAGTTTCGCATTCGGTGGCGATTTGCGGCCGGCGCTTGCCGCTCGCTGACGCGCGCGGCCCCGTTGGCTGGGGACTCTGACCCCCGCCTACGGCGGGGGCTCAGAGCTTCGCAGCAACGACCTGGGACAGGAGTGGCTTCGCCGCGGTCAAGCTGGTCGAGTCCCTCCTGAACCGCGGCGCGGATTTCCGCAAACTCCGGGTCCGAAGCAGCGAGGGGCGGATCGGCCGCGTCGTCGAGAATGAGCTGCTCCAGGTAGGCCTCGACGCTCAACTGGGCGGACTCGGCCTGCAGGCGGAGCTGTGTTTCGAGGTCAGGACGGATGGTGATCGGCACGCGGCGGCCTACCCGCATTGATTTTAGCGCGCCGCTTCGCGGTACACGCGCTGCGCGGCGGCCACTCCGGAGCCGAGGGTGACGGCGTGCCCGTGCGCGTCGAGCACCAGTTCGAGTGCGGCGAGCAGCGCCCAGAGGTCCGGGAAATCGAAGTAGCCGAGGTGGGCGACACGGAACAGCTTTCCTTCCATGGACCCCTGGCCGTTGGTGATGGTGGCGCCGAACTTGGACTTCAGATCCTTCACGATGATGCCGGAGTCCATGCCGGAAGGCGGGCAAACCGCGGTGACGGAGCCGGCGGGGCTGCCCTGCGCGAACAGCGGCAGGCCAAGCGCGAGCGCGGCTTCGCGCGTGGCGCGGGCGAGCAGTTGGGCGTTCTCGATCAGCTTGGCCATGCCGAGCGATTCGATGTACTTGAGCGATTCGGCGAGGGCGAGGATCAGCGAGACGGCGGGGGTCCAGCTCGGGTCGCCGGATTCGGCGGCGGCGCGTTCCTTGCGGAGGTCGAAGTAGAAGCGCGGATGGCGGGCGGTGGCGACGCGGTCCCAGGCCTTGTCCGTGAGGGTGACAAAGGCCAGGCCGGGCGGGATCATGAACGCTTTCTGGGAGCCCCCGATGACGACGTCGAGTCCCCATTCTTCGATGGGGAGCAGCATGGTGCCGAGCCCGGTGATCGCGTCGATGACGAAGAGGGCTTCGGTTTCCTTGAGTATGCGCGCGATGCCTTCGACGTCGTGGGCGACGCCGGTAGAGGATTCGGAGGCTTGCAGGAAGACGCCGCGGGCGTCCGGTTTGGCGTGCAGCGCGGCGGCAATGTCGGCAGCGGTGAGGACGGCGCCATAGGGTTTTTCGACTACGAAGGCGTCGAGGGCGTAGGCCTGGGTGAGCGCCACCCAGCGTTCGCCGAATTTGCCGGCCGTGGCGACGATCACCGGGTCGCCGGGCGAAAAGCAGTTGGCGATGGCGGCTTCCATGCCGCCGGTGCCGGAGGAGACGAGGGGCAGGACGGGCCGCTCCACGCCGAAGACGCGTTTCAAGCTCGCCAGCACTTGGCGGTAGAGGGCGCGGAACTCCGGGGTCCGGTGGTGGAGGTCGGAGGCGGCCATGGCGTGCACGGCGGGCGGGTAGAGAGGCGTGGGTCCGGGCGCGAGCAGGCGCGGCTTGCGGATGTGCATCGATTCGATGATCGCAGAAGGACGGGGCGTTACGGAGGAAGCGCGGCGTTGCATACCGCAGTTCGAGCTTCTCGAGCAACGACCCGCCAAGCTCCGGATCCTCTGTGGGCTACGGCATGGTCCCCCACCAGGGGTCGGACTGGCGAAGGCGCGGGAACCGGCCCCCGGCGGGCGGCGGGGGTCGAAGTCCGCGCCTCTCAATCTTTCTACAGGCGGGGGGCCAAGGGGTAGTTTGGGGCTCTGGTTCGGCGGCTGGAAGTGATTGACTGCAGGTTAGTTGGGCGAGCACTGGTGAAAACACGGGGGATGCACCGGAATGACCCCGTGTTGCGGAAGGGGCGATTGACGGGGGTTTGGTGAGGGGGGCGGCAGCGGGGATGGGAAATCTGGCTCAGGGCGGGAGTGAGACAGATTTTCGGGCTTGGAAAACGTCTGTAAGTGGCTGGAGAGATTTGGGTTAACGATTGGGGCCCGGGAGTTCGGGGGATGGTGGGGGATGCCCCCGAACTACCGAACTAGCGCGGCTTGGGGGGCTCTTTGCCGGGGAGGTTTTCGGGGTTTTCATGGATGCGCTCGCGGAAGCGGCCGGAGAGGCCGCGGGCGAGCGAGACGCTGGAGTCGCCGAACTTGTCGCGGATCTTGTCCACGGCGCCGAGGGCTTTGCGCCAGCGTTCGGTGTTGCCTTCGTCGAGCAGATTCATCTGGCCTTCGCGGTGTTCGAGCGACTGAGCGTACACGCCGACCAGCCGGATGGGCTGGCCGGTCCAGTTCTCGTGAAACAGCGCGCGGGCGGCGCGGGAGACCTCGGTGTCGAGTTGCGTGGCGTGGTCGAGCGTGCGGGCGCGGGTGAAGGTGGAGAAGTCCGAATAGCGAAGCTTGATCTGCAGGGTGCGGGCGAAGAGGCTGTGGTCGCGGAGGCGGCGCGCGACCTTCTCGGAGAGGTGCACCAGCGAGGCGTCGAGGGCGTCGGGATCGGCGGTGTCGTCCAGGAAGGTGTGCTCGTGGCTGATGGACTTGGGGTCCTCGCGGACGCCGATTTCGCCGTCGAACCAGCCGCCGGCGTCGAGGCCTTTGGCTTTGCCGGCGAGGGCGAGTCCCCACTGGCCGAAGCGCCGGGCAAGGAAGTCCTCCTCGAGGCGGGCGAGGTCGCCGACCTTGTGGATGCCGATGGCGTTCAGGTTTTTCTCGGTGACCTTGCCCACGCCCGGGACCTTGCGGATATCCAGCGGGGCGAGGAAGCGGGCCTCCTGCCCGGGAAGCACGTGGAGCACGCCATTGGGTTTGGCCTGGTCGGAGGCGATCTTGGCGACGAGGCGCGAAACCGAGATGCCGATGGAGCAGTTCAGCGCGGTGGCGGCGTGGATCTGCTGGTGCAGGCGGTGGGCGGCGGCGAGGGGCGGCCCGTGGAGGCGTTCGGTGCCCGCCAGGTCCAGGTAGGCTTCGTCGATGGAGGCCATGGAGACCTTGGGCGAGAAGCGGCACAGGACCTCGTAGACTTTGCGCGAGTACTCGGTGTAGCGCTCGCGGTGACCCTCGACGAAGATCGCCTGGGGGCAGAGCTTATGGGCAGTGCGGAGCGGCATCGCCGAATGGACGCCGAACTTGCGGGCGGCGTAGGAGGCGGCGGAGACGACGCCGCGCTGGTCGGGCTTGCCGCCGACGACGACCGGCTTGCCTTTGAGAGAAGGGTCGTAGAGTTCTTCGACGGAGACGAAGAAGGCGTCCATGTCGAGGTGGAGGAAGGTCCGCACGCCGCTTCCAGGGTAGCGCCGCCCGGTCCCGCGCGGGGGGCTATACTGATCGGCGAATCCCCTATGCGCACCCTACTTTTCCTTCTGCTCGGCGGGTTTGCCCTGAGCGCCCAGCCGCCGCTGTTCCAGAAGCCGGCGGTGAACCGGACGCATATCGTCTTCGGCTACGCCGGCGACCTGTGGATTGTGCCGCGGGAGGGCGGGGACGCCAAGCGGCTGACGGCGGCGACGGGGACGGAGACGAACCCCAGCTTCTCGCCGGACGGGACGCTGGTGGCGTTCACGGGCGAGTACGACGGCAACCTGGACGCCTTTGTGGTTCCCGCTACCGGCGGCGTGCCGCGGCGGCTGACGTGGCATCCGGGCGCGGACCTGGTGCAGGGCTGGACGCCGGACGGCAAGGGCGTCCTGGTGACTTCGAACCGCGAGGCGTATCTGCGCGGCAGCCGGTTGTTCGTGGCGCGGCTGGACGGGGGGCTGGAGGAGCAGGTGCCGCTGCCCATGGCGGAGGAGGGGAGCTTCTCGCCGGACGGCGCGCGCATCGCGTACGTGCCGCTGCTGCGCGCGTTCACCGTCTGGAAGCGCTACCGCGGCGGGCAGACCACTCCGGTATGGATCGCGAACCTGGCCGACTCGAAGGTGGAACGGGTGCCGCGCCAGAACTCGAACGATTTCCAGCCCGTGTGGATGGGCGACAAAGTCTATTTTCTGAGCGACCGCAACGGGCCGGTGACGCTGTTCGCTTACGATCCGGCGAAGAAGACGGTGGCGCAACTCGTGAAGAACGACGGACTGGACCTGAAGTGGCTGGCCAAGGGTCCGGACGTGCTGGTGTACGAGCAGTTCGGGCAGATTTTCCTGTTCGATCCGAAGTCCGGGAAGGCGGCGAAGGTGGAGATCCGGGTGTCGGCGGACCTGCTGGCGGTGCGGCCGTCGATCGAGAAGGCGCTGCCGTACGTGCAGACGGCGAGCCTGTCGCCGACGGGGGCGCGGGTGCTGCTGGCGGCCCGGGGAGAGGTGTTCACCGCGCCGGCGCAGAAAGGCGATATCCGGAACCTGACGCAGACCCCGGGCGTGGCGGAGCGGGCGCCGGCGTGGTCGCCGGACGGGAAGTGGATCGCGTACTTTTCGGACGAGAGCGGTGAGTACGCGCTGCACCTGCGGGAGCAGGCGGGTTTCGCGGAGGCGAAGAAGTACCCGCTCGCGGAGCCGACTTATTACTACACGCTGGCGTGGTCGCCGGACTCGAAGAAGGTGGTCTACACGGACAAGAAGCTGAACGTCTGGTACCTGGACCTGGAGAAGAAGACGCCGGTGCGGGTGGATGCGGACACGTATGACTCGCCGATCAAGAACCTGGATCCGGCGTGGGCGCCGGATTCGAAGTGGATCGCCTACACGAAGCTGCTGAAGAACAACCTGCGGGCCGTGTTCGTGTATTCGCTGGAGACGGGGAAGACGACGCAAGTGAGCGACGGGATGTCGGACGCGCGGTACGCGGTGTTCGATAAGTCGGGGGACTACCTGTACTTCACGGCGTCGACGAACCAGGCGGCGGCCAGCTGGTGGCTGGACATGTCGTCGACGAACCGTCCGGTGACGCGGAGCGTGTACGTGACGGTGCTGAGCAAGGCGAAGACGTCGCCGCTGGCGCCGGAAAGCGACGACGAAAAGGTGGAAGCGCCGAAGCCGGAGGCCCCTAAGGCGGAACCGGCCAAGGGTCCGAAGCCGGTGACGATCGATTTCGAGGGGATCTCGCAGCGGATCCTGGCGCTGCCGCTCGCGGCGCAGAATTATCTGGGGCTGCGGGCGGGCAAAGAGGGCGTGCTGTACGTTGCGGAAGGTCCGGCGGTGGTGGACCTGGGCGCGCAGGCGAGCGCGACGATCCAGAAGTTCGACTTGAAAACGCGAAAGCCGGAGAAGGTGCTGGAAGGCGTGTCGTGGTTCGACGTTTCGGCGAACGGGGAGAAGCTGTTGTACCGGCAAGGTCTGGGTCCGGCGGCGCAGTGGTTCCTGGCGGCTACGAACGCTCCGGTGCGTCCGGGCGAGGGGCGCGTGAACCTGGAAGGCCTCGAGATGCGGGTGAACCCGCGCGAGGAGTGGAGCCAGATTTACAACGAGGTGTGGCGGCTCCAGCGGGACTTTTTCTACGATCCGGGGCTGCATGGCCTGAACCTGGCGGAGACCAAGCGCAAGTACGCGGCGTACCTCGAAAGCGTGGGCAGCCGCGGGGATCTGAACTACCTGTTCCAGGAGATGCTGGGCGAGATGTCGGTGGGGCATCTGTTCGTCGCGGGCGGCGCGCAGCCGCAGCCGAAGACGGTGGCCGGCGGACTGCTGGGGGCGGACTACAAGGTGGAGAACGGGCGGTACCGGTTCGCGAAGGTG
Organism: uncultured Solibacteraceae bacterium; assembly: GCA_964471915.1. Lineage (GTDB taxonomy): Bacteria > Acidobacteriota > Terriglobia > Bryobacterales > Bryobacteraceae > JAIEPW01. The sequence continues at coordinate 28,431 of CAYYID010000046.1, read as the reverse complement.
TATAGCGGCGAGAACTGGAATCCGCAGTTGCGGGCGCCGCTTACGCAACCCGGAGTGAACGTGCAGGCGGGCGAGTATCTGCTGGCGGTGAATGGCCGGGAGCTGCGCGCGGCGGATAACGTCCACGCGTTTCTGGAGAGCACGGCGGGCAAGCAGATGGCGCTGCGCGTGGGTCCGAACGCCGACGGGACCGGGGCGCGGGACGTGACCGTGGTGCCCGTGGGAAGCGAGTTCGCGCTGCGGAACCTGGATTGGATCGAAACGAATCGCCGCAGAGTGGATCAGACGACCGGCGGCAAGGTGGCGTACGTGTATCTGCCGAACACGGCGGGCGCGGGCTATGTCAATTTCAACCGCTACTACTTCGCGCAGGTGGACAAGCAGGCGGCGGTGGTGGATGAGCGGGCCAACGGCGGGGGCCAGGCGGCGGACTACATGATCGACCACCTGCAGCGTCCGCTGATGAACAAGTGGTCGACGCGGGAGGGCGCGGACTTCTCGACGCCGGCGGGTTCGATCTACGGGCCGAAGGTGATGCTGATCGACGAGTACTCGGGATCCGGCGGCGATGCGCTGCCGTGGTACTTCCGGAAGATGAAGATCGGGACGCTGGTCGGCAAGCGGACGTGGGGCGGGCTGGTGGGGAACATCGGCGCGATTCCGCTGGTGGACGGCGGCGCGGTGACGTCGCCGAACCTGGCGTTCTGGAATCTGGAGGGGCAGTGGGACGTGGAGAACGCGGGCGTGCCGGCGGACGTGGAGGTGGATCTGGATCCGGCGGCGTGGCGCGCGGGGCGGGACACCCAGCTAGAGAAGGCGGTGGCGGTGGTGCTGGAGCAGTTGCAGAAGAATCCGCCACGGGAGTTCAAGAAGCCGGCGTTCCCGAACTATCACCAGAAGCCGTAGCTTTCAGGCCTGGGAGGAAGCGCGTTTCCGGCTCCACCAGCGCAGGGCATAGCCGGCCGCCGCGAGGGCGGCGAGTCCGGTGACCACCCAGACAATTTGGTGTACGTGGCCGAGAATGTGCCGCCAGTTCTCGCCGACGAGGTAGCCGATGCCGAGGAAGGTGGAAATCCAGACGAAGGCTCCGGAGTAGGCGTAGAGGGCAAAGTCGCGGATGCCGACGCCGCTGGTGCCGGCGATGACGGCGGAGAAGTGGCGGACGCCGGCGATGTAATAGCCGACGAACAGGACCCAGTGGCCAATGCGGTCGAACCAGGCGTGGAGGCGGGCGAGCTTCGCGTCATCGACGTGGAGGTAGCGGCCGAACTTGTGGACCACGCCGAGGCCGAGGGTGCGGCCGAGCCAATAGCTGATGGTGATGCCGCACATGCTGCCAGCCAGGGCGGCGAGAAACGTGCCGAGGGGATGGAGGCGGCCGGCGGCGATCAGGGAGCCGGAGAAGACGAGCAGCGTCTCGTCGGGGACGGGAAGTCCGACAATGCCGAGCACCAGGAGCACGAAGATCGCGGAGTAGCCGTGGATCGAGATCCAGTCGAGCACCATTTCCATCGCGGTCCGAGTGTAGCGCAGCGGGGCGGGGTTAAAGGAGCCGGGGATTTCGTGGAATATAGGGACATGCGCATCTTGCTGACATTGCTGCTGGCCGTGGCCGGGGTCCAGGCCGAGAACTACGTGTTCGGCTTCTTTCAATCCGCGCCGGGGCGTACGCCGTTGGCGGCCGAGGAGGGCAAAGAGCTGCAGGCCCGGCACATCGCGAACCTGGGCGTGATGTTCGAGAAGGGGGCGTTACTTGGCGCGGGACCCCTGGGGGGCGGGGGAGCGCTGCGCGGCGTGATCCTGTTCCGAGAGATGCCGCTGGAGGAGATCCACAAGCTGGTAGCGGCGGATGCGCTGGTGCAGAAGGGGCAACTGGTGGCGGTGCTGTACCGCTGGTCCGGTCCGGCGGGGATCGCGCGCAAGTATAAGGAAGCGAAGGCCGCGAATCCGAACGCGCCAGATAAGATGATCCAGTTGCAGCTCGCGATTCTGCGCAAGACGGAGCGCTGGGCGGGTTCGCTGGAGGCGGTGGAGGGCGCGCGGGCGTGGGGCGCGGTGGAGGGCGACGCCGGGGTGGCGGGGATGGCGGTGCTGGACGCGGGATCCCTGGAGGCGGCGCGCGCTGCGATGGCGAAGCATCCGGCGGTGGTGGCGGGGCGGGCGACGGCGGAAGTGCTGAGCTGGTACGTTGCGGACGGGATCATTCCCTAGGTCCCGGTTTCTGCAACCGGACCGGCGGCGGGGCGTCCAATAGGCATGAACCGCCAGCGCATTGAAGACGTGCTCGCGCTCGCCGGCTACATCCGGCAGGGCGTGGTTTCGCCGCGGCGCGAGTTGCATTTCGACGACTTGCGCGGCCAGTATCCGGCGGAGTATTTGCAGTTGCTGGCGGTGTTGCAGCCCGGCGAGGTGGAAACGGCGTTCGCGCAGCGGACGGAAGAGTTGCGGCTGGCTGAAGAGGGCCGGCTGGCGGCTCGGGCGCTGCTGGACGAGATCCACGCGACGGCGGCGATGTAAGCATGGCGGGACAGAGGCGGCCGGGGTTCTTCGCCGCGGGATTGCTGGTGGCCCTGGCGGCCCTGTTCGTGCTGCCGTGGACGGCGCGCGAAGTGGCCACCGCCGCCAACCGCGGCCGTTTTGTGCGCACCGGCTTCACGGTGGAGCGGTACGACCGCGCCACCGAAGGTTCGGATTACCTGGTCGGGCGGATCGAGGCCACCGGCGAAGAGTACCGCACGGACCGGACGGATCTGATCGAGACCAAGCCTCAGGATGGCACTTACGTCGGGTTGCGCGCGGACGTCTGGTATCTCGCTCCCGGGGGATTCTGGACGGCGGTGGACCGGGTGGCGCCGTTCCGGGTGCAGTCCGTGGCGTCGTTCGGGCAGACCCCGGTGGCGGGAATCGTGGCGGTGAACCTGGCGCTGGCGGGAGCGGCAGCCTGGCTGTTGCGCCGGGGCGCGGGGTTATCATGAAAGTCGGCGGGCGCGTAGCTCAGGTGGATAGAGCATCAGCCTTCTAAGCTGAGGGTCCCTGGTTCGAGTCCAGGCGCGCCTACCAAGCCGCCTGCGCGGACGCGTTCCGACGGTTTATTGGGGGGTCTGCGGCTTGTTGACCCCGCCGACCGCCCAGGCGGATCAGGCGAGCTTTTCCAGCACCCGGACGAATGCCTTCCCCACCGGCTCCAGGATCTCCGGACCCGTATTCGCGGCGTCGTCCGTCACCACGTGGTGGAACCGGTGCGAGCCGGCGATGCCGAAGCGGCGGTAGCCATCGAGGTGCCGCAGTTCGCCGAAGAACGTATTCGGCTGCGGGCGCAGGCCTTCGATGCCGCTGAACTCGGGGGCGAGCAGCGGCGCCAGATCCGGAGTGCACTGCAGGACGCGGCGTGGATCCGCGAAGCCCTGCTTCTTACCGCTCTGCCAGGCCCACGTCGCGATCCCCGCGCCGAAATGGATCCAGCAGGCGACTTCGGAGGGCGGCGGCGCGATGGACTTCCGGAACTGCTGCATCCCGTGGTCGTGCAGCTCGTGGCCGCTATTAGCGGTGAAGAGATAGCGGAACGGGCCGGGGTGGTTCGCGGCGTAGCGCGCCAGACCGAGCCACAACGCGATGCCGGGGCCGCGCTCCCCGCCGCAACGGAACCAGCCGGACTTCGGGGTCGAGACCACGATGTACTTGCCCTGGGACCCGAAGCGCGCGACGACGTTGGTGGCGCGCGCGGCCGGATCGGGCTTGCCCGCAATGACGATACGCACGGGCTTGGCGCCCGCGAAGCCGCTGAGGATGGGCTCGGCGTAACGCGAACCGACCAGCACGATCGGCATGGGCCATTCCTCGACGCCAGATTCGTGGTTCAGCGCGATGGCCTCGCCCGTAGGTCCTTCGGTGACGACGATCAGTCCCTGCAGGTTCTGCGCGCGCGCGGCCTCGATCATGCCCCACAGCGGCGCCTGGCGGCTGAGCGCGCCGACGGGGTTCTGCAGCCGGGCGACGCCAATCGCCGTGCCCAGGGGTCCTTCGACGGCGGCAGCGGCGCGCACGGGCCACAGCGGAAAAGCGGGGACTTTGTCATTGCCCGCAAGGACGTGCACGTCGCCGGGGTAGAACGTCGGCACGGTCCATTCCTGCAGGTCGACGTGGTATCCGGAGATCTGCAGGTTGCCGCGGAGCCACTCGGAGGTGAGATGGTCGCCGGGCGTGCCGGTGCGGTGCTCGCCCAGGCTGACGTACTTTTCGACGTCGGCATAGAGACGGTCGCCGTTCATCGGCCAGTCGGAGGTGCAGGCGGCGGTGGCGCCGGCCATGGCGATCAGGGCGTGGCGGCGGTTCAGGACAGTCATCGGACGGCGAACTCCTTCTTCACGATCGCGGCCAGTTTCTGTTGCGCGAGCTGCTTCGTCTTCTCGATGCTGGCCTCCTTGATCTGCTCATAGCCGCGGATCTGGTCGGGCAGCGCGACGATCTCCTGGGCGAGCGCGGGATCCGCGTCCAGCGCCTTCTCGACGAGATCGCGGTACCAGGGTACCAGGCTGCGTTCCAGGCGCCGGTGGGCGGACCAGCCGAAAACGTCGAGGGTGGTGCCGCGCAGCGGTTTCAGTGCGGCCAGCAACTGGAGCGCCGGCTTGAACCAGGCACCCAGTTTCAGCTTGCGGTGGAAGCCGAAGCGGCGTAGCAGCGGCGGGTGCAGGTTGTAGGAGAGCGACTCGGGGGATTCCCAAAGCGCGCGCGCCTGCGCCTCGAACTCGGCGCTGGTCAGGAGCCGGGCGACCTCGTACTCGTCCTTGATCGCCATCAGCTTGTAGAGGTAACGGGCGACGGGCTCGCGGAGTTCGGGACGCCGCGCGGCGACCTTATCGACGAACGCGCGGTACTCGGCGGCGTAGGCCGCGCTCTGATAGGCGGTGAGCTTGGCGGCGCGCAGTTCCACGGGATCGCCGGCCGGTTCCACCGAAGCTCTGGGGGCGAGGATCGAGTCGACGAACGCGGCGTCCTGGTAGTACTTGCGGCCCCAGAGGAACGCGCGCTTGTTCTTGTCGACCTCGACGCCGTTCCACTCGATGGCTTTTTCGATGGACTCGAGCGCGAGCGGAATCAGGCCGGCCTGCCAGGCGATGCCGGTAACGACCATGTTCGAGGCGAGGTGTGAACCGAACAGGCCCTCGGCGAGGCGGTTGGCGTCGGCATAGACGTTGCGGCCGCGGGAGGTGGCGGCGTCGATGGCGGCGATCTGCGCCTCGGGTCCGGCGAGCTGGCGGAGCCGGATCATGTCGATGGTCGGGGTGATGTGCGTGTTCAGCACCGCGATGGTCCGGTCGGGCGCGGCGAGCTTCAGGTTGTCGGCGGAGGAGAGCGTGACGACATCGAAACCCAGGATCAGGTCCGCATTGAAGCTGTTGGTGCGGGCGGGCGCCTCGATGGGCGCGTCGCTGATCAGCAGGTGCGAGACCACGGCGCCGCCCTTCTGGGCAGAGCCGGTCTGGTCGAGGGTGATGGCGTGCTTGCCTTCGATCCACGCGGCGGTGGCCAGCAGCGCGTTGACGGTGACGACACCGGTGCCGCCGACGCCGGGCATGAGGATGCGGTAGCCGGAGCCGGCGCGGACGATGTCGCGCGGCGGCGTGACCTCGGCCGCGGGCAGCTCGGGCAAGGGCTTCTTCTTGAGTCCGGTGCCGGGCTTGAGGTTCACCGTCACGAAGGACGGGCAGTCGCCGAGCGCACAGGAGTAGTCCTTGTTACACGACGACTGGTGGATGCGCATCTTCTGCCCGAGCGGCGTGGCGACGGGCGTCAGGCTCATGCAGTTGGACTGCTTGACGCAATCGCCGCAGCCTTCGCAGACTTCCTCGTGGATCACCAGGCGGCGAACGGGCTCGGCGAGTTTGCCGCGGCTGCGCTTGCGGCGCTTTTCGGCGGCGCACTCCTGGTCGTAGATCATCACCGTGACGCCGGGGATCGCGGCGAGTTCGGTCTGGGCTTCGAGGAGCTGCGAGCGGTCACGGACCTCGGCGTTGGGTGCGAGCGCGACCTCTTCATACTGCGAGACGTCCTCGGCGAGCACGATGGTCTTCTTGACGCCTTCGGCTTCGAGCTTGCGGGTGAGGGCGGGGATGGGCAGCGCGCCCTGGGCGTCCTGGCCGCCGGTCATGGCGACGGCGTCGTTGTAGAGGATCTTGTAGGTGATGTTGACGCCGGCCGCGCGGCAGGCTTCGATGGCGAGGTAGCCGGAGTGGAAGAGCGTCCCATCGCCGATATTCTGGAAGGCGTGCCTGGTGTCGGTGAACGGGGTCATGCCGATCCAAGGCGCGCCTTCGCCACCCATGTGGGTAAGGAAGCTGAAGGTACGGTCGGGATCCATCAGGCGGTTGGCCATGGTGTGACAGCCGATGCCGCCGCCGGCGACGGAGCCGTGGGGCAGCAGCGTGGAGCGGTTGTGCGGGCAGCCAGAGCAGAAGTTGGGTGGCCGAGGGTTGAGGATCTGCTTGGGCGCGCCGGTAAGGGCGGCCAGGCGCTCGAGCCGGTCCGAATCGCGGCCCAGCAGGCCCGCCAGGACGCGCGCGATGGCGTCGGGGCCGAATTCGCCGGAAGGCGGCAGCAGCGGGCGGCCTTCGCGATCGGTCTTGCCGATCACCGCCGGGTGCGCCGGGGCGCTGAACAGCGCGTCGCGCAGCAGCATTTCGAGGAAGGGTCGTTTTTCCTCGACGACCAGGATGGTTTCGAGGCCGTGGGCGAAGTCGCGGGCAAAGACCGGATCGACCGGGAAGGTCATGCCGAACTTGGCGAGGCGGACGCCGAGGGCGTCGAGTTCCTCTTCGCCGATGGCGAGGTCGCGGAGAGCCTGGATGGTGTCGTAGTAGGACTTGCCGGCGGCGGCGATGCCGAGGCGCGCGCCGTCGCGGCGGCCGCGCCAGTGGTTGAGGCGGTTGGCGCGGGAGAACTCGAGGGCCGCGGCCATGCGGCGGGCGTTGACCTCGTACTCGAGCTGAAGGGTGAACGGCGGCACGATGCGGGCGTCCACCGTCTTCTGGTAGCCCTCGGGCAGGACGATCTGGAGCCGGTCCGCGTCGACGCGGGCCGTGCCGCCGCCGTCGCAGATGTCGGTGATCATCTTGAGCGAGGTCCAGGCGCCCGACCAGCGGGAGAGGGCGACGGCGTAGAGGCCGTAGTCGAGGATCTCCTGGACATTGCCCGGGTACAGAATCGGGAACCCGACGTTCATCAGGCTGAAGTCGGATTGGTGGGGGATGGTGGAACTCTTGCAGGCGTGGTCGTCGCCGGCGAGGACGAGGGCGGCGGAGAGGGGTCCGACGGTGCCGGCGAGGTTGGCGTGGCGGAAGATGTCGCCGGTGCGGTCGACGCCGGGTCCCTTGCCGTACCAGATGCCGAGGACGCCATCGACGTTCTTGTGGGGCAGCACGTCGAGGATCTGGGTGCCGAAGACGCTGGTGGCGGCGAGGTCCTCGTTGACGCCGGGCCGGAAGTGGATGTTCCACTCGGCGAGCAGCTTGCGCTCGCGGGCGAGCGACAGGTCGTAGCCGCCGAGCGGGGAGCCTTCGTAACCCGAGATGAACGCGCCGGTTTTGTGTCCCGCGGCGCGGTCGCGTTTCATCTGGTCGACCGGCAGGCGCACCAGGGCCTGGATGCCGGTCAGGTAGACATAGCCGGACTCAGCCGTGTACTTGTCGGACAGCCGCATGATTGTCGGGTATGGTATCAAGCCGGGTGGCGGTTCGGTACGATACGGGGGTGAAAAGCCCGTTTATCTTTCCTTCGCGCGTCCGGTTCGTCGACACGGACGCCTCGCAGCGGATCCACTACACGGCGATGCTGAAGCATTTCGAGTACGCCGAGATCGAGTTCCTGCGGTCGCTGGGGATGCCGTACAAAGAGATGAAGAAGCACGGCGTGGACTGGCCGCGGGTCCACGTGGAGTGCGATTACATCGCGCCGCCGTACTACGACGACTTGCTGGAGATCGCGGTGACGGTGGAGCGGGTGGGGACGACTTCGTTTACGCTGGGTTTCGACGCCGCGATTGCGGGCCAGCCGGCGGCGAAGGGCAAGATTGTGATCGTGTGCGTGCGCGAGGGGCGGCCGGCGCCGCTGCCCGCCGAGGTCGCCGCGACGCTGCGCGGCGCGTAGTAGACTCGTTAGCCGATGCATCCGTACCTGCTGCACAACGAGCGAGTGATTGACGCCCGGGAGCTGTGCGTTTCGCCGGGCCAGGTGGGCCTGCTGAATGGCTGGGGCGTGTTTTCGACCATCCGGGTGCTGGACGGCGTGCTGTTTGAGTATCCGCGGCACTGGGCGCGGATGGTGACGGACGCGGGGAAACTGCAGGTCCCGATGCCGGAGAGCGCGGCGTGGCTGGAGGAGCGGCTGCTGGCGCTGGTGGCCGCGAACGGCGCGGCGAACGCGACGTTGCGCGTGGTGGTGGTGCGGAACCGGGGCGGAATGTGGGAAGGTCCGTCGGTGGGGCGCGATTGGGACTTGGTGGCGTTCACGGCTCCGGTAAACGACTGGCCGGGCGCGGTGAAGCTGGGAGTGGTGGCGAACGCGCGGTTTGCGGCCAACGAGTTCGCCAACGCCAAGATGCTCTCGTGGGCGCCGAATCTCACCTGGAACGAACGCGCGCACCAGCAGGGTTTCGACGAGGTGATCCTGCTGAATGAGCGCGGCGAGGTAGCCGAGTGCACTTCGGCGAACGTGTTCGCGGTTTTTGGGGACCGGGTACTGACGCCGCCGCTGAGTTCGGGTTGCCTGCCGGGGATCACCCGGGAGCTGCTGTTGGAGGGGGCGGTTGCGGCGCCGGGCATTACCGTGCGGGAGATGGTACTGACGCTGGCCGACGTGGAGCGCGCCGATGAGGTCTTCATTACGTCCACGACACGCGAGCTGCTGCACGTGACGTCGGTGGGTGGCCGAGCGACGGGGACCAGCGACCGCTGCCGGGATGCGCTGCAGGCTGCGTTCACGCGGTATGCCCGGGCCTACGTGGAACAACGGAGCAGGGTAACGCAAGCTTGACGGCTACGGGAAATTCACCGCATTATTGAAGGTAACTTGCGGGTCATCATCAAGACGCGGAGGCGGTCTAACGGAACGGTGGAAGCCGTCCGATCTCCGATTATGGCCGTGGAGCCCCGTCGCGGGATGATGATCGAGTGTCCGGATTGCGGCTCCAGGAACGTACGGCCGGCGCGGTTGCGCAGTTTCACGGACAAGCTGATGCGGTGGTTGGGAGTGATGCCGGCGCGCTGCCGCGACTGCAAGCTGCGGTTCCGGCACAGCCTCTGGCAATTCGGGACCATGCTGGCGGCCAAATGCCCCCGCTGCTATAGCATGACCCTCAGTACCTGGTCCGAAGAGTACTACATCGCACCGCCGATGATGCGTCTGCTGATCGGGCTGGGGGCCAAGCGATACCGCTGCGAGATGTGCCGGTTTAACTTCGCGTCCTTCCGGACACGACGCTACTCCTCGGGCAAACGATGGCGGGATAATCCGAGCGGGAACCCGGCGGGCGCGAAGCCGCAGCCGGCGGCGAACGAAATCTCGCCCGTCGCGGCGGACAAAGGGTAGCCCGAAAAGAGAAGTGGTTCCAAGTGACCCAATCGACAGCTTGCTAGCCAGCCGGCATGCACGGCTTCCAGCGGGGCAGCCGAGGTGGGGGATGGTGAGCCGGTTCGCTCCCCGCAGACGGCTTTGGCCGCCCACAGATCAATGCTCCCCAGCGCCTTCGCGCCCGAGTCCTCTTCCGAAGCCGGAACCTCGGACCGGCCTTTCTCTAGCCCGCATCGACGCCTGCCTTGCGGCCGCGCCCCGGCGGATTCGAACGATCCTGGCCTAGTCCTTCGCTCCCCTTCCGGTCGTTTCCCAGCCCGTTCGGTTGCCCGCTCCGTCCTCGGCGCTTTTGACGCCGGGGAGTTTCATCGCAGGGCCACCCGTTGCCGTTCCGCTCCCGGAATCCCCGGACTGGTCATCCAGCCTTCGCTCCCCATCGGGACGTCTCCATCCCTCCGGATCGTAGCGCTCAGCCAGCCCCCAATCCAGGCGGCTTACCTGTGCGACCGGCCCGATTCCCTTCGCTCCCCGGCCTGCGTCTCCCATTGCTAAGTGACGCTTGCCGGATCATCGTTCCGGGCCCGCTACCTGCCGCCAGGCTCGCTGTTCCTTGAACCTCTTGGAACCGACCCTAGAATGCCACTAAGGACGGTTACGGTCAAGTGAATAAGCGGCCTGCCCGGCGGTTTTCCAGAAGGAAAACTCTTATTGTTTTCATTCGGATACGGGACGGGCCTGAGACTTTCTTGTGGATAAAACGGAGTTCACGGATCGTGTTTCAAGGTCTGAGCTTGAGGATCATGCCCTGGTCGGTGGCGGCCCAGAAGCCGAACTCGGGGCTCCCCTTGAGAATCACCCGGCGGGCGACGGCGCGGTAATCGACTTTGCGCGGCGCCCAGTTCACGAGGTCCCGGGATTCGAGGATCCGGACCTTGCCGGGCACGGGCAGCGAGTTGAGCATGCCCGGGACCTCGACGGCGGCCAGCAGGGCGTACTCCTTGCCGACCGGCAGGGCGTCCGTAACCAGTTGATTCTTTTCGCGGAAGGCGCGTTCCTGCTTGCGGCCGGGAAGCGCCCGGTAGACTTCGGACGGCCAGTCGAACACTTCACTGAAGCGCAGCACCAACAGGCGTGTCCCGTCGGCGGCGAAGCGGCTCTGGGTGACACGCCCGAACAGCGGCGCGGTGGCAGCCTCCCAGGTTTCGCCGGCGTCGGAGGTTTCGAGCATCAGGGTGAGCGTGGGGCGCTCGCGGCGGGCGCGCTCGGGATCGGCCCAGACCGGGACCATACCGCGGACGGGCGGCGTGAAACCGCCCACGATCAGGGCCCGCTTGGGGGTGACGAACTGAATCAAGTCGTAGGAGGTGAATTCCTCGTTGGCGTCGGGTTTTTTGGCGGCGGCGACGGGTTTCCAGGTCTTGCCGCCGTCGCGGGTGTCCCAGACGGATTTGTTGAGGCCGACGGCGAAGCCGCGGTTGGGGTCGAGGAACCAGAGGTCGCGGACGCCGGAGAGTCCGTCGATCTTGCGCCAGCTCCGGCCGGACTCCTGGGTGGTCCAGATGCCGCGGGTGGTCGCCATCCAACCGAGCGAGTCATTGAGAAAGAAAAGCGCGACGGCGGGTTCGGAGACCTCGACGCGGGACCACGTGGCGCCGCCGTCCGAGGTGACCACGACGAGGCCGCGGATGGATTCCTTCTCCTCGTTCGTGAAGGCTCCGGCGGCGACAGCGCGGCGGTCCGAGAGGACCTCAAGGTCGGAGATGCTGAAGCTCTTTTTGTCTTCATCGAACAGGAAGACGGAGCGAAACGACTCCTGCGCCGCGAGCAGCGGCGCGAGCGCGAGACAGCAAAGCCAAAGGCGGAGCATTAGCGGCGGGGCGTCGAGGAGCCGGCCAGGGCCAGCTCCGCATGGTGGATCAGCGGCACGGAGTTGGGCTCCACCTGCGAGAGCAGCAGCATGCAGCCGAGCTGCTCGCCGATGGTGGTCATGAGTTCCATTTCGTCGCCGGAATGGGGATGGGCGATCCGGTGCTGGACGTTCATTACGCCGACCAGGCGGTTGCGGGCGATGACCGGCGCCGAGAGGAAGGCCTCGAAGGTGTCCTCGGGCAGTTCGGTGAAGGCTTTGAAACGGGGGTCCCGGTAGGCTTCCTTCGAGATCGCCAGCAGCCGCCGCTCGCGGGCCACCCAGCCGGTGAGACCTTCGCTGAGTTTCAGGCGGACCTGGCCGGCCTGGCGGTTGGCGTGGCTGGAAGCGACCAGCACCAGCTCTCCTTCATCCAGGAGGTAGAGCAGGCACGAGTCGCTGTGGGTGATCTCGGACACCGCTTTCACGATGGACTTGATGGCGTCCGGCAGGCTGATCTCACGCACCATCAGCCGGCTGATTTTTTGGAGGAGATGCAGCTCCGCCGTGGTGCGTTCCAGGCGGTGCTCCAGTTCTCGGACTCGTGACACTGCTTGGATTATCCCAGATCGGGGACGGTGCGGACGGACTGGTACTGAAACGGGTGGAGAGGCGGGGAGGGAAGGTGTAGGATAGAGAAACAGTTTTCCTAGGAGTAAGCCTTTCTATGTGGAACCGTCGCAAAGAAGAGGAGCCGGCCGCGCGCGCGGCGGCGATGCCGCCGACTCCCGCGGAATTGTCCCGCGAAGGGATTCCCATGTCGACGCTTCCGGGGCGGGGCTCAGAGGGCAACGATGTACCCAGGGGGCAAGCCGTGATCGGAAAATCGGTGCTGGTGAAGGGGACGATCGTCAGCCGCGAGGATCTGACCATCGACGGCGAGGTGGAGGGCACGGTGGAGTTGCCTGAGCACCGGCTGACCGTCGGTCCGAACGGGCGGGTGCGCGCCAATCTGAAGGCCAAGGAACTGGTGGCGCTGGGCACCATCCACGGGAACGTGGAGACGACGGACAAGATCGACATCCGGAAGGACGCCAAGCTGGTGGGCGACATCCGGACGGCGCGGATCGTGATCGAAGACGGGGCCTACTTCAAGGGCAATATCGACATCGTGAAACCGGAGCCGGCCAAGCCCGTGGCCAAGGCCGCGGCGGCGTCCGCCGATAGCGGTCCGGCGGTGACGCCCGCCGCCACGAGCGTGGCGGAAGTCAAAAGGTAAGTGCAGCAGCCGCGCCCGAGCAACGGACTGGCTCAGTTCTGGGGGGCGCTCGAAGGTCAGGAGTCGGCACGGATTCTGGATCTGGCGGGCGCCAGCCAGTCGACCATCACCTTCGTGGCCTCGCTGGGGCATTCGCTGTACTCGGACGATCTGCTGCGCTCGCTCGACGCGTATTACGGCGACGGGCACGCTTTTCTGGAGCATCATGACGCGCGGCGGGGGATGCAGTTTCTGGACCACACACTGGATTTCCCGGCCAACCACTTCGACGGAGTGCTGGTGTGGGACGTGCTGGAGTTCCTGGCGGAGCCGCTGCTGTCGCTGACCGTGGAGCGGCTGTACCGGATCGTGCGGCCCGGCGGGTGCCTGTTCGCGATGTTTCACACCGAGGAACGCGCGGTGCCGCTGGCCTTGCGGTCGTTCCGCGTGGAGGACCGGCAGACGCTGGCGATGGCGGGCAAGGGCGAGCGGCGCGCCGCGCAGCCGGCGAACAGCCGGACCATTGAGAAGCTGTTTCGGGACTTTCACACCGTGAAATTCTTTCTGGCGCGCGACGATTACCGCGAAGTTTTCGTCCGGCGGTAGCGGCGGCGGCGCGGAACATTCCATAATTACTGTTCGGGATAAGGAGCCGGGTATTGTCTCTCGAAGATGATCTGCTTGCGCAACGCCTGGGGCGTATTCGCGAGATCGAAGCACTGGGTTACCGGGCCTACGGGCGCCGGTTCGATTTCACGCACAAGGTGCCGGAGATCCTGGAGCAATACCAGGCGCGCACCACCGAGGAACTGGAGGCCGCGCGGGTGCCGGTGAGGATCGCCGGCCGGGTGATGACCGTGCGGCGGATGGGCAAGGCCGGGTTCGCGCACCTGCAGCAGGAAGGCCGGCAACTGCAGATTTACGTGAAGAAGGACGCGGTGAGCGAGCGCGAGTTCCAGCTCTACCAGATGCTGGATCTCGGCGACATCGTGGGCGCGGAAGGCTACTTGTTCCGGACGCGCACCGGGGAGCTGAGTGTCCACGTGGAGAAGCTCGAGTTCCTGGCGAAGACCCTGCTGTCGATGCCGGAGAAGTGGCACGGCATTGAAGACGTAGAGTTGCGCTACCGGCAGCGGTACCTGGACCTGATCGCGACGCCGGAATCCCGGGAAGTGTTCGTGAAGCGGGCCCGGCTGATCTCATCCCTGCGGCGGCAACTGGAGGCGCACGGCTATATCGAAGTGGAGACGCCGATGATGCAGCCGCTATATGGCGGCGCGGCGGCGCGCCCGTTCGTGACGCACCACAATACGCTCGATATCCCGCTGTATCTGCGGATCGCGCCGGAGCTGTACCTGAAGCGCCTGGTAGTCGGCGGGCTGGAGCGGGTGTACGAGATCAACCGGAACTTCCGCAACGAGGGGATCTCGACGCGGCATAACCCGGAGTTCACGATGCTGGAGTTCTACCAGGCCTACACGGATTTCCACGGCATGATGGACCTCTCGTGCGAGCTGCTGCGGCAGGCGGCGATCGACGTCACCGGCGCGCCGGTGGTGGAGTACCAGGGCGAGGCGCTCGACTTCGGCAATATCCAGCGGCTGACGATGCAGGAAGCCGTGACGCGCTACGGCGGACAGGACGGGTCTCAGTTGTTCGGGCTCCACCTGGTGCATGCCTTCGAGCACCACGTGGAGGCGAAGCTGGTGCAGCCGGCGATCATCTACGACTTCCCGGTGGAGATTTCGCCGCTGGCGATGCGGCGGGAGAGCGACCCGCGCTTCACGGACCGTTTCGAGATCTTCGTCTACGGGATGGAGATCGGCAACGCGTTCACGGAACTGAACGATCCGCAGGAACAGCGGCGGCGGTTCGACATGCAACTGGCGATGAAGGAAGCCGGCGACGAAGAGGCGCACCAGATGGACGAGGATTACGTGCGGGCGCTGAGCTACGGCATGCCGCCGGCGGGCGGCGAGGGAATCGGGATTGACCGGCTGACGATGCTGCTGACGAACTCGAAGTCCATCCGCGACGTGATCCTGTTCCCGCTGCTGCGGCCGGAAGGCGAAATCGGGCTGGCGGCGAAACTGCGGGAGCTGGACGCCACGGAGTGAAAACGCTGCGCCATTTCGAGTGGTTCGTGGCGGGCCGTTACCTGCGGGCGAAGCGCAAGCAGGCGGTAATCTCGATCATCACGGTGATCTCGGTGATCGGCGTGGCGGCGGGCGTGATGGCGATGGTGATCGCGCTGGCGATCAACGCGGGCTTCCGCGAGACGCTGCAGAAAAACCTGCTGGGGGCGACGGCGCACGTCAGCATCCTGGAGAAGCAGCCGGGCGAGGGGATCGCGAACTGGCGCGAGATCGCGGGCGAACTCGAGAAATTGCCGCACGTGCGCGGCGCGGCGCCCGGGCTGTACGGCAGCGTGTTCCTGAACGGGCCGCTGCAAAGCTCCGGCGCGATTCTGAAGGGCGTGGCCGTGGACCGGGAGCCGACGCTGGAGGCGCTGGCGCGGCTGAAGGAAGGCTCGTTCGCGCGGCTGGGTGTGAAGGACGGGTTGCCCGGCATCGTGCTGGGGTCCCGGCTGGCGCAGGCGACCGGCATGACGCTGGACGCGGTGGTGCAGGTGATCAGCCCGCAAGGGGAGTTGACGCCGCTGGGGCCGCGGCCGTCGTACCACCGGTTCCGCGTGGTGGGGATCTTCGAGTCCGGTTTCTTCGACCTCGATTCCGCGTGGGCGTTCACGTCGCTCGAGAACACGCAGCGGGTGCTGTCGCTGACCGACGTCGTCAATACGGTGGAGCTGAAGCTCGACGATGTGCACGCTGCTCCGGAAGTGGCGCGGCTGGCTGAGGCGCGGGTGGGCGGCAAGCTGGCCGCGACGACGTGGGGGGAGCAGAACGGGCAGATCCTGAACGCGCTGAAGATGGAGCGGATCGTGACGGCGATCACGATCGGCCTGATCCAACTGGTGGCCGCGCTGAACATCCTGATCACGCTGGTGATGATGGTGATGGAAAAGCACCGCGACATCGCGGTGCTGCTGTCGATGGGCGCGCAGGCGGCGCAGATCCGCCGGATCTTCATTCTGAAAGGCATCATGATCGGGCTGGCGGGCACGGCGGTGGGGCTCGCCGTGGGCTATCCGCTGTGTTTCCTGGCGGAGCGCTTCCGCTGGATCCGGCTGGATGAGCAGGTCTACGCGCTCAGCTACGTTCCGTTTGCCCCGCGCTGGATCGACGGCATCTGGATCGCGGCGGCGGCGCTCGGGGTGAGCCTGCTGGCGACGCTCTACCCGGCGCGGAGCGCGGCGCGCATTCTGCCGGCGGAAGCGCTGCGGTACGAGTGACGCCATGAAGATCGCCGTCGACGCCTCATCGATTCTCGTGCGGAGCGCCGGCGTGAAGAACTACGTGTGGCACTGGATCCGCGCGATGCGGGCGCAGGCCGGCGAGCAGGCCGTGGAGGCGTTCCCTTTTGTCGGCGACCTGGGCGCGCTGAACCATGAAGGGTCGCCGTACGGCACGCTGGGGACACTGTGGCGCATCGGGTGGCTCTACGGCGTGAACGTGCCGGGCCTGCCGTGGCTCGACTGGCTGCACCGGCGTTGCGACGTGTTCCATGCCTCTAACCAGACGCGGATCCCCCCGCGGCGGATGAAGCTGACGGCCACGGTGCACGACCTGACGGCCCTGATCCTGCCCGAACTGCACACCGCCGGGAACATCGGCGCCGATCGCGGCTTCGCCGAGCGGATCCTGAAGCGCGCGGACGGCTTGATCGCCGTGTCGGAGAACACGCGGCAGGACGCCATCCGGCTGCTGGGCGTGAAGCCGGAGCGGATCCGCACGATTTACTCCGGGATCCCGGAGGCTTTTTTCGGAGCGCCGAAGCTGCAACGCGCCAAACCGTATGTCCTGTATCTGGGAACGATCGAGCCGCGCAAGAACCTGGATACGCTGTTGCAAGCCTGGGGCGCGTTGCCGCCCGATGTCCGCGGCGCGTTCGATCTGGTGGTGGCCGGTCCCGTCGGCTGGGCAGCGCCGGCCACGGTGGAGCGCGTGCAGCGCGAGGCCGTGTACCTGGGGTACGTGCCCGAAGGCCAGATTGCGAGCCTGGTGGCCGGGGCCACGGCGTTCGCCTATCCGTCGCTTTACGAGGGCTTCGGATTTCCGGTGGCGCAGGCGATGGCGGCCGGCGTGCCGGTATTGACGTCGTCCACGTCGTGCCTGCCGGAGGTGGCGGGCGACGCGGCGCTGCTGGTGGATCCGCGCAGCGAAGCGGAGATCACCGCCGGCCTGCTGCGGCTGCTCACGGAGCCGTCGGTGCGGGAGCGGCTGGCGGCAGCAGGTCCGCCGCGCGCCGCGCGTTACCGCTGGGACACGTGCGCCCGCGAGTCGCTCGCGTACTTCCGCGAGATCACCGGGGCGGGCTGATGGCGAAGTCGAAGACCTGGACCTCGACCTTGCCATCGACGTAGAAGAGCACCGCGTACTCGCCGGGCGGCAGCGGCTTCTGCGGCCAGAGCTTGAAGAGATTGCTCTCGAGCTGGTGCCGGAACGCTTCGACCTCGTCGCGCACCTCGACCATTTCCTTGACCACCGGAATGATCTGGATGTCCTCGACGATGCGCGCGTTCTTCTTCGGTTTCAGGCGCACGATGGCGAAGAGCTTTTCCTCCGGGATGCGAACGAAGAACTCGGGCCGGTCGGCGGTGAGAACGGTCTTGGAGCGCTCGCCGTCGAGGTCCACGGTCGCCTTGCCGGTGAAGACCGGCAGCGGCGACATCACCTGCAGGAGCTTGCGCCCCTTGCTGGTGGTGACTTTGGTCTCGGCCGCGGTGAAGGTGCGGACGTTCTCGCCGTCCACCTGATAGACGCCGGTCTCCAGGGGGACGCGCTCGATCTCCCGGGCGGCCTCGCGCTCGGCCTTGTCCTCGGCGGCGGTGGCGGCGCGCTCCGCGGCCTCGCGATCCGCGCGCTCTTTGCGGACGGACTCGGTTTTGCGCAGGTCCACGAGTTCGGCCGGAAGCTCCTCCCAATCGCCGCGCTCGACGGAGTAGTAGCGAACGCGGTCGCCCTCCACTTTGTACTCGGTAACCACCTGCCAGGTGCCGTCCTTGAGGAACAGCTTGAAGTTGGCGGCGAGGAGGGTCCAGGCCGCGAGGAACAGGATCAGCAGAGCGCGCATCGTACTGCCTTCATTATGCGGCAGAAACAGAATCGCGGAACCATTCCGGGGGTAGTTCGTCAGTAGACATACGGGAACGGTCCCCGCGTCGCCGTTCTGGGGAGGACTCTTTGAGTTTCCGTAACATTCTTGTTGCCCTGGTAGCGGTGTGCGCGTTCGCCCAGACGCCGGAATATCTGCCGCTCCAGACCGGCAATCAGTGGATCTACCGTTCGAGCGGGCCGGGCGAGGGGTTGGTGGTCGAGGTTGCGCGGACGCAGACTGTCGGCGATCGCACCTATTACGAACTGGCTGGCTTGCCCGAGGGTCCCGTGTGGCTGCGCGCGACTGGCAACGGCGACTACGTCGCCTACGACCCGGAGACACGCCAGGAACGGCCCTGGCTGGCGTTCTCGACGGCGGAAGGAGTCCGTTTCCCGGCCGGGACGCACGGGTGCAATCCGAACGCGACGATCGTTTCGAAGTCGTACCGGGGCGTCTATTCGCTGGGCGAGTTTGGGAACCTGGCGCGGATCCGTTACGAGCCGGGGCCGTGCGCCGACGGCGGCCTGGAATCGGAGTTCTGGCTTCCCTGGGTGGGGCTGCTGCAGCGGACCGAGCTGACGATCGCGGGACCGCGGACGTACGAACTGGTTTACGCGCGCATCAACGGCGTGTTAATGCTGACCACGCCGTCGACGAGCTTCGGGATCACGGCGGATCCACCGCGGTACACGCCGCTGGGGCGTCCCGAATCGCTGACCGTGCGGCTGACGCTGCGGCACAGCTTCGGGCTGCCGCTGGAACTGACGTTCCCGAGCGGGCAGAGCTTCGATTTCGTGTTGCGGAACGAGAAGGGCGACGAGGTATACCGGTGGTCGGCCACCCGCGGATTCCCGGCCGTAGTGCAGAATCTGCGGGTGCAGGGCGAGAAGAACTGGCAGGCGGTGCTCCCGCTCGCCGCGATCGCCCCGGGCAAGTACTCGCTGGAGGGATTCCTGACCACGAACCCGATCGTGTACCGCGCACAGATGGCGGTGGAGATCCGGCCCGGATTCTGAGCCGCGCTCGCCTGACCCGCCGCCGGCTTCCAGAATTGGGAGACACCTCCCGAAGCCGGAAGGACCGGCGATGGGCTGGCTGCGGATGCAACGGGTTACGGATGGCACCTGACGTGCTCTAATAGCCGTAGGAGTCTGTTGGCGCGGGAAAGGGCGACCTATGGAAAGGTGTCGCCCATGTCTAGTTTCTGGCGGGGAGCTACGCTCGCCGCAATCTGTTCACTCGGCCTGCTCCAGGCCCAAGTCTCCGGCCGCCTGAGCGGCCTTGTTTCCGACAAAACCGGCGCCGCGATTCCCGGCGCGAAAGTCCAGGTATTTCTGCCCGGGGGCAGCACGGCTGTCCTTAGCGCGGAAACCAACAATGAAGGACGTTTTGCGTTCGCGGCGGTTCGCCCGGAACTGTATGACGTCGTGATCGAAGCCCAGGGCTTCGCCAAGACCACGCAACGCGGCGTCAAAGTAGACCCCGGTACCGAAACGGCGCTCCCCGAGCTGAAGCTCGAGGTGCAGTCCGTGCAGCAGTCGGTGGAAGTGTCCGCCACGGCGGACGTGGTGCAAACCGGCAACGCCGAGGTTTCGGCGACCCTAACTCAGTCGCAAGTGCGTTCGCTCCCTGTGTTGGACCGGCAGATCTCGAATCTGTTCCGTACGCAGGCGGGCGTCTCGGCCGGCCGCGGTACGACGACGATCAACGGCCTGCGCACCACCTACACGTCGCTGACGCTCGACGGCATCAACGTGCAGGACAACTTCATCCGCACCAACGGGCTCGACTACGTGCCCAGCCGGTTCACGATCGAACAGGTGGCGGAGTTTACGGTCTCCACGTCGAACATCAGCTCGGCGATCGGCGGCGCGGCCCAGATTGTGCTCACCACGCCGTCCGGCACCAACAGCTACCGCGGCGCCGTCTATTGGTACAACCGGAACTCGGAGCTGGCGGCCAATTCGTGGTTCCGCAACCGCAACGGCGTCGACCGTCCGTTTCTGAATCAGAATCAGGCGGGTGCGAGCTTCGGCGGCCCGGTTTTGAAGGACAAGCTGCTGTTCTACGCCAACTATGAGGGCTACCGGCTGCGGCAGCAGACGCTGCGCAATCCGATTATCCTCACGCCCGAAGCGCGCCAGGGAATCTTCCGGTACCGTGTGGGCAACGAGGTGCGGAGCGCCAACCTGCTGCAACTGCGCAACGTCCAGATCGACCCGACCGTGAAGGGACTGCTGGATCAGGTGCCCGCGGCCAGCAACAACACGCTGGTGGGCGACGGCCTGAACCGGGTCGGTTATCAGTACAACCAGCGCAACAACACCACGCGCGACGCGTGGACCGGCAAGCTGGATTACAATCTCTCGCCGAAGCACAGCTTCGCCGTGAGCTTCCTGCGTAACACCGACATCATCGACCGCGGCGACGTGGCGGTCATTTACTCGGTGGCGCCGCCCGTGCAGAACGACGTGAAGAACCAGCTGTTCAGCGCGAGCTGGCGGACGACGCTGACGCCCACCCTGACCAACGAACTGCGGGGCGGCTTCCTGCGCGGCACCGTGCCCTTCACGGCAAGCAACGAGTTCCCCTCGTTCCTGGTGGGCGGCAATCTCAGCTTCAACAACCCCATCAACACCTTCCAGAGCCAGGGCCGGAACACCAACACCTACTCGATTCAGGACAACGCCAACTGGGTAAAGGGCAAGCACACGGTGTCGTTCGGGTTCCAGACGCAGTTGATCCGGATCCGCTCCTACGACGAGTCCGGCACGGTCCCGACCTACACCATCGGTTTGAGCGCGCTGAACACCACGGGACTGCGTCCGCAGGACCTGCCGGGGATCAGCGCCAACGATCTGGCGACGGCGAACAATCTGTACACCTCGCTGGCCGGAATCGTCAACGGCTACAACGCGACGTTCAATATCGCCAGCCGCACGTCGGGCTACGTGAAGGGCGCGCCGCAGGTGCGCAACTACACCAACGATAACTTCTCCGCCTACGTGCAGGATAACTGGCGGCTGCGGCGGCGTCTGGCCTTGAACCTCGGCTTGCGCTGGGAGTACTTCGCGCCGGTCAACGAGGCGAACGGATTGCAGCTCGCGCCGGTGGTGCAGGGCGGCAACTACCTGTCGACGTTCCTGTCGAACCATACCCTCGACTTCGCCGGCAAGGGCACGGGCCGCGGTCTGTATCCGCGCGACCTGAACAACTTCGCGCCGAACATCGGCCTCGCCTGGGACGTCTTCGGCAACGGCAAGACCGCCGTGCGCGCCGGCTACTCCGTGTCGTTCGTGAACGAAGAACTGCTCGGCATCTTCACCACGCTCGACCAGACGCCGGGGCTGGTGACGACGGTGCAGCAACGCAATCTGAACGGCAACCTGGCCAACCCGCTCCCGATCACGGTGCCGGGGTTCCAGGTGCCGCGGACGATCCAGGACAATTACCGCTTGTCCACGCAGAATGTCGGCGGCGCCATCAACCCGGATCTCGCGAATCCGTACATCCAGCAGTTCAGCTTCGGGATCCAGCAGGACATCAAGGGCTCGGTGCTGGAAGTCCGCTACGTGGGCAACAAGGGCTCCAAGCTCTACCGGGCCCTGGACCACAACCAGCTCGACGTGCGCGGGAACGGGTTCCTCGCCGACTTCATCCGCGCGCGAAACAACGGATTCCTCTCGCAGGCCGCGGGATTGGGTTTCCTCGCTGCGTACAATCCCGCGATTCCGGGCAGCCAGCCGCTGCCGGTATTCTCCCGGATGCCGGACGGCGGCAGACTCACGGATCCGACGGTGGTGGCGAACCTGCTGAGCGGCGAAGTCGGCACGCTCGGTCAGTTCTACCAGGTGAACACGATCAACGGACCGGTCAACTTCTTCCCGAACCCGCTGGCGATCCAGTTGCGCGCGCTGACCAACTGGACCAATTCCAACTACAACGCGGTGCA
Source organism: uncultured Solibacteraceae bacterium (assembly GCA_964471915.1). Lineage (GTDB taxonomy): Bacteria > Acidobacteriota > Terriglobia > Bryobacterales > Bryobacteraceae > JAIEPW01. Next base: position 6,594 of record CAYYID010000046.1, on the reverse strand, counting down.
GGTGGACTTCCGGCGGCGCAACGCCAAGGGCATGACGTTCCAGGCGAACTACACGTTCTCCAAGGCCCTCAGCGACACGGCGGGCACGGGGTCGAGCCGGTTCGAGGAACTGCTCGACATGAGTAACCCGGCGATCGAGCGCGCGCCCACGCCGCAGGACATCCGGCACGTGGCCCGGTTCAATGGCGCCTACGATCTGCCGTTCGGCAAGGGCAAGCGATTCGACACGGGCCGGCTCGACCGGATTTTCGGAGGCTGGGTGGTTTCCAGCAACCTGACCTGGCAGAGCGGGACGCCGTACTCGATTCTCTCCGGGCGCGGCACGCTCAACCGGGGCGCACGGTCGGCGCAGAACACGGCGACGCCGTTGCCGGGCGCGGACCTCGACTCGCTCATCGGCTTCTACCAGACGCCGAACGGGCCCCGCTTCATCAATCCTTCGGCCATCGGTCCGGACGGCCGTGGTGTGGCCGCGGACGGACGGGCGCCCTTCGCCGGGCAGGTGTTCGCCAACCCGGAAGCCGGGACGCTGGGCGCCACGCAGCGGCGGTCGTTCTACGGACCCCAGTTCTTCAACATCGACGCTGCCGTGCTGAAGAACATCGCGATCACGGAACGCTTCAAGCTCGAGTTCCGGGCCGAGGCGTTCAACCTGACCAACTCACCGTCGTTCGGCGTCACCACCGGAACGGCGGACACGACGAATACGAATATCAATAACGCGAACTTTGGACAGATCACTACGACTGCTTCCGCAGTCCGCGTCCTGCAGTTCGGTTTGTATCTGCGGTTCTAGGCGCAAACTGGGCGGCGCTTGCCGTTCCGTTCCGCTGTCCGGCTTCGACCCGCCTGCCAGCGGGAGCCGGGTTCCGCGAAGGGGCCAGCCAACGGGCTGGCCCTTCTTCTTTGCTACGATGCCCGTTTGCGAATCGGACTCCACACCTCGATCGCGGGATCGCTCGAGCGGGCCGCGCTGGAGGCGGTGGAGCTCGGCGCCAACACGTTCCAAATCTTCACTTCGAGCCCGCGGCAGTGGAAGGCGTCAACGCCGCGGGCTTCAGACATCGAACTCCTGAAGCGGGCGCGGGCGAGGCACGACCTGGCGCCCCTCGTCGTCCACGACAACTACCTGATCAACCTCGCCTCGGCGCACGAGGAGACGCGGACGAAGTCCATCGCGGCGTTCCGGGGCGAGATCGAGCGGGCTGCCGCGATCGGGGCCGAGTACCTGGTCGCGCATCCCGGCAACTACAAGGGCCTGACGCTCGAGCAGGGGCTGGCGAACGTGCTGCAGTCGGTCGCCGCGGCGTGCGAGGGCGTGGACCCGGGGTCCGTCACGCTGCTGCTCGAGAACACGGCGGGCGCCGGGACGCAGCTCGGCGGCCGGTTCGAGGAACTCGCAGTGCTGCGCCAGTACCTGGTCGAGATGACCCCGCTCCGCGTCGGCTTCTGCATCGACACCTGCCACCTGCTGGTTTCGGGTTACGACATCGCGAGTGAAGGCGGATTCCGCGCAACGGTGCGCGAGCTGGACCGCCTGCTGGGCCTCGATCACATCCCGGTGATCCACGCCAACGACTCGAAGGCGCCGCTGGGGTCCCACGTGGACCGGCACGAAAACATCGGCAAAGGCTATATTGGAGAGACCGGGTTTCGCCGCTTCCTCACGCACTCCCAACTGCGCACGAAGGCTTTCGTTCTCGAAACGCCCTTCGAGCATCCCGGCGACGACCGGCGCGATATCGAGACACTCAAACGCCTATGCCGGAAAAGTCATACGACCACCACCAGATCGAGCTGAAGTGGCAGGCCCGGCTCGAGGACTCGCCACACTACCAGGCGGACGAATCCCAGCCCGGGCCCAAGTATTACGTGCTCGAAATGCTGCCCTATCCCTCCGGCAAGCTCCACATGGGGCACGTGCGCAACTACTCGATCGGCGACGCGCTGGCGCGCTACATGTGGATGCGCGGCCATAACGTGCTACACCCGATGGGCTGGGACGCGTTCGGCCTGCCGGCCGAGAACGCCGCCATCAAGAACAAGCGTCCGCCGGGCGAGTGGACGCTTTCGAACATCGCCACGATGAAGGGCCAGATGAAGCGGCTCGGCTTCGGCATCGACTGGCGGCGCGAGGTCTCCACCTGCGAGCCCGAGTATTACCGTTGGAACCAGTGGTTTTTCCTCAAGATGTACGAGCGCGGTCTTGCCTATCGCAAGAAGGCGCTGGTGAACTGGTGCCCGGAGTGCGCCACGGTGCTGGCGAACGAGCAGGTGGTGGACGGCTGCTGCTGGCGGCACGAGACCACTCCCGTGGAGCAGCGCGCGCTGGACCAGTGGTTCCTGAAGATCACGGCGTACGCCGATGAGCTGCTGCAGTGGATCCCGAAGCTGGAGGGCGGCTGGCCGGAGCGCGTGCTGACGATGCAGCGCAACTGGATCGGCAAGAGTGAAGGCGCCGAAGTGGACTTCACGCTGGAGACCGGCGACAAGGTCCGCGTCTTCACTACGCGCATCGACACGATTTACGGCGCGACGTGCGTGATTCTGGCGCCGGAGCATCCCTACACCGCGCAGCTCGTCACCACGGAAGAGGGCCGCGCGCGCGTGAAGGCGATGATCGACGGCCGGGCCAACCAGGATCCGGGCGAGATCCAGAAGGAAGGCCTGTTCACGGGCGGCTACGCGACGAATCCGTTCAGCGGCGAGCGGGTGCCGGTGTGGGTCGGCAACTTCGTCCTGATGGGCTACGGGACCGGCGCGATCATGGCGGTGCCGGCGCACGATGAGCGCGACTTCGAGTTCTGCACGCAATACGGGATCCCGATCCGGCCGGTGATCCGGCCGGTGGACGGCGCGCTCCCCGGCGCCGTGCGTGAAGCGTTCTGCGACTACGGCGTGGTGGAGAATTCGGGCGAGTGGTCCGGGCTCACCAGCGAGGAAGCGCGCAAGAAGATGGCCGCGCACGCGGAGCGGCACGGCTCTGGCCAGGCGGCGACCACGTTCCGCATCAAGGACTGGGGCGTCTCGCGCCAGCGTTACTGGGGCACGCCCATCCCGATGATCCACTGCGCGGGGTGCGGCGTGGTGCCCGTGCCGGAAGCGGACCTGCCGGTGGTGCTGCCATTGGAGATCGAAATCGGCGGCAAGGGGCGGAGCCCGCTCGAGAACGTCCCGGCGTTCATGAACGTGAAGTGCCCGAAGTGCGGCGCGGACGCGCGGCGCGAGTCCGACACCATGGACACGTTCGTCGACTCGTCGTGGTATTTCTACCGCTACTGCGATCCGCACAACGCGAGCGCGCCGTTCGATTCGAAGATCGTGGCCCAGTGGTTCCCGATCAACCAGTACATCGGCGGCGTGACGCACGCGATCCTGCACCTGATCTACTCGCGCTTCTGGACCAAGGTGATGCGCGATATCGGCCTGATCGCGAACGACGAGCCCACCACGAACCTGTTCACGCAGGGCATGGTGCTGGGCGAGGACGGCTCCGCGATGTCGAAGTCGAAGGGCAACGTCGTCGATCCGGACGAGATGGTCGCCAAGTACGGGGCCGACACGTGCCGGCTGTTCGTGCTGTTCGCCGCGCCGCCCGAAAAGGACATGCCGTGGAATGAGGCGAGCGTCGGCGGGCAGCGGCGCTTCCTGGAGCGCGTCTACCGGTTCGTGACGCGCAACGCGGATCGTACGGCGTGGGGAGCGGATGCGTCCGCGGACCGGCAGGCGCTACGGAAATTGCACCAGACGATCCGGAAGATCACCGGCGATTTCGCCGACCGCTGGCATTTCAACACTTCGATCGCCGCGCTGATGGAGCTGACCAACGAGCTGTACGCCCAGGAAGAGAAGATGTCGCGCGACGCCATGATGCAGGTACTGCCGGCCTACGTGCAGATGCTGGCGCCGTTCGCCCCGTACCTGGCCGAGGAGCTGTGGGAAGAGCTGGGACGCACCGGTCCGGTGTTCAAGACCGTGTGGCCGGAGTTCGACGCGGAGCTGGCGAAGGAAGACGCGGCGGAGATCGTGGTGCAGGTGAACGGGAAGGTCCGCGGGCGGGTGACGGCGGCGTTCGGGGCTCCGCCGGCGGAAGTGGAGAAGCTGGCGCTGGCGGACGCGAAGGTCCAGCCGTTCCTGGAGGGCAAGACGGTGGCGAAGGTGATCGTCCTGCAGGACAAGCTGGTCAATATCGTGGTGAAGTGACGGATTAGATTCGTTACACTTGGGGCAACTGATGAAGCTTCTGATGACGATTTTTCGCGACGAAGACGGCATGTTCATCGCCGAATGCCCATCAATCCCCGGCTGTGTCAGCCCGGGTGTAACGGAGGCTGAGGCTGAGGCGAACCTCCGCCATGCCATCCGCGAGTGCCTCGCGGTGCGGGCGGAGTTTGGCATGCCCCTCACAGTCACGACCCGGGAGATCGAAGTTCCGGCCTGATGCCCTCTGTTCCGTTGCTCCGCCCGCGTGAAGTGGTTCGCGCGTTCGGACGAGCCGGGTGGGGATCTCTTACGGGCGCGGCAGCGACATTGTTCTCGCCAAACGCGAGACTGAGGCTGTTTACTCGCCGAACACCGGCAACGCCCGCTCTTCTTCCGGCCGCTGCCGGACCTCGGGAGTCCGCATCAGCATCCGCGCGCAGGTGTTCCAGCGCAGGATCGCGTCGTCGTTGCCCGCCGGGCGGATCTGCTCGGCGCGCTCGAAGTCCGTCATCGCCTCGTGGAATAAATCGTACGCGTCGTAGCCGCTGCCCGGGGACCCCTGCTTCAGCCGCGCGTGCGCCGCTCGCTCCGCGACCAGGCCGCCGTAGTAGTAACGCTCGTACTCGCCGGTGATCCGCACCAGCACCTCGCGCGCCTTCGCCGGCGGAATCCCGTTGCCGAACTGGTCCGTCAGCGCCAGCAGCAGCGTAATCAGCGCGCGCTGGTTGTCCGGCTCCACGCGCAGGATGTCCAGGCAAATGCTCTGCGCCTGCACCGGCTCGTTGAGCAGGCGGTAGAGGTGCGCCTTCTCGAGCGCCACGGGGATCGCTTCCGGATGGATGGGCTTGAGTTCGAACTGCATCGTCGAGTCACCTCACTTGAAGACGCGGAACAGGAAGCGCAGCGGGTCGTAATATTCGTCCACCACGCGCTCCTTCAAGGGAATGATCGCATTGTCGGTGATCCGGATCTCCTCCGGACACACGTGCGTGCAGCACTTGGTGATGTTGCAGTAGCCGATGTTGTGCACGTCCTTGAGGTCTTCGAGGCGGTCCGCCGTATCGAGCGGATGCATCTCCAGCGCCGCCGCGTAGACGAGGAACCGGGGGCCGATGAACTTATCGTGATACCGGTGCTCGCGCAGCACGTGGCAGACGTTCTGGCACAGGTAGCACTCGATGCACTTGCGGAACTCCTGCACGCGGTCGACGTCGGACTGCTGCATCCGCCACGTTCCGTCCGGCGCGTCGGGCGCGCGCGGCGTGAACTTCTTGATCTTCTTCTTCACCTCGTAGTTCCAGGAGACGTCGGTCACCAGGTCCTTGATGATCGGAAACGCCTTCATCGGCGCCACGGTCACCGGCTGGTCGAGCGGCAGTTCGTTCAACCGCGTCATGCACATCAGGCGCGGCTTGCCGTTGATCTCCGCCGAACAGGACCCGCACTTGCCCGCCTTGCAGTTCCAGCGCACCGAGAGATCGTTCGCCTGCTCGGCCTGGATCTTGTGGACCGCGTCGAGCACCACCATGCCGGTGCCGGCTTCGGCGCGGTACTCCTGGAACGCGCCGCCGGCGGCGGTGCCGCGCCAGATGCGGAAGGTCGCTTCGGCCATGGCTATTTGTTCTCCTCGATCACCTGCTGGAGTTCCGCCGGCAGCGGCGTCACCGGCACCCGTTCGATCCGCGGCGCGCCGTCCGGACCCTTGCGCAACACGATGTTGAACTTGCCGTACTCGGCGCTCTTTTCGGGATAGTCGTCGCGGAAGTGCCCGCCGCGGGACTCCTTGCGCTCAATCGCCGCCAGCGTGATCAGCTCTGAGACGGTGAGCAGGTTGTCCAGATCCAGCGCCGTGTGCCAGCCGTTGTTGTACTCACGGTTGCCGGGGACGCCGACCGTCGCCGCGCGGTGCCGCAGCGCCTTGATCTCGTCGAGCGCCGCCAGCATCTCCTCCTCCCGGCGGACGATGCCCACCAGGTCCTGCATGCGTGACTGCAGGCTGTGCTGGATCGCGTAGGGACCTTCGGCCGACGCATGCCGGTCGAGCGGCGCCAGCGCGTGCTTCGCCGCCGCCTCGATCTGCGCCGGATCCAGTTGGCCCACGCCGCGCTCCGTCGCGTAGTTCGCCGCGTGGACCCCGGCGCGCTGGCCGAACACCAGCAGGTCCGAAAGCGAATTGCCGCCCAGGCGGTTCGCGCCATGCAGTCCGGCGGCGCACTCGCCCGCCGCGAACAGGCCCGGCACGTCCGACATCTGGGACTCGGCGTCCACCTTCACGCCGCCCATCATGTAATGGGTGGTCGGGCCGACCTCCATCGGCTCCTTCGTGATGTCGATGTCGCCGAGCTGCTTGAACTGGTGGTACATGCTCGGCAGCTTTTTCTTGATGTGCTC
>CAYYID010000045.1:0-45780 GCA_964471915.1 uncultured Solibacteraceae bacterium | reverse complement strand
CGAGGAACACGCCGCCGTGGGGGCTGCCGCGGCCTTCCTTCACTTCGCGGCGGAGGCAGCGCGCCACGTGATCCCGGGGCAGCTGCTCGGGCGGGCGCCGCGCGCTCTTGTCGCCGGTCACGTAGCGCCAGCCCTCTTCTTCGTTGTCAGCGGTGGAGGAGCGGTAGTTGTCCGGGATGTCGTCGAACATGAACCGGCGGCCGTCTTTGTTGACCAGGATGCCGCCCTCGCCGCGCACGCCTTCCGTGACCAGAATGCCGCGTACGCTCGGCGGCCAGATCATGCCGGTCGGATGGAACTGCACGAACTCCATGTCGACCAGCGCCGCGCCGGCCTGGTACGCGAGCGCGTGGCCGTCGCCGGTGTACTCCCAACTGTTCGAGGTGATCGAGAACGCGCGGCCGATGCCGCCCGTGGCCAGCACCACCGCCTTTGCATGAAAGACCTTGAAGCGCCCGCGCTCGCGGTCGTAGGCGAACGCCCCCACCACGCGCTCGCCGTCCTTGAGCAGCGTCACGATGGTGTGCTCCATGTGGAAGTCGATCCCCTGATGGATCCCGTGGTCCTGCAACGTGCGGATCATCTCCAGGCCCGTGCGGTCGCCGACGTGCGCCAGGCGCGGGTAGCGGTGGCCGCCGAAGTTCCGCTGCAGGATGCGGCCGTCCTGGGTGCGGTCGAACAGCGCGCCCCAGGCTTCGAGTTCCTTCACGCGCGCCGGGGCTTCCTTGGCGTGCAGTTCCGCCATGCGCCAGTTGTTCAGATACTGCCCGCCGCGCATGGTGTCCGCGAAATGGACCTTCCAACTGTCGCGGTCGTCGACGTTCGCCATCGCCGCGGCGACGCCGCCCTCCGCCATCACTGTGTGCGCTTTGCCGAGCAGGGACTTGCTGACCACGCCGACTTTCGCGCCCGCCGCCGAAGCCGCCACCGCGGCCGAGAGGCCCGCGCCGCCGGCGCCCACGATCAGGACGTCGTGCTCCACCGTTTCGAACTCGGGCATCTTAGAAGATCCTCCAGTCGGTCCAGATGCCCATGGAACAGAGGCGGACATAGAGGTCCGTGAACGCCACCCAGATCAGGCTGGGCCACGCCCAGTTCAGGTGGCGCCGGTTCAGGCACGTCACGCAGTCGAACATGGTCTTGCGCGCCGGGGACTTCGACATCTCGTCCACGCGCCCGCCCACCAGATGCCGCAGCGAATGGCAGCCGAATGTATAACCGCCCAGCAGGATCGGGTTGGTCAGCAGCACCAGCGATCCCACGCCCACGCCGAAGCCGTCCGCGAACCAGAACGCGAGCCACGCGTCGTGGAACAGGAACAGGATGAACAGGATCGAAAGGTACAGGAAATAGCGGTGGATGTTCTGGTAGATCAAGGGCAGATGGCGCTCGCCGCGGTACTTGCGGTTGGGCTCGCCGACGCCGCACGCGGGCGGATCCGCCCAGAAAGCCTTGTAGTAAGCGCCGCGGTAGTAGTAGCAGGTGAAGCGAAAGCCGGCCGGCACGGGCAGAATCAGCAGGGCGGGCGAAAACGGCAGCCAGCCCGGCCACCAGCCGGGCTTCGCGCCGAACCAGGCGTGCAAGGGATCGCCGAGGATCTCGGGCGAATAGAAGGGGGAGAGATAGGGTCCGAAGCGGTAGTGCGCGTTCTGGAACGCCGCCCACGTGGCATAGGCGATGAAGCCCGCCAGGGCCAGAAACACGAAGAGCGGGGTGATCCACCACGCGTCCTTGCGTTCCGTGCTGCCGAACCCACCGCCGCGGAGCGGTACATCGATCGACGACATCCGGGAAGCCACCTCCCTCGAGTTATGGTTCGCTAGCATACCAAACCAGCCTATAATCGCGAGCATGGTGAACCGCCGCGAAGTCCTGTCGAGCTTTCTGATTCTGCCCGCCGCCGCGCGCGGCGCCAACGACCGCGTGAATGTCGGCTTCCTCGGCATGGGCAAGATGGGACGCTCGAACCTCTTCCACGCCCAGCGGGACCCCCGCGTCGCGGTCTCGCACGTTTGCGACGTCTACGACCTCAACCTGGAGCGCACGCGCAAACCGCAAGGCGTCAAGCTCACCAAGGATTTCCGCGAAGTCCTGGCCGACAAGTCCGTCGACGCGGTGTGCATCTCGACGCCCGACCACTGGCATGCCTACATGACCGTCGAGGCCTGCCGGCAGGGCAAAGACGTCTTCGTCGAGAAGCCGGTCAGCGTCACGATGGAAGAGTCCGCCGCCATGGTCGCCGCCGCGCGAAAGCACGGCCGCGTGGTGCAGGCCGGGACCATGCAGCGCTCGGCCGTGCACTTTCGCGAAGCCGCGGACATCGTCCGCCGCGGCGAGCTTGGCAAGATCACCTTCGTCCGCACCTGGAACTACGGCAACGCACCCCGCACGGGGATCGGCAACGTCGGCGACTCCGCGCCGCCCGCGGGCCTCGACTGGGACATGTGGCTGGGTCCCGCGCCGAAGCGTCCCTTCAATGCCAACCGCTTCGGCGTCGATCCCGAGGACCGCTACTTCTCGCGTTTCCGCTGGTTCTGGGACTACGCCGGCGGCATGATGACCGACTGGGGTGTCCACCTGATCGATATCGTGCAGTGGGCGCTGGACGAGGCGATGCCGAAGTCCGTCACCGCCATGGGCGGCAAGCTCTGGTTCGACGACAACCGCGAGACGCCCGACACGCTGCAGGTCACCTACACCTATCCCGATTTCGTCCTCACGTACGAGAACCGCGAGGGCAATGGTTTCTCCGGTTTCGGCAAAGGCTACGGGATCCTGTTCTGCGGCGAGCGCGCGACGCTGTTCGTCGACCGTTCCGGCTACGAGATCACGCCGGAGCCGCGCAGCGGGCTGCAGCCGTTCACCCGCCGGTCGGAATCCGGCGGCAACGGCGAGCACTGGCGGGACTTCCTGGATTGCATCAAGTCGCGCGCCAAGCCGGTGAGCGACATCGAGACCTGCCATCGCTCGACCACCGCCTGCCTGCTGGGCAACCTCGCCTACCGCAGCGGCGAGCGAATCGATTTCGACGCGCAGAAATGGCAGGTGCGCCCCACGGCGGCGCTCAAGGCGGTGCAGCGGGAAACGCGCAAGCCGTGGGCGGTCTGAGTCCGAATCGACGCGCGCGCTACGGGAACACCGCCCGCACCGCCATCCCGGACTTCAACACCCGCTCGCCGGGCAGCGCGACCGCGTCCCCCTCGGCTAGCCCGTCCAGGATCTGGATCCGGGTGATGCTCGAAGCTCCCGCGGTCACCTTACGCCACACCGCCGCCTCGTTCTCCAAGCGGTACACGCCCGTCTGCCCGTTCTCGCGGCGGAGGCACTCCTTCGGGATCGTGATCGCGTTCTGCACCACCTGGGAGCGGATCTCGGCATTGATGTTCGTGCCCGGCAGCAGCCGGGACCCCGGGTTGTCGATCAGGCACACCACTTCGCCCACCTGCCGCGAGCCGAGCGCGACAATCTGCGACGGTGTCTTCTCTACCGCGCCGTCCCAATGCTCGCCGGGCCGGGCGTCCCAAGTGATCACCACCGGCATGGACCGCGCCACGCGGCCCAGTTCCGGCTCATCGACATAGACCTTCACGCGGACCCGCTCCACGCGGCCGATCAAGGCCACCAGATCGCCCGGGTTCAGATAGTCGCCGCGTTTGAGATCGAACTGATAGGCGATTCCGGCGATCGGCGCGCGCACCACGCTTACTTCGACGCGCTCGCGGGCCAGCTTGAGCGCGGCCTCGGCCTCCCGCACGCGGGCGTCGGCGATGGAGCGATCGGAGGCCGCGACCAGCGCCGCCCGCTTCTCGCCCAGGGACTTCAGTTCCAGCTCCAGTTGCTCGGCGCGCTCGCGCTGGCGGCGGACCTCCAGCGCCGTGGCGGCCTGCTTCTTCTCCAGGCGCTCGACGGCGGCGAGTTCGCGGCGCACGGTTTCGAGATCCAGGCGCGCGCGCTCGGCCGCGGTGGCCAGCTCGGTGATCTCGCGCTGCCGGCCGCCCTTCAGCACGGCCTCGCGTTCGGCCTGGAACTGCGCCAGGCGCGCCTCGGCGGCGGCGACGTCGCCGCGCGCCTCCCGGGCTTCGAGTTCGGCCAGCACCGCGCCTTGCGCCACGGCCTGCCCCTTCTCCGCCAGGATCCGCGCCACCACCCCGGCGCGCTCGGCGCGCGCGGCGGCCGATTCCAGGGGCTCCACCTTGCCGTTGGTGGAGAGCGTGCTGATCAGCGTCTCGCGCGCCGCCTTGGCAAAGGGCGCCTCCGGCGGCTGGCTCCGCATCTGGACCACCCAGAAGACGCCGGCCGCGGCCGCCGCCAGCAGGATGCCGGCAAGGATCGTCCGCTTCACGCGCGCCCCGCGCAATAGGCGAACAGGTGCCGCCACTCGATCATTTGAACGGTCAGGGCAATCTCCTCTTCGGGGCCGCCGGGATGGGCCCGGGCGATTCCACAGAACGCGACGAAACGCAGCGGATCCCAGGGATCCGGCGCGGCGGGCCACACCGCGCGCGCCTCCGCCGCCAGCGCGGGAAAGACCGCGTGCCGGCCCACGCGGCGGAACCAGTAGCCGGCATTCGCGGCGTCGGGCTCCAGGCGGTGGACGATGGCGTGCCAGTAGCTGCCTTCCGGGCTCGCGTCGTCCTGGGCGATCTCGTGGGCGCGGCTCCAGTCGCCCTGGTACAGGGCGAGGCCGGCGGCGGCTCCTGCCGGCGAACGGACGCCGCGAAACCAATCGCCCAGCTCCGCGCGCCCGGATCCGGCCGTCAGGCCGAACCGCGCACCCTGCCTCAGGATCGCCGCGACTTCTTCGCCGAAAGCCGCGGGATCGAATGTCGCCGCCACACTGTGCATCGGATTCTCTTATTTTGACAGACCGCGCCTGCGTCCGGTTTCCTGCAAAACTGGTGGCCGGGATGCAACGCACGGGTTTGGTGCTGTCCGCAGGCGCGATGTTCGGGTCCTACCAGGCCGGCGTGTGGGCGGCACTGGCAGAGGACTTCACGCCGGACATCGTAGTGGGCGCCTCCATCGGCGCGGTGAACGGCTGGGCGATCGCGGGCGGCTGTTCCAGCGAGGAACTGCTCGAGCGCTGGCTGGCCTGGCCCGTCGAGCGTGTGCGCCCCCGGCTGAGCTGGGGTGCCGTGCTGCCGCCGGAGCCGTTCTTCCGCGTCCTGCGCGAAGTGCATGCCCGTTACGCGCCGCGCGTGCCCTTCGGCGTGGTGGTCACCGAACTGGCGCGCCTCCGCCCCGTGCTGGTGCGGACGCCCGAGGTCGGCTGGGAGCACCTGGCGGCGTCGTGCGCCGTGCCGGGCGCGTTTCCAGCGGTCCGGATCGGCGGGCGGCTCTATGTCGATGGCGGGCTGGCCGGACACTTGCCGGTGTGGGCGGCGGTGGAAATGGGCTGCAGCCGGATCCTGGCCGTGGATTGCCTGCCGGATTCCGTCCGGCGCGTCAGCCGCGGCGTGGCGCGGGCCACCGGCTTCCAGCCGCGCGTGCCGCCGGACGTCGTGGTGTCGGTGATCGAGCCGCGCCAGCCGCTGGGAGGGGTCCGTGAGGGCGCTGTTTGGGACCGGGAGCGCGCCGACGCCTGGATCCGGCTGGGGCGGCGGGATGCCGAGGAATGGCTCGCGGCGCGCGGCGCGTGGTAAGGCTCGCGTCGTGCCCCAGTGACCCCCGGGCCGGGAGTAGGTATCCCGTCAAAGTTCCGGCGGGACGAATCCGCCGAACTCCCGCTCGAGGAATCGCGCCGCCGCCAGCACCACATGCTCCTGGAACGGTCGGCCCACAATCTGGACGCCGATCGGCAGGCCTTCTTCCGACTGGCCCACGCGCACGACGGCCGCGGGCCAGCCCGTGATGCTGAACGGGGCCGTGTACGACAGCATCGTCGCCTCCAGTGACTTGATGTCCGTGTCGTGCGGCGGCGCCGGCACGGCGGAGGCCGGGCACAGCAGAATGTCGTAAGACGCCAGGAATTGAGTCATGCGGCTCCGGAAGCCGTGCCACCGGACAAACAGCTCCGCGAACTGCCGGTGCGACAGCGCGGGCTTTTCGAAGCGCGCGGGATCTCCCAAGGCCCCGGCCAGATAGGGCGCCACCTCGGTGGTCCCGCTGTCCGTGAGGATCCGCTGCGTCGCAAAGCCGCCGTCCGCGCCGAGGATCGTCCAGAGCAGGTCCAAGGCCTCCTCCGTGCCCGGCGGCCGGTGCTCCTCCATGCGCGCGCCGTTGCCCGCCAGCCGGCCTGCCGCCTGGCGCAACGCGCGGTCGATCGACGGCACCGGCTTCGCGGTGCCGTTGTCCGCATAGAACGCGACCCGCAGCCGTGCCACGTTCGTGTCTCGAGAGCTGCCGAGCGGGAGGTCGTAGGCAAACGGATCGACGCCGTCACTGCCCGCAATGACGCCGAGCACCGTTTCGAGATCCTCGACATACCGGGTGAGAGGCCCGAGGGTGGTCAGCGCCTGGTCGAAGGTGTCGTAGGAAATGATGTGGCCCGTGCGCGCAATCCGGCCCGCCGTCGGGATCAGGCCGCACACCCCGTTGGCGTGCGCCGGGATGCGGACGCTCCCGCCGGTGTCGGAGCCGATATCGAAGGCCGAGCCGCCCGCCGCCACGATCGCGCCGGCGCCCCCGCTGCTCCCCATGGGGCTGCGCGCCAGATTGTACGGGTTGTTCGTGCGCGCGTAGACGAGGTTCTCGGAAAAGCCGTGGAGCGTCAGTTCCGGCGTATTGGACTTGCCAATCACGATGGCGCCGGCGGCCTTCAGGCGCGCCACCACGGCAGCATCTCGCGCCGGGACGAACCGGGCGCGGCCTTTCGTTCCCGCGGTCGAGATAATCCCCGCGGTGTCGAGCGAGTCCTTCACCGTGAACGGAACGCCGTGCAACGGCCCGAGCGGCTCCCCGCGCATCAGCCGCTTGTCGGCGGCGCGGGCCAGCTCCATCGCCCGCTCCCCCTGCACCTGCACCACGGCGTGGATCTTCGGATTTACCGCTTGGATCCGCTCGAGCAACCGGCGGGTCACCTCTTCGGAGCTGAGACGCTTGCTGCGAATCGCCTGGGCGAGCGCGGTGGCGGAAGTGAAATGGAGCGGGCTCGCCAGCGCGCCCACTGAGTCGCTCTTAGCTCGCGGCGCCGGCTTCGTCGGCGCCACTTGCGCCAGGGCGGGCGCGGCGGCCGCCGCGCCCAGCGCCAGGAGCATCGTCCGCCGGCTCCGTGGATCGGCCGTGCCCGCGCCGCGCGCCTTGCTCATCCGCGACCTCCCCGCTGCAATTCCACGAGTGTACCGTTTCCCGGAACGCCCCCTCCGGAGCTGGCGCGCCGCGGCATCGCGCGCGGTGAGCTTACCCGCTGCCGGGCCCGGCGCCGCCGAGGAGCAATTCCATGTGGTCTTCGTCCACCGCGACGCCTTCCACGATCAGCGCCGCCCGCTCGTGGCCGAACACCCGGAACCCGAGCGACTCGTACAGCGCCTTCGCCGGCGGCGAGGACACCGTCAGCGTGATCTTCCGCAGACCGTCATAGGTGCTGGCGCGCTTCAGCACCGCCGTTACCAGGCGCCGCGCCAGCCCGCGGCCCCGCGCCTCCGGCGTCACGTAAACGCCCCACAGGATCCCCTTGTGCTGCCGCTTGGCCACCGGATCGCGAAACAGCCCGGCCGTGCCCTCCAACGCCTCGCGGGCGAACGCGCCCATGAGGAAGCTGCCGTTTGCCACCGGCTGCACGCGGCGGGCGATCTCGGCGGTGGACAGCGCGCGGTGCTCCGCGGGAGTGGCGCTGAACGCCGCCGGCTCGTTCTCCAGCGCTTCCAGCCGCAGCCGGGAAAAGGCTTCGGCGTCGGCGGCGGTCAGGATCCGGATCTTGTGCATCCGCTCAGCCGCGGTTGGGCTGCGCCGCCACTTGCGGTTCCATGCCGAACCGGCGCAGCAGCAGGAACTCGGAAAGGTTCTCGGAAGTCAGCAGCCCCACCAGCGTCTCGTGCTCCATCACCAGCGCGCAGGAGCCCGCCGACGCCATCACCGGCAGCGCCGCCGCCAAATCCATCGCCGGATCCAGGCGCACAAAGTCGCGCGACATCACTCCCGCCACGTAGGCTTCGGGACCCTCCGTCGCCATCGAGCGCAGTAGCGTGTTGCGCGTCAGCAGGCCCACCACCTGCCCGCTGTGCAATACCGGGAAATCCTGCTGCGAGGTCGCCAGCAACAGGTTCGCCGCGTCCTTGATGGTGTGCCCGTGCGTCAGCGTGTGGAACTCGCTGACCATCGCCGCCCGCACCGGGATCCCTTCCGTCAGGGCGCGGCCGATCGCCGCGGCGCTCTCCTGCGCCGCGCCCAGGTACACGAAGAACGCCACGAACACCAGCATGAACTGGCCGTTGATCAGACCGTACAGCGCCATTACCATCGCCAGCAGGCGTCCCGCGCCGGCTGCCAGCCGCGTCGCCTCCTGCTCGGACTTGAACTTCGCCAGCACGGCGCGCAGGATGCGGCCGCCGTCCATCGGAAACGCGGGCAGCAGGTTGAACGCCGCCAGCACCAGGTTGCCCATGGCGATACTGGTCAGCAGGTTCGCGTTGGTGGTCTTGCCCAGTTCCTGCATCGGGACGAACACCGAACGCCCCTGCAGGTAGAAGTAAATGACGCCGAAGATCAGCACATTCACCAGCGGTCCGGCGATCGCCACCCAGAATTCCTCGCTGGGTCTGGGATTGCGCTCCAGGCGAGCCACCCCGCCGATGGGGAACATCACGATCTCCAGGGTCTTGATCCCGTACCGCCGCGCCACCAGCGCATGGCCCAGCTCGTGCATCACCACCGAGGCGAACAGCGCCAGCACGTACAGCGTGAAGTTCATCGTCGTGAGGTCGCTGCTGAATCCGGCCACCAGCAGGAAAATCACCAGGATGATGAACGTGAAGTGCAGACGCACCGGGACCCCGAACAACCGCACCGCATTCAGAGTGCCGGGCACACGCGACCGGTCGGCCACCGAGGGTTGCATGGGTCTACTTGGCAGAATACACCATCAATCGACCGTTCGACCCTTGAGGGTTAGGATTCGGGAGGGGGGCTAGTTCAGCACCGATTCGATCTCGGTGAGTTCCACGTAGTCCGGCCGGTCCGCCGCCGAGTGGTGGCGATACGCTCTCAGGACCTCGCCGTGGTACAGCAGGAACACGCCGGGCATCTGAAATCCGTCGCCTTGCAGCTTGCCCACGCCATGCCCTTCCAGCACCCCGGCCTGGAACCCGCGGACCCACACTTTCGGACCGAACAACTGCAGGGCGCTGCCCCGGGTCAGCCCGAAAGCGCGGTAAAGATTGCAGTTCGGGTCCGAGACGCGCGGCAGGTCGTCCATGCCGTACTTGGCCAGAAACCGCGCAGCCTCGGCTTCCTCGCTCATCAGGACCAGCGCGATGCGCGTGCCCCCGGCCTCGATCTCCTTGCGGCGCCGCGCCAGGTCCGCCACCGCCTCGCGGCAGAACGTGCAGCCCGCGTGGCGCAGGAACACCAGCAGCATCGGCGAGAGCTGCGAGATCTCCATCAGGGTCACGCCGTGCTGCGTCCGCGCCCGCAGGGCCATCCGCTGCACTTCCGGCGAGGAGACGATCCGGCGCTCGATCTGGAAGCGGTACGCCGCGTGCAGGATCGCCGCGAACGGAATCACCCACACCAGGTCGTTCAGCACGTTGATCCAGCCGAAAGACCAGGGCAGCGTGCCATCGAGGGCGGCCTTGAGGAAACCCACCGGGCCGAAAATCTTGCCGAGAAAGCCCACCAGCACGATCGGCCAGTGCTGCAGGGGGTTCGAGGCGGCAATCCAGTAGCCCAGACCGTACACGCCGACGATCATTCCAATGCACTGCCAGAGCTCCAGGTAGTTCGGCACCGGGATGCCCGACCACTCGAAGGCGAGCCGGGGGAAGAAAATCGCCCAGACGGCGAAAGCGACGTTGTAGACGCCCGCCATCCGAAGAATCAGGGACATCCAGGGGTGAGCCTTGCCGATCGTCATGCTGCTGGTGTGATGGATTCGCTAATACCCTCGGTTGGGTCTAAAAAATCTTGAAACATGAAAATATGCGGACACGAGCAGACAAGCACCTAACGCCTCACGATGGGGCCTGCCCCGGGCTGACCCCGTTTTCACTTCCGGGCCAGCCACAGCAGGAACAGCCCGTCGGGACGCACGTCGGCCCAATAGGAGATCTCGCGGCTCTCCACCTGAGCGCAGTGCCGCGCCAGCAGCTTCTCCAACTGCCGCCGCCCGAACCACTGCTCCCAGGCCGGCGTGGCGAATCGGCCCCAGTGTTCCCGGTTCTTGTCGATGATCGCGACCCGCCCGCCGGGCCGCACGACGCGGCACAGCTCGGCCACGGCGGCCTCGATGTCGCCAGCATGCTCCAGGGACTCCGTGGCATAGGCCCCGTCGAAAGCCCCCGTCGCGAGCGGCAGCGCGGTCATCGTCGCGCAGCAGCGGTCCAGGGGGCGGGCGGCGGCGAGCATCGCCTCCGACAGGTCCACCGCCGTCACGCGGGCGTCGCGCGCGGCAAACACCCGGGCAAAGCGGCCCTTGCCGCACCCGATATCGGCCAGGCGCGCGCCCGTAAGGGGGGCGAAGAAGTCCGCCAGCGCCCGCACGTGCTCGATACGCTCATCGATCGAGGCGGGATAGTGCTCCTCATCGGCCGCCGCCGCCTCGAAGAACTGCTTCACCTGACCGGCCGGCGTGGGGCGCGGCTCCGGACCCCGGCGAAATGGCCACGGGAAGCGCATCGGCCTCAGGCCCGGGTAATGAAGATCGGCAGGCCGAGCTTGCTCTTGTAGTTGGGGCGGTAGCGTTCCTTATTATAGAGGTTCGCGACGTCCACCTGGCGCGGTCCGAGCTTCGGATCGGGGATGGGCGACAGCTCGTACTTGCCGTCCACGATGGCGGTCATCAGGCCATGCTTGCCGGCGAAGATCGCGTCCAGCGCCATGGTGCCGAACGTCGCGGCCACCATCTTGTCGACGAAGTCCGGCGAGCCGGAGCGCAGGTCGTAGGTCAGGTCGCTGACCACCGTTTCCTCGCGGGCGTGCATCTCGATCTCGCGGGCCAGCACCTCGCCGATATTGGCCTTCTTGCGGTGGCCGTAGGCATCCGGCTCGCCGTACTCGACGGTGGTGTAGCCTTCCCACTCGGCGCCCTCGGAGAGCACGACGATCGAGTAGTTCGACGGATTGTTCTGCTTGTCGCGCACCAGGATGTCGATCAGCTTCGGCAGGCTGACCTTGAACTCCGGGATGACGCAGCGCGTGTTCGTGACATAGGCCGTGTACAGCGCCGTGAACCCGGAATCCCGGCCGAACAGCCGGAAGATGCCGATGCGCTCGTGCGACCCCACCGTGGTCCGCTGCCGCTGGATGGCGTCGAGGGCGCGGGTGATCGCGGTCGAGAAGCCGATGCAGTACTCGGTGTTCCGGACGTCGTTGTCCATCGTCTTCGGGATGGCAATCACCGGGACGCCCTCTTTGTCCAGGCGCGCGGCGTAGCTGAGCGTGTCGTCGCCGCCGATTGCGACCAGCGAGTCGATGCGCAGCGCCTCGATGTTCCGCAGCACCTGCGCCGTCATGTCCCAGGACTTGGGGGTGCCGTCCGCCTCGCGGCCGACGACGGGCAGCCCCGCGGCGTTCACGTGCGCCGGCAGCTTCTTCATCTTGGCGGGGTTGGTCCGGCTGGAGTGGAGGAAGGTGCCGCCGGTGCGGTCGATGGTGCGGGTGTTTTCTTTGTTCAGCGGCTGGACGAGGGACTTGATGCTCGCCTCGTCGGCGATGTCGACCTGCGTGAGGCCGTCCCAGCCACGGCGGACGCCGATGACCTCGGCGTTGTGTTCGGCGGCTCCGTAGACGACGCCTTTGATCACCGAATTGAGACCGGGGACGTCGCCGCCGCCGGTGAGGATGCCGATCTTGCGAATGGCCATAAGAGTATGAAGTTCGATTGTACCCGGGTCGATCAGGTATTCTGAAGCGATGCCGCTGGAGACAGAAGCCATGGCGCCCCCTGGGCTGGCGCCCACCGAGGCGAAGCGACGCCAGTCGCTGCTCCTCGTGTTCTGCTGCACCATCCTGGGCGCGGCGGCGCAGGTCCTGATGAAGTTCGGCGCGCAATCTTTCGACCACCCGGGCGTGTGGGGCAAGATCGTCGGGATCCTGACGAACCCGCCGCTGTTCGCGGGCTACTCGCTGTACGGCCTCAGCACGGTGCTGCTGGCGGCGGCCCTGCGCTACGGGCAGCTTTCGATGCTCTATCCGGTGATCGCGCTGACTTACGTGTGGGTTTCGATCCTGTCGGTGGTGATCTTCAACGAGTCGATGACGCCGGGCAAGGTGCTCGGCATCGCGGTGATCGTCACCGGCGTGGCGATCCTCGGCAAGGGGAGCACCTCCTCGCGATGAATACGCCGACGTCGTCGATCACGCTGGTGCTGGTGGCGTCGTTCATCGGGAGCTTCGGGGGCGTGTTCCTGAAGGCCGGGGCGCACCGGCTGGACCGGAAGCGGATCGCTTCCGTGCTGCTGAACTGGCGGCTCGCCGCGGGGATCGCTTCGTTTCTGCTCTCGAGCGTGTTCTTCGTGCTGGCGCTCCGCGAGGGCGAGTTGAGCATCCTGTATCCGATGGTTTCGCTCGGGTACCTGTGGACGCTGATCTGGTCGCGGATCTTTTTCGGGGAGCCGTTCACGCGGACGAAGTTTCTGGGGATCGGGCTGATCCTGGGCGGGATCGCGATTCTGCAGTTGGGCCGCTAAAACTGAACAGGTTCAATAATGAACTTGTTCATTTTCGAACACGTTCAGAAACAAGGCCTGGAGGGTTCCGTCAGTGTTCTGATCGGATCACGCTGCGTCCCGGACCTCCATCCGCAGCTGCTTGCCCAAAGCCGCAAACGCCGCCTCGATGTGTCCCAGCCGGGATTGGTGGCGGAGCGAGAACAGCCGGTCGATGTGCGTTTTCGGGATCCCGATGCGGCGCGCCAACTCCGCCTTTCTGATCCCGGACGCCAGGAAAGCCCGGTAGAGATCGACCTTGGCGGTTTGGAGCAAGGGAAGCGCGACAACCCGGTATCCTGGACCGCGCCGCGTTCCCGCTTTAGGCAGCGGCTTCCCGGCGCGAATGAAGTCCCCGAGGGTGAGGAGGAGCAGATCGCGCGCCATCTCCATCGCCTCTTCTTCCGACTCGCCCTGCGTCACACCGTTACCGAAATCCGGAAGCGTGACGACATAGCCACCCGCCTCGCGATCCGGTTCGAATTTCGCTTGATATTTCTCCATAGCGTTGTGGCCCTCACATCGTCAATCCGAGATCCCGCACGATGCTTGATCTCATGGGCCGGATGTGATGGTAACCACAACTACCCCGTCAAGCCGCCGGATCCAGGCGAGGCGGTGGTGGAGGCTTAGCGCAGGGCTTCGAACAGGTTGCTGGCGTTGTCGGTCCACGCGCGCCTCGAGGGTGCGATGCGGGTGGCGACGTCGCGGAACTTCGAGAGATCCTTGGACACCAGCACCCAGTCCGCCGGAAACACTTGCAGTGCGTCATCGGCGGCGTTCTGGACCAGGCCGCTCTCCAGCCCCTGATCCGCGGCGAGGCGCGCGACCACGGGCGCCAGGTCGAAGCTCCAGTTGGAGACGTGGAAGGCGATTACGCCGCCGGGGCGCAGTTGCCGGAGATAGGACCGCAGGGCCTCGCGCGTCAGCAGGTGCACGGGGATGGAATCGCCGGAGAACGCGTCGATCGCCAGCAGGTCGAAGTTGCGGGCGGGCTCGCGCTCCAGCACCAGGCGGCCGTCGCCAAGGGCGACGTGCACGGCGCCGCGCGCTTCGCCGAGAAACGTGAAGTGCTCGCGGGCCAGCCGCTCCACTTCGGGATTCAGCTCGTAGAACCGGAACTCGTCGCCGGGCTGGGCATAGACGGCCAGCGTCCCGGTGCCGAGACCCACCAGGCCCACCCGCAGCCCGGGATGGGCGAGGCGGTCGAGCGCAATGCCGATCCCGCTCTTGGCGCCGTAATAGGTGGTCGCCCAGCGCCGCTTCGCGGGATCCAGGAACTGCGCGCCATGGTTCGTCGACCCGTGGACCATGCGCCGCACGCCGTCGCGCTCGGTGATCCGCAGGCCGCCGTAAAAATTGCGCACCGAGGTGAGGTTGCCGGCCAGGAAGGCATTGACGTAGGTGGTGGCCTGCACCGCGCAGGCGATGGCGAACGCCGTCAGGATCACATCCTTGAGTAGCTTTTCCCGGTAGTGGACCATGAGCAGCGCCAGGCCGCCGAGGGCGATCATCACCGGCAGCTCGAAGTAGGCGCGGAACACCTGCGGCGCGCCGAGCGCCACCAGGGCGCCGCCCACCGCGCCGCCCGCCGCCAGCATCAGGTAATACAGGGTGAGGCCTTCGGGCCCCGGCCGGCGCTGGGCAAGTTCGCCGTGGAAGAACATGCAGGCCACGAACATTCCGGCCGAGAAGATCGCGATCGGGATCCGGAGGTCCGTCCCGGGTCCCAGGTACAGCAGCGCGTAGCCCATCGCCGCGAGCGCGGCCGGCAGCAGCACGAGGAACACGTTGCGCCGGTACCAGCCGTCGCGCTCGAAGCACAGGAAGAAAGTCAGCAGGTAAAGCGTCAGCGGCAGCACCCACAGGAACGGCACTGACGCGACGTTCTGGCACAGGTGGTTGGTCACGGCCACCTGCATCGCGCTGCCGAGCGCGGCGAGCGCCGCCCACACCAGCGGCTTGCCCGGAACGCCCCGGGACGGCGCGGCGGGTTCCGCGGCGCGCGTTTCGGGAGTCCGGTTGGTCCGCCACCCGCAAACGTTCACCAGCACCACGAACAGCGCATAGAATCCCGACCAGACCGCCAACTGCGTGGTGGTGTCCAGCCACGGTTCGATCAGCACCGGGTAGGCGAGCAGTGCCGCGAGCGAACTCAGGTTCGAGAACGCGAACAGCCGGTAGGGCAGGGCCTGGCGATGGCTGCGCGCGTACCAGCTCTGGAGCAGCGGCGTCGTCGTGGAGAGCAGGAAGTACGGCACGCCGACCGTGGCGGTCAAGAGCCAGAGGATCCGGGCGCCGGGAGCGGCGGGGTCCGCCGGTTTCCAGATCTCTCCCGGACCGGCGGGCAGCAACAGCAGGCTCGCCACCAGCAGGCCGCCGTGGATCCAGACCTGGCGGCGGCTCGCCAGGTGCGTCACGAGGCCGTGCGAGTAGCCGTAGCCGGCCAGCAATGCCGCCTGAAAGAACACGAGACACAGGATCCAGACCGCGCTGGAGCCACCGAACCAGGCCAGGATCCGCTTGGCAATCATCGGCTGCAAGAGGAACAGCAGGAAGGAACTCAGAATGACGCAGGCGGCAAAGAGCCCGGTCGCCGGCCGGACGGCGGACGACGGCGGTGCTTCGACCTCGGGTAGCTGGGCGGTCATGGGTGGCGGGTCTTTTTCCATCGGCTTCCCAGGCCCTCGACTTTACCGGAGAAACCCGGCATGCCGCCCCAGCCAATAGGGCAACAGGAAGAACGCGCCGTCGTCCTCGCCGCGGCCGCCGTTGCCGCCGTCCACGACGAACGGATTGCCGTTCCATTTCATGACCGGGCGCTCGTCCGGCGGCAGCCAGGTGAGAGCCTCCGGCCGTCCGTGACGGTCCTTGTCCGGCGCCATCCGGACATCCTCGCGGTGGCTGTTCGCGATGGTCCACTTGGTTAGATCCAGCGGGATCTGCCGCAGGGTTTCGCGGGCGGCGCGGAAGTCGACGCGCGCGGCGGGGTCCGCGAGCTTGTAGATGTAGGTCCACAGCGGATTCCGTTCGCGCGCGATGTTCTGCCACCACTGGGCCATCGCTTCCCGGTACTGGGTGAGCAACCGCGGGTCCTTCTCAAGAGCCAGCAGCGGGGCGAAGCTGAGCATGGCCAGTTCCTCATCGGAGTAGTTCAGCTCCTCGCGGCGCTGCAGATACTCGGTGGCGATTTTGGCGTAGCCCATGTCCAAGGCGACTTTCCGGTACTCGCGCTCCCAGCGGGCGTCGCCGGTCAGATGGTGCGTGACCTTAAGGAACATCAGCAGTTCGACGGCATTGAGCGGAGCATCGGGGGAACCGCCGGGCGAGGCGAAGTACTCCGGGGTCCAGCGGCCCCAGCGTGTGGGCTTGCCGGTGACGTCGATGAGGTAGTAGCCGTTGCGCACGATGTGGTCCATGATGCGCGCGGCGGTATCGCGGACTTGGGCGCGGAGCGGGCCATCGGGGAGAAACTCCCGGGCGGCCCAGAACAGGTAAAAGTGGCCGACGATCTCGTCGGAACTGGTGTCGCCCTTCCAGCGGGGGTTCTCGCCGTGCCAGTAGCCGTCGCGCGGCTGGGGCTCGCCGGGGCGGATGTAGCTGCGCGCCGGAAACCCGGGGATCCCGGTGATCTGCTCCAGATAGAGCACGGCTTCGACGGAGCGGCGGGCGCGGGCCAGCGCCGCGGGGGACTTGGTGACGGCATAGCGGTAGCATTGCGCCGCGCCGTACATGGCGGTCCACAAGCCGTCGTTGTCGCTCGAGACGAGCTGGTTCGACCGGGGATCCCCGGGGACGCGGAACTCGCTGTCGGCCACCATGCCATGACGGACGTGCCGCGCTTCGATCCGTTCCTCGAAGTAGGCGGCTTTCGCGGCCAGGGTCATGGGGCGGAACTCGATTTTCGCCACGCCGGTGGCCGTGCGCACCCACACCGCGCCGGGCGCGGGCAGCACGCCGCGGACGTCGTCGTCGGGCAGGTAGCGGCGGCTGGCGAAGTACTCGCGGCGGGGTCCCTGGACGCGCCACAGGCCGCGGGAGGTGCCGGTCCAGCCGCCGGGCGCGGTGACGCCGGCGGAGGCAAGGGCGCGCGGCACGGCGGGGTCATCGGGGGCGAAGAACGCAGCCGCCTTCTGAGGGGTTGGTTCGTCGCGTGGGGACTGCGCACACAGCGCAACGGCGGTAAGGATCAGCACCTGGCTTCTCATCGAAGCCGAGTATAGCCCGGGGCCTTACCGCAGGCGGATCAGCTCGTTGACGTCGATGTTCGGCGGGCGCTCGCCGGTGTCGTTGCCGAGCACGCTGTTCTGGCCGCGGACGCGCATGTAGTAGTTGGCGCCGGCGGGAGCCGTGAACTCCTCGCCCGACTCGGCGTCCCGGAGCCGCACCACGCCGCGATTCGCGTCGGAGCGCTCCCGCCCCAGACGGTCCATCGTGTTCTGCGTGGCCCAGTAGGACTGGCTATGGATGCGGCCGATCTCCTCGCCCGTCTTGGCCACGATCTGGGACGTGGCCGCGGTCAGGCCCTGTTGCGCGGAGGCCCACTGCGGGTTGATGGCGTAGGTGGCGGTGCCACGCGCCAGGATCTCGTTCGCCGCCGCGGTGCCGGAGGGCGGCGCGAGGTATCCGTACAGATACTCGACCTTCCACAACTGGCTGTCGCCCATGCCCCAAATGGAGGTACCCGCCAGAACGTAGCCGTTGCCGCGCGGGCTGGTGAACGCCACCTCGCCGATGGTGTAGCGCGTGTTCAGCGGATTGCCGTACTGCGCGGCGATGCGGGCCAGGTTCTGTACCAGGTCCGGCCGCTCCTTCCGGTCTACTACTTGGATGGAGCCGAAGCGGCGCTGCGCATACATCTCCGCGAACGCCGGGCCCGGGATGTAGCGATTCACAACAAATGTGGAGCCGTAGCCGGGACTGTACGGCATGCCCTCGCGGAAGCCGGACATGGCGAGCGTCTGGGTCGGGACCGTGAACGTCGGCAGGCTCTTGTCGCCGGCGAAGATCGTCGTAGCGCCGTCGGGCGAGCGGAGGTTGAGTTCGCCACGCACGTCGACCGACGAGAAGCGGAACAGGCCGCCCTGGGCCTGCCAGCCCTCGGGGACATCCAGGGTATAGGCCCGTTCATTGGGTTCCGTCCACTTGACGTAGCGCCGTCCGGATCCGCCGCCGCCTGCGCCTCCGGAGAACGAGAAGCTGCGCAAGACCCCGGCGAGTTCCGCCTTGCGGGCCTCGAACTCGGCGGCCGGAGCGGCGATGGCCATGAGCGTGCCGCCGCCCTGGTGGACGAAACACAGGACGTTGGCGCGGGCGGGACCGCGGGGTCCCACGAAGTCGAGTTTGGCGAGCGCCACCGGCGCGCCGGAGACGGCGCCGAGCCTTGCGCCGGGAAACCAATCGTCCGGCCGCCGGAAGCGCGCCTGCAGCCATTCGGCGGCGCTCCGCCGGGGCTCCACGAAACCCTCGATGGCGACGAAGACGGTGCGGTCTCCGCTGGCGAGGAGGATCCGCTGGCCGCCGGGCACGTCGGCGCTCCAGCCCGCGGGCAGATCCACCGTGAAGCCGCCGGGGTGCTGGATCCGCGCGCCGCTGAGCACCGCCGCCAACCCGACTGCCAGAATCCAGCGCCTCATACTTGAGAAGCGCAAGAACCCGCCGGAACGCCTCAGTTATTGTCCGGTTTCTTCGCGGTCCACTCCGTCACCCAATCCAGGAACGTCCGGTACCACAGTTCCGTGTTCTGGGGCTTGCCGATCCAATGTCCCTCATCAGGGAACAGGAGCATCTTGGACGGCACCTTCTGGAGTTGGAGCCCCGTGAAAAGCTGCAAGCCCTGGCCCACCGGGACCCGGTAGTCCAGTTCGCCGTGGATCACCAGCGTGGGCGTCTTGAACTCCTTGACGAAGTTGCTGGGCGACCACTTCTGGTAGACGTCCGGATTGTCCCAGGGCATGCCGCGGAACTCCCAGTTGACGAACCAGAGTTCTTCGGTTTCGCCGGCCATGCTCTTGAGATCGTAGACGCCGGCGTGCGAAACCAGCGCTTTGAAGCGGTTGGTGTGGCCCAGCATCCAGTTCACCATGTAGCCGCCATAGGATCCGCCGGCGGCGGCGAAGCGCTCGGGGTCCGCCCAGGGCTGCTGGGCGACGTAGTCGACCACGGCCATGACGTCGTCGTAGACGCGCCCGCCCCAGTCGGCATTGATTTCGTCGGTGAACTTCTGCCCGTAGCCGGTGGAGCCGCGCGGGTTCGGCATCACGACCACGAAGTTGCCCGCGTTGGCGAACACCTGCGGGTTCCAGCGGTAGCTCCAGCTTTCGGCCCAGGCACCCTGGGGACCGCCGTGGATCAGGAACAGCACCGCGTATTTTTCGTTCGGCTTGAAGTTGGCGGGCTTGACGACGAAGCTATGGACCTTCGACTTATCCGTGCTCTCCACCGAGAAGTCCTCGAAGTTCTTCAGGCCATACGGCGCGAGCAGCGCGTCATTGAGCTTCGTCAGGGGCACGCCGGCGCCGCCGCCGGAGACGGCTTTGTAGATATCGACGGGGCGGGAACCGCTCTGCTCGGTGTAGATCAGCGTCTTGCCGTCGGCGGTGAACTGAACGTCGTCGAGGCTGGCGTTGCCGGAGATGATGGAGCGGGCGGCGCCACCGCGGGCGGGCGCCATCTGGAGGCCATGGCGGCCGCGATCCTCAACGACGAAGGCGAGGCGCGAGGAGTCCGGGAACCAGGTGATGGCGGTGACGTTGCGGTCGAGGTTCTGGGTGATCGCGCTGGTGGCCCCGGTGGCGCGGTCCGCCACGAACAGGCGCCAGCGGTCGCTTTCGTACCCGGCGCGCTGCTGGGACCGGTAGGCGATCAGCTTGCCGTCGGGCGAGTAGAGCGGGCCGTTTTCGGCGCCGGGGCCGGAGGTGATCCGGCGGGGTTCGCCACCCTCGATCGGCACGACATAGATGTCACTATTCGTGCTCAGCGCGGGCGTCGCGTCGAGGTTGGCGGTGTAAGCGACCTCGGTGGAATCGGGCGAGACGGCGTAGTCCTCGGGTCCGCCGAGCGAAAACGGCGGCGTCTCCCGCGCTCCGGGGGTGAGATCCTTCACATTCCCGCCGTCGGCGTCGGCCGCCAGGATGTGTTGGCGGCGCTTGCCCTGCCACTCGTTCCAGTGCCGGTACAACAAGCTGGTGTAGACGCGTGCCTTGACCTTGCTCGCGGCTTCCTCGTCGAGCTTGGCTTTATTGCAGGCGTCGTCGAAGGTGTTCGAACTCCCGCAGTCGGGGTACACGCTGGACGTGAACACGATCTTCCGGTTGTCGGGCGAGAGGGTCACGCCCGAGGCCTCGGTGGAGATCCGCGTGATCTGCCGGGCGTTGCCGCCGTCCGCGTCCATGCGCCACACCTGGGACGACCCGCCGCGCGAGGAGATGAAGAACAGGCTCCGGGAGTCGGAGGTCCAGCGAGGCCGCTCGTTGTTGCCGTCCCGGGTGATCTGCCGGGGCGCGCCGCCGTCGAGGTCCACCAGCCAGAGCTGTTTCGGCCGGGTGTTCTTCTGAAGGTCGATCGTCTGGACCGTGAAGGCAATCGTCTTCCCGTCCGGCGATAACTGCGGCTCGCTGATCCGGTTGAGCTTGAGCATCGCATCCAGGTCGAAGGGTTTCTGCGCCCACGTCAACCCGGCCCAAAGCAGCAATCCCAAAGAAAGGCGGAACATATCAAACCGATTCTACCGTCTTCTCCGTAATCGTAACGATATGTCAAACTTGACGGCGGAGGCTCTGCCCATGACCCCGACGGCTGCGCGGCCCGTTTCCGCCGCGGATCGCCTGCTCACCATCGACACGCTGCGCGGCTTTGCGCTGCTCGGCATTCTGTTGATGAACATCCTGACCATGGCCCTGCCCGAATCGGCCTACATGAATCCGAACATCGCGGGCGGCGATACGCCGGTAAACCGTTGGGTGGTCATCCTTCAGTACATCCTCGCCGAAGGCAAGATGCGCGGCATCTTCTCGATGATGTTCGGCGCGAGCGCGGTGCTGCTGATTTCGCGCGGGGAGATCCGCGGGGCGGGGCTGGACATCGCCGACGTGTACTACCGCCGCACGCTTTGGCTGATGCTCTTCGGCATCACGCACGCTTTTCTCATCTGGTGGGGCGACATCCTGTATCCCTATGCCCTGATGGGGCTGGTGTTGTTTCCGCTCCGCAAGCTGTCGCCGAAGGCGCTGCTGATCACCGGCGGGCTGATGCTGGTCCTGCTCACGGGCGGTTTCGTCGCCCAGGGTTTCGACACGCTCGACACCAAGAAAAAGGTCGACGAGATCGTGGCCCTGGAAAAGAAAGGCCAGACCCTCACGGCGGAGCAGAAGAAGACACGTGAAGACTGGAACGAACGGATGAAATTCGTTCAGCCCACGCCCGAGGATCTGAAGAAGGAAATCGACGAGACCCGGGGCAACTATCTCACCAACCTGAAGCGCCGCGCGAAGAGTGTGATGCGCTTCCACGGCATGCCGTTCTACTCGCCGCTGTTCTGGGACTTCCTCGCCATGATGCTGATCGGCATGGCGTTCCTGAAACTCGGCATCCTCACCGGCGAGCGCTCCTTCCGGTTTTACGCGTGGCTCGCGGCCATCCCCGCAGCGATCGGCACCGCCTGCAACACCTACGCCGCGTGGAGCATGTGGCGGCACAATTTCGATCCCATCCAGGGCGCTTTCGACCAGGCCACCTACGAGATCGGCCGCCCCCTGATGTCCATTGCCTATGTCGCGCTGCTGGTCCTGATCGTGAAGGCCGGCGCGCTCCAGTGGCTCACCCGCCGCCTGGCCGCGGTCGGCCAGATGGCGTTCTCGAACTACATCACCCACTCCGTCGTGGGCACGCTCATCTTCTACGGTTACGGATTCGGAATGTACAACAAGCTGGAGCGCTACCAGCTCTACTTCATCGTGCTCGCGATCTGGACCTTCCAGCTCATCGTGTCCCCCGTCTGGCTGCGGCACTTCCAGTTCGGGCCGCTCGAATGGTGCTGGCGGTCGCTGACGTACTGGAAGCGGCAGCCCATGCGCCACCATGCGGGGGAACCCGAGGTCAGCGAGGTTTCGACCACGCACGACCCGGCGCTGGAGCCGGTAGCCGCGGCTCCGGAAGAGGCGCGAACCGAAACCACTACGCTACAATAGGAAATCGCCGCTCGATCCGCGCGACCCGAGCGGCGTTTCCGTTATGATTCGCAGTTACAAGGGCCTTACGCCCATCGTCCATCCCAGCGCCTACGTGGACCCCAGCGCCCAGGTGATCGGCGACGTCGTGCTCGGCGAGCGCGCCAGCGTCTGGCCGTGCGCTTGTCTGCGCGGCGACGTCGGCCGCCTCGTCATCGGCAACGACTCGAACATTCAGGACTGCTCCGTCCTCCACATGGACGATGGCTTCCCGCTGGTGATCGGCGACCGCGTCACGGTCGGCCATTCGGTGACGTTGCACGGCTGCATCATCGAGGACGATTGCCTCATCGGCATCGGCGCGATCATCCTGAACGGCGCGCGGATCGGCAAGGGCAGCGTGATCGCCGCCGGAGCGCTGATCCCGGAGCGGGCCGAGATTCCGGCGGGCTCACTGGTGATGGGCGTACCCGGCAAGGTGAAGCGCCCGGTCACGCCCGAGGAACACGCGCGCTTCGCCGAAGGCGTCCAGCACTACGTCGAGAAAGCCGCCATCTTCAAAGCCGAGTCCGGGTCATGATCCGCGCCATCAAAGGCACCCGGGACATCCTGCCTCCGGCCAGCGCGGTGTGGAACCACGCGGAGGCGCAGGCGCGCGAGACTTTCCGGCGCTTCTGCTACCACGAGATCCGGACCCCGATCCTGGAAGAGACGCAGCTCTTCGCCCGCGGCGTCGGCGAGGAGACCGACATCGTCTCGAAGGAGATGTACACTTTCGACGACCACGGGACCTCGGTTACGCTGCGCCCGGAAAACACGGCCTCGGTGATCCGCGCCTACATCGAACACCGGCTGGACCAGCAGCCCGGGCTGACGAAGCTCTACTACCTGGGCCCCATGTTTCGCCGGGAACGCCCGCAGAAGGGCCGGTACCGCCAGTTCTTCCAGATCGGCGCCGAAGCGATCGGCTCCGAATCGCCGGTGATCGACGCGGAGATCATCGAACTGGCCTGGCGGATCCTCGAAGCCTGCGGCGTGACGGGCGCGCGGCTGCTGCTGAACTCGGTGGGCGACCCCGAGTCCCGCGGGCGGTACGTCGCGCACCTGCGGGAGCAGCTCGCGCAGGTGAAGCACCGGCTCTCGCCGGACAACCAGCGCCGCGCCGAGACCAATCCGCTGCGGGTGCTCGATTCGAAGGTCCCCGAGGACGAGCCGGTGATTGCCGCGCTGCCGAGCATCCACGAGTTTCTGAACGACGCGTGCCGGGCCCACTTCGCCGAAGTCCGCGCCTTGCTGGACGACCAGGGCATCGCCTACGAGGTGACGCCGCGCCTGGTGCGCGGCCTCGACTACTACACCAAGACGACGTTCGAGATCGTCCACGGCGCGCTGGGCGCGCAGAGCGCGATGTGCGGCGGCGGGCGCTATGACGGGCTGGCCGAACTGCTGGGGTCCAAGGTTCCCGCGCCGGGCATCGGCTTTTCGATCGGCGAGGACCGCCTGGTGATGACGGTCGAGGAGGCGCATCCGGCACTCGCGGCGGCGCCGGTATTTCTCGCTCCGCTCGGCGACGCGGCGCTGCGCCATGCCGCGCTGCTGGCGCGCGACCTCCGCGACGCGGGGCTGGCCGTCGAGCTTTCCACCGACCGGAAGCTGAAGCGGGCCCTCGAAGTCGCCAACAAGACGGGAGCGCGCGCTGCCGTCATCCTGGGCGACGATGAGCTGGCGCAGCAGAAGTACCAACTCAAGGACATGCAGTCCGGCGAGCAGCACCTCGTGGACCGGGCCGGCCTGTTCGAACGCCTGAAGCGAAACTGAAGACAAGAATCATGGAAAACGTTTCTCTCGACTTCCTCGGCGAGCTGCGCCGCACCCATACGTGCGGCGAGCTGCGCGCCGCCCATGCCGGCCAGCGCGTCGCCCTGATGGGCTGGGTCCACCGCCGGCGCGACCTGGGCGGGGTGCTCTTCGTCCACCTGCGCGACCGCGACGGCGTGACGCAGCTGGTGTTCCGCGCCGATTGCGACCCGCACGTCCACCAGCGGGCCGACGAACTCGGCTCCGAGTACGTCATCGCCATCGAGGGCGTGGTGGAGCTGCGCTCGCCCGAAACCGTCAACCCGAACATCCCGACGGGCGCGGTGGACATTATCGTCGACCGCCTGCTGATCCTCAATACTTCGCGCACGCCGCCGTTCCCGATGGAGGAGCACGTGGACGTGAACGAGGAGATGCGCCTGAAGTACCGTTTCGTGGACCTCCGCCGCCCGCAGATGCAGCGCAACGTGATGCTGCGCTCGCGCGTGTCGTTCGCGGTCCGCGAGGCGCTGTACGCCCAGGGATTCCACGAAATCGAAACCCCGTTCATGACGCGCTCCACGCCCGAGGGGGCGCGCGACTTCCTGGTGCCCAGCCGCGTCAACCCGGGCATGTTCTACGCGCTGCCGCAGTCGCCCCAGATCTTCAAGCAGCTCCTGATGGTCTCGGGCTTCGACCGGTACTTCCAGATCGTCCGCTGCTTCCGCGACGAGGACCTGCGCGCGGACCGGCAATACGAGTTCACGCAGATCGACCTTGAGATGTCGTTCCCGCAGGCCGATCGCGTCTTCGAGGTGATCGAGAAGATGCTGGTGGCCGCGTGGAAAGTGGCGGGCTTCGACATTCCCACGCCGTTTCCGCGCATGAGCTACGCCGAGGCGATGCGCGGCTACGGGATCGACAAGCCGGATCTGCGGCTGCCGCCGTTCCACTGCGTGGAGGATCTGTTCGCGGGCACGCCGCTGGCGACGCCCGGCCTGCCGCTGGTCGCGATCGTGGTGCCCAAGACCGGCGCGCTGAGCCGCAAGGAGCGCGACGAACTGAAGGCGTTCGGGCAGGAGCGCGGCCTGCGGGTCTTCGACGACCCCAAGCGGCTGGACAAGGACTATCCGGACGCCATGGCGCAGGTCCGCGCGCGCGCGGGCGTCACCGAAGAAGACACGCTGCTGCTCGCCAACTGGGCGGGCGAGGCCACCGGCGCGCGCCCCGAGGAGACGGTGCTCAAGGCGTGCGGTCAGTTGCGGCTCCATGCGGGGCAAAAGTACAACGACCGGCACCAGCTTCTCAATCCGGCGGACTTCCGGTTCCTCTGGGTGATCGACTTCCCGATGTTCGAATGGGACGACGAAGAAAACCGCTGGATGGCGGCGCACCATCCGTTCACTTCGGTGTACGACGAGGATCTCGAGAAACTCGAAACCGACCCCGCGCGTTGCCGCTCCAAAGCCTACGACATCGTGCTCAACGGCACGGAGCTGGGCTCGGGGTCCATCCGGATCCACCGCCAGGACGTGCAAGCCAAGGTGTTCGCCGCGCTCGGCATGTCGCCCGAGGAGGCGCGGCAGCGCTTCGGCTTCCTGCTGGACGCGCTCGAGTTCGGCGCGCCGCCGCACGGCGGCATCGCCCTGGGGCTCGACCGGCTGGTGATGATCCTCGCGGGCGAGACTTCGATCCGCGACGTCATCCCTTTCCCGAAGACGGCGAAGGGAACGGACCTGATGTGCGAGGCGCCCAGCCCGGCGACGGACCGGCAACTGCGCGAGCTCGGCATCCAGTTACGCCCGCGGTGATCGCGCGGGCCTTATTCCGCCGCTGGCCGCTGCTAGACTGAACGATAGCGATGGTCGTCAAGCTCCGCCTGAAACGCGGCAAGCCCGTCTCGCGCCGGCGCGGTAAGAACCGCCATCTCGCCCACGGCCTGGCGGCGCTGCTCGTGCCCGTTTCGCTTGCGATCTACGCGCTGGTCGCCTGGCGGCTCGCTTCCGACATGGGTTTCGCCAGTGAGTTTCCGTTCCGCGGCATCCTCTCGCACTGGCAGGTGTGGCTGCCCATCGGCGTCGTGGTCACGCTGGCGGCGGTAGCGCTGAACCGCTACGGGCAAGTCGACGAGGGGTAGACTCAGTCCCGCAAGAGGCGCAGGGCATTGAAGATCACCAGCAGCGAGACGCCCATGTCCGCGCTGATGGCCGCCCACAGCGAAGCTCCGCCCGTGAAGGTCAGCACCACGAACAGCACCTTGATGAAGATCGACAGCACGATGTTCTGCCGGATGATGCGCAGGGTGCGGCGCGACAGCCCGATCAGCCAGGGCAGCTTCAGCAGGTCGTCGGACATCAGCGCGACGTCCGCCGCCTCCACCGCCGCGTCGGACCCCACGGCTCCCATGGCGATGCCGAGCGTGGACCGCGCCATCGCCGGCGCATCGTTGATGCCGTCGCCGACCATCATCACGTGGCCGTACTTGGCCACCAGCTTCTCCACGGCCGCCACCTTTTCGTCCGGCAGCAGTTCCGCGAACACCTCGTCCACGCCCGTTTGCCCGGCGATGGCGCGCGCCGTGGGGGTGTTGTCCCCGGTGAGCATCGCGACGTGAGAGATCCCCGCCGCGCGCAACGCCTGCACGGCGCGCGCGCTCTCCGGCCGCACCCGGTCGGCCAGCAGGATCAGGCCCACCACCGCCTGCTCGTGACCGATGCAGACGACCGTGCGGCCCGCGCCGGAGAGTTCCTCGATCCGGACGCACAGCTCGGGGCTTTCCAGGTGCCGCCGTTCGTGCAGGTACCGGTGTGAGCCGATCCAGTAGTGGACGCCCTTCCAGCGGGCCGTGGCCCCGCGGCCCTGCAGCTCCACGAAATCCGACACCGGAGCCTTCGCGATCCTCCGCTGCGCCGCGTGCTCGACGATGGCCCGCGCGATCGGATGGTGCGATCGCGACTCGAGCGCCGCCGCCAGCGCCAGCAGTTCCTCGGGGTTCTGGGCGTCCAGCGGGATCACGTCCATCACCGCCGGCTTTCCTTCGGTGAGCGTGCCGGTCTTGTCGAGCGCGATCGCCTGGATCCGCGACGGCAGTTCGATGAACAGCCCGCCCTTGATCAGCACCCCGTGGCGCGCGGCGCTGGTCAGCGCCGCCACGATCGATACCGGCGTCGAGATCACCAGCGCGCACGGGCAGGCGATCACCAGCAGCACCAGCGACCGGTAGGACGCCTCGTGCCACGGGGAGCCGAAAAAGAGCGTCGGGATCAAGAGCATCAGCACGGCCAGCACCATCACCACCGGCGTGTAGATCCGCGCGAAGCGATCCACCCACTGTTCGGAATGCGCGCGCCGCGCGTGCGCCTGCCCCACCAGCTTCGCGATGTGCGCCAGCACGGTGTCGCCCGCCACCTTGGTGGACCGCACCTCCAGCGCGCCGTTGCCGTTCACCGTGCCGGCGTACACGGCTTTGCCCGGCGACTTCTCGCTCGGGACGCTCTCGCCGGTGATCGGCGATTCGTTCACTTCGCTGACGCCGGCCAGCACCTCGCCGTCCAGCGCGATCCGTTCGCCCGGCTTCACCAGGAACCGCGACCCGACGGCCACCTCGTCCGGCTTCATCACGTGCTCGTGATCCTTGTGAAGCACCCGGACCGACGGCGGCGAGAGATCCAGCAGTTTCTCGACGGCGCGCCGCGCCCGCCCGACACTCCAGGATTCGAGCGCCAGCGAAAGCGCGAACAGGAACGAAACCGTTGCGGCTTCGAACCACTCGCCGATGATGATGGCCCCGATCAGCGCGATCACCATCAGCAGGTTCATGTCGGGACGCAGCCGCTTCAGCGCGAACCACGCCTTGGGCAGCACGTACCAGACCCCGCACACGATGCCGATCGAGTACACGCCGCGCACCAGCCAAGGGACATGATGCGCGTGGCCCATGCCCTCGCTGCCGATCGCCGCGGCGAAGCCGCCTTCCAGCCAGGCATGCAACAGGAATCCCGTCAGCGTCAGCACGCCGCTGATCGTCGTCAGCGCGGTGCGGATGGCTGGCGCTGAGGCGGCCGCGGCCGCCGGCGCGTTCGCGCCCACCAGTTCCGCGCGCATCCCCGTCTGCCGCACCCGTTCGATCACCGCCGCGGCGTCCACCTCGGCGGCGACGAACATCCGGGCGTTCAGAATGTCGAACTGCAGGCGGTCCTCGCCGCCGGCCAGGGGCCCGATCTCGCGGCGCAGGATGGCGACCTCTTCGGCGCAGTCCAGGCCGTGCACTTTGAAGGTGAGAGGGGAGGCGGTCGGTGTCACCATTGCCAGTATACCTAATTATGGTGTAGACTTGATATTTAACCGAGGTTAAGATGCTTCCGAGCCTTCTATCCGGCGCTGCCGCGGTCGTGCTGCTGGCCGCCTTCGTCTTCCGGCGCTCCCTGGCGTCGCGCTGGCGCGCCGCCGCGGAACGCCGGCGCCGGGCCCGGCTGGAGGACGTCCTGAAGCACGTCTTCACGCGCCAGCAGGAAGGACGCGACGCGAGCCTGGAATCGGTCGCCGGCCACCTGCGCCTGGGCCAGGGCCGGATCCTCAAGACCATCACGGAACTGGAGGCCCGCGGCCTCGCCCGCAGCGGCGACGGCGCCCTGCGCCTCACCCCGGCGGGCGAGGACTGGGCGCGCGAGGTGATCCGCGCGCACCGCCTCTGGGAGACCTACCTCGCGAACGAAGCCCGCCTGCCGATGGCTCAGGTGCACGCCCCGGCCGAGCGCGAGGAGCATCGCCTGACCGCCGACGCGGCCGTGGATGCCCTCGACGCCGCCCTGGGCCATCCGCGCTCGGACCCCCATGGCGACCCCATCCCGCGCGCCGCTGGGGACGCCATCGCGACCCCCGCCCGCGCCCTCACGGCCTGGCCCGCCGGGATTCCCGCCGAAATCGCGCACGTGGAAGACGAACCCGAGGCGCTCTTCGCGAAGATCCTGGCGCAGGGCCTGCGCCCCGGCTCCGTCGTTACGGTGCTGGAGGCTCTGCCGGATCGCCTGCGCCTGCGCAGTGAAGGCCGCGACTTCGAACTCGCCCGGCTGGTCGCCGGCAACATCCAGGTGTGCGACGTGCGTGCGGAACCGGCGCGCCGTGCGGGCCTCGTCCCGCTTTCGGAGATCGCCACTGGAGAAGAGGCCGAGGTCGCGCTGCTCGACGCCGCGCTGCGCGGCTTCACGCGCCGCCGCCTCCTGGACCTCGGGCTCACCGCCGGCTCCCGCGTCAGCGCCTCGCTCGGCAATGCCTTCGGCGATCCCAAGGCCTACCGCGTGCGCGGCACCACCATTGCCCTGCGCCGTGACCAGGCGGCGCACATCTGGGTGAAACCCGGGGTGAGCGCATGACCCACGATTGCGAACAGTGCCCGGCCAATGTCCAACTGGCGCAGATGGGCATCCAGCTCGAGCGCTGGGATCATCTGGTGGCGCTCGCGGGGAATCCCAACACCGGCAAAAGCTCGGTGTTCAACGCCCTCACCGGACTCAAGCAGCACGTCGGCAACTGGCCCGGCAAGACCGTCACCCGCGCCGAGGGCGGCTTCGCGCTCGGCGGGCGCAAGTTCAAGCTCGTGGACCTGCCCGGCACCTATTCGCTGCTCTCGGCGTCGCAGGATGAGGAAGTAGCGCGCAACTTCCTGCTGTTCGGGCGGCCGGACTGCACCATCGTGGTGGCGGACGCCACCGCGCTGGAGCGGAACCTGAACCTGGTGCTCCAGGTGCTCGAGATCACGGATCGGGTGGTCGTCTGCGTGAACCTGATGGACGAGGCGCGCCGCAAGGGTCTCGCCGTCGACACCCGCAGCCTGGCCCGGGACCTCGGCGTGCCCGCCGTTCCGACGGTCGCCCGCACCGGCGAGGGCCTTGCCGAGCTTGTCGCCACCGTCTCGAAGGTGATCGCCGGCGAGATCGCGGTCCAGCCGCGCCGCGCCGCGCATCCGCCCGAAATCGAACGCGCCATCGCCGAACTGACGCCCGCCATCGAGACCGCCGTGCCCGGCATCCCGAATGCGCGCTGGATCGCCTACCGCCTGCTCGACGGCGACCACCGGATCCGCCAGGCGATGCTTTCCGGCGAGCTCGCCGCCCTGGTCAGTTCGCAGGGCGCGCCCGCCGCCGCTCCCGCCGCGCGGCTTATCTCGCTCGAGGGCCGCCAATGAGCGGCAGCGGTGTCAGATGATGAACGGCAACGCGCTGCAATCCGTCCTGGTGAAGGCCGACGCGCTCCGCGACGAACTCACCCCGGAGTTCCGCGACCGCATGGTCGAGAGCCTCTATCGCGAAGCGGACCGCATCGCCCACCGCGCCGTAAAGTCCAGCGGGGCGAAGGGCTGGGACTTCGACCAGCGCGTCGACCGCCTGGTGACCTCGCCCGTCCTCGGACTGCCGCTGATGGCGCTGCTGATGGCCGCCGTCTTCTGGCTCACCATCGCCGGGGCGAACGTCCCGTCGCAGATGATCGCGCAGGCGCTGTTCTGGTTCGAGGACCAGATGGCCCTGCTGTTCACGCTGGCGGGATCCCCCGCCTGGCTCACCGGCTTCCTGTGGCATGGCTTGTGGCGCGGCCTGGCCTGGGTGGTCAGCGTCATGCTGCCGCCTATGGCGATCTTCTTCCCCGTGTTCACCATCCTCGAGGACCTTGGCTACCTGCCGCGCGTCGCCTTCAACATGGACTGGCTCTTCCGCAAGGCGGGCGCCCACGGCAAGCAGTCCCTCACCATGGCGATGGGCTTCGGCTGCAACGCCGCCGGCATCATCGCCACCCGCATTATCGACTCCCCGCGCGAGCGCCTGATCGCGATCCTCACCAACAACTTCGTCCCCTGCAACGGCCGCTTCCCGACCCTCATCATGCTGGCGACCATCTTCGTCGCCGCGCAGTTCCCGCCCGCCTTCGCCTCGGCCGCGGCGGCCGGCGCGGTCTCCGGCGTGGTCCTGCTCGGCGTCGCTTTCACACTCGCGATCTCCGCCGTCCTCTCGCGCACCCTGTTGCAGGGCGAGGCCTCCGCCTTCACGCTCGAATTACCGCCCTATCGCCGCCCCAGCGTGCTGCGGATCCTCTACACGTCGCTCATCGACCGGACGCTCTTCGTGCTCTGGCGCGCCATCCAGACCGCCGCCCCCGCGGGCGCCGTTATCTGGCTGCTCGCCAACATCGACTGGCGCGGTGTTTCCCTCGCCCGCCACTTCGCGAACTTCCTCGATCCCCTGGGCCATGCCGTCGGCCTCGACGGCGTGATCCTGCTGGCCTATGTCATTGCCATCCCGGCCAACGAAATCGTCGTCCCCACCATGATGATGATGTACCTCGGCGCCGGCATGATGACCGAGGGCGATTCCTACGACTCGATCCGCAGGATCCTCGTGGACCAGAACGGCTGGACCATGCTCACGGCCGTCAACCTGATGCTCTTTAGCCTGCTCCACAATCCCTGCGCCACCACCATCCTCACCATGTGGCAGGAGACCAAGAGCCTGCGCTGGACCGTGCTCGGCGCGCTCGGACCCCTCGCCATCGCGTTCGCCGTGACGTTCCTCACCGCCACCGTGTGGAGGATCCTGGGGTGAACCGCGCGTTCGAGGAGTTCCGCGCCGCGCATCCGGAACGCGAAGCCCGCGGCATCCGGTACCTCGAGGCGGGCGCGGGCGCGCCGGTCCTGTTGCTGCCGGGCGCCGGTTGCGAAGCGCTCACGGCGTGGCGCTCCATTCAGGAACTCGCCGCCGGTTTCCGGGTGATCGCGGTCTCGTACCCGCCCCTGGACTCGATGCACGGCCTCGCCGATGCGCTCGGCGGGCTTCTCGACGCGCTGAGCGTTCCCGTCGCCGCGGTGGCCGGCGGATCCTACGGCGGGATGGTCGCGCAGTCCTTCGCGGCGCGCCACCCGGAACGGGTCACCGCGCTGGTGATCTCGCACAGCGCGCCGCCCGACCCCGCGCAGGGCCGCCGGATGCAACGATCCCTGCGCTGGCTGCTGCGCCTTCCGCTTCCCTGGCTGCGCGCGCTGTTCCGCGCGCGGATTGCCCGCCTGATCCCGAAAAACCACCCCGAAGCCGCCTTCTCGCAGGCCCAGTTCGAGGCAATCCTCGCCCGCTGGACCCGTGAGGACCTCCGCGCCATCTTTGCGCGCGTCGTCGAGTTCCACCGGGACGATCACGCGGCGAGCTTCGCCGGCCCGACGCTGCTCCTGTTCGGCGACGACGACCCCGCCACGCCGGAACCCGTGCGCACCGCGCTCCGCCGCCGATACCCCCAGGCGGAGGTCCACCTCTTCCACGGCACCGGCCACGCAGCCGCGCTGCTCGACCCCGGCGCATATTACGGCCGGCTGCGGACGTTCCTCCGCGCCCCGCACCCGGCGGTTGCGCCGGTGCGCGCACAATCGATATAAACGTCGGATGCTTCGCGCACTCTGGATCCTCTGGGCCATCGCGGCCGCCGCGCAGAATACCGTCTCCGTCGCGCCGCCGAAGGTCACCGGACCCGTCGCGCCCACGGCCAAGCCGCCCGATCCCTCGCACGGCTATCCCTTCAACCCGGCGATCCTCAACCTCGCCGCGCGCGGCTACGTCGAGGAGGAGTTCTTCGTCGAGGGCGTCGCCAACCGCTATGAAACGCCCCCGCTGCAGACTGGCAAGGTCACCGACGGCGGCCACTCTTACAAGACCCGCGTGGTGGTGCGCCGCCCCGTTTCTCCGCGCAAGTACAACGGCACCGCGATCGTCGAATGGACCAACGTCACCGGCGGCCGCGACCTCGAGATGGACTGGTTCCAGTCCGCCGAACACTTCGTGGGCTCGGGCTACGCCTGGATCGGAGTCTCGGCGCAGCGCGTCGGCGTCAACGCGCTCAAGGGCTGGAGCCCCGCGCGCTACGGTTCCCTGGATGTCGACAGCGGGGGCAAGATCCCCGCCGACGGCCTCTCCTACGACATCTTTGTCGCGGCGGCGCTCGCCGTGAAGAACGGCAGTCTCCTGAAGGGCTTCCGGACCCGGAATCTGATCGCTACCGGACACTCCCAATCGGCCGGCCGCCTGGCCATCTACGTGAACTCCCTGCATCCGCTGCACCAGGTCTTCCAGGCCGTGGTCCTGCACGGCGGCGGCGGACGCCTCCGCGATGACCTGCAGATCCCCGTGTGGAAGCTGCTCGCCGAAACTGATCTGCGCGGCGGACCCGCCGCGCGCCAGCCCGATACCCCGTTCCGTCGCACCTGGGAGGTCGCCGGGACGTCGCACGTCGACGCGCAGTCCGTCGTGCACTTCACGGAACTCGGCAAGCTGAATGCGGGTCTCCCGCCGGGCGCCGCGTCCGCGGGAGCCTGCGACAAGCCGCCCTACAGCCGCGTGCCGTTTCACTACGTGTTTAACGCGGCTTTCGACCACCTGGTCCGCTGGATCGAGAAGCGCGTCCAGCCGCCGAAGGCGCCGCCCGTGGAGTTCACCAAAGCCGACCCGCCCGCCATCGCGCGCGACGCCGACGGCAACGCCCTCGGCGGCATCCGGCTGGCCGAGCATGCCGTCCCCACCGCCGTGAATACCGGGCAGAACTCCGGAGCGGCGTTCTGCCGCCTCTACGGATCGCACGAACCGTTCGACGCGGCGAAGCTCGCGGCGCGGTATCCGAGCCACAAGGCGCACGTCGCGGCGGTGAAGAAGGTCACCCAGGAGAACGTCCGGGCGGGCTACATCCTGAAGTCCGACGGCGCGGCCACCATCGCCGCCGCGCAGGCCGCCAGGATCAGCAAGTAGCTACTGCTTGTCGAATACCCGCCGGACCTTGGTCTCGACGCCGTCCGCGGCCCGGAACGTCATCTCGTCGAGCAGTTTCTTCCCGTCGGGCGAGAGCGTCCAGATCTCCGTGCGTTCGGTTCGCTCGCGGCTGGGGTTGTAAACCGTCTGCACCTCGAGCGACATGCCCTTCCAGCGTACCTGCACCACGCCCGCCGCATTGCTGGAGAACCTGTCCCCGCCGATCTCGACCTCCACTTCAAACTCGTACTTCCGCCCGCGGAGCGAACGTTCTGCCTTGTATCTCAAGTCCTTGCCCCTGTGCTCGATCACGCGGGTCATGCTTTCGGGCTTCGGTAATTGCAGGGTCGGATCGCCGCGGCCCTCGGCGCGCGAATAATCGCTCTCCTCCAGGTTCAATTTCCAGACGCCGGAGAAATCCGGCTTGGGTTGGGCAGTCGCGGCGGCGGCCAGCAATCCGAGGAGCAAAGCGGGTCGTATCAGGTTCACGATAGTCCATACGGGCGCCGAGGACGCCGGTTTCCGCGGTTCACCCCAAAATTGCCGAGCAACAGGCTGCTAACGGACCACCGCATGGGACGGAAACCAGCGGAAGTAGAAGATCATTTCCTGATCTTCCTTCGCGGCAAAGACGCTCGGCCGCCGGAAGAAACGGCTGGCCGCGGCGTCCGGATCGGGGCCGGGCTCCAGATACGTATTGTGGTACGAGCGGAATTGCTGGCCGGCGCCGTCCCTCCACGTCGTTTGAAACGCCGCGATGATCGCCAGCGCGCCCTCGCCGCGCGAAAGCATGGCCTGCAACGGCTGTGCCAGCCGGCCATTCAGGTCCTGTTCGGCGGCGCGCACGACATTGCGATCCATGTTCCGCATGTTCATGTCGATAATGCCCTGACCGAGGGCCGCCATCGCCGGCTGGTTGCCGAGCGTCCGGCGCAGCGGGCTGTTCGCCGTTGGGATACTCAGGGGCACGGCGCCGCTTCCCGGTCCCACGCTCCCGCGCCGCGCGTAGTTGGGCGGCGCCGGCAGGGGCTCCACTTTCTTGCCGTTCTGCCACACCAGGCGCATCTGCGGCAACATCTGCGCCGCAAGCGGCGACGGCTGGCCGTTGCGGTGGCGAATGCAGAGTTGCATGCCCCCGCGCACGTACTCGGGGCCGATAATGACATCGGTGGTCTGTAGCCTGGCTTCCAGTTTGTTGGCCCGCACGAAGGTCTGAAACATCTTGCCGTAGTTCTCGTTCGCCGCCTGGATCACTTGCTCGTTCGTCAACGATCCAAGTTTTTCGCTGAGGAAGGTTCGCCATACGGGATCCTGGCTCAGATTCCACACATTCGTGCCGGCGGGAAAGTCCATCCGGATCTCGAAGATCAGCGCCCGCGCGCCGTTCCCGTTTTGCCGCGTCTCGGCATACATCCGGGCAACTTCGAACTTGTTGGTGAAGTAAATCCCGTCGCCGAAATCATGGATCACTGCGCCGCCGCTCACCGCCGGCACGCCCTCCGTGATGCCCCGATACCAGACCGATTCCCCCATGGGCCGTCTCCCTTCGCGTTGGTGGCTTCCTTGCAACACGCGGGAGTGGTTGGCGAAAAGGCTCACGCCGTCCGCCGAGTCTATGTAGGCCCCTACCCGGCGTTCCCCAGCCGGCACACGAACCCCCAGCCGCCACCCAGCTCGCTGACCGCCAGGATCAGTTCGTTGTCGCCCTTCCGCAGCGGCAGGTACACCGCGTCGTTCTCCGCGTCCATGATGCCCAGGAACCCGGGATCCCGGAAGTACTGCGCGCTGCGGCCACGGTAAAGAATCCGCCCGTTCAGGAACACGCTGACGTCGTCGCTATAGCCGAGGCTCAGCTTCCGGACTTCGTTACTCGCCGACACAATCTTGGTTTTCGCATAAACCACCGCCATGCCCGGTTGCGGATCCAGCCGCTTGGCCGGATCGTTCGCGAACGTCACGCGCGGATGCGGGCTGTCGCGGTACCGGTTGATGGGCACGAAGCCCGGGGCTTCCGCCTCCACCTCCTGCCAGGGGATCGAGCGCACCTCGTCCGCGGTGAGCGGCCGCTCCAGGTTCCGCTGCAGCGCGTCATAGGACGGCGACAGGCTCCACTTCGTCAGCGTGCCCGCCGGCATCGGCGGCAGACGCCGCTGCCAGGGAGCGTCGGGCGTGGTCCGGACCTGGAAATTCGCGAAGTGCGTTTCGCCGGTCAGGTCGATCAGCGCCAGCAGGCCCTTCTGCACGCCGCTCTTCAGATCGTCCATCACCAGCGCGGGCTTGCTCATGTCCTTCACGTAGAACCTGGCCTGCGCGCCCGTGACCTCCAGCCGGATGTGGAACCACTCGTTCTTCGGGATCTCCACCGCGCCCGTGAAGCCCGGTCCGCTGTAGATCTGCCAGTTCCGGCCCGTATTCAGCACCGGTGTGTACTGCAGGGCGTCCGGCAGCCCGGACTTGTGCTGCCGCAGATACACCTCTTCGCCGTCGGCGCCTTCCCGCGCAATGCGGAACTGAAAGCCGAAGAACCCGCGCGCCGCCGGCGTCGCGACATCGACGTCCACCACGCCGTCGCGCATTTCGAAACCGCTGAGGATGGCCGCACCGCCGTCGAGCCTCAGGGTCTTGCGGCCCAGGTATTCGGTCGCCTTGGCGTTGCCCTGCAGTTCCCATTGCTTGGAATCGGGCGCCACCGCCAGGGTCTGTTGCGCCGGCGCGGCGGCGGCGCAGAGGAGCGCGAGAGAAGTCAGCCGGTACACGGAAAGTCCTCCGGAAGTTGCGGTTTGGAACCGGCTGCAGGTGTTGCTCCGCGCCGCCCGTCTGTAGACGGCAAGTTCGGAACTTCGATAGGGCCGCCGCCCTCCTTCCGAACCCGGAGTGCCAACGGCGGGCAGAGAAGAGCGCAGAGGGGGGCGAGAGGGTCATCCCCCGGGGCAGAACGGGCGCGGCAGAACGGGGGCGCGGCAGAACGGGGGCATCCCCCACCATCCCCCGAACTTCGGGCCCCCTGCCTCCAAGCCATTGCGAAAGCTTGACTTAACCGCGTCTCCCGCAATCCGCGAACTCACCTCAGAACCGGTCTGAGCCACTTTCTCTACCTCTTGCGTCCACTCCGGGCAACGACCGATCCACCGCGCCATCCGAAGCCCAACAGAACCACCATTTCCGGTATCGAAAGCACCCTGGCGAGCGTTCGCGAAATCCGCCTCAAATGGCTCCTGAGCCGCATTCGGCCTCCGGCGAAGTCCTTCTAAGCAATTGATGAAAAAACAGTTACCGGATCGAGTGCCAGAGTTCGGGGGATGGCGGGGGATGCCCCCGTGCGGACCCCGTGCGGACCCCTCATTCCCCATGCGCCTGCCCAATCGCGGATCGAGCTGCCTGGCCGGATCGTCCGGTCCGTAGTGACCGCCCTCGAACCGTTCGGCCTACGGACCTGCCGCCTCCCCGAAAGAGGCTCCCCTGATCGGCACTCCTTGTCTTTATGCGAAGTATCGAATATTCTTCTAGATATGCACCGGGCCCTGCGTGAGTTCAAAGCCAACATCTTCCAAGGCCTCGCGCACCCGACGCGGATCGCCATCGTCGACGCCCTCGGCGAAGGCGAGATGTCCGCCGGAGCCTTGATCGCGGGCCTCGGACTCGAACAGGCCAACGCCTCCCAGCACTTCGCGGTACTCCGCTCCCGGCACATCGTGGTGAGCCGCAAGGCCGGCAACCAGGTCTTCTACTCGCTCAGGGATCCGGTCCTCCTCGAAGTGCTGCACATCCTGAAGCGGTACTTCGATACCCATCTCTCGCAAGCCGTATTGCTGCGCGAGGAGATCGATGCGGCGGCGACGCGACGATGAAGGCGCAATCCTCCGGCTGGGACCGTTGGAAGCCCAAACTCCTGGAGTGCGGCGCCGGATACGGCCGCGAGAGTTTCACCCAGGACCTGATCGCGGGGGTCACGGTAGGACTGGTGGCCCTGCCTCTCGCCATGGCGTTCGGCATCGCCTCGGGGGTGTCGCCGCAAGCCGGCATCTACACCGCGATCCTGGGTGGCGCGTTGGTCTCGGCGCTGGGCGGCTCACGCGTGCAGATCGGTGGTCCGACGGGAGCCTTCGTCGTAGTGGTGGCGAGCATCCTCGCCCGGCACGGATTGTCCGGCCTGTTGATGGTCACCATGATGGCCGG
This sequence comes from uncultured Solibacteraceae bacterium, assembly GCA_964471915.1. GTDB lineage: Bacteria > Acidobacteriota > Terriglobia > Bryobacterales > Bryobacteraceae > JAIEPW01. The sequence goes on along the minus strand of CAYYID010000045.1, from coordinate 8,067 downwards.
CGTAATGCTCGTGTTGCTGGCGGTTACGGGTCTCGGACGGGCCGTCGGTTTCATTCCGCGGCCGATCGTGGTGGGCTTCACGAACGGCATCGCGCTTTTGATCGCGACCACGCAGATCAAGGATTTCCTGGGTCTCACGCTGCCCCGCGATCCGAGCGAGTTCCTGGGGCGTATCGCGGCGCTGGCAGCGGGCCTGCCGACCGCGAGCGCGCCGGCGTGTTGGCTCGCCGCCGCTTCCCTCGTGACCGTGCTGGCGGTCCCGCGCCTGTTCCCACGCGTGCCCGGTCCCATCGTCGCCTTGCTTGGCGGCACCGCTGCGGTGGGCTTGTGGCAGATCCCCGTCGCGACAATCGGATCGCGGTTCGGCGGCATTCCGCAAGGCCTGCCGCCGCTCTCGATCCCCGAGTTCCGTGCCGATCTGATCCTTCCGCTGCTTCCGGAAGCGTTCACGGTCGCCCTGCTGGCGGCGATCGAAAGCCTGTTGTCCGCGGTCGTGGCGGACTCCCTGTCCGGCGACCGGCACAAGCCCAATGTCGAGTTGTTCGCCCAGGGTCTGGCCAACATCGCTTCGCCGCTGGCGGGCGGGATCCCGGTGACCGGGGCGATCGCCCGCACGGCCACGAACATCCGGTCGGGCGCGCGGACCCCGGTGGCGGGGTTGGTGCATGCCGCGACGCTGCTGGTGATCATGCTCGCCTTCGCGCCCTTGGCCAGCTTCATACCTCTCGCGACGCTGGCGGCGATCCTGCTTGTCGTGGCCTACAACATGGGCGAATGGCGCGAGATCCCGGAGATCCTGCGGCTGGACTGGGCCGAGCGAGTGGTGTGGCTGATCACGTTCGGCTTGACCGTGCTCGCGGATCTGACGGTGGCGGTTGCGGTGGGGATGGCGTTGGCCGCCCTGCTCTATATCCAGCGGATCGCGGCCACCACCACGGTGTCCACCGTCACTCCCGAGTACATCGCCCACAGCGCGGTGCACAACCTGCAAGGTAAGGAGATCCCGCCCGGCGTGAGCATCCTGCGCATTCACGGGCCCTTTTTGTTTGGCACGACCGACCAGTTGCTCGAAGAAACCCGCGATCTGACCGGACTGCGGCCCATTGTGATCCTGCGGCTGCGGAACATGACCGCCGTCGACGCGACGGGCCTGCACGCGCTCGAGAAGCTGGCCGACCGGTTGCATGCCACGGGCCGCGTGATGCTGATCTGCGGCGCCCGGCATCAACCGTCGCGAATGTTCAAGCGGGCGGAGTTCGTCCGGCACATTGGCGAAGAGAACATCGTGCCTCATCTGGACGCGGCGCTGAGCCGCGCCAGGGAGATCGCGGCGGCCACGAGCGCGGCGGAAGCGAAGCTGGAGGTTTCGAGATGATCCGGATCGGGCCCAGCCGCCGCAGGCCGGCCGGGCGCCACGCCGGGAGGTGACCGTCCCTCGCGCCGCCACCCGCCGCCTCGCCGCGGCTCATATGCCCCAAGAGTTCGGAATGTACACTACTTGCGTGCCGGGCGGGAACTGGAGTTGTCCGTGCACCACCATCGTCGCCTCCGATCCGTCCTCGTAAACCACCACCAAGTGATAAGGCGAACTCTTGGTGAACTGAAAAACGGTCTTGACCTTCTTCTGCGCCGAGTTGTACGGATTGGCCTTCGGCTTCGCGCTCAGCGGCACGCTCTGCGGCAACGCATGAAATGCCGCCGGGTTCTTACTCCGCAGCGCGCTGTTCAGCAGCAGGATGGTGTACGTGGTCTGAGAGACCGAGGAGACCTGGCCGAAGGCGCGATCGATCCGGCTGTCCACCAGCACGTTGGCGCCCGCCTTTTTCGCGTCCTCCTGAAAGCGCCGGATCCAGGAGATCGTCACCGGACCGATCCAGCCGTCCACGGCCAGTTGCGTCGCGGCATTGCCGTAGTAGTTGCGGAGCATGTACTGGACGAGCTTGACGTCGCCGGAGGAGTTGGGAGCGTTCGCTCCCACCGCCTGCTCGACATTGTAGACTTTCGGCGCATTGGGGCCGTCGCCCGTTACCAGGTAAGCCATCATCCCTCCTCGTCTGGCCCGGCAAGGAATCCGGCCGCGCAGTCCCGCGCGAGTTCGGAGCCCCCCGCCGCCTCACAGGATCTTGTTCTTCTTCAGCCACTCCAGCACCGCGGCGTTGAACTTCGCCGGCTCGTCCATCATCAGGAAGTGGCTCACCCCGCCCCAGCTCTGATACTCCAGCTTCGGCGTCACCGCGCGGACCTGCTTCACGTACGCCTCGTTCCAGTTCGGGCTCGACGCCATGATCGCCAGCACCGGCACCGACACCGACCCTTCGAACACCGCCGGATCCGCCATCCCCTCCATCGCGCTCACCGCGACGTGCTGCGGCGCCGCGAGCATTACCTTCTTCACCAGTTCCCGATCGGCCGCGTTGCGCATCGGCTGCGCCATGCCGCCCACCATCCCCGCGACCACTCTCGGAAAGTCCGGCCCCCGCATCGGTGCGATGAAGCGGTCCATCTGCTCCTTGGGTAGGGTGGGCCGCAGCGCGCCATCCACCGCGATCAGCGCCACGGTCTTCTGCGGGAACAGGCGGTAGTAGGTGCGGACCACCGGCGTCCCCATGCTGTGTCCCGCCAGCACTGCGCGCTTCACCTTGGCGTGCTGCAGTACGGCGTCGACTGCGCGCGCGAAATACTCCATCGTGTATTTGGCCTGCGGCTTGTCACTGCGCCCGTGCCCCGGTAGATCGATCGCGATCACGCGGTAGTCCTTGGCCAGTTCCGGCGCGTTGGCGCGCCAGAACTCGGCGCTGCACGTCCAGCCGTGGACCAGCACCACCGCCTCGCTACCCTTGCCCCAGGAGTCGTAATGGACTTTGACGCCGTCATAGTCCGCGACGCGGTCCTTGGGTCCGGAGGCGGCGAGCAGAGCGGAGACGGCCAGGATTGCCGGGATCATGAGATCAGGATAAGACCGGCGGCCCCGGCTGCGCTACCGGGATAGCGGGTTGCTGCTCGGACGCTATCGCGGGCGGTGCTCGCGGCAGAACCGCTGGAGTTTGGGCCTAGTGAATGGTGACGCGAATACGCCGTCCTGAACCAGCGTGAGCGTCGCGGCCGGGCACTTCTCGAGGCGAACCGCCAAGCCGGCGGCGATCTCATGATCGAGCCGCCGGGCGTCCACGATCATCGCGTCGCCGTAGTAGATAGTCGAGTCATGCCGGATGAACGGGTGGTCACCCACCCGGAGGAGCACCGTCTGATCCTTGCTATTCCGCAACGTGGTAACGCTCACAAATGGCGCAGAGGTGCGAAGCCGGGTCTGGTTCGGTAATAACGATCCAAAGGTGCGGGGTCGCCACCCCGCCGGGTGCGGGCATGAGGAAGGTATCGCCGCACTCCATCTACGCGGGTTGGAGCATGGCTTCCGCGGCCGCCAGCGCCTCCAGTTCAGACTCGACCGCGGCAATCTCGCTCTCGGTTTTGCTGCCCGCGCGCAGGATGTCGCGATACTCGATAGGGATCGCGCTGCCGTTCGGGTTCTGCCACTCGGCCAGGTTGTGCGAGAGGTTCACAAGGTCCCAGCGGCTCAGGTTCCCGTACTTCGCGAAGATCTCCTCGATCAACGACTCCTCGGCGCGGGAGAGTTCGTCGGCTTCCGGCTGGGCGATCAGAGTGACTTCGTAATCGCTCGGAGCGGAGATGTATTGGCGCCAGACCGGGTTGGTGCCCGGAACCGGCTCCTCGCGGATCAGATCGCAAATCCGGCTGACGACCGGGCCGTTGTCCATCGAGACGTATCTGTCGGTAGTGACCGGCCTACCCCAGCGCAGCAGCGCCTCGCGGTCCAGCAGGTAGAGCAGCTTGATCAGCTTCAAGTAGCTCATGCGCCCGCCGCGGAGCCCGAGGAACTTGGCGGCGGCCTCAGTTGCCCGCCGTTCGTTGAAGCGCAGTACCATCGAATTCATTGTACGGCAGGGCAAACCCAGCCGGGCCACTGGGATCGGGCTGGCTTGGCACAGGATGGACTATGCAGTTCGCGCCGCAGTTAGCTTGAAGTCGCTCGTCCAGGCGACCCGCAGAGCTTCCACGTCTGCTTGGCTCGGCCCGGGCTTCGTGGGGACGTAGATCCCGATCGTCGCCCCGTGCCGGGTGATGGCCACCGGGGTGTTCGACTCCAGGTAACTGGACAGGTTCTCGCGAAACTCGCGAATGCCGACTTTGGTGCTCTGCATACCGCCTCCGGTTGTGTACGCAATGAAACGCATTCCGGCGTCCAACCGCCACGGACCACCTCCGGCCAGCTTGATCGGGTTCCTCTCGCAACTCTGCCGGCCGGCGAACCTCACCTAACTTAAAGCACCCAAAGGGGATCCCGGGATCCCGGCCGAACTCGCCCGGCTCCGCACCCGGTTCGCAGTCCCATGAAACCGGAACCCCATTGCCCGCGTCGGTAGCCCAAGGTAGAATCAAAGGGTATCGCGGGAGGAGTCTATCCGCATGAATTCAGTAAAGTTCCCCGTTGTCTTCGTGACCGTCTGGTCGCTGCTGCTGCCGGCGTCGACGTTCGCCCAGAAGAACAAGAAGTCCGAATCGAACCCCAATCGCGAAACCGTCGCCCGGCCGATGACGGACAAGGAACGCCGCAAGCAGGAAGAGCGCTTGCGCAAGGAACTTGAGACGCCGTTCAAGAAGTGGCTGAACGAAGACGTCGCCTGGATCATCACCGAAGAGGAGCGCAAGGCGTTCAAGAACTTCGCCACCGACGACGAGCGCCAGCAGTTTATCGAGCAGTTCTGGCTCCGTCGCGACCCGACTCCCGATACCGAAGAGAACGAGTACAAGGAAGAGCATTACCGCCGCATCGCGTACGCTAACGAGCGGTTCGCCTCGGGCATCCCCGGCTGGAAGACCGACCGCGGCCGCATCTACATCGCTTTCGGACCCGCGGACGAAATCGAGTCCCATCCCTCGGGCGGCACGTACCAGCGGCCCTGGGAAGAAGGCGGTGGTACTACCTCCACCTTCCCGTTCGAGAAGTGGCGTTACCGCTACATCGAAGGCGTGGGCCAGGACATCATGATCGAGTTCGTCGATCCGACCATGTCGGGTGAGTACCGCATGACGATGGATCCGTCGGAAAAGGACGCCCTGCTCTACGTCCCGGGCGCCGGCCTCACCATGATGGAAGAAATGGGCCTGGCTTCCAAGGTAGACCGCTTCACCCGCACGGACGGCACGCGCCTCGGCACCGGCAACCAGCCGCTGCCCGCCCGCATGAACCAGTTCGAGCGGCTGGCCCAGTTCGCCAACCTGCAGAAGGCGCCGCAGATCAAGTTCAAGGATCTCGAAGCCGCCATCACCTCGACCATCAAGTTCAACCTGCTGCCCATGAAGGTCCGGGTGGATTACATCCCCGTCACCTCCTCTTCGATCTTCAGCGCCATCACCTTGCAGTTCGACCGCAAGGACCTGGAGTTCAAGGACAAAGAAGGCGTGTCCAAGGCCACCGTCAACATCTTCGCGCGCCTCACCACCATGTCGCGCCGCACCGTGAACACGTTCGAGGAAGTGGTGTCGATCGAGACCCCCACCGACATGCTCCAGAAGAGCGTGTTGGGCGCCTCGGTGTTCCAGAAGACCGTGCCGCTGCCGCCCGGCAAGTACCGCCTGAACGTGGTGGCCAAGGACGTCACCAGCGGAAACCTGAACAACTACGAACTGGCGCTCGATGTCCCGCGCTTCGACGACGAATCGCTCAGCGCGTCGTCCATCATCCTGGCCGACCTGATCGAGAAGGTCCCGACCAAGTCGATCGGTACGGGTCAGTTCGTCATCGGCAGCTCCAAGGTCCGGCCCCGGCTGGGCGAGAGCTTCAAACGCGACGAGCGGATGGGGATCTACTTCCAGCTCTATAACTTCGGTCAGGACGAGACCACTAAGAAGCCGAACGGAACCATTGAGTACGAGATCGTCAAAGCCGGGTCGAACGAGAAGGTGTTCGAATTTGCTGAGGACGTCGCTTCCCAGCCCGGCGCTTCCACGCAGGTCACCGTCGAGAAGTTGCTGCCGCTCAAGGACATGCAGCCGGGGGCCTATACCCTGAAGCTCAAGATCACGGATAAGGTGAAGAACCAGACCTTAACGCCGTCCGCCACGTTCACGATTACGTAGGAAGAAATGGGCCTTGCCACCCTCGGTTGGGGTGTTTAGAATCTGAGGTGTTCGTCCGGGTCGCATGATGAAAGCGCTGCTGGTACCCAGCTTCGCGATGACTGCCCTGCTGGCCTTTCCGGCGGGCGCGGCGACCCCGGTGAAGCTCACCGGGGCCATCCTGGGCGAGGTGCGCAACGCCGCCGGCATCAGACAGATGGGGGCCGTGGTCGGCCTGTACAACCGCTACGACCAGCTGGTGCGCCGCGTCACCTCGAACGAGCAGGGCCGTTTTGCCCTTGACCAGCTCCCCGGGGACCTCTACACCATCCGCGTGCAACTCGCGCAGTTCATGCCGGCCGTCCGGCGGGGGATCTCGGTGCAGGCGGGCAGCGAGAGCTTCCTTTCCATCCAACTGGCGAACATCTTCAGCACCATTGAGCTGGTTTCGTGGTCGCCGGCGCGCGGCACGCTGATGAGCGACGATTGGCGCTGGGTGCTGAAGGGCTCGCTCGCCACGCGGCCGGTGCTGCGGGCGCTGCCGGGAACTTCCTCCAGTCGACAGCTCGCCGCCTTCCGCGACACCCGGGGCATCGTCCGGCTGGCCGCGAGCGACGGCGCGTCGCTGGCCGCCGGAGCCACCCAGCAGGACCTGGGGACTGCGTTCGCGCTGGCCACCTCGATCTTCGGCGACCACCGCGTCCAGGTTTCGGGCAACGTCGGCTTCCAGGCGGGCGCCGCCATGCCCACCGCGGGCTTCCGGACTTCGGTCCGCCGTGAAGCGGGCGGGTTCGGCAGCCCCGAAGTTTCGCTGACCATGCGCCAGGTGGCCCTGCCGGTGCGCGCCGGTTTTGCCGGCCTCTTCGGCGGGGCGGGCGCGCCGGTGCTGCGCACCATGACGCTGGGCATGGCCGACAAAGTGGACCTGCTGGAGAATCTCCGGCTCGAGTACGGCGGTTCGCTCGAAGCCGTCCAGTTCGTCGACCGCCTGAACTACTTCAGCCCGTTCGGGCGGCTCACCTACCGCATGGGCAGCCTGGCTTCGATCGCGGTGGCGTTCAGTTCGGGGGTGCCTCCGGCGGAACTCGCCGCGGCGGATCGCTCGGCCGAACAGGAATTGCAGCCCGGTCTGGCCGCCCTCGGCGCGCTGCCCCGGGTGACCCTGCGCGACGGCCATGCGCACGTCCAGCGGACTCTGAACTACGAAGCTGGCGCGCAGCGAGTCGCGGGCAGCCGCACGTACCGCGCGACGGTGTTCCGCGAGGACGTGGCCAACGCCGCCGTGCTGCTGAGCGGCTCCCGGTCGTTGCCGTCGGCGGAACTGTTGCCGGACCTCGGATCGCGGTCCAGCATCTTCAACGCGGGCTCCTACCAGCGGATGGGCTATATGGCTGCGGTGGAGCAGCGGATCGGCGAAGTGGCGGAGGTGGTGGTGGCGGCGGGTTACGCCGGAGCCTTGAAGTCCTCCGGTGTGCTCGCGGACGACTCGGCGCAGAGCCTGCGTGACGCATTGGAGCAGACCAACCGGCCTTGGGTGACGCTGCGCGCCTCGGCGCGCGTGCCGCGTTCCGGCACGCACCTCAGCGCGGGTTATGGCTGGACCGACTTCCGGACGCTGATGCCGGCCCACGCCTCGCTCACGGTCCGCGGCTACATGCAGGAGCTGGGCTGGAACATGTCGGTGCGGCAGAGCATTCCTTCCCTGCCGGGGATCCCCGGGCGGCTGGAAGCCACCGCCGAGCTCCGGAACGCTCTGGGGCAGGGCTACCTGCCGCTGAGCACCGGCGACGGCCGGCGCGTGATTCTGACGCAGCAGCCGCGGGCGCTGCGCGGCGGCCTCAGCCTGATTTTCTAGCGCGGACGTTGACCCCCGGCGGTAGAAGCTGTGAAAAGATTGCGTTTCCGGCGGAAGCCGCAGCCCTGCGGTCA
>CAYYID010000044.1:45686-46387 GCA_964471915.1 uncultured Solibacteraceae bacterium | reverse complement strand
GCGTACCGTTCCGAGGTGCTGCGCATGGGCGGGCCGCCCGAAACGGCGGATCCCCCGCTGTGGGATTCCCTGCTGCGGGGCACCAACCTCGTGGTGGCGGATTCGGTGGATGTTACCGATCCCGCGGTAGGGCAGGAAGATCTGCCATCACTCCGGCAGCACGGGAACCCGATTGTCATTTCCGACACGGGCAACGGCGTGGGACAGGTGCTGTCGGAGATCCGGCGCCGGGCGTCGCGCGGGCCTCTGCTGCTGGTGCGCTTCCACGGGCACGGCAGCGCCGGTGTGATGGCGGTTTCGCATGGCACACCGCGGCTGAACCGTGGCATCAACCCGTTCGAACATCGCACGGTGATCAGCCGCGAAACAGTGCAGGCGATGCGCGGGGAGTTCGCCGCGCTCGCCCCGCTGATGTGCAATTTCGGCTTCTTCGAGTTCCACGGCTGCCGCGTGGGGGGAAGCCGCGAGTTGCTGCGGACGCTCGCCGAAATCTGGCGCTCTCCGGTGAGCGCCGGCAGGGGCGCGCAGCAGGGAGGGGCGAGCGTCTACACCTTCGAAGGGACGGTGGAGACGCAGTATCCGGCCAACGGGAATCTCCCGTCGTGGGCGGCGAGCCGCACGGAGGCGCAGGGCATTCAGCCGGCGCCATAAGGTACGGCGAACGGCGCGCGGGCGAGTTCTCCGCCCGCCGACGTTTCCTA
>CAYYID010000044.1:0-45586 GCA_964471915.1 uncultured Solibacteraceae bacterium | reverse complement strand
ACGTGGGCGTTCTCCGCCCGCCGACGTTTCCTAACGTGGGCGTTCTCCGCCCGCCGACGTTTCCTAACGTGGGCGTTCTCCGCCCGCCCACATGGGCGAGGACCACGCGCGCGCGCCATTGAGCTGCGTCACCCGGACGTAGTAGTAATCGCCGGCGACGGCCTCGGAGCGATCCACGTACTCAAACGACTGGTCCGGTTTCGCGGCGGGGTCGAGCAACTGCGCGCCGACCGCATCCACGCGGTGGCCCGCCTTGCGCTCCCGCGCCACGGATCCCTCTTTCATCTCGCCGAACGGCAGCTCGACGCTCCAGGCCGGTAGCGTGCGGTACGGCTCGTTCTGCGGGGGCGCCACGGCATACTCCTCGGTGGCCTCCAGCTCGATCCGGATCGAAGTGGACGGCGTCACGTCTTCGAGATCCAGCGTCAGCAGGTCGGCGCGGCCGCGGGTCTCAGTGTAGAACGTCACGGTGTTCCCGTTCTGCCGGGCGAACTCGGTAATCCGGTTCTCGAAGTTCGTCACTTCGAGCGAAGCGAGCTTCGCGTTCACTACCTCGAGCTTGCCGCGCCAGCGGCGATAGCCGCGGGGGTTGTCGCGGCCCAGCGGATCGGAGCTGGAATCGAAGCTCACCTGGACGCGTGACTTTGGCGCGAGGGGCGCGGCGGCGTAACGGCGGCTGTAGATGATGCTGCCGTTCTTCACCAGATCGATGCGGTCGATGGCGGCGGTGCCGGAGAATTTCGCGGCGATGCGGCGCTCCGGCGTGTTGCGGCCGCGCAGGCCCATGCGGGAGCCGTTGAGCGTCGCGTCGAGCAGGATGCGCTCCGCGCCGGTGACGGCGTAGGTGGCGCGCGCGCGCAGCGCGTCGAAGATGCCGGGCGCGGATTTCTCCGGCGCCATCACGCCGACCAGCCCGCCCATCTGCACCAGCGGACCCTGCGCCATGGTGCCGCTCAGCCCCGGGCGCGTGCGGTGGTCATCCGACGCCGCGAGGAACCCGACTTCGTAGCCGTTGCGCAGGTAATAGTTGCCGAACCACTCGAAGGTGCCGTGCATGGACATGATCTCGACCAGCCGCTCGAGGTCGGGGTCCGAGCGGCGCCAGTCGCCGGCCTGGTGCGCGTGCGGGATCACCAGCACGTCGCTGGGCTTGTTCGCGGCGCGCAGGCCCTGGTAGAGGCGCGAGAGCACGTAGTTTTGCTGCACCGGCGCAGGGCGGCCCTGCGGCGTGCGGAAGAACACGTTGTGGTGCCCGCCGTTCGGGCGGTTGCTGGTCCATTCGTAGCCGAGAAAAGCGATGAACCGGCCCGGCTCGGTGTAGCGCTCCACGGCAGCGCGCATGCTCTTCCATTCCTGGTCGTCGAGCCAGATGTCGTGCTCGGAAAGACCGAGGAAATCCAGGCGGGCGTCCTCCCGGCCGTAGCGATAGAAATCCTCGATGGTTCCCTGCCCTTCGGCCATGCCAGTGTGGGCGTGGGTCTCGCCCCAATAGATGCGGCGCTGGGGATCGGCCTCCACCCAGACGGGATTCGATACCGCACGGATCTTCCCGTCGGTCGAAATCGCTTCGAGGCGGTGCACGCCTGCGGTGTCGAGTTTCAGATTGCCGACCACGGTGACCGCGTCGCGCGACGCGGGGATGCTCGCGACGGTGCGTCCGCCGGCGCGGATCTCGTAAGCGGGAATGCCGCTGGACGCCCGGTTCCACAGCCGGTCCTCGGTGCGGACCGCGATCTCGAAAGGCTCGCCCGGCTTCACAATGCTCGGCGCGATGACGCGAGCCGTCTCGGCGGCCTTGCCGCCGACGGCGAAGGACGGCCAGGCGAGCGTCAGATACTGGCCCTTGCCCTCGAGATCGACGTAGACGGGGTAGAGCAGGTGGTTCACCGCGTAGCTCTGCATGCGGATGCCGGGTGAGCCGCCCGTTTTGTCGCCGTAGGTGATGGTGACGGTGTCCCCTTCTTTCAGCGCGGTGCCGCGGAGCCGGAAGGCCGGCACGGGAAGCGTGCTGCGGAAGCCGCCGTGCATGCCGGCGAACGGGATGCGCATCTTCTCGAAGGACGCGGCCGGATTGGAGCACTTGAGGGAGACGTAGTTGGGCGCCGCGGGATCGTCGGCCTGCATCAGGCCGCCGTTCGAACTCTGCTGGCGGGCCACGAGGAAGATCCCGTCCACTTGCATGCCGAGCGAGCCGATGGTGAGCGTCTGTTCGAGCGTCTGGAAGCTGTCGATTTCAAAGGGTCCCGCAGCGGCGAACTTCGCGGTGGGCAGCCCGCGGGGATGCTCGTCTTTGAGGCGGAATTCGTAGAGCAGACTTTCGACGTTACGGATCAGGGTGGTGACGGCCTCGGGGCCGAGCGCTTCGTCCTCGCCCAGCGGCCAGGCGGGGGCGAGCGCCTGGGTGGCGTTGACGGGCATGGGTCCGCCGGTGAGGGCGTAGGCGTTCACCCATTCCCAGAGGAGCTTGGCGCGGGCGACCACGTTGTCGCGGGTGGTGGGGGCGGCGTCGCGCTTGAGCGCGTTGACGCGGGTCCGTAGGTCCGGCGTAAGGTAATCGCTCGAGGCGCGCGGTTGCGCCACCGCGACGGCATAGTAGCCGATGCCCAGCGCGGCCAATACGATGGCGGCGGCGAAGCCGAGTTTTCGCATGGCCGCCATTATATAAGGAGGGACAGCACCGGCCTAAACTATGTACCTGTCTCCGCCGATCAACGAAGGAGCGGTCCAGGAGGAACGCCGCCCATGTTCGAGCCAGGCCAGAAGATCGGCGACTACGAAATCATCGACTACCTCGAGCGATCCAAGAAGGGCATCGTCTTCCGGGTGCGCAACACCGTGGAGCAGCGCTTCGAGGCGATGCGCCTGCTGCCGGATTCGCTGGCCGCGGACGCCGTCGAGCTGGAGCGGTTCGTGCGGGAGATCAAGGTGCATGCGCGGCTGTCGCACCCGAACATCATCGGGTTCTATCACGCTACGCAGCTCGAAGGGCATCCGGTGATGACCACCGAGGTGGTGGAGGGCGTGCCGCTGGAGGACCGGCTGGAGCTGGGAGCGCTGCCGGTGGAGGAGGCGATCGCCATCGCGCGGCAGTTGCTGGGCGCGCTGGGCGAGGCGCACCGGCACGGCGTGATGCACCGGGAAGTGACGCCGGCGCACATCCTGCTGACGCCGGACCGCGAAGTGAAACTGGGCGGTTTCGGCCTCGCCAAGGCGAAGACCGACGTCAACCTGACGCAGCCGGGCATGGTGGTGGGGTCGGTGCACTACATGTCGCCGGAGCAGGTGAAGGGCGCGGCGCTGGACACGCGGACGGATCTGTACTCGGCGGGCGTTGTCCTGTACGAAATGCTGACGGGGCGGAAGCCGTTCGCGGACGAGAGCCATTTCGACGTGATGCTGGCGCAGGTGCAGAAGGCCGCGCCGCCGCTCGAGCAGTTCCGCAAGGGGATTCCGGAATGGCTGAGCGCGGCGGTGATGCGCGCCATGGCGAAGGATCCTGACGCGCGCTTCGGGTCGGCGGATGAGTTCCTGGCGGCGCTCGCGGCGGGCGCGGACGGATACCGCCCGGCGGCTCCCGCGCCGGCGGCTGATTCCGGAATGGACCTGCCGCGCCCGCCGCTGACCGCGCCGGCGAACCCGGTCTTCATTCCCATGCAGGTGATCGCCCCGGCTGAGCCCGCCCCGGGATCGCGGTTCCTGTGGCTGGCCGTGGCGTTGCCCCTGCTGGGCGCGCTGCTGTTCCTGATGGTCCTGATGCGGCGGTAGCGACTATGTACGCCGCCGGCCAGCGCCTCGGCGATTACCTCATCATGGCGGCCGCGGGCGCCGGCGGCATGGGCGAGGTCTACCGCGCGCAGCACCTGGTGACGGGCCGCTCCGAAGCGCTGAAGGTCCTGCGGGCGGGAATTTCGCAACAGGCGCGAGACCGCTTCCAGCGCGAGATCGTCCTGCAGGCCAAGCTGGACCATCCGCACATCGCCGCCGTGCGTCACGCCTTCGAGCACGAGGGCGCGCCGGTGCTGGTGCTGGAGTGGGTGGACGGCGAACCGCTTTCGCGCCGGCTGGCGCGGGGACGGCTTCCCTTCCCCGCGGCGGCGGCCCTGGCCTCGCAGATCGCGGACGCGCTGGCGTACGCGCACGAGCAAGGCGTGGTGCACCGCGATGTCACGCCGGCGAACATTCTGCTCACGCGACAAGGGCAAGTAAAGCTCACCGACTTTGGACTGGCGCGCGCGGGCGAGGACGGGCGCGTGACCAGTTCCGGCGTGATGGTGGGCACCGCGGCGTACACGGCGCCGGAGCAGGTGCGCGGCGGTGTGCCGGATCCGCGTTCCGACGTGTACTCGTTCGGCGCGGTGCTGTACGAGATGTTCACCGGCCAGCGGGTGTTTGCCGGCGACAACGCGTTCGAACTGATGACGGCGCATTGCCGTGCGACGCCGCGTCCGCCGCGCGAGCACGATGCCGGGATCCCGGAGCGGCTAGAGGGGGCGATCCTCGGCGCGCTCGCCAAGCCGCCGGAGTCGCGGCCGGGGCTCGCCGAGATCCGGGCGGCCCTGGCCGCGGTTCCGGAGGCGCCTCCGGTGTCCCGGCGGCGCGTCTGGCCCGCGAGTGTGGCGGCGGCCGTGCTGCTGGCGCTGACGGGTTGGGCGGCGATCCCGGGGGTGGAAGAACTTGAGTTGCCGCGCTGGCCCGCGCCGCCGCCGCCGGAGTTCGCGCTGCGGGTTCCGGCGGCGGAGGCGCGGGTGGTTCGGGCGCAGCCGCAGCCGCGTCCGGGGTTCTGGAAGCGGATGGGCCGGCGACTGACGTTCCGCCGCTGAGCGGGGTCGCGTGGCCGCGGGCACTCTTCAGTCGGGCGGCAGCCGATGAGCGCCACCCGAGGAGTCTCGCAAGTACAGAACGCCACCACGTTCCTCCGGTGTCCGAAGGCCGATCGAAGCCCCGGTCCAGCCACCTTGACCGCGGAACCGGAGTAGCCAGCTCGCCGGCTTGGCCCCGGGGGTGTCCATGGGCAACGCGCCCAACATCACCTTTCCCTCCATCCCGCCGTCGCCCAGAGCCAGTACCGGAAAATCCTCGCACAGGTACAGAACCATTCGCGGCTTCCCGTCCCGGCCCATCAGCGAAACGCTTGGCTCGCCTCCGGTTAGGGACACGCTTAAGCCCACGGAGCCATCCGGCTGCAGAAGAGCCATCACGGGGCGGTGCCGGTCGTCCGTGCCCAATCGAGCGACGATCTGCCCCGCCGAACCAACTAACTCAAGCCTGGATGCCCGAACCACGCCGGGCCGCGCTTGGCTTCCGACTTGGCTTATTCCGACGAACACCAAGCCCGTCGCCATCGCCGCAGAAACCGCGAACAGCAACAGCTTCTTATTGGACATATCCGGGACTCCGTTTCTTGCGTGGTCCGAACAGGACACCCAGCATCGACCCTTCGTATTTCCCGCGAGAGCACCCGTACGCTCGGCCTCGCTCGCCAGATCCTACGCCAGGACCGGCCCGCCTATGAAGCTGTGAAACATCCGAAAGTGCGGACTTCGACCCCCGCCTACCGGCGGGGGCTCACGGGTACCGGTTCGCTGGGGGCGGATCGCGGGGGGTTGCCGCTTGCGGACGCGCGCGGCCCCGTCGGGTTCTTGCCGCTATGCGGGCTTGGCCGCCAGCATCTCCCGCAGCTCCCGAATGTGTCCCGCGTGCAACTCCGCGTGGCGGGCGTTGCCGCACAACCATTGAAAGCCGTCCATACTGCCGTAGACCGGATGGGGCGTGAAGTGGCTGCGCAAGTCCTCCTGCGTGGTGCGCGCGAACTCGACGGAACGGTCGCGCGCGGCGTGGAAAGCGGCCAGCGCCTCGGCGAGGTTCGCGAAACGGCCCGTGGGCAGCAGCATCTCCGGAGCCTTATTCGCCCCGCGGGGCGCGTGGACGCCACGCATGGCGGCTTCGCGCGCGGCGCGTTCCTCAGCGGTTTCGGGTTGCGGCGGCTTGGTGAGCGACCGGCGGATGAGCGCTACCAGGCCGTCGTCGGAGATGGCGAGGTGCTCGACATACTCGAGGATGGACCAGCGCTCCGGCGCGGGTTTCCAGCGGCTGTGCTCGTCGCTGACGCCGGCGACGGCGTCCACCAGCGTCTGGCGGGATTTCTCGAGCAGCGCCAGCGCGGTCTCACGTTCCTGGTCAGTAAGCATGGAGCGTATTGTATACACGGAGTGGGTCAGGCCGCCGAGAACGACAGGCCTGCGAAACTGACAACGCTCTCTTCGTCGATGTTCCATTGCTCATAGTGCCGCAGCTCGCCGCGCGCGTCAGGCACCGCGCGCAGGAACGTGTAAAAGGGCGACGCGCCGCACCATTTCAGGTCGTCCTGATTCTGCTGCACCAGGTCCCAGTAGGCCGGAGCGTCGCCGCGCGTGATGGCGGCAATGCGCTCGCGGTCCCGGGCCTCGACGGCCTGCATGGCGCCGTCGTTGGCGACGGCGCGCAAGGGGTCGCCGTAGCGGCGGCCGATGTGCGCCATGTCGACGCCCAGCACCCACACGAGCCGGTTACTTTCGCGCGCGGCTATCTCGCCGAGCGCGCCGAGAATGCGACGCGGCTCCTCCGCGGCCTCGGGGAGCCCGCCCTCGTGGATGCTGCGGGCATAGGTGCCGCACAACAGCGGCAGCACGCGGACCTGCGGCCCGTAGAGGTGCTGCAGCATGACGACCTGGAACTCGATGGAATGCTCCACGGCGTGGCAATAGTCTTCCATGAGGGCTGCTTCGCCAAGTTCGCGCGCAATGCGATCCACTAACCCGAGTTCGGTGCGGGTTTCGCCGTAGGGCGTGGAGAACGGCTTGCGGGTGAGCCCGAGGCGGTCGGGCTGGCCGTAGTGGGAAGTCCCGAGGACGACGAAGGTCCGATCGGCGAGATCCGGAGTCAGGCTCTGGTAGGCCGCGCGATAGCTGGGCCAGCCGCCGAAGGGGCTGACGTGCGGCGCGGCAATCGCGACCGGCGTGGCCTGCCCCGCGGGAGCCGCACCGAGCTGGGCGTCGAACTCCTCGCGCAGCGCCGCGGGATCGTCCGGATAGGCGCCGCCGGCGTGCGCGGCCAGGCGCACGGGGCTTTCGGCGAACTGCCGGGCGCGGGTGGCGCGCATCTGCTCGTAGGTTTCGTCGTGGAGGAACCCGGCCTCGGCGAGCGCCGTGCGGAGGTGCTCGGCGAGCGGGCGCGTATCGAGATCGCCGGTGGCGCGGAACAGGATCTCGCGCAGGTCGGCGTCGGTCATGACGCCGTCGAAACACTCGAGCGCGGCCACCAGCGGCGGGGGAATGATCAGCGTGACGTCCGAGTAGCCGTAGGGGTCGCGGATGAGGAGCCCGGGGCGTCCCTCGACGGGCGAGGGCACGAAGTCGAGGTTCATGCGCAGGGCGGGAAGAGTTTGCGGCATGGACTTCCCAGGATAGCGGTCCGCCGGGGCGGGTCGCGGGCGGCCGGTCAGTGGCCCTTGAGAACTTCGCCGAGTTCGCGCTCGGCGATGGCGCCTTCCTTGATGACGCGCCAGTAGGGCTCGGTGATGTCGATGGTGGTGGAGCCGGGGCCGGCGCACAGGCCGCCGTCGAGCACGAGGTCGACGCGGCCGTCCATCTTGCCGAACACTTCGATGCCGCTGGCGCAGGTGGGCTCGCCGGAGATGTTGGCGGAGGTGGCGATGAGCGGCTGGGCCATATGGTCGAGCAGGAGGTTGGCGACCAGGGCTTTCGATTGCCGCATGGCGATGCGGCCGGTGTTGCCGGTGACCTTGAGCGGGACCTTCGCCGAGGCCGGCACGATCACGGTAAGGGGTCCGGGCCAGAAATGCCGGGCCAGCAGGTAGAAACGCTTGGTCATCTCCGTGGTGAGTTCCTCAGCCATCACCACGTCGCGCACCAGCAGGGGGAGTGCACGGCCGGACTCGCGGCCCTTGGCCGCGAAGACACGGCCGGCGGCGCGGAGGTTCACGGGATCCGCCACCAGAATATAGAGCGCATCGGAAGGGATGGCCACGACGCCGCCGCGCCGGATGGCGTCCGCCGCGCGTTCGATCGCTTCCGCTGACGGTTTTTCCTGGTCGATCTCGATCAGGTCGGTCGCCAAGTGTTGTCCTCGCTGGTGAGATCGCCCAGGACCGCGGCTACTTCAATGGCCATCGCGTAGCGGCCAAACGGCGCGCTAAGCTGGACGCCGGCGACCATCGGCCGGGCGCGCTCCACCATCTCGCGCGCGATGGCGACGCCCTGCTCCCGGGCCTTTTCGGCGTCGTCGGCCAGGCGCATCCGCTCCATGTACGCTTCGGGCACGGGCACGCGCAGCTCGTTCACCATGAACTCGGCGTTGCGGTAGCTGGTGAGCGGCCAGATGCCGGCGACGATCGGGATCCGGTACTGTTCGGTGGCGCGCAGGAACTTCTCGAGCAAGTCCAGGTCGAAGACCGGCTGGGTGACGACGTACTCGGCGCCGGCCTCCACTTTCCAGGCGAAGCGCCGGAGTTCCTCCTCCATGTTCGGAGCGCCGGGGTTCGCGCCGATGCCGGTGAGGAGCGCGGTTTGGGAGCCGATGGGGTTGCCGCCGAGGTCGAGGCCGCGGTTGAGGTTGCTGACGATGTTGACCAGCCCGATGGCGTCGACGTCGAAGACGGCGGTGGCGTCGGGGTAGGTGCCCATGCGGGGCGGGTCGCCGGTGATGCAGATCAGGTTGCGGACGCCGGTGGTGTGCGCGCCGAGCAGTTCGCTCTGGATGCCCAGGATATTGCGGTCCCGGCAGCAAAAGTGCAGGACGGCTTCAATCTGGGCGTGCTGCTGGAAGAGCGCGCAGGTGACCTGCGCCGACAGCCGCGCGGAGGCGCGGGGCCCGTCGGGAACGTTGATGACGTCGATGCCGGCGGCCTTGCAGAGGCGCGCGCCCTCGATCTCGCGGCTGGCGTCGACGCCGCGCGGGGGCAGGATCTCGACGAACGTGACGAACTTGCCGGCCGCCAGCTTCGCGCCCAGCCGGGACTTCTGGTCGACCGGAACCTTGGCGAGGGCCTTCACTTTGGCGGCGGGCTCGTCGACAGAGGTCGCGGCGTTGCGTTGCGCGGGCTGGAGCGAGCGCACCTCGGACCGGATCGCTTTGATGTGCTCGCCGGTGGTGCCGCAGCAGCCGCCCACCAGGCGCACGCCGGCCTGCAGGAAGCGGCGCGCGTACTGCGCCATGTACTCGGGCGAGCAGAGGTAGATGTTGCGGCCCTCGACCACGCTGGGCAACCCGGCGTTCGGCATGGCGCTGAGCGGCTTGGTGGTGAGGGGGACCATGCGCTCGAGGGCTTCGAGCATGGCGCGGGGTCCGGAGGAGCAGTTGAGTCCGATGATGTCGGCGGGCCAGGAGTTGAGGGCGCGGGTGAAGTCCTCCGCGGAGGTGCCGTCGCCGAGGGTGCCGTCGTCGTTGATGGTGAAGTGCGCCGCGATCACCATGTCGGGTCCGGCGACTTCGCGGGCGGCGGCCACGGCTTCGCGGAGTTCGCTGAGGTTGGTGAAGGTTTCGAGCACCAGCAGGTCGCAACCGGCGTCGACGAGAGCCTGGACCTGTTCGCGGAAGAACTCGCGGGCCTCGGCGAAGCTGGTGGGTCCCAGGGGCTCCAGCCGGATGCCGAGGGGTCCGATGGAGCCGGCGACGAAGGCCTGGTCGCGCGCGGCTTCGCGGGCGAGGCGGATGCCGGCCTGGTTGATGTCGCGCAGGCGCTCAGAGAGTCCGAATGCCGACAGGCGCGGGCGGTTGGCGCCGAAGGTGTTGGCCTCGAGCACTTCCGCGCCGGCCTTGACGTACTCCTGGTGCACTTCGCGAACCAGGGCAGGCGAGGAGAGATTCAGCTCGTCGTAACAGCGGTTGATGAAGACGCCCTTGGCGTACAACATCGTGCCCATGGCGCCGTCGGCTACCAGAACCCGGTCCCGTGCGTACTCGCGGAATTCCTTGGCGCGGCTGGGCGCGATGGCACTGCTCATGAGCTTCGCCACATTATAGCGCAGGGATGTTTTGGGCCCCGGCGCGGACGGACTGCTGCGGAAACGCTCCGGATCTGGTATCCTGAGCGGAGGAGAAGTTATCGTCCATGGCGAAAGTGTGTCAGGTCACCGGAAAGCGGCCCGTGTCGGGCAACCGGGTGTCCCATGCGAACAACAAGACGAAGCGCCGCTTCGAGCCGAACCTGCATGAGCAGCGGTTCTGGGTGCCGAGCGAGAAGCGCTTTATCAAGCTGAAGGTCTCCGCGAAGGCGATTAAGACCATCGACAAGGTGGGTATCGAGAAAGTCTTGCGGGACATGAAGAAAGGGACGAAGTAAGCCATGCCGCGGGTGCTGATCAAACTGGTTTCGACCGCCGATACGGGTCACTTCTACACGACCTCGAAGAACCCGAAGACGAAGACCGAGAAGCTCCAGATCAAGAAGTACGACCCGGTGGCTCGCAAGCACGTCATCTACAAGGAACACAAGATCTCGTAGCCGCGATTCCGGCTGCAGCGAAGACCCGCCCGGCATGCCGGGCGGGTTTTTTCGTTACCAGGGAATAAATCGCAGAGTTCCGGGATGTCGGGGCAAGGAGAATTGTGCGCTCACTTACCGTAACGCTCGCCACCGCGGTGCTCGCCCTCGCGCAGCCCGCCGCGTCGCAAACCAAAGTCCACCCCGGGACGCGCAATCCCACGGGCGACTTCGCGACGGGACCGAAGATCGGAGAGAAGCTGCCCGCCATCACGCTGCCGGACCAGAATGGACAACCGGTCACGGTGGCGGGACGCGCGGCGGTGGTGTTCTACCGCTCGGCGGTGTGGTGACCGTTCTGCCAGACGCAGCTGGTCGAGCTGCAAAAACGGAAGTCCGAGTTCGACGCGGCCGGGGTTAAGCTCTACGGTATCAGCTACGATTCCGTGGAGGCGCTGCAGAAGTTCGCGACGAAACACGGGATCACCTTCCCGCTGCTTTCGGACCAGGGATCGCGGGTGATCCGGGAGACCGGGATCCTGAACACGCTGATCCAGCCGGAGGACGAACCGAAGGGTTTCTACGGGATCCCGTTTCCAGGCACGTTCGTTACGGACGCGCGCGGCGTGGTGACGGAGAAGTTTTTCTTCGACAAGTACGCGACCCGGGAATCGGCCGGAACGCTGCTCGGTTCGGCGTTGGGCAAGCTGCTGCAACCGGAAGGGGCGGCCGCCGGGGCCTATCAGGACAAGCAGGCGCAGGTGACGGCGTTTCTGACGGATCCGGTGCTGCGGACCGAGGTGGAGAGCCTGGTGGTGGTGCGCATCGCAATGGCGCCGGGCCTGCACATCTACGGCGAACCGCTGCCCGAAGGGTTCATCCCGACGCGGGTGACGGTGCGCGCGGAAGGGGCGCGGGTTGGCGCGGCCCGCTATCCGGCGACGAAGGAGCTGGACTTTCCCGCCCTCCAGGTAAAGCTGCCGGTGTGGGAAGGCGTGACCGAAGTCCGCGTCCCGGTGACGATGGGCCGGGTGGCGAAGGATGCGCCGCCGGTGCCGGTGGAGATCGAGGTCCGGTACCAGGCCTGCAGTGACCGGCTGTGTTATCCGCCGAAGACGGCGAAGCTGACGCTGCAAGCGCCGGTGGCGGGCCTAGTCGGCCGCTGAAGCGGGCGGGGACTCGGTTTTGGGGTCCTGGCGGATGGTCCGGGTGGGAAACGGGATCGAGATCCCTTCCGCCGCGAAACGCGCGAGGATGCGCTTGCGCAGCTCGCTCTGCACCAGGAACTGCTCGGCAAACTCGCGGACGTTCACGTTCAGATTGCACTGGACCGCGAAGTCACCGAAATTGAGGAAGCGGACCGAGGCGGGCGGGTCGGCGAGGAGTTGGGGCATCTCCTTGGCGGCTTGCGCGGCGACGTCGAGCAGGATGCGTTCGGCGCGCGGAAGGTCCTCGTCGTAGGCCAGATTGACGGAGACGGAGATCCCGGTGCGCGGCTCCGGCATCGAGAAGTTTACGACGTTGGCCTTGGCGAGGTTCGCGTTGGGAATCAGCACCAGATTGTAGCCGAGGTTGCGGACGGTGGTGGTGCGCCAGTTGATGTCGGTGACGTAGCCTTCGAGCTGCGTGCCGTCGAGCCGGATATAGTCGCCGATGCGGACCTGCTTGGCGATGGAGAGATAGAAGCCGGCGAAGAAATTGGCCAGCGTATCCTGCAGGCCGAGCGAGACGGCGAGGCCGACAATACCGAGGGCGCCGAGAACCGGGGTGATGGAGAGGCCGATGGCGTTCAGCATCGAGGCCACGCCGAGGATGATGACCGCGCCGCGGGCGACATTCTGGCTGATGGTGGAGGTGGGGCCGGAGCCGTCGCCGGCCTCGCCGCGCGCAATCAGCAGGCCGGCAACCTGCGCGGCGGCGAGCGTGATGGAGAGGATCAGCAGCGCCAGCAGCGCCTTGCCGACAATGACGTTGGCCGGACGCGGCAGCGCGGAGTTCTCGGTGCCGGCGTAAAGCGCCAGCATCAGCATCCACAGCATAAAAGGATGCTCGAGAGCGGAGACCACCAGGTCGTCCCACGCGGCGGGGGATTTGGCGGCCCAGCGCCGCAGGCGCGCGAACAGCAGGCGTTTCACCAGCCAGCCGGCGAACAGCAGGACCAGCACGGTGAGGGCGGGCCGGACCAGCAGCGGCCAATTATGAGTCAGGAACGAAAACATCGCGGGATCGAAGTGTCTATTATCCGACGGAAACGCTCTCGGCGGGATGCGCGGAGCGGGAGACTCCCGTAAAATAGGGGGAGTTGCCAGCCCGGTGATCCGGACCGGATACGCTGCGGCGGCAAGCGCGTGACAAGGGGTGTTCTTGGCGACGAAAGATGCGTTGATAGCCGGTGTGCTGCGCGAGCGGTTCCCGGGCGAGCGGCGGGTGGCCGTTACGCCCAAGGCGTTAGACCTGTTTGCGAAGTGCGGCGCCGAGGTGTGGATCGAGACGGGCGCCGGCGAAGCCGCGGGCTTTCCGGACGCCGATTACGCGGCGCGCGGCGCCAAGGTGATGAGCGGCGAAGAAGTGCTGCGCGGGGCGTCCATCCTGCTGCAGGTGCGGGTGCAGGACAACCTGGCGCTGAAGCCGGCGCAGACGGTGATCGGATTCTGCGATCCGCTGAGCGAGCCGCAGGCGATGGTGGAACTGGCGCGGCGCGGAGCCACGGTGCTTTCCATGGAGCTGATGCCGCGCATCACGCGCGCGCAGTCGATGGACGCGCTGAGTTCGATGGCGACCATCGCGGGCTACAAGGCGGTGCTGCTGGCGGCGGATGCGCTGCCGAAGATGTTTCCGCTGCTGATGACCGCGGCGGGCACGATTCCGGCGGCGCGGGTGCTGGTGATCGGCGCGGGCGTGGCGGGGCTGCAGGCGATCGCGACGGCGAAGCGGCTGGGGGCGGTGGTCTCCGGCTATGACGTGCGGGCCGCGGCGAAGGAACAGATCGAGAGCCTGGGCGCCAAGTGCGTCACCATCGACACCGGCGAAGCCGGCGAAGGCTCGGGCGGCTACGCGCGGCAGTTGAGCGACGCCGCACTGGCGCGGCAGCGCGAGCAGATGGCGGCGATCCTGGCGGCGCACGACGTGGTGATCAGCACCGCGGCGGTGCCGGGCCGGAAAGCGCCGATCCTGATCACCGAGGACATGGTGCGGGCCATGGCGCCCGGCAGCGTGATCGTAGACCTGGCCGCGGAACGCGGGGGCAATTGCGCGCTGACGAAGCCCGGCGAGACGGCGGCGGCTTACGGGGTGACGATCCTGGGTCCGGTGAACCTGACGGCCCAGGTGGCCTCCCACGCCAGCCTGATGTACGCGCGGAACCTCGCGACGTTCTTCAAGCACCTGGTGAAGGACGGCGTGCTGACGCTCGACACGGCGGACGAGATCACGCGGGAAACGCTGGTGGCGCGGGGCGGCGAGCTCGTGCACCCGAGGGTGAAGGAACTCGCGGAGGGCGTCCTGCAGGCATGAGCACGGAAATCGAGCTAAGTATATACGTCTTCCTGCTGGCGGGCTTCCTCGGCCTCGAGATCGTGCGCCGGGTGTCGCCCCTGCTGCACACGCCGTTGATGTCGCTAACCAACGCGATCTCGGCGATCTCGGTGGTGGGCGCGATCCTGATCGCCGGCGCCGGCGAGACGCCGCTGCTGAGCCGCATCCTGGGGTTCGTTGCCGTAACGGCCTCCACGATCAACATCGTCAGCGGGTTTCTGATCACGGACCGCATGCTGAAGATGTTCCGGAAAAAGGACGGCGCGGCGAAGTGAACCAGGGATTCTGGCAATTCTCCTACCTGGCCGCGGCCATCCTCATTATCTTTTCGATCAAGTGGCTGAACACGCCGGTGACGGCGCGGCGCGGCGTACTGGCGGGCGAGATCGGCATGCTGCTGGCGGTGGTCGGCACGCTGCTGCGCCAGGAAGTGCTGACTTACGAGTGGGTGCTGGGCGGGATGGTGCTGGGGGCGGCCATCGGCGCGCCGCTGGCTTACCTGATGCCGATGACCTCGGTTCCGCAATTGACGGCGCTCTCGCACGCCTTCGGCGCTTTCGCGGCCGCGCTGGTGGGCACGGCCGAGTATTACCGCCACGCAACGGACGGCTTCACGATGGCCGCGCTGGTGATCGAAACGCTGCTGGGCTTTCTCACCTTCACGGCGTCGATCATGGCGTTTGCCAAGCTGCAGGAGCTGGTGCCCACGCGGCCGCTCACGTATCCCGGCCAGAACTTCGTGAACCTCGGCCTGCTGGCGTTCGCGGCGGTGCTCGGCGTCTGGCTGGTTGCGGCGCCCGCGCCGGGCTGGGTGTTCCCGGTGTTCATGGCGCTGTCGCTGCTGTTCGGCGTGCTCCTGATCATTCCGATCGGCGGCGGCGACATGCCCACGGTGATCGCGCTGCTGAATTCCTACGCCGGCATGGCCTGCGCGGCCATGGGCTTCGCGCTGAACAACAAGCTGCTGATCATCGCGGGAGCGCTGAACGCGGCTAGCGGCTTCATCCTCAGCGTGATCATGTGCAAGGCCATGAACCGCAGCTTCACCAACGTCCTGTTCGGCGCGTTCGGGCAGGTGCAGGAGACGGCGGCGGCGAAGACCACGCAGAAGCCGGTGCGCAGCGCCTCCGCGGAGGAAGCGGCGGAGATCCTGGCGGGGTCCCGGAAGGTGATCGTGGTGCCGGGCTACGGCATGGCCGTCGCTCAGGCCCAGCACAAGCTCAGGGAGCTGACGGATATTCTGCTGAAGAAGGGCGTCGACGTCCAGTTCGCCATGCACCCGGTGGCCGGGCGCATGCCGGGGCACATGAACGTGCTGCTGGCGGAGGCCGACATTCCCTATGACCGGCTGCACGAGATGGAAGACATCAACGCCGAGTTCGGCGAGGCCGACGTCGCGCTGGTGATCGGCGCCAATGACGTGGTGAACCCCGCCGCGCGGCACGATCAGACCAGCCCGATCTACGGGATGCCGATTCTGGATGTCGACCGCGCGCACACGGTGATGGTGATCAAGCGGTCGCTGAACCCGGGCTTCGCCGGGATCGACAACGAGCTGTACTACGACAACAAGACCCTGATGCTCTTCGGCGACGCCAAGGGTTTCCTGGCCGAGATCGTCAAGGCGCTGCCCGCGATGTCCTGACCGGCGCCTAGCGCCGCGCGAGTTCGATCGCCCGGGCGCGCAGCAGGCTGGCCTGATTTTTGGCGTTCATCACGTCCATCCCTTCCAGCGGCACCGCCTGTCCGTTGACTTTCTTTTCGGGCGTCACGGGCTCGCCGCGGGGATCGAGGAAGAGCGACACCTCGACACGGTCCTGCCCCGCAGCCACGCCGTTGGCGAAGCGCGTGGCGGTCCGCTGCCCGCGGTAATGAAACAGGCCGTACGAGGAGAAGTAATAGCTCGCCTCGCCCGCGCCGCCATCCTGGTAGGCCAGACGCTGGTCGATGCGGTGGAGGAGCTTGCCTTCGAAGTACGCGCGGAAGCGCGGCGAGCCGGGCGAGTCGTCCAGCCCGGCTTCGATCTGGCGCATTTGCGGCAGGTCCCGGTCAATGCGCGCGGCGGCTTCGCGCAGCGCTTCCGGCCGGAAGGCATTGCCCGCGCAACCCGCGAGCGCCAGCATCGCGGCCGCCATCACCCCGGCGCGGCTCACTGCCCCGCAACCCTCCGCAGCACCATCTCGACCGCCACCGGATTGTTCTTCGTGATCACGGCGTAGCGCGTATCGTTGACGAACCACAGCCGCCCGCCCACGGTGATTCGCGCCTGGACCGCGTAATCGTGCGCCTCCTGAATCACCTTCGGGTGGTAGGAGAGCGAGAAGCGGAACGGCGGCTGTTTGCCCTCCGCCTCGATGACGTCGCGGGCGATCTCCTGCGCCTCCACGTCCTGCACCGAGACGTCCAGCAGCTTCACTTCCACGATGGCGTTAGGCGGCAACCCGATTCGCTCCCGGATCGCCACCGTGCCCGACACCTCGATCAGCTTCGGCGCCGGATGGTCCACCTTCACGGCGCGCTGGAACCGTCCGCAACCGGTGAGCAGCACGGCGGCGAGCAAGAGACGCTTCATGGCCTCCTATTATGCCGCTATCGGATCGCGGATTGCCGGGCGGCTTCCCGCAGATAGCCGCTGAAGATTGCAAACTGGGCGGCGTAGTAAGTGGACCAGACCAGCCAGTCGCGGCCCGGCAGCGGCGAGTGGAAGCGGTTGACGGCGATCAAGGCGTCCGAGAACACGAAGAGCACCGCACCCCAGAAGATCCGCGACTTGGAAAACGGGGCCAGGGCGCTGGCGGCGGCCATCGCGGAAATGGCCGCCATGTAGAAGATCACCGGGACGGCGAGGGCGCCGAGCCGCGGCACCAGGATCGCCGCCAGGGTGGCGCACGCCGCCAGCACCAGGATGACGCGCAACCTTTGGCCGCGCGTGGGCCGCAACGGACGCCGCCAGTGCGAGCGCCAAAGCCAGGTATAGAGCAGGTGCCCCACCAGGAACGACCCCAGCCCCGCCGTGAACCACGCGGGCCCAGTATCGAGCAGCACGTCGCCGAGGCTGCCGAGCGCCAGGGCCCCTGCCAGCAAGGCTCGCGCCCGGCCCGGGGCCAGTTCCCGCCAGGCGAGCACGGCCAGCGGGCTGATGGAGAGGCCCTTCGCCGCGATCCGCCAGGGGGCTTCCCCGCCCCAGGGAATCGTTGCAAAATAGACGATGGAGGCCAACGCGGAGAGCGCCAGCAGCCCGCGCGAAGCTGGACGGAACCCGGCAGTCATGAGCAGCGTCCCATACGGTATCACACGCTTCTTCGTTTCCTGTGCGCTCTTGGCGTTGCTCGCCGGGGTGACGTACGCTCCGCTGATTCCGACCGTCCACCTGACGCCTCAGACCGTGGCGGCCTTCGATACCTATGTGCGGGGCCGCGAGTCCCGGATGGACGCCCGGCTCAAGGGCGAGCGTCCGTACCTGTGGGTGCTGGAGAGACCGGAGCGGATCGCGGCAGTGCACGCCAACGGGGTGGCCGTGGATCCACCCGAGGGCAACGCCGTGATTCACGCTCGGGACGGGCTGATCCACGATTGGGCCGGCGCGACGTTCATCCGCGGCGCGACGGTGGAGCAGGTGGTGGCGCTGCTGCAGGACTACGAGCGGCACAAGATCGTGTTTGCCCCGGAAGTGATCGAGTCCCGGCTGAAGGCCCGCGAGGGCGACCGTTTCACGCCGTTCCTCCGGCTGCGCAAGCAGAAGGTGATCACCGTGGTGCTGAACAGCGACTACGACGTCATCTACCGGAGCCTGCAGGGCCGCCGCGCCTACAGCCGGTCGTACTCGACGCGGATCGCGGAACTCGACGGCGAGCGCGAACTGCCGGTGGGGGAGGATCACGGCTTCCTGTGGCGGCTCTACGCTTATTGGCGGATCGCGGAAGCGGACGGCGGCGTGTGGTTGGAGTGCGAGTCGATCTCGCTTTCGCGCGGGGTGCCGGCGTTTCTGCGGACGCTGCTGAACCCGATTCTCAAGGAACTGCCGCGCGAATCGCTGGAAAAAACGTTGCTCGCGGCCAAACGCGCCCTCGAGAAGGGCTAAGGCGCCGTGCGGACTACCGCCGGGAAAGGCTGGCTTGCGCCGAGCTGCTGGAGCATGGACAGGGTGTCCCAGACCGAAATCACTTGCCGGATCAGACCGCGCTCCACGCGATACATCGCCTGCGCCGTGATCCGGAAACTCTTGCCCGCCGGCGGCACGCCCCATAGCGGCGCCTGGGGGGTGCCCGTCGCGGTCACCAGTACGGCCACCCATTCGCCTTCCGCGAGGATCTGGTCCACCGCGAATCGCAAGTCGGGCACCGCCGCGCGGAAGGCCTGGCCGACGCGCACAAAGCTCTCAATCCCGCGCAACGGTTCCTCGCCATCGCTGCCCGTCACGTCCGGATGCACCACCCGGTGGTACTCGTGGGTCCCGTCGTTGAGCACTTCGAAATACCTGAGGATTACGGCTTTGTTATCATCCACCGACATGCAATATTCTCCCGAACCTTGCTGTCCCGATAATCAATACCGGATCGAATCACAATGATCGCACGCTTCTTTATTTCCGCGCTATGGCTTTTTCTGGCCGCGGACGAGCAAACGGCGCGACTCAAGCAGGCGCTCGCCGCGGGTGACGACGGAGCCGCCCGGGCGGCACTACTCGCCGGGGCGGATTTCCGGGAGGAAGATGGCGAATCCGCCTACGCTCTGGCCAAGCGGTACCGGCGCGCGGCGCTTGCCGCCGAGATGGAGGCGATCCGCCGGCGGCAGGTGGCCGAGGCGTTCCGGATCGAGCGCGCGGAGACCACGGGATCGCGTCAGAACTTCCTTTCGCTGCAGCGGAATCCGGGGGGCAATAACGAAATCATCAAGCCGGCAACCCGGACGCCCACCCCGGGACAGGTCTTCCTGATCCTCGACACCGTGTTGTGGCACCCGTTTCCGGCGCGCCTGGACGGCGGCGCTCTGACCCTGGTAGACGGCAAGAACCGGTCGTTGGATCCTTATTTACCCTGGGACGGTTATATACCCGTGAATTGGTCGCCCATAGCAACCTGGAATTCGGTGAACGGCGAAGAGGAGGAGGTCCCGACCGACCGGCGGCGGATCCTGTTCGAAGTCCGCGCGGACGCCGTGAACGGCGCGAAGCTACAATTGTTCGGAAAGACCTATGCGATCCCTCTGCCCTAGCCCTACTTTGCCCGTGCCGGGAAGGCGGTAATGGCGTTTCCCGTCCAGCGGATGCGGCGCTTGCGCGCCACCGAGTCCCTGCGCCGCCTGGTCCGCGAGACCGCGCTGGCGCCGGATGACCTGATTCTGCCGCTCTTCGCTTGTCCGGGCGAGGGCGTCCGCAAGGAGATCCGCTCCATGCCGGGGCATGCGCAGCTCTCGGTCGACGGCATCGTCCGCGAGTGCGAGGAGGCGCGCCGGCTGGGACTGGGCGGCGTGATCCTGTTCGGGATCCCCGAAACCAAGGACGACGAAGCCTCGGGCGGCTACGCCAGCGACGGCATTGTCCAGCAGGCGATCCGCGCCATCAAGGCCGCGGTGAAGGACCTGGTGGTGATCACCGACGTGTGCAACTGCGAGTACACCTCGCACGGGCACTGCGGCAAGATCGTGGATGGCGAGGTCGCCAACGACCCGACACTGGAATGGCTGGCTAAGGCGGCCGTGTCGCATGCGCAGGCGGGCGCCGATATCGTCGCGCCTTCGGACATGATGGACGGGCGCGTCGCCGCGATCCGCGACGCGCTGGACGCAGCCGGATATCCGCACACTCCGATCCTGAGCTACGCCGCCAAGTACGCGAGCGCGTTCTACGGGCCGTTCCGCGAGGCCGCCGAGTCCGCGCCGCAGTTCGGCGACCGCCGCGGCTATCAGATGGATCCGCCGAACGCGCGCGAGGCGCTGCGGGAAATGGAACTGGACCTGGCCGAAGGGGCCGACATGCTGATGGTGAAGCCGGCGATGCCGTATCTCGACATCCTGCGCCAGGCGCGCGGCCGCTTCGACGTTCCGCTGGCGGCTTATCAGGTGTCGGGCGAGTACTCGATGCTGATGGCAGCGATCCACAACGGCTGGCTGGACCGCGACCGCGCGATGCTCGAAAGCCTGATCGCGATCCGGCGCGCGGGGGCGGACTGTATCCTCACCTACTTCGCCAAGGAAGCGGCGCAACGGCTGTGAACGCCCGGCTGCTGCAGTTGACGGGCGCATGCGCGGCCCTCGCGCTGGCCGTCGCGCTGTACCTGCAGCTCGGGCCGCCGCGGTTCACCGGCTCGGTGAACGTCCGCGGCATGCGGAGCCCCGTGCTGGCGCTGGAGCTGGCGCGCTCGGTGGGCGAAGTCCGCGAGATCGTGGGCGACGTGCCGAGCGAGAATCGCGAGGCCATGGCGCGCAAGCAGTATTTCGACTTCGTGTTCATGGCCGCCTACACAGCGGTATTCCTGTGCGTTAGCGGACTGCTGGCGGCGGCGGGTTGGACCTGGCTCGCCGCGGGCAGCGGCATTCTCGCGCTGGCCACGCCGATCCTCGACGTGGTGGAGAACCTAGCCATCCTGCGTCTGATGGACACGCCGCTGGCGCTCACCACGCCGGCCATGGTGGACGCGGTGCGGGAGCCGAGCGAGCTGAAGTGGCTCTGCGCGTTCGTGGCGATGGCGGCGCAAAGTGCGTTTTTCCTCCGCAGCACGGGCCGCGCGACGAAGCTGGCGGGCATCCTGTTTCTGGCCGCGGCCGCGCTCGGCCTCGCCGGCCTTGCCTACAACGCGATCTTCGAGCAGTCGTTGCTGCCGATGCTCGCGGGCCTGGCGTCCCTCGCTTTCGCAGGAATCCGTGCTCAGAAGGTGTAAGACAGGCCGATCAGCGGTACCACCTTGGCGCGCAATCCGGCGTCGTTCAACCGGAACAGCACGTTGAACGAGACCAGCAGCCGGTCCCAGGCGTTGACCTTGAAGCCCGCCGACCCGTTGATCTGGTTGATGCCCGAGTCGCGGAACTCGATCTGCGGAAAGCGCGCGTTGTTGGCGGCGGTGAATACCGTCTGCTGCACCTTCTGGGCGTCGAAGCGCTGGCCGAGCACGTCGAAGGCGAAGGTGAAGCGGGGCGTCACACCGTAGTCGGCTCCCACCGTCCAGCTCGTGATGTTCGGCAGGTGGCCTTTGCGGCCGGTCAGCACGTTGCCGGCGAGGACGCTGGAGTCGTTCCATTGATAGGCGAAGTTGACGTGCGGCGACAGCCGGCCCGCGCGCGCCGAGAACGCCACGAAGGGCTTCAGGCCGAGCGCGCCGGTGCCCAGGAAGTCGTAGGGGTCGCCGGTGGGCAGCCGCAGGTCGACACCGGCGGCAAGGCCGGCTTTCTCTCCGCGCCACACGTTGGCTTTCACCCGCGCGATCACGTCACCGATGCCCGAAGCCGATCCCGAGGCGTTAAAGGTGGCGCGCGAACGGTCGCCGCCGGTGTTGAAGAAATGGATGTCCGGTTCGCTGGCGGTGCCGATGCGCTGGATGGCGGCGTCGGACACCGCATCCAGCTTGGCCTGGATGAACGGAATCGCCACCGAGACGTCGATGCGGTCCGACAGGCCGTACGTAAAGAACGCGGAGGCCTGGCCGATCTGGATGTCGAGCGAGTTGCGGGTGGTAATCAGGTCCTTCCGGTACTCCGGGTTGTCCACCACGGTGTGTTGAAAGACACTTGGAACATTGTTGAGCGAGAGGCCATCCAGCTTGTCGAACCGGAAGTTCTGATAGGAGAAACCAAAATAGAACTTGTCCTTGCCGATCGTTTCCGCGCGCTCGGCCAGCACCGGCCCGAAGCTCTGCGCGGATCGCCGGTACGCCCCGGTGGACTTGTCGAACTCGTAAGTGAAGCCCGACGCAGGCGACGGAATCGGAAGCGAGGTCAACTGGATCGCGATCGCGGTGTTGAATGGCCCGAAGTTCGATTGGAAGGCGCTCTGGAAGTGCGCCTCATGGGTCGGATTCGGCAGCACCAAACCTTGAGGCCCGAACAGATTCGGAATCAGATATGCCAGGCGCCCCGAGCCTTGCCCCTGGGTTCCGCCGGGGACGCCGTCGTAACCGAAGCCCGCCGCGGCGGCAAGGCACACGCAGAGCAACAACTTGTTCATTTCTCGTCTCCCTGAAAGCGAAGGCGACAGAAACTACTGAATCGCCTCAATCACCCATCCATCGGCGGACCGGCGGAGTTTGATGAGGACGTCGGACTTGGCGGCGGGCATAGCGCCCCGCTCGTCGCGGAGCTGGATGGTCTGGCGGCAGCGCACGGTGGCGAGATCCGCGTCCACCTGGGGGTCGCCCGCCGGCTCCAGGTCCATCTTCACCTGGCGGGCAAAGCGGAAGGTCTCTTCGAGGTTGCGGAGATCGTTGCGGGAGAACCCGGGCCGCAGGCTCTTCAGCCGCTCGATGTCTTTGTCCTGGTAGGCCTCGCGATAGCGCTGCAGCGTCGCGAGGATCATCTCCCGCGCCTGCTGCTGGGCCAGCCGCGCCAGCCCGTCCAGCGCGCCCTGCGCCGCCGCCGCGTGCGCGCCCCGCGGATGCCGGTTGAGGAAGCCGCGCAGCACTGTGGGATCCCCGGAGTTCGCCACCGCCTGCCACTCGAGGTCCTCCACGCGCACCAGCGCCTCGTTCGCCAGAGGATCCCCCGGATACTTCAGGCGGAAGGCATTCAGCGCGGCCACGTCGGTGGACGTCTTCAGGCGATCCCACTCGGCCTGCTGCGGCAGTTGCTTCCGGAACACGAAGTCCCGGACCGAAGTAGAGATCTCCGCGGGGGTCTGGGCGCCCTGAGACTCCGTCGCCACCGCCCGTTTCACGCGCGCCAGCGCATCGTTCAGCGACAGCCCGGGCTGCCCGATCGCCTCCGCCAGCGCCGCTGCGTAACGCCCGGTGGTCCGGCCCGGCGCGTCCGGCAGGCTGCGGCCCGGCAGCGTCGAATACCCGACTACGGTCTCCGGCGCGCGCAGGTCCAGCAGGGCCAGCCCCACGTCCGGATACTTGCCGCCGAGCGCGGGCGCCTGCCGCGCCGCGTCGAACAACACGATGGCCGGCTGCAGCTTGCGCGCCTCCAGATCCCGCACCAGACGCTTGGCCGAATACGCCGCGAAATCGATGTCCTTGTCGAGCGCAAAATCGACCGGCAGCAGGTAGTTCTCGCCGCCGGACTGCAGCGCATAGCCGGTGAAGTACACCACCGCGGCATCGCCGGGGCTGAGGTTCGAAAGAAACCGCGCGATGTCCCGGCCCAGTTGTTCCAGGCTGCGATTCTCCACCAGGGAGACCACGAAGTTCGCGCCGCCGAGCGCATTGGCGACCAGGCGCGCGTCGTTGGCCGCGGTCGGGGGCTCGGCCAGCGCCTTGTAGAGCGCGTTGCCGATCACCAGCGCCTTGCGGTCGGCGACGGAACTCTGGCCCGAGAGGACGCCGGCGCACCCGCAGCACAGCAACGCGGCCAGCGCGGCGGATCTCAACGAGCGATCTCCCAGGCGACCGACAGCGCGGTCACCTCGCGGTCCGTGGGGTTCAGGATGCCGAGGCGGAAGCCATTGGCCGCGCTCGGCTGCTCCACGATGCGAAGATCTCCCGGCGACACCGTGGCGGTCACGCGCACACCCTGCGGCAGACCGCGCCCCGCGATGGCGCCCGTGCGCGCGCGGTTCGCCGCGATTTGCAGCGTCCGCCCTGCACCCAGCGATCCCGACCAGGAGAAGCGGCCTTCCGGCGCTCCGTAGTATTCACCGGCCGCCACCGCCGGAAACACCGGCAGTTCGGCCTCGGCCGGACGCGGGGGTTCGGGCTTCGCCTCCTCCGCGGGCTTCTTGGGAACTTCCTTCCGCGCGATTTCCTTCGGCGGCGCGGGCTTGGGGGCCTCGGGCTTAGGCTGCTCCGGCTTAAGACGCTCCGGCTTGGGCTCCGCGACGGGCGGCGGTACGGGCTTGGGCTCGGCGGCGACGCTCGCGGACGGCACGGCCGGCACCGGGGACGAGGCCGCCGGATTCGAGTTCAGCAGTTTGTAGCCCAGCCATCCGGCGCCGAGGAGTGCCACGGCCCCCGCCACCAGCAGCGGCGCGCGCAGCGCGGGCCGCGCGGGCCGCGCGGGAGGCGGCGGGGCCGCCGCCGCAAGGGGCAGCGCTGCGGCGACGATCGTCGAGGTCGCGTCCAGTTTGCCCTCTACGGCCGAGCGGAGCGCCGCCGCGAACTCGAAGCACGTCGCGAAGCGATCCTCCGGCTTCTTGGCCAGCGCCTTGGACAAAGCCTGTGCCACGCGCGAGCCGAGCTTCAGCAGATCCTCGTCCGACGGACGGTCCACGGTCAGGATCTGGTGGATGATCGCGGGCAGCGAGTCGGCATCGAAGGGCTTCTTCCCGGTGAGCAGTTCGAACGCGATCACCGCCAGCGCGAACTGGTCGGCCCGCCCGTCGATGGCCTTGGCGTAAATCTGTTCCGGCGACATGTAGTGCGGCGTGCCCACCGCCATGCCGGTCTGCGTGGTGGAGGCCGCCGCCAGCATCTTGGCGACGCCGAAATCCGTGATCTTCACCGCGCCGCCCGAGTCGATCATGATGTTGGCGGGCTTGACGTCGCGGTGGACGATCCCCTTCTTGTGCGCGAAGTCCAGGGCGCTCGCGGTCTGGGAGATCACGTCCACGGCGCGTTCCCGGCTCACCCCGCCGGGCTCGTTCATGAGGTCGCGCAGGGTGCTCCCGTCGACGAACTCCATCACGATGTAGGTGAGATCCGCGGTCTCGTCCAGTTCGTAGACGGTGACGATGCCCGGGTGGTTCAGGATGCCTGCGGACTGGGCCTCCCGGCACAGACGCTCGTAAAGCTGCTCACCACCCTCGAAGCTGCGCAGCTCGTGCGTGGGGATGGTCTTGATGGCGACATCGCGGCGGATGCGCGGGTCCAGGGCGCGGTACACGACACCGCAGGCTCCGCGGCCAATCTCGCCGACAATCTCATACCGTCCCAGCGTGTTCATGGCGCGAGCGAGTTCTAGTACTTTCTCAAGAATACCCGAATCGACAGGGGATCTCTAGGAGAAATCGGACTCGGCGGGCGATAAGTTTAGCGTGGACGCTTTGGCCCGGGACGCGTTGCGAATCCTCGAAGCCGCCGCCGCGGCGCCCCCGGCTTCGTGGACCATCCTGATCGTCGACGGGGGCATCCGGATGCTCGCCGCTAACGACTGGCCGCTCGAATCCCTCCGTCGCGAGCACGGCGCCGAGCGCGCCTACCGGGTCTCCCGCGCCGGCGACAGCGTTGCCGTCACCGCGGAATCCGCCACGCTCCGCTGTGAGTTCCGCAAGCCCTCGCCCGCCGCCGCCGCCCGGCTCCTGCTGGGCGCCACCACCGGCAGCGCCGCGCGGTAGTGTGCAATCCGCGGCATCTCCTCGAAAACTACTGTCACGATGTCGATCCGCACCCGCTCCCAGCTCAGATCCGCCTGCCGCGTGTACGCGCGCCCCGCCCGCAGAATCGCCCGGTGTTTCTCCGCGTCCACCTCGCGCTCCGGACCGCCGTAGTCGGTCCGGAACCGGGACTTCACTTCGACAAGTACCAGTTCCTCGCCGTCCCACGCCACCAGATCCAGTTCCGCACTGCCGGGCGCGCCCCGGAAGTTCCGTTCCACCACGCGCATCCCGGCCCGCTGGAGATACCGGTGAGCTAGATCTTCCGCCCGGCGGCCCCAGGCCCGCTCGACCGTCCATCGCTGCAGCCGCAGCCGGTGGCGGAGTTCATCCACTAACTCGCACAGCCAGACCAGCATTCTGCTTGTTAGTGCCGGCGGCGCGCCGAAATTCTCACCTGGACTCGCTGGGACCCAGGTCGCGGAGCACGGCCGTCCAGGGCGCATAACCCCGCTGCGCCGACCCGGGGTCGTCCTGGAGCACCAGGGCCGCGCGCACCGGGATCCCGGCCGGCAGGCCGCGCCAGCTCTCCGGCGCGCGCCAGGCCATGGCCTTCACGGACCGTCCGTTCTGGCGCAGGATGCAGCGCAAGTGCTTTTCTTTCACTACTTCCGGGGCGGCGCCGAGCACCGCGTCCTCCACGGCGAACACCGGCGCGGGGTTCCCCATGCCGAACGGCGCCAGCGTCAGCACCTCCGCCACGATGTCGTCGCGGAGGTCGGCAAGCGCCAGCCGGGCATCCAGCCGGAGCACCGGCTCCAGATCCGCGACGGTGAGGCGCTCGCCGGCGTAGGCCGCGAATCGCTTGCGGAACTCCTCGACGCTGGCCGCGGGCAGCGTCACGCCCGCTGCCTGCGCGTGCCCGCCGAACTTCGTGAACAACTCCGGCATCGCCTCCAGCGCATCGAGCAGGTGGAACGCCGCGATGCTCCGCCCGGATCCCTGCGCGACGCCGTTCTCGATGCCCAGCACGAACGCCGGCCGGTGGAAGCGCTCCACCACGCGGCTGGCGACGATACCCACCACGCCGCGGTGCCAGCCTTCCCCGGCGAAGACCAGCGCGCGCTGCGAGTCCTCGACCGGAGCCTTCTCGCATTCGCTGACGATGAAGCGGACGATCTCAGCTTCAGTGTTCTGGCGCTCGCGGTTCAGCGCATCCAGTTGTCCGGCGATGGCGCGCGCGCGCTGCTCGTCGGCGGTGGTGAACAGCTCGATGACGTCGGCGGCGCTGGCCATCCGTCCGGCGGCGTTGATGCGCGGCGCGATCTGAAACCCCACCGCGTGCGCCGACGGCGCCTGCCCTTCGGTGAGTCCTGCGGTTTCGGCGAGTGCCCGCAAGCCCGGGTTGTTCCAGTTCCGGAGCCCCTCCAGGCCGTGCTTCACGATCACGCGGTTCTCGCCGGTGAGGGGAACGACATCAGCCACCGTCGCGATCGCCACCAGCTTCAGGAACGACGCCAGCATGCGCTGCCGCTTCGGCTGGTCCCAATCAAGGGTCGCCACCAGCGCCTGCACCAGCTTGAACACCACGCCCGCGCCGCACAGGTTCTTTTCGGGATAACCGCAGGCCGGCTGGTTGGGATTCAACACGGCCACAGCCGGGGGCAGCGCTTCCTCCGGCAGGTGGTGATCCGTCACAATCACGTCGATGCCGTGCGCCCGCGCGTGCTCCACCACGGCGCCGGCGCGGATGCCGGTGTCCACGCTGATGATCAGTTGCACGCCGCGCGCCGCGGCCTCCTCCACCACCTCGGTGCGCATGCCGTAGCCGTCGCGGAGCCGGTGCGGCACGTGGAACTCGGCCTGGCCGCCGGCCAGTTCGATGGCCTTGCGCAGGATCACGATCGAGGTGGTGCCGTCGACGTCGTAGTCGCCGTAGATCAGGATCTTCTCGCGCCCGGCGATGGCCTGCCGCAGGCGGTCGAGGGCGGCGTCCAGCCCCAGCATCCGCAGCGGGTCGTGCAGTTCGGAGAGCGCGGGCGACAGAAAACGCCGGGCCGCGTCCGGATCGCCATAGCCACGCCCGGCAAGCACCTGGGCGGCCGGCAGGCGCAGCCCCAACTCCGCGCGCAGCCGCGCCACCGCCTGCGGGTCGGGATCGGACAGCACCCAGCGCATCTAGTTCCGGGAGAAGTAGCCGCCCATCGGTCCGCCGTCTTCCTCGGTGGCGGACGCGAAGGCTTCGTCGAGCTGGTCCAGGATGTCGAGGAACTCGTCGTACCAGTCGGTGCGGAGTTCGAACAGATACACGCGGTGGTCCAGGCTGAAGGAAAGCTCCAGGGCGCCGGTGAAGCCCTCGTAGGGACGCAGGTCCCGCACCCGGATCTCGAGCGCGCGGCGCGATTCGCGTTCCAGTTCCGCCTCGCCGATGCGCTCCAGCGTATCCTCGATCGCGGCGCGCTCCAGCGTTTCGACGTGGCTGACGATCAGCCGGACGCCCGCGGCTTTCGCGGCCTGGATGAACTCGCGGTAGTCGGGATGGCGCGACGTGTCCCAGGTGACCACCGGCACGCTCTCAAGCTGCGGCGGATTGCCGTAAAACACGGCGACGCCCTCAGCGGCAAGGTGGGCCTGGATTTCGTCTTTGATCTTATCGAGGTTCATTTAGTTCGCCGGACGGTTCCCCACGAGTATGTCATGTTGGGCGGCGAGGTCGCGGGCGGCGGGCGTGACGATGGCGCGCGGCGTCAGGTGGATCTTGCGCTGTTCGCGGATGGCGCGGCGCACGTCGTCTTCGCACACGAAATCGACGGCGGCGGGCGGGGCGGGAGGCGCCGGATCGGGCGCCGCCGCCGCGGGCGCCTGCTGGGGAGCTGGTGCCACGGGTTTCCGCGCCGCCAGGAACCGGTCCACCACGGCGGCGGTTTCGCTCGCCACTACCTTTACGCCGCGCCGCGCGAGAAACCGCTCCACCGCGGCGATCACCTCGCCGCGGTCCGGCGCCGGACCCGCGGCGGCCGGCGCCTCCCCGCCGCGCACGCCCCAGGCCACGCGCTTGATATTGATCAAGTGCAAGGGCGAGATGTTGTCGCCGGTGCTGTTGCCCGCCATCGCGCCGCAACCGAGCGTCATGGCGGGAAACAGGTTCGTCGTGATGCCGGTGGAGCCCAGGGGCGTCGCCGTGTTGACGAGGACCCGGAACGCGGGCATCCGCAGGCCGTACTCCCGCGCCCGGGCGTCGTCCGCCGTGTAGATGCCGCAGGTATGCCCCAGGCCGCCGAAGCGCAAAATCGCCTCGCACGCGTCGAGCGCGCCCGCGAAATCCTCGACAAACAGCAGCGACAGCACGGGCGAGAGTTTCTCCGCCGAGAGCGGCTCCGCCTTTCCCGCCGCCGCGATCTCGACGGCGAGCACTTTCGTGTGGGGGGCGACGGAGAAGCCGGCGCGCCGCGCCAGTTCCGGCGCGGGCTGTCCCACGCAATCGGCGTTGATGCTGAAGCCGGGCCCGATCAGCAGGCGCTCCAGCGCGGTCTTCTGCTCCGGCGAGCACAGGTGCGCGCCCTGCGCGGCGAGCTGCGCGAGAAGCGCGTCGCGCAAGCCGCGCTCGGCCACCAGCGTTTGTTCGCTGGAGCAGAGCGTGCCGAAATCGAAGGTCTTACCGCGCAGGATTCCGGCGACGGCCGCCGCCGGATCCGCCGAGGTATCCACCAGCACGGGGACGTTGCCGGGGCCCACGCCAAAGGCCGGCTTGCCGCTCGAATAGGCCGCGCGCACGATGCCCGCGCCGCCCGTGGAAAGAATCGCCGCGGTCTGCTTGTGGCGCATCAGCTCGTTGGTGGATTCCAGCGTCGGCTCCCCGATGCATTGCACCAGGCCGGCCGGCGCGCCCGCGGCTTCGGCCGCCTGCGCGAGGATCGCCACCGTCTCGCAGGTGCAACGCCGCGCCCGCGGGTGCGGGCTGAGCACGATGCCGTTGCCCGCCTTCAGGGCGATGAGGGTCTTGTAGATGGCGGTAGAGGTCGGATTGGTGGTCGGCAGGATCGCCGCGATGACGCCGAGCGGCACGCCGATCTCGAGGATCCGCTCCTCGCGCCGTTCGCGCAGCACGCCGACGGTCTTCATGCCGCGCATCATCTCGGGCAGACGCTCGCAGGCGAGCAGATTCTTTTGCAGCTTGTCCGCCGCGTTACCGTAGCCGGTTTCAGACGCCGCCAGTTCCGCCAGCCGCGCGGCATGCTGTCGCGCCGCGGCGGCGACCGCTTCGACGAGCGCGTCGATCTTGTCCTGGGGGAAACCGCGGTATTGCTGAAAGGCGGCGTGCGCCGCTTCCACCTTCGCGCGGACTTCCTGAATGGAAACGAGATCCGGATCGGAAAGCATGAGGGACCCGGGAGCCGCTTATCCGATGGAGGATTTCTCGTTCTTCTTGCCGCCGGCTTTGGGAAGGATGGGCTCCACTTCTTCGTGCGGCGCCGGAATCACGTGCACGCCCACCAGTTCGCCGACGCGGCGGGCCGCCGCAGCGCCCGCGTCGGTGGCGGCTTTCACCGCGCCGACATCGCCGCGCACCGTCACCAGCACGAACCCCGCGCCAATGTACTCCTTGCCCTGCAGGGTGACCTTGGCCGTCTTCACCATCGCGTCGGCGGCCTCGATGGCGCCGACCAGGCCCTTCGTTTCCACCATGCCGAGTGCTTCCATGGGTTCTAAGCTAACACACGGGCCAAACGGACGGTCAGGCTGGTGCAACTCGCGGGTTGTAACCCGGGCGGCCGGGCCGGGCGTCATATGAGGTGGCTGAAAAGCCCTCCGAATTCACTCGACAGGGGAAGACATGAAGACTCTCAAGTTGCTGGCCGGTCTCGGGCTGTTCAGCGTTCTCGCGTTCGCGGCGGACGTCAACGGCAAGTGGACCGCAACCATGGAAACGCCGCGCGGCTCTCAGACGTCGACCTTTAACTTCAAGGCCGATGGCGAAAAGCTCACCGGCACCGTGGAAGGCGCGCGCGGCGGCCCGATCGAAATCCAGGACGGCAAGATCTCAGGCGATGACATCTCGTTCGTGGTCGTGCGCGAGATGCAGGGCAACCAGATGAAGATGGTGTACAAGGGCAAGGTGGAAGGCAACGAGATCAAGATGAAGGTCGGCCGCGAGGGCGGTGAGGGCCGGGAGATCGTCGCGAAGCGGGCCTCCAGCTAAACAACTGACTTACAAGGACATAAGCGGCGCGGGCCAGTCCCGCGCCGCTTTGCTTTAGGTGCCTCCCGCCCGGTGGCCCATCCGCCGATAGCCGGACCATGCGACTTGTGTTATGCTGTCATAGTGTTGTTCGTTCCGATCGTCTCGCCCATCTTTGCGGACCTCGACTGATTCTTCATACTGGCCTGATACCTGGCAAGCGTTGTACAAAAGCTAAAGACTAGAAAAGAAGTAAGATAGTTCACCTTTGAGCTGACGGGAAGGTAATGAGGAGCATACTGTCAACCGGGATCCTGGTTGTTTCGGGACTCGTGGGCACGGCCGAAGTTGTGGCCATCGCGGACGCTGACACGCCGCCGCCCCCGGATCCGCGCCTGGTAAAGTTGCGCAATTATTTCGACCGGAACGACTGTCCGTTGCGCCGGTACGCGGCGACGTTCATCGAGGTCGCCGACCAGAATAAGCTGGACTGGCGGCTGCTGCCCAGCATTTCGTTTGTCGAATCCAGCGGCGGCAAGTACTTCCACAACAACAACGTGTTCGGCTGGGACAACTGCCGGCAGAAGTTTCCCTCCATTGAGCAGAGCATCCACATCGTCGGCAACAAGCTGGCGAATTCGGACGTGTACCGCGGCAAGGACCTGGAGGCGCTGCTGCGCACCTACAACCCGGCGCGCTCGGAGTATCCCCGGGTGGTACGCCAGGTGATGCAGGAGATCGCGCGGGCCGACTCTCCCCGGCGCTGACGCCGCCTTAAGCCGTCTTCCGGAACCACGGCACGAAGACACTGGTGGTCCGCTGGTAGTCGCGATAGTCGTCGCCCTTGGTGCGGAGCGCCTGTCTTTCCGTGGCGGGGATGCCGGTGACGCGGAACAGGAAGAACAGGATCAGCAGCGGCGACAGGAACCCCAGCCAGCCGCCTGGGGCGGCGGACCCCAGCAGCGCAAAGCTCACCCAGATCAGGAACTCGAAGAAGTAGTTCGGGTGCCGGGAGTAATTCCAGAGCCCGGCGCGGCAGGTCTTGCCTTTGTTGGCGGGGTGCTTCTTCCAGGCGTTGAGCTGCGCGTCGGCGAGCGCTTCGCCCGCCACGGCGAAGACGAAGAGGGCGGCGGCAGCCAGCTCGACAGGGCGAAGGCCGGGCGCGGGATCGAGCGCCACCGCCAGGAACGGAAACGAGAGTAGCCCGCACAGGATCGCCTGGGCCTCGAAGAAGATCAGGAACTTCCCGCCGATGCCGGTCTTCCATTTCTCTCGCAGAGCGACATAGCGTCCCTCTTCGGGGTGGCCGAGTACGCGGGTAAAGAAGAGGTATCCGGCCAGGCGGAGTCCCCACAGCCCGGCGAGCGCGGCCATCAGCCAGCGGCGGGTTTCGTCGCCGGAGCCGCGGGCGGCGTAGACGGCCGCGATGAGGGCGAGGCCGCCGGCCCAGCCGGCGTCGACGATGGCGGCGTTGCGCATCGGGAAATGCGCCAGCCAGAGGACAAACATCAGGGCGCAGACGGCGAGGGTGCCTTGGAGCAGGAGCGGGAGAGCTTGGGACCAGTCCATGTGTTTGTAGGATCTTAGCAGGCGCCGGGCGGATCCAAATTCTCAATCCCCGCGGGCTGCGGGCCGATAAGCCTCACCAGGACCATGATCCGCTGGGAAGCCGTTCCGCAGGCCGCGCCGCTGTTGATCCTGCCG
This sequence comes from uncultured Solibacteraceae bacterium, assembly GCA_964471915.1. GTDB lineage: Bacteria > Acidobacteriota > Terriglobia > Bryobacterales > Bryobacteraceae > JAIEPW01. Next base: position 13,291 of record CAYYID010000044.1, on the reverse strand, counting down.
GCATTGTGTCTGGTAGCGGTGGCGACGTTGTGGCGCCGGTTGCGCCGCCAGGAGGGCTGGGTGATGGCGGCGCCGGCGCTCTCCGGATTGGTACTGGCCTTGAGTTCGGTGTGGCGGATGGTGAGCCCGGACCGCGAGACGGCGATCCTGGCGACGCAGATCGGCGTGGTGGGTCTGCTGACGGCGGCGCCAACAACGCTGGGGGTTGCGGTGCTCGCGACCGGACGCGGACATCTGCTGACGCTGCGGAACACGTCGCTGGTGTTCCTGGTGCCGGCGATCGGTGTGATGGCGAGCTGGACCAATACATGGCACCATCTGATGCGCCAGGAGGTGCACTTTGCGATCCGGGACGGCATCGGCGTGGTGTGGGGGCCGTGGGGTCCGCTGGCGTTCCTGCAACTGGCGTATTCGCAGCCGCTGATGATTCTCAGCCTGGCGCTGACCGCGCACGCGACGCTGCGGGCAGGGCCGATTGCGCGGCGGAACAACCGGCTGCTGGCGGGCGCGATCGTGTTCGCCTGGGGCGTGTACCTGTGGACGTTGGGCGTCCACGGCGCGGGGCCGCAGCCGATCGACTGGCAGGCGCAGTCGCGGTGCCTGATCGGGCTGGTGTTCTGGAACCTGGCGATGCGGTCCAGTTCCTTTCTGCTGCAACCGATCGCGCGGGACGCGGTGCTGGAGGCCATGACGGACCCGGTGCTGGTGGTGGATCCGGACGGCCGGGTGGTGGACTTCAATCCGGCGGCGCGGCGGTGGCAGCCGGATCAGGAACTGCGGGGCGCCCGGATCGAGGAACTGGTTCCCGAGGTCGAGGCGGCGGCGGAAGAACCGGTGGAGATCACCCGGCAGCCGGACGGCGAGGAGCGGCTGTATGAGCTGGCGGTGTCTCCCCTGGCGCGCGACGGCGAGGAACTGGGCCGGGTGCTGGTGTTGCGGGACGTCACGCTGGCGCGGCGCGCGGAGGCGGAGTTGCGGCGCGCGCGGGACCAGGCCGAGGCGGCGGCGCGGGCGAAGTCGGAGTTCCTGGCCAACGTCAGCCACGAGATCCGGACGCCGATGAACGCGGTGCTCGGCATGACGAACCTGCTGCTCGATACCCGGCTGGACGCCGAGCAGCGCGAGTTCGCCGAAACCGTGCAGCGCTCCGGCCAGTCGCTGCTGGGCCTGCTCAACGACATCCTGGATTATTCGAAGATCGAGGCCGGCAAGATGCTGCTGAAGCCGGTGCGGTTCTCGCTGGAGCGGGCGGTGGCGGAGGTGGCGGATCTGTTCGCGTCGGCGGCCGCCGCCAAGGGTTTGCGCCTGGAAGTGGACTATGCCCCGGACGCGCCACGGCGGCTGGTGGGAGACGTGGGCCGGATCCGGCAGGTGCTGCTGAACCTGACGGGCAACGCGGTGAAGTTCACCGAGCGCGGCTTCGTGCGGATCGAGGTCCGGGCATTTCCGGCGGGCGGTCCCGGCGGCGTGGCGGTGGCGGTGGCGGATTCCGGCATCGGCATCTCGGCCGAGAAACTGACGCGCCTGTTCGACCGCTTCGAGCAGGTGGATAACTCGGCCGCGCGCCGCTACGGCGGTACAGGGCTGGGGCTGGCGATCTCGCGGTCGCTGGTGGAGATGATGGGCGGCGAGATCGGGGTCGCGTCGGCGCCCGGCGACGGTTCGCGGTTCTGGTTCCGGCTGGCCCTGCCCGTGGATACGGGTCCCGACACGGCGAACGGCCTGGCGGCGCTGGCGCACGCGACCGACCTGCGCGCGCGGTTGCTGGTGGTGGAAGACAACGCGGTGAACCAGCGGCTGGCGATGCGGATGCTCGAGAAACTCGGCTGCCGCGTCGATGTCGCGGGCAGCGGGCGGGAGGCGATTGCCATGTGGGAGCGGCTGCCCTACGACGCGGTCTTCATGGACTGCCTGATGCCGGAAATGGACGGGTTCGACACGACGCGGGCCATCCGCCGGCGGGAGGACGGGCAGCGCCACACGCCGATCATCGCGCTGACGGCGTCGGCGATGCCGGAGGACCGGGTACGGTGCGCGGAAGCGGGCATGGACGATTTCGTGGCGAAGCCGGTGGATCCGCATTTGTTGCGGGAGGCACTGGAGCGGGCGCTGACCGCGGAGGCTCAGGCCCGGTAGGGATCCGTGAATGTCAAGTGGTATCGCCGCCGAACGTGAAGATCGTGACCGGGGCCGGCTCGCCGCCCAGCGCCTGATAGAAATCGAGCGCGTGCGTGTCTTCATTGTCGGCCGGCACCCACACCACCGCGATCCCCGCGGCGGAAGCCTGTGCCCGCAGGGCCGCCACCAGTTGGCGGCCGATCCCCTGCCGCTGGTACCGCGGCAGGACGGCAATGTCGTAAATGAAGATCTCCGACTCCTCAAGGCGCGTCAGGGGCAGCGTATGGGCCGTGAGACCACCCACCACCCGGCCGTCGATCGACGCGGCGAACGCCCAGAAGTCGCGGCGCGCGAGCAGACCCGCCAGGTACTCGCCGCCGAGCGGCCGCGAGTCCGTTTCGAAGACGTCCGCAAGCATCAGGAACAGCTCTCGTCCCTGGTCGATATCCGCGGCGCTGAGTCGCTCGATCCGTGTCTCCGGCATCCACTTGAGCCTAGCCCAGCACCCGCGGAGCGCGGGCGGAAATCTCGGGACTCGAGATAGAAACCCGGCCCGGGCCTCCGGCTAGAGCCGCTCTTCGGCTTCACCGAGGCGCACCGGGACCTTCACCGTCTTACCGCCGCGGAACACCGTGACCTCGACGACATCGCCGGGGCGTTTCTGGCCGAGGATGCGCACGATGGCGTCCTTCCGATCGGCCGGCTTGCCGTCGATCGCGGTGATCAGATCGCCGCCGACGCCCAGTTGCACGTTGCCCACAGAAACGGCGCGCCGCGCGCCGCGTAAGCCCGCGGCGTCGGCGGGCGATCCGGAGGCGACCTCCTGAATCAGCAGCCCGCCCGAGGACGGCAGATCGAGAGCCTCGGCCAGATCGCCCGCCACGAACACCGTGGAGACGCCGATGCGCGGGCGCTTGAAGCTGCGGCCGGTCTGGTAGTCGTTGAGCATCGACTTGGCGCGGTTGATGGGCATGGCGAAGCCGATGCCGATGCTGCCGCCCGACGGCCCATAAATGGCCGTGTTGACGCCGATCACGTTGCCCGAGGAATCGAGCAGCGGGCCGCCCGAATTGCCGGAGTTGATGGCCGCGTCGGTCTGGATCATGCCCTGCAGGGAGCGGCCGCCCTCGTCCTGGATTTCGCGGTCCAGTGCGCTGACCACCCCGGTGGTAAGGGTCCAGTCGAGGCCGAAGGGGTTGCCGATGGCGAGCACCTTCTGGCCAACCTGGAGCTTCTCGGAGTCCCCGAGGCGCAAATACGGCAGCTTCTTCTTCGGGCTGATCTTGATCAGGGCGAGGTCGTTCGAGCGATCCGGCGCGAGCACTTCCGCCGTGGTCCGGGTGCCGTCCGGCAGCGTGACCTCGATCTTGCTGGAGCCGGAGATCACGTGGAAGTTCGTCAGAATGCGGCCGTCTTCACTAATGAGGAAGCCGGAGCCGAGTTCTCGCACCGGCGAAACTTCGAAGAACCAGGTGCGCTGGTACACGGTGGACGAGATATAGACCGTCGCTTCGCGCGCGGTCTTGTAAATGTCGATGTTGTTGAGTTCGTCGGCGGTGAGGCCGGCCGTCCTAGCCACCTCGGGCTCGGACCAGAGCCTGCCGACCCGGCTCAGTGGCTGGATCAGCTTGCGCCCCGCGCCGGAAGTGAACAGCCAGAAGCCGCCCACCAGGGTGGCGGCAAGCAAAACCACTCGAAATCTCTTCATCCCGCTAAGCTCCGTAGCGCGGCAAAGACCTCCAGGGTCTGCGCGCGCGTTTCTTCTTTGGTTCCCGAGGTATCGATGACGAAATCCGCGAGGCGGACCTTCTCTTCGATGGGCATCTGGCGGCGGATGCGCGCCAGCGCTTCCTCTCTGGTGATCCCGTCGCGTTCCATCGCCCGCTCGATTTGCAGTGCTTCCGGGCACGCGGCCACGATCAGCCGGTCGAAGCCCTGGGCGCTGCCCGTCTCTATCAGTATCGCAGCTTCATTGACGATGATCCCGCGCGGGTGGTCCGCGGCGAAGGCCTCGGCCAGCTCGCGCGAGCGGCGCCGGACGGGCGGATGCACGAGCTGGTTCAGTTTCTCCAGGCGCTCGGGCTTGCCGAAAACTTCGGCGGCAAGCTTGCGGCGGTCGATGCGCCCGTCCGCGGTGAGGATTCCGGAGCCGAACTCGCGGACCACTTCGGCATAGGCCTCGCCCTCCGGCTCCAGGACCTGGTGGCCGAGGTCGTCGGCCTTAATCAGCAGGCAGCCCTGTTCTTCGAGAACCGCGCCCACGAAGCTCTTGCCGGTGGCGAGACCGCCGGTCAGGCCGACGCGGAGCAATGCCGTTCTCCAAGCCAGACGGTATTGGCCATCAGCATGGCGATCGTAAGCGGGCCCACGCCGCCGGGCACCGGCGTGTAGGCACTGGCCAGCCGCGCCATATCGAGCGGATGAACGTCGCCCACCACGAACGAGCCGTTCTTTTCGAAGCTGGCGACCTTGCCGAACCGCTCGGCGGCCGCGCGGTCGGCCAGGCGGTTGATGCCGACATCGATCACCACCGCGCCCTCGCGGATGTACTCCGCGGTGACAAAACCGGGGCGTCCGATGGCGGCGACCAAGATGTCGGCTTCGCGGCATACCTCAGGGAGGTTGGACGTCCGGGAGTGGCAGATAGTCACGGTGGCGTGCTCGTGGAGCAGCATGAGCGCCATCGGCTTGCCCACGATGTCCGAGCGGCCCAGGACGACGGCGCGCCGGCCGGCGATCGGGATCCCGTGGCGTTTCAGGGACTCCATAATGCCCGCGGGCGTGCAGGAGCGGGGCGCAGGCCGGTTCGCAACCAGGTGCCCGACGTTGAGCGGATGAAAGCCGTCGGCGTCCTTTTCGGCGGCGACCGCCTCGAGGATGGCGCGGGAGTCCACCTGCTTCGGCAGCGGCATCTGCACCAGGATGCCGTCGATGGCCGGGTCCGCATTGAGGCGGGCGATCTCGGCCAGCAGTTCGGCGGTGGTGACGGTGGCGGGCGGACAGACCTTGACGCTATGGAGACCAAGGTCCTGGCACGCCTTCACTTTGTTGCGGACGTAGATTTCGCTTGCCGGATCGTCGCCCGCGAGCACCACGGCGAGTCCGGGGGGACGCGGTAGCGCCGCGATACGCGGCCGAAGTTCAGCGAGAATCTGGTCGCGAATGCGCGCGCCTTCGAGGATCTGGCCCATCGCGGCGAGTGTAGCATTTCGGCTGTCGGAGCCGGGTTCAGACGGCGCGGGCGGCGCGCAAGGCGGCGATCTCCGGCGCGGAGAAGCCGAGCTCGCCCAGGATGGCGTCGGTGTGCTCGCCGAGCAGCGGCGCGCGGTCGCGGATGCCGCCGGGAGTCGCGGAAAGCCGCACCGCGGTGTTGGCCAGCGGCACGTCTCTCGGGGCGCCGGGAAACGGCACGTGCTCCAGCAGGCGCCGCGCCTTCACCTGGGGATCTTCCAGGACTTCGTGCAACTGCAGCACCGGCCCCGCCGGCACGCGCGCGGCCTCGAGTTCGGCGACGGCTTCGGCGGTGGTGCGGGAAACGAGCCAGTCCCGCATGACGGCGTCGAGGTCGGCCCGGTGTTCGGCGCGGAGCGCGTCGTCGGCGAAGCGCGGATCGTCCGCCAGCTCCGGACGGCCCACCGCCTTCGCCCAGCGCTGGAACATCGGGTGGCCGTTGACGGCGATGGTGATCCAGCCGTCCTTAGTGGGATACGTATCGTATGGCGCGGCGTACTGGCCGGCGTTGCCGATCTGCTGGCGCTGGATTCCGGTGACGTGACGCTCGGCGATCAGCGCCTGCATCAAGGTGACGCCGGTGGCGAGCAGGGATCCGTCGACGATCTGCCCTTCCCCAGTTTTCGCGCGGTGCAGCAGCGCCGCCAGCACCCCGAACGCCGTGTGCAGCGCCGTGCCGTAGTCCTCGAACGGAACCGCGCTGCGCACGGGCACGGGAGCGAAACCGGTCATCGCCATTGCGCCGGACATCGCCTGGGCGATGGTGTCGAAGCCGACGCGGTGGGCGTAGGGACCGTCCGGCCCGAACGTGGAGATGCGCGCCAGGATGATGTCCGGCTTGAGAGCGCGGAGCGCGTCGTAGCCGAGCCCCATCTTCTCGAGCACTTCGAGCGGCAGGTTCGCCACCACGACATCGGCGGTCTTCACCAGGCGGGTGAGCACCTCCCGGGCCTCGGGCCGCGACGGATCCAGCGTGAGGTTCCGCTTGTTGCGGTTCAGCGAGAGATACGCCGCGCCAAAGCCGTCCGCCGTAATGGGACCCAGGTAGCGGTCCTCGCTCCCCTCGCGGCGGTCGATGCGGATGACATCGGCCCCGAAATCGGCAAGCAATGCCGCACAGTACGGTCCGGCGATGAAGCGGCCAAAGTCGAGAACCCGGATTCCGGAAAGCGGCAGTGTCATTGCTTGAGCGTCTGCCCCGCGCTGATCAGGTTCGCGAAGATGCGCCACGCGCCGGGCACGCCGGCCGGCAACTGGCGGAACCAGGAATAGGCGGTGAAAATGTAGGCGCCCTTGCCGTAGCGGGTGAAGAGCGTCCCGCCGGTCAGCGCCGGCTCGCCGGGATCCTGCGTCGAGAAAACGGTCTCGTACTTGGGGTCCCATTGCGAGGCGAAGTACAGGCCGCGCTCCTGCACCCAACCCTCGAAGTCGCGTTCCGCGACCGGATTGGGCGACTTCAGAAATAGCTGTTGCGGGTTGGTTAGCGACATCGGCCCGTCCTCGACGGTGACGCGGTCGCGCGAAATGCGGATCGGGTATGGTCCGATCTTCTCAAGCAGCGCGGGATTGCCGCCCATGAAGCCGCCTTCGAGCACGTTGTACTGGACCAGCATCGTCCCGCCGGCGTTGACGTATTCGAGCAGGCGCTGTTGATTCGCCCGCAGGTCGGCGCGGGTGTTGTACGCGCGCACGCCGGTGATGATCGCGTCGAACTTCGCGAGGTCGCCGCGGGCCAGGTCCTCTTCCGAAAGCAGCACGACGTCGACGCCCATCTGCTTCAGCGCCAGCGGGACTTCGTCGCCGGGACCCATCACATAGCCAACGCGCCGCGCCAGCGTGCGCACGTTCGCCCGGGTAAGCTGCGCGGTGGCGGGCGGCAGCACGGCGCGCTGCGGGATGTGCGGGTAATCGATCATGTCGAGGCCGACGGCGATCTCGCGTCCTCCGACGGTGGCGACGGCGCGGAGCAGGCCGGTGGTTTCGGCCGCGGGCGGCGTGATGGTGAACGCCAGCGCCTTCTGCTCGCCGTCCTCGATGAGGCGGAAGCTCTGGGCGGCGGGCTCGGCGCGCCAGCCGGCGGGGAGTTCGAGCTTGAGGTCGCCGCTGGCGTTGGCGAGATGCGCCTTCACCGGGATCTCGACGCGGCGGGGCTTGTCGTCCACGAAGACGAACGCGCGCTCGGCGAGGTCAATCGACACGGGCGGGACCACGAGCAGGGGCCGGACATGCTCGCCGGTAACGCGGTCCACGTAGCGGTGCTGCACGGGACGGCGGAGTTCGAGGTCGGCCCCATCGACACTAACCACGAACCGCGCCTCGAGCACCGCGTCCTGCATGGCGAGGCCGAGCTGCACCGGCCGCGGGATCCGGTACAGCGGTCCGTCCGGCGCCTGCTCCAGCCAGTACGGCTGCGTGTAGGGCTGATCCGCGGCCACGGTCCAGGTGGCGGTGTAGTTCGCGGGCTTGTTATAGGCGAGCACCGCGGCGTCCAGGGCGAGCGCAGGATTGGCCACCGCGCCGGCGAACGTGACGCTCTTCAGCGTGGCAGCGGCCCGCGACCGATTCACCGCGGTGACGGCGATCTTCACCGCGCCGCCCGGCGACACCTTGTACTTCTCGGCCGAGGCGTCCACCCACAGGCCGGCGCAGAGCGCGATCGCTTCGTCGAGTTCGGTGAGCTTGCGCCGCGCCCAGGGATCGTCGATGGCCGCGATGAGCGGCCGGGCCTTGACCAGCGCGGGAATGGTCTTGGCGGGGTCCAGCGGATCGAAGGCGCGGATGGCGGGCGTCAAGATCGCCTCCACCGCGGCGCCGCCGGGCAGGCGCTTCCACGAGGTATCGATGCCGTCGAACAGGTCCTTGGCGGCGGGCTCGCCCCCGATCAGGATCAGCGAGTTCTTCTGCGAGCCTTTGCGCTCGCTGGAGCCCATGCCCTGCGAGCGGTGCTGGCTGCGGCTGATGCCGGCGATCTCGCCGTAGGAGTAGCCCAGCAGCGGCGAGTACTCGCCGGTGTCGATCTCCAGACGGTTGGGGATCTGCTCGGTCTCGCGCTCCTGCTCGCGGGTGAAGGCGAAGACGTTGAAGAACATCCGCTTCGCCTGCCAGACGCTCACGCCCTGCTGGAGCTGTTCCGGGAACTTCGCGGGATCGGCGGCGGCGGCGAAGGCTTCCTTGCCGAGGATCGCCGAGGTCTGGTGGTGGCCGTGCCCGTCGCGCGGGGTGCCCGAGAAGCGGAAGACGATGACGTCCGGGCGGTACCGGCGGATATTCCAGACGATGTCGCCCAGGATGCGCTCCCGGCCCCATTTCTTCATGGTTTCGTCGGCGGTCTTGGAGAAGCCGAAGTCGATGGCGCGAGTGAAGTACTGTTCGCCGCCATCGACGCCGCGGGCGGCGAGCAGTTCATCGGTGCGGATGAGACCGAGGCGGTCGCCCTGCTCGGAGCCGATCAGGTTCTGGCCGCCCTCGCCGCGCGTCAGCGCGAGGTACGCGGTGCGCAGATGCCGTCCGCGAGCGAAATAGGCGAGCAGCGCGGTGTTCTCGTCGTCCGGGTGCGCGGCGATCATCAGCACGCTGCCGACCGTGTTCAGGCGGTCGAGGGCGAGGCGGACTTCCGGGGTGCCGGTGACGTTCTTCTGGGCAAATGCGCAGGAAGCGAGCAGGAGGAGGGCGGTTACAAGCTTTCGCATGGTTCGGTAACCCACCAGTGTAAGGCAAGCGCCGCCCCGGGCACTGCTTACTGCCGGAGGATGCCCTTCGCGGTGGCGAAGATTATCCGGTTGCCCTTCTTGACCGCGAGTTCATGGAACTTCTCGATGGCCTTCTGGTTCGCCCGGTTCTGCAGCAAGGAACCTTTGCGTTCTTTCTCCACCGCCTGGAACTCGGCGTCTGGCGCGAAGTCGCGGTTCGTCTGGCAGCTTTTCACCGCCGCATGGATCTCCTGGCCGGCCACGCTGATCGGGTTGCCGAGCGACTGGAAGAAGTTGTCGCTCTGGAGGGCTTGAAAGGTCAATTGGATGCGCGGGTCGCTGGCCGAGGAGAACGCGGCATCCACAATTCCGATGTAGCGGAGGGAAACCTTGCCTTGCAGCTTGCTGGCCACTTCGATGACGTTGGCGCCGCCGCTGCTCCAGCCGAGGAGCAGCACGCGGCCCTTGGGGTCGGCGTTACCCGCGATGAAATCAGCGACACTCTGCGTGAAACCGGGGGCGCCGTTCGTCGAGCCGTCGCCGTTGTTCACCACCACCCGGAGCGGCTCGTGCGCAAACAAGTAAGCTTCGGTCTCGACGGCGGTCTTGATGGCCTCCGGCGTTTCCGCGTTCCCGGACGTCTGGATCTCCGGCGTCTTGTCGGGATCGAAGGTGCGGCCGCGGTCGCCGCCACCCTGGAGGATCACCAGCAGGTCCCGCGTTTTTTCGACCGGCGGCTCGGGCGGCGGCGCCGGCGGCACCAGCCGGCCCGGCAGGGCGTCGTTCAGCGCCTGCAGCGTTTTCGGTCCGCAACGTCCGTCCCACTCGCTCGGCTTGTTGGGGAACGCCTGCTTCTGGAACCGGATCACTGCGTCCATGGTTTGCTGGCCGTACTGCCCATCGGGTTCCTGGTCGAACCCGTTCGGGAACGACTTGTTCATGAACCCCTCGCCGACGAGGATGGCCAGCACCCGCTGGATCCGGCGGATCGCCGCCGGATCGTCCTTGGGCGGCGCCGGCCGGATGGTGCGGGAGGGGCTGGCGAAAGCCTCGTCGAGCCGGGGGACGCCGGTGAACAGCGGATGTCGTTCTCCCATATCCCCTTTAGCGCCGATCCGAAGCCGAAACAGCTCATGCGGCCGGTTGTGCTACATTGGCCCTTTCATGAGCCTCCTCCAGACGCCGCTCAACGCCGTGCACCGGGCTCTCGGGGCCAAAATGGTCGACTTTGGCGGCTGGGACATGCCCGTCAGCTACTCCGGCCTGCTCGACGAGCACCACACGGTCCGCCAGAGGGTCGGGATCTTCGACGTCAGCCACATGGGCGAGATCGAAATCCGGGGCCCGCAGGCGCTCGACCTGGTGAACTGGATCTCTTCGAACAACGCCGCCAAGCTCAAGCTCGGCCAGGCGCACTATTCCGGGCTGCTGCTCGAAACGGGCTGCTTCGTGGACGACATCCTGGTCCACAAAGTCGCCGACGACCACTACTTCATCTGCGTCAACGCCTCGAACCAGGACAAGGACTTCGCGCACATCCAGGCGCAGAACCGCTTCGACTGCGCGGTGGAAAACGCCGGCCCGCGGTACGCGCAACTGGCGATCCAGGGCCCGAAAGCCCTGGCGACGCTGCAGAAGCTCACCCGCACGGAGCTGGCGTCGATCAAATACTACTGGTTCCAGGACGGCGAGGTGTCGGGCACAAGCGCGCGGATCGCGCGCACGGGTTACACCGGCGAGGACGGCTTCGAAATCTACATTGCGCCGTCCGAGGCGCCGCGGATCTGGAACGAAGTGCTTGCGGCCGGCGAAGAATTCGGCATCAAGCCCGCCGGTCTGGGCGCGCGCAACACCTTGCGCCTGGAGGCCAAGATGGCGCTCTACGGCCACGAAATCGACGACACCATCACGCCCTTCGAAGCCGACATCGCATGGATCGTCAAGTTCGAAAAGGATTTCCTCGGCAAGGCCGCGCTCGAGAAGCAACTGGCCGGCGGCGTGAAGCGCAAGCTGGTGGGCTTCGAGATGACCGGCCGCGGCATCGGCCGCGACGGCTACGACGTCCTGCTGGGCGGCCAGAAGGCCGGTTGGGTGACCTCGGGCGGGCCGGCGCCGACCCTGGGCAAGAACATCGGACTTTGCTACCTGCCGGCCGAACACGCGGTGCCCGGAACCCCCATCGAAGTGGTTGTGCGGAACCAGCCCGTCAGCGCCGTTACGGTGCCGACTCCTTTCTACAAGCGAGCCAAATAAGCCATGTATCCAGACGATCTGAAGTACACGAAAGAACACGAGTGGGTCCGCGTCGAAGGCGATGTCGGCACGGTCGGCATCACGGACCACGCGCAGAAGGAACTCGGCGACATCGTTTATGTCGACCTGCCGAAGCCGGGCACGGCCTGCGAGCAGGGCAAGACCATCGGCTCGGTCGAGTCCGTGAAAGCCGTCAGCGACATCTACTCGCCGGTGACCGGCGAATTGCTCGAAGCCAACGAAACGCTCGCCACCGCGCCCGAGAAGCTCAACGAAGATCCGCACGGCGCTGCGTGGCTTGTTAAGATCAAGTTGTCCGCTCCCGACGAAATAAAGAACCTCCTCTCCGCCGCCGATTATCAGAAATACATCGGGGCAGAGTAGTCCGAGCGGCGGTACCGGCCAGGTCGTAACAGGACCGGCCACTCAGGATCCAACTTTGCGCTACCTACCGAAGTCCGACTCCGAGCGCCAGGAGATGCTCCGTTCGATTGGCGCGGCTTCTCTCGACGAACTCTTCGACCATCTGCCGGAGGAGGTCCGTCTCAACCGGACCCTCGACATTCCGCCGGGCAAGAGCGAGTTCGACATCATCGACTACTTCCGTGCCCGCGGGGAGCGCAATGCCAACGGCTACGCGAACTTCCTCGGCGCCGGCGTGTACCACCACTTCCGGCCCGTGCTCTGCGACGTCGTCGTTTCGCGCGGCGAGTTCCTGACGTCGTACACGCCCTACCAGGCGGAAATGGCGCAGGGCACGCTGACGCAGATCTTCGAGTTCCAGACCATGATCTGCCAGCTGACCGGCATGGAGGTAGCCAACGCCTCGATGTACGACGGCTCCTCCGCGGTGCCCGAAGCGGCGATGATGGCGGTCCGCGTCACCGGCCGGCACAAGATTCTGGTGGCCCGCACGGTGCACCCCGAATACCGCGAGGTCCTCGCGACCTACGCGAAATACCAGGGCTTCCCGATCGAGGAGTTCGGCTACGTTGCGGCGACCGGCGAGGCTGATTATTCCGACCTCGAGGCCAAGCTCGACAAGACCGTGGCGTGCGTCATCGTCCAGTCGCCGAACTTCTTCGGCGTGCTGGAGTCGATCGGCCACGCCGCCGAAGCCGCGCACCGGGCGGGCGCCCTGCTGGTGGACGTCTTCACGGAGGCGGTGGCGCTCGGCCTCATCGAGCCGCCGCGCCAGGCCGACATCGTGGTGGGCGAGCTGCAGAGCTTCGCCATCCCGCCCAGCTACGGCGGCCCCTTCGCGGGCATCGTCGCGACCAAGGAGAAGTACATCCGGCAGATCCCCGGGCGGCTGGTAGGCGAAACCAAGGACGCCAACGGCAACCGGGCGTTCTGCCTGACACTCTCCACCCGCGAACAGCATATCCGCCGCGAGAAAGCGACCTCCAACATCTGCACCAACCAAGCGCTGATCGCGCTGATGGCGACCGTCTATCTTTCGCTCTACGGCAAGCAGGGCCTGCGCGAACTCGCGGTGCAGAACCTGTCGAAGGCCCACTACCTCGCCGCGCAGTTGCCCCTGCAGTTCACGGGCCGGTTCTTTAACGAATTCGTCGTCAAGTCGCACGGCCGCGACATCGCCCGCGCGAACGACGGCCTTCTCGCCAGGAAGATCATCGGCGGCCTGCCGCTGCGGAAGTTCTATCCGGAACTGGGCGACGCGGTGCTGCTCTGCTGCACCGAGATGGCGAAGCGCGAGCACATGGATCAGGTTGCGGAGGCGTACCGGTAATGGAAAAGAAAGTCCGCCAGCACATCAACCAGAACGAAGGGCTGCTGTTCGAGATCAGTTCGCCCGGCAAGGTCGGCTATCAGTTGCCGGACCTCGACGTGCCGGCCGTGGATCCGGCGAAGGCGCTGGGCGCCGCGCAGACCCGCAACGAGATCGAGGACTTCCCCGAAGTCTCCGAAGTCGACGTCATCCGTCACTTCACCCGGCTCTCCACCTGGAACTATGGGATCGACCTCGGCCTGTTCCC
>CAYYID010000043.1:6833-46454 GCA_964471915.1 uncultured Solibacteraceae bacterium | reverse complement strand
CGGCGGCACGCAACGCCGCGCTAGTAAGCCAAAACTCGCGACAAGAAACTGCACCGCCCTCGCGAACACCACAGCCGTGGTGTGTCGGCCCTTGTCGTGAGCCCAGGTCCCGAACCGTTACCCATGTGTCCGGACTGAAGTGTTACCTATGTGACCGGTTTGGATCCCGGAAACGCTACGGTTTCTTCTTCAATGCCTGGAGCCGCTGCTGCTGCTCCGGCGTCAGCCGGTTCTTCATTCGAATCACCAGGCCGAGCTGCGCCCGCTTGATCTCCTTCTCGATCTGCAGGACGCGATCAAGCGCCGCGAGCGCACGCGCTTCCTCCACCGCGGGACTCCGGATCAACTGGACCAGTGCTTCCAGAGCGTCCTGCATCTGAAACTGCAGCTCGCTGAAACGCGCCTGGGCTTTGACGGCCTCGGCGCGGAGGAAGGCGACCTGGCTGTCGTCGAGGCCGGCGGCGCGCGCGTTGCCGAGAATCAGTTCCGGAGGAAAGAAATGCTCCGCCAGGGGATCCTGCGCCGCCAGGCCCAGGCTGCAAACAAGAGACAGAAAGAGCGTTCTCATGTGTGGGTCCTCAAATCTTGGACTTCGGGGAAATCGGGAACAGAGTCTCGCCCAGCCGCGGCGTCGCGGCCGCCGCCTTCAGCGGCGGTGTCAGCAGGCTGCGCGTGGGCGACTGCCAGGACGAAAGGGTCAAGCGCGGCTCCGGCGCCGGGCGCGTCAGGATCGCGAATAGCAAGAGCGCCGCGGCCAGCGCGGCGGCGGCGGCGAGCGCCGGCCAGCGGCGCCGGTGCGCCAGCCGTTCAAGGATCCGCTCCTCGAGCGCCGGCGGCGGTGCGGCCCCGCGCGCGAGTTCCGCGTCGATCGCGGCGGCGCGCTGCCGCAAGAGTTCCAGCTCAGCGCGGCATTCCGCGCACGCCGCCAGATGCGCGGCGAGCGGCGGCGCCGCCGCCAGGCCCAGCGCGCAATCGAGCAGCGCCGGGCGCAATTCACCGCACGTCATTTCCAGACCTCCAGCAAGTGCTTGCGGGCGGCATGCAGCCGGCTGCGCACCGTGCCCTCGGGGATCTCGAGAATCGCGGACACCTCGCGCGCCTCGAGGCCCTCGATGGCCGCCAGCACGAGGACTTCGCGCAGGTGCTCCGGCATGCGCTCCACTTCGTGCTGCAGCGTCAGCGTCTCCTCCGGCGCGGCGGCCGCGGGCCGCGCCGCCGACCAGCGGAAATCGCGCGCCAGGCGCCGCCGCCAGCCACGCTTGCGGTTCAGGGCTTGCCGCCAGCTCATGCGCGCCACCCACGCCCGGAACTGTCCCGGATCGCGCAACTGGTCGAGCTTTCGGTACGCCATCAAGAAGACCTCCTGGGCGACGTCTTCGGCTTCGGCCGGATCGCGCAACACGCTGTGCGCCACCGCGTACACGATGCGCCCGGCGTCGCGGACGCGATCCTCGAAACTGGGCCCCGGGGCGTGCACACCGTCGTTCTTATTGTCCGCCGAGTCCCAGCGTGTTCACAGCCTGCAGCACCGGCACCAGCCGGGCGGCGTCGGCGAGCCCGGCGAACTTGGCGCGCTGCGCCGGCGTCAGCAGGTCGAAGAACGCCGCGCGGTACCGCTGCACGAACTCCTGCAGCTTGCGCGTCGCGTGGCGAATGTCGAGCACCGCCTCGCCGAGCCGGGCCACATCGGCCGTATCCGAGGCGACCAGCGCCTCCAGCGCCTTCTGCCGCGCCGCGAGCTGCTGCTGCAGCGGCGCGATCTGGTCGAACGTGGTCACCAGCAAGTTTTGCAGCGTGTCCCGCTGCTGGAACGAAAAGTCGAGGTACGTGGCGAGGGTTTCCGCTTCGGGGGGCAATTCCTGGGCGCCGAGGGGAAGCACCAGGACCAGGGCCAGAAGGTAGCGTTTCATGTAGTCCTCCTGCTCCGTAAGACACCGCGGCGGGGCTGGACGTTCACGCAGTGGTAAGCTGGGGCCGTGAATCTGCTCGATCTGGACCCCGGTCCCGAGATGCCGGAGCTTGTCCGGCTGGTAGTCGAGATCCCCAAGGGGTCCGCCAACAAATACGAGTACGACAAGGAACTGCACGTCTTCAAGCTGGACCGGGTGCTGTATTCGCCGATGCACTATCCGGGCGACTACGGGTTCATCCCCGGGACGCTGGCCGGCGACAACGATCCGATGGACGTGCTCTCGCTGACGAACTCGGCGACCTTCCCCGGTTGTCTTTATGAAGTGCGCCCCGTCGGCGTGCTCTACCTTACGGACCGGCAGGAGACGGACCAGAAGATCCTGGCGGTGCCGCAAGGCGACCCGCGGTATGCCGAGATCCACACCATCGACCAGGTGTTTCCGCACGTGCGGCGCGAGATCGAGCATTTCTTCCTGATCTACAAGGAACTGCAGGGCGCGGTGACGGAATCGAGCGGCTGGGGCGGTCCGGCGGACGCGCGGCGGGTGATCCAGGAGAGCCGGAAGGCGTATCTGGACCGGAAGGCGGCAGCCGGGTAGGCGGCTACCGGTTCCGGTGCACTTCGAGCGCCGTGGACTTCGCGATGCGGTCGAAGTCGCGGTCGCGGTGCCAGACGGGCAGGCGGTTTTCGATGGCGATGGCGGCGATAAGGCAGTCGGCTCCTGAGCGGATCGTATGGCCCTTCACCCGCCCAGAGCGGTAGATGCGCGCGGCGTGCTCGAAGGTCGCGAGCGTCACCGGATCGCCGACCGTGGGGAACGAGAGGAGAGCTTCCCGCAGCGCTTCGCTCGCGGGAACGGGCTTCAAGCCTTGCAAGACCTCCTGCAGCACCGGACCGCACGTCGCCAGGTGCGGCAGGTCCGCTTCGCTGAACTGGATCCGGCCGGCGAGGAACTCGATCCAGACGGAGGAGTCCACCAGGACCAGGCCGGCCGGAATCAACGCCCGGACCTCGCCGAGCGGGCCTTGCCGGCCCCGGCGTCGCCGCGCATTTCGGCCAGGTCACCCTCCCACAGGTTCGAGCCGTGGAACTGCAGGATGCCGCGGGCTTTCTTGACGCGGATGGCTTCTTTCAAAGCCTCATTGACGGCGGCGGAGTACGTCTTGACGCCCAAAACGGTGACGGCTTCGTTCAAGACGTCTTCGTCTAACACAAGATTCGTACGTTTCATGTGTATAGAGTACATCGACGGATAGAGGAAGTCAACGGCCTGGTTTAGTTACGGGACGTCCTGCACGAGGTCCAGAAACGCCTTCGCCGCATGGCTCAAGGCGCGCTTGGCGGGATACACCAGGTGGATCTCCCGTTCCATGCCGACCTCCGGCACGCGGATCTCGCGGAGCGTGCCGCGCTTGACATCCTGCTCCACGCACATGTGGGGCAGGAACGCCACGCCTTCGTTGCGCTGGACCATCAGGCGAATGGACTCGACGGTCGGCATCTCGACGTCCATGTGGAGCGGGACCCGGTGGTGCTGGAAGGACTTGATCACGACGCCGCGGTAGGGCGAGACGACGTAGTGAGCGATGAACGTCTCCTCGCCGAGTTCGGTGATCGAGACCTCGCCGCGGTCCGCGAAGCGATGCTCCGGCGACACGATGAAGGCGATGTGATCGCGGAAGATCCGCACGGAGTGCAGGCGGTCGTCTTCGGGGTTGAAGGTCAAGAGTCCGAGTTCGAGGTCGCCGTCGATCAACTGCGCCGGGATCTTGCTGGCCATGCTGCGGCGGATCTGCACCTTGATGCGCGGGTAACGATGCCGGTACGCCTCGATGTGGTTCAACAGGTACAGCGTGGTGGACTCGTTGGCGCCGATCACCAGGCGTCCGGCGGCGTTGTCGCGGAGTTCGGCGAGCGCGTTGTCGAGTTCGGATTGCAGGTTCTCGAAGCGGCGGGCGTAGTCGATGACGACGCGGCCGGCGTCGGTAAGCAGCAGGTCCTTGCCGGACCGATCGATGAGTTTCTCACCGAAGTCCGCCTCCAACCGCTGGATGGCCAGGGAGATGGCGGGCTGGGTCCGGCCCAGCTTTTCGGCGGCGCGGGAGAAGCTGCGCTCGTTGGCGACGGTCAAAAAGACGCGAAGAGGGTAGAACTCCATAAGCTTTGTTTATGCAACATAGCACAAACGGGGTCCGGGAGGCTGCAGGATAAGTTGGGCTTATGTGTCGTTGAGACTTATCGCTAGCTCGAACACTATAAATTTGCCAAATTGAGGCTGTCCGCCAAATAATGAGGGACGGCCCGGAGGCCCTTCTCTTCATGGCGGAACGGATCTACATCTTCGACACAACGCTGCGCGACGGGGAGCAGTCGCCGGGGTGCAGCATGACGGTCCCGGAAAAGATGACCTTGGCGAGGCAACTGGTGGACCTCGGCGTGGACATCATGGAGGCCGGTTTCCCGATCGCTTCGGAAGGCGACTTCGAGGCGGTGGAGAAGATTGCGCGCGAGTATAGCTGGGTGCAGGTGGCGGGACTGGCGCGCGCGACACGCCTCGATATTGAGCGGTGCGCGGCGGCGCTGCAGCATGCCAAGCGTCCGCGCATCCACACGTTCATCGCGACCAGCGATATCCATCTGAAGTACAAGTTCAAGAAGACGCGGGAGCAGATCCTCGAGGAGGCGGTCGACGCGGTGACGCTGGCGCGGGAGTATTGCGACGACGTCGAGTTCTCGGCCGAGGACGCCACGCGCACGGACTGGGATTACCTCGAGGCGGTGGTGCGGGCGGTGGTCGCCGCGGGAGCGCGCACGGTGAACCTGCCCGACACCACGGGCTACTCGGTGCCCTACGAATACGGACAGATGATCGCGCGCATGGTGCGGGCGGTGGGCGACAGCGCGACCATCAGCGTGCATTGCCACGACGACCTGGGCCTGGCGGTGGCGAATTCGATCGCCGCGGTGGAGGCCGGCGCGCGGCAGATCGAGTGCACGGTGAACGGGATCGGCGAGCGGGCGGGCAATGCATCGCTGGAAGAGATCGTGATGGCGTTCCACGTCCGGCAGGACAAGCTGCCGTACGAGACCAAGATCGTGACGAATCAGTTGTATCCGGCGTCGCGGCTGCTGGCGTCGATGATCACTTTCGGGCCGCAACCGAACAAGGCGATTGTCGGCGACAATGCGTTCGCGCACGAGGCGGGCATCCATCAGGACGGCTACCTCAAGGAGCGCACGACCTACGAGATCATGCATCCGCGGCAGGTCGGGGTGCCCGAGTCGAAGCTGGTGCTCGGCAAACATTCGGGCAAGCATGCGCTGGCGCAGCGCGCCTCGGACCTGGGCTTCCAGCTTTCGAAGGAAGAACTCGGCGAGTTCTACACGCGTTTCACGGCGATGGCGGACCGGACCAAGGGCGTCCGCAACGAGGACATCGAAGCCCTGCTGCGCAAGATCACCGAGAAGAGCCGCGCCGCGGCGGTCAATTAGAGAGACCAGTACATTACAATCGGCAGTATGATTCGATTCCCCCTGCTGGGCGCGATCGCCGTGTGCCTGGCCGCGCAGAGCGCGCCGCCGCGTGAGCGGCAGGTCAGTGGTGAGCAGCAGAAGCTTCGCGCGATCTACAAAGAACTGATCGAGAGCAACACGAGCTTCACCACGGGCAAGACCACGCCCGCGGCGGAGGCAATGGCGAAGCGGCTGCGCGCCGCGGGGTTCACCGACGTGCAGGTGCTGGGCGCGGCGCCGCACAAGCACAATGTGATCGCGCGGCTGAAGGGCACCGGCGCGAAGAAGCCGCTGCTGCTGCTGGCGCACCTGGATGTCGTCGAGGCCAAGCGCGAGGACTGGTCCATGGACCCGTTCGTCCTGCACGAGAAGGACGGCTACTTCTACGGGCGCGGCACGGGCGACGACAAGGCGCAGGCGGCCATCTGGGTAGCGAACCTGATCCGTTATAAGGAAGAAGGCTTCCGGCCGTCGCGGGATCTGATTGTCGCGCTTACCGCCGATGAAGAAGGCGGCGGACCGTACAACGGCGTCGATTGGCTGCTGAAGAACCGGCGGGAGCTGATCGACGCCGAGTTCTGCCTGAACGAGGGCGGCTGGGGCGAGATGCGCCAGGGCCGGAAGGTCCTGAACGCGATCCAGGTAAGCGAGAAGACCTCGCAGACGTTCCGCTTCGAGGTGAAGAATCCAGGCGGGCACAGTTCCATGCCGGTGAAGGAGAACGCGATCTACCGGCTGGCGGAGGCCCTGCGCAAGCTTTCCCAGTACGACTTTCCGCTCGAACTGAACGAGGTGACCAAGGGCTATTTCACGCGCATGGGCGGCATCGAGAAGGGTCCGCTGGCGGCGGATCTGAAGGCGGCGGGCGCGGGCGACCTGGCGGCGGCGGAGCGGGTGGCCAAAGCCTCGGTGGCCTGGAACGCGACGCTGCGGACGACCTGTGTCGCGACGATGCTGGACGGCGGCCATGCGTTCAACGCATTGCCCCAGACGGCGGGTGCGATGGTGAACTGCCGCATCCTGCCGGGGCAATCTCCCGAGTCGATTCAGCAGAAGCTGAAGCAGGTGATTGGGGACCCGAACGTGGTGGTCTCCACCGACCGCCAGGTGGGCGGCGGTCCGCCTTCCGCCATGCGCGAGGACGTGCTCGGCGCGGCGGGCAAGATCACCGGCGAAATGTGGCCGGGCGTTCCGGCGGTGCCCATCATGGTGATGGGCGGCACCGACGGCGCGTTCCTGCGCAAAGCCGGCATCCCGACTTACGGCATCCAGGGCCTCTTCATGGAGGCCGACGACATCCGCTTCCACGGGCGCGACGAGCGGATCCCCGTAGCTTCGCTGTATGAAGCCCAGACGTTTCTCTATCGGTTGGTAAAGGAGCTGGCGCGGTGAACCTGAAGATCCTTCTGTTGCCGGGCGACGGCATTGGCGTCGAGGTGACGCGCGAAGCGGCGCGCGTGCTGACGCATGTCGCGAAGAAGTACGGGCATACGCTGCAGGTCGCCCAGGGCATCATCGGCGGCGTGGCGATCCGGGAGCACGGGACGCCGCTGCCCGAGGAGACGCTCGCGATGGCGCTGGAGGCGGACGCGACGCTGCTGGGTGCGGTGGGCCTGCCGGAGTTCGACAACGCGCCGCCGTCCGAGCGCCCAGAGATCGGGTTGCTGCGGCTGCGGAAGGCCCTGGAAGTGTTCGCCAACCTGCGTCCGGTGCGGGCCTACCGGGCGCTGCTCGATTCCTCCCCGCTCAAGAACGCGGTGGTGGAAGGCACGGACATGATCATCGTCCGGGAACTGACCGGCGGCCTGTACTACGGCACGCCGCGCGGGATCTTCGAGAACGGGCAGGGCGCGGTCAACACGATGGCGTACACGCGGCCCGAGATCGAGCGCGTGGCGCGCAAGGCGTTTCAGCTTGCGCAGGGGCGGCGGAAGAAGGTCACCAGCGTCGATAAGTCGAACGTCATTGAGAACTCGCAGTTGTGGCGCCGGGTGGTCACCGAGGTCGCCAAAGAGTACCCGGACGTGGCGCTGGATCACATGCTAGTGGACAACACAGCGATGCAACTGGTACTGAACCCGCGCCAGTTCGACGTGATGCTGACGGAGAACCTGTTCGGCGACATTCTGAGCGATGAGGGAGCAGTGCTGGCGGGGTCCATTGGGATGCTACCCTCGGCGTCGCTGGGCGCGAAGAAGGGTCTGTATGAGCCGGTGCACGGGTCGGCGCCGGATATCGCGGGGAAGAACAAGGCGAATCCGCTGGGCGCGATCGGCTCCGCCGCGGCGATGCTGGAGTATTCGTTCGGGTTGACGAAGGAGGCGGCAGCGGTGAATGCCGCCATCGAGCAGGTGCTGGAGCAGGGCAAGGTGACCGGGGATCTGAAGGGTTCGCTGACCACGGAGAAAGTGGGCCAGGCCGTCGCGGAGCTGGTATGAAACCCCGCACCATCATCGAAAAGGTCTGGGATTCCCACGTCGTAGCCCAGCGAGAGGGCGCGCCCGCACTGCTCTATATCGACCTGCACTTAGTTCACGAAGTAACTACGCCCCAGGCCTTCGACGGGCTCCGCCGCCGGGGACTCAAGGTCCGCCGTCCGGACCTGACGTTCGGCGTCGCGGACCACTCGACGCCCACCCACGCCCGCGATCTGCCGATCCTCGATGCCACCGCCGCCAAGCAGGTCGAGCAGTTCGGAAAAAACTGCGACGAGTTCGGGATCCCGTTCTACGGGTTCCACAGCGACAAGCAGGGCATCGTGCACGTCATCGGGCCGGAGCAAGGGCTCACCCAGCCGGGCATGACCGTCGTTTGCGGCGACAGTCACACCGCCACGCACGGCGCTTTCGGAGCCATGGCCTTCGGGATCGGCACCAGCGAAGTGGAGCACGTGCTGGCGACGCAGTGCCTGCTGCAGCGCCCGTCGCAGACGTTCGGCGTCCGCGTGGACGGCGCGTTGCGGCCGGGCGTCACCGCCAAGGACATCATCCTCGCGCTGATCGCGAAGATCGGAATCGGGGGCGGCACCGGATCCATCTTCGAGTATCACGGCGCAGCGATCCGCGCGCTCTCGATGGAAGAGCGCATGACGGTTTGCAACATGTCGATCGAAGGCGGCGCGCGCGCCGGGATGATTGCGCCGGATGACGTCACCTTTTCGTACGTCGCCGGACGGCCCTTCGCGCCAAAAGGCGAGGCCTGGGACCGGGCGGTGGCCCGCTGGCGCGCGCTGCCGACCGACGACGGCGCGGCGTACGACCGCAGCGTGACGCTGGACGCCGCCGCGCTGGAACCGATGATCACCTTCGGCACCAACCCCGGCATGGGGATCCCGGTGTCGGGCGCCGTGCCCGACCCCGCCGCCGCCGGTGACGCCGTCGAGCGCGAATCGCTCGCCAAGGCGCTGCGCTACATGGATCTCGAGGCGGGCAAGCCGCTGGCCGGCCACAAAGTGCAGGTCGTTTTCCTGGGCAGTTGCACGAATTCGCGCCTCAGTGACCTGCGGGCGGCGGCAGGCCTGCTGCGGGGACGGAAAGTCGCGCCCGGCGTCCGCATGATGGTGGTCCCCGGGTCGCAGCAGGTGAAGGCGCAGGCCGAGGCCGAGGGTCTCGACCGCGTCTTCCAGGAAGCTGGCGCCGACTGGCGCACTGCCGGCTGCTCGATGTGCATCGGCATGAACGGCGATCAGGTGGCCGCGGGCGAGTACTGCGTCTCGACCTCGAACCGCAACTTCGAAGGACGCCAGGGCAAGGGCGCGCGAACCTTCCTGGCCAGCCCGCTCACCGCCGCCGCCTGCGCCGTCACCGGCCAGGTTACTGATCCGAGGACGCTACTCGCATGAAGATCACCAGCCGCATGGCGGCGCTCCCCGTCGACAACATCGACACGGACCAGATCATCCCCGCGCGATTCCTGAAGACGATTTCGAAGGACGGGCTCGGCGACCAGTTGTTCTACGACTGGCGCTACGACGCCGGCGGCAGCCCGAAGCCGGACTTCGTGTTGAACACGGCGGAAGGGCAGTCCTCGCGCATTCTGCTCGCGGGCGACAACTTCGGCTGCGGCTCCTCGCGCGAGCACGCGCCGTGGGCGCTGAAGCAGTACGGCTTTGACGCTGTCATCTCGACGTCCTTTGCCGACATCTTCAAGCAGAACTCGCTGAAGAACGGGCTGCTGCCCGTGGTAGTGCCGAAGGAAGTGCACGCGGCGCTGCTCGCGGATCCCGCGCAGAGCGTGACGGTGGACCTCGCGACCCAGTCGGTCAACTGGACGGGCGGCACGGTAACGTTCCCCATCGACGCTTTCGCCAAGCATTGCCTGCTCGAAGGCGTCGACGAACTCGGCTATATCCTCCAGCAGGAGGAAGCCATCCGCGCTTACGAACAGCGGCGGGGCTAGCCTTTCTGGTTGCCGAGCTTCACGTGGCCGAACACGTCGCGGACCACGGTGTCGATGTAGAACAGCGACAGTTCGAAGCCGGTGCCGATGGGCAGGTCCACCGCCGACATCTGGAGCTGGTCGGAGCAGGCGTCGTGCTCCAGCACGCCCTTGATCGTCTTCGCGATCTCCCACATCTTCTCGTACTGCTCCGGACTCAGCGACTTCTGTCCCACCAGACCCTTGAGGAACGGCGCGGCCCACTTCATCTTGCCGATTTTGCCCCAGGCGCCGCCAATCGAGGCGTTGAAGTCCTTGCCGCTCGAGCGGTAGCCTTGCAGGCTCTTCGGGTTGCCCTTGAGGCCGGTGACGACGAACAGCACCACGCCGCCGCCGCCGATAATCAACCCCTTGCGCTTGCCTTCCAGGTACACTTCGAATCCCTCGCCGCGCCGCTTGCGGTCCATCGCCCAGATGGTGCCGAGGATCATCTCGTTGCCGTTGATGCGGGGCGAGATCGGTCCCAGAAACGGCGGCAGCTCGAACAGCGGCGGATCGTACTTGTCGCCGGGGCGGGGGACCGGATTCTGGATCACCAGGTCGGAACCGCCCGCCTTCGCGCCGATGCCCATCCACAGGTCCTGAAAGCAGCCGTCCTCCTCTACGGGCGCCGGCGGCTTGCCGGTGACCGGCGTTTCGGTCTCGATCATCGGCAGGTAGATCACGCCGGGTTGGTCGGACGACGAAAAGGCGTAGTTCTTCCGGTCGTAGCTCTCGCGGCAGCCGACTTTGTTGTACAGGTACCAGTTGATTTCCTTCGGATCCCGGGTGCGGAAGTTGTAATGGATCAGGTCGATCGCCGTCCAGCCTTTGTCCTTGACCTCCGGACGATCCGCGAGCTTCCAGAAGTCCATGCCGGTCTTCACCGTCACGGGGTAGCTACCGGGTGGGACATACTTCTTTTCCTCTTCCAGGTTCTTGCCGGACGGGATCTTGTAGCAGTTCGGCGCGAGTTGTTCTGGGCTCACTTTCATTACGTTTTCCTCTGACTGTACTGGCGGGAAATACAGCAAAAGAGGCTCGCCGGAAACCGCGTTAGAATCGTGGAGGAAAGTACTCCCCATGGCCACCACCCAAGCCCCCCCGAAGCAGAAGACCGCCAAGACGGTTCCCTACCAGTCGCCCTGGAACAACGAAGAGCTGCAGTTGTTCCGCAAGCAGGCGCGCCGGTTCGTGACGGAGGAATTCGTGCCCCACGAGGCGCGCTGGCGCGCGCAGCACCGGTGCGATCCCGAAGCGTGGACCAAGGCCGGCCAGGCCGGGTTGCTGCTCACCGACGTGCCCGAGGAATACGGCGGGCAGGGCGGAACGTTCGCGCACGAAGTGGTGGTGATGGAGGAACTCGCCTACGGCGGCGTGCACTTCGGCAACGGCGTCCACTCGATCGTCGCGCACTACATCCTCGACTACGGCACCGAGGAGCAGAAGAAGAGCTGGCTGACGCGCATGGGTAAGGGCGAACTGGTCGGCGCCATTGCCATGAGTGAGCCGGTGGCGGGCAGCGACCTGCAGAACATCAAGACGTACGCGCGCCGCGACGGCGATCACTACGTCATCAGCGGTTCGAAGACGTTCATCACCAACGGCTGGCACGCCAACCTGATCTGCGTCGCCTGCAAGACCGGCGATCTTGCCGCGGGCGCGAAAGGCATCTCGCTGGTCTGCGTCGAAACCAAGGACCTGAAGGGCTACCGCGTGGGCCGCACGCTCGAAAAGGTTGGCATGCACGGACAGGACACCTGCGAGCTGTTCTTCGACGAGGTCCGGGTGCCGGCGTCGAATCTGCTGGGTCCCGACGAAGGCCGGGGCTTCTACCAGATGATGGAGCAACTCCCCTACGAACGGCTGACCGTGGCGGTCGGCGCCGTGGCAGTGACCGAGAAGGCGGTCGAGATCACCACGCGCTACGCCAAGGAGCGGATGGCTTTCGGCAAGCACCTGCTGGAGTTCCAGAACACGCGTTTCAAGCTGGCCGAATGCAAGACCGAAGCGCACATCGGCCGCGTCTTCCTGGACAACTGCATCGAGCGGCTGATGGCGGGCAACCTGGACGCGCCGACCGCGGCGATGGCAAAGCTGTGGCTGACCGAGCGGCAGTGCGCCATCATCGACGAGTGCGTCCAGGTCCACGGCGGCTACGGCTACATGATGGAGTACCCGATCGCGCGCATGTGGACCGATTCGCGGGTGCAGCGGATCTATGCGGGCACCAACGAGATCATGAAGGAGCTGATCGCGCGGTCGCTGTAAGCGCGAATCGCCGTCACTAGGAGAGCGAGCGTCTATCGGACCAGGCGGGCGTGCCCGTCCAGAGTGAGGGCGCAGCCGTTCAGGTCGAGTTCCCAACGGCGGGCGAGTTCCGAGGCGTCCACGGTGAACACGCACGGCGCCCACCCTGGCGCCATTCCGATCAGGAGATAGCGCCCGTTATCCAGATCCCGAAAGACCGCCCGGCCGTCCGCAACCGGAGCTACCTGGTCCGTGTCGTTGTAAAGCCCGATCAGGCGTACCGCGAGTTCGTCCGGCCGCACATCGGAACGAATGAGGACCTCGAGGGGAACCGTGGAATGAAGGAGCTGCCGGTCGCGCGGGCCGATCACGATCAGGACCTCCGGCTCGGACACCAGCACCTCGCGCGAGCCCTCTTTGCCGTTGCACACCACCCGGACGAAGAAGGTGCCGGTGGGCATACCCCGCGCGCTTAGTCCATGGAACTTGGCCTTGAATTGCCGACCGAGGAAATCCCGGCCATTGCGAAGGGCAAAGGAATCGACCGCACAGTTCTCGACGCTGGCGCCAAAGGCTCCGATGGGCAGGATCCTCACATCGGCCGCGGCCGCGGTGCTAGCCAGAGTCAGGATCAGGAGTAGGGGCCGCGGGGGCACGATGACTGTCATCTTAATCCGCAACCTCCGCAAAGTGGGCGACCTGCCGCAGGCCGTTCGTTACCGCACCACACCCGCCAGCGGGCTCGACGCCGAGGCGTACAGCCGCTTCGGCATCCGCCCGGCCAGAAACGCGTGGCGTCCCGCGGCCACGGCCAGCTTCATGGCCTCGGCCATGCGCGGGGCGTCCTCGGCCTCGGCGATCGCGGTATTCATCAGCACGCCCTCGTAGCCGAGTTCCATGGCGAGCGCGGCGTCCGATGCCGTGCCCACGCCGGCGTCGACGATCAGCGGCACGGCGGTGATGCGCTCCCGGATGATGCGCAGATTCGTGGGATTCTGCAGGCCCAGCCCGGAACCGATGGGCGCGGCCAGCGGCATCACCGCCGCCGCTCCGGCGTCCACCAGGCGCTGGGCGGTGATCAGGTCGTCGTTGGTGTACGGGAGCACTACGAAGCCTTCCTTTACCAGGACGCGGGTGGCTTCGAGCAGGCCGGCGACGTCGGGAAACAGCGTCTGCTCGTCGCCGATCACTTCGAGCTTCACCCAGTTCGACAGGCCGACCTCGCGGCCAAGGCGTGCCGTGCGGATGGCGTCGTCGGCGGTGTAACAGCCGGCGGTGTTGGGGAGCAGAAACATCTTCGTCCGGTCGATGTGATCGAGCAGGGATTCCCTGGTCTTGTCGGTGAGGTTCACGCGGCGCACCGCCACCGTCACCACCTCCGCCCCCGACGCGGCGTGACAGCGCGCCATCTCCTGAAAACTCCGGTACTTGCCGGTGCCGACAAAGAGCCGGGAGTGGAACTCGCGGCCGGCGATGGTAAGGACGTCCGCCATGGGTTCATTCTATCGGTTCTGGTACCTGGAGGTCCGGTTTGCTAAGCGAAAATCCTGAGCCCTCCGCGCTATCGTCCCCAACCCGGCCCGCCGATCTAAGACCAGGGACAGGACCGGGCATCTACATGAAAAGAAACATTGCGCCGCTGCTGGGGATCGCGCTTGTGGTGGCCATCGCCTCCACCGGCGTCTTTTACGGACTGTTCGTCGGCAAGCTGAAAAGCACCGCGATGCAGGGGCCGCAAATTGTCGTGGCCGCGCGGGCGCTCGCCCCGGGCGAGCGGGTGGCCGGCGCCGACGTGCGGCTTACCGCATGGCCGGGCGACGTGCCGCCGGCGCGTTCACGGACCTGGACGCCGTCGCCGGCGCGAAAGTCACCGAAGCGCTCGCCGCGGGCGACGCGCTGGTGGCAGCCAAGCTGGCCGCGACGAACCGGGCGCAGGCGGCGCGGTCCGTGCCGTCGGGCTTCCGCGCCGTTTCGGTTTCGGTTTCAGACTCGGCGGGCGTGGTTTCGATGCTGCGCGCCGGACAGAAAGTAGACGTGCAGGTGGTGCGCGCGGCCAGTCCGGACACCGAGGTACGCACCGCTCTGCAGAATCTCGAGGTGCTGCTGGTGGACGAGCCGGAGCGGCGGGGCAACGAAGTGCCGCGTCCGGTGGTGACGTTGCTGGCGCGCCCGGCCGAAGCCGACGTCCTGGCGCTCGCCGACTCCGCGGCGCGCATCCGGCTGATCCTCCGCAACCCGGACGACGGCGCGCACAACCGGACCTCTTCGGTGCGCCTGCCCGGCGTGATGCAGGGCGACCTCCAGCCCGCCCCGGCGCGCGGCAAGTAACTCTATGGCGATTATCTCGGCGCTGTTCTTCTTCGCGATCACTTTTCTGCTGGCGGCCATCGCCGTCGTGGCGGCGTGGATGGTGATGCGCAAGAGCTCGGCCGAGCACACCGAGGAAGTGCTGCGCGAGAACGCGGCCCTCGGCGACGAAGTGACCCTGCTCCGCACCGATCAGTTCAGCACCATCACGCCGTGGGAGCAGTTGCTGCGGCAGTTCGACTTCGCGGACACGCTGCAAACGCTGATCGCGCAGGCCGACCTCGATTGGTCGGTGGGCCGGCTGACCTCGATGATGCTGCTGGCGGCGACCGTGGTGACGGCGCTGGTCTGGAACATCCGCTTCGTGCCGTTCTGGATCGCGCTGATCGCGGGCGCGGCCGCCGGGTTTGTGCCGTACTCTTACGTCCTCCGCAAGCGGACGCAGCGCTTCCGCAAGTTCCAGGAAGCGCTGCCGGACGCCCTCGACGCCATCGCGCGCTGCCTGCGCGCGGGCTATCCCTTCGCCGTCGCCATGGACATGATCGCGGCGGAATCCTCGGGCGTGGTGGCCGGCGAGCTGCGGCGCACGGTGGCCGAAGCCAGCCTCGGCATGGCGTGGGCCCAGGCGCTCGAGAACCTGGGGCGGCGGATCCCGCTGCTCGAAGTGAACCTGTTCGCGTCCGCGGTGCAACTCCATGCCCGGACCGGCGGCCGGTTGAGCGAGGCGATGGGCCAGCTCGCCGAAACGATGCGCGAAACTTCGGCTTTCCAGGGCGAGGTACGCGCCCTAGCCGCGCACGGAAGGCTGACCGGCATCGTGCTGACGCTGCTGCCGATCCTGATCGCCGCCATCATGCTGGTGGTGAATCCCGCGTACATGCAGACGCTGCTGGAGCACCCGGTGGGCCAGAACCTGATCGTCGCCGCGGCGGTGTGCCTGGTGCTGGCGCACGTCGTGATCCAGAAGATCGTGGACATCCGCATATGAGTGAAACCACGCTGCTGCTGGCCTTCTTCGCCACTGTGCTCGGGGGCGTGCTGTTGGGCGGCTGGGTGTTCGTGCTGCGTCCGGCAGGGGCGCGGCAGGACGCCGCGCCGCTGCCTTCGGTGCTCGACGCCGCCGAGGGCGGCTCCTGGCTCAGCAACGCTTTCATCGCGATGTTCCGGAGCATGGGCGACGTCATCCCCGGGGCGCGCGACGTCAAGGGCGAACTTCCGGACCGGCTGTCGCAAATGGGCTATCGCTTTCCCGGCGCGCTGTCCGTGTTCTATGGCGTGAAGTGCGCCGCCGGCCTGCTGGCCGCGGTGACCGCTGGCTTTGCGGCATCGCTGAACACTGCCGATCCGGCGACGATGCTGCTGCCCATGCTGTGCGGCGCGGGCTTTGGGTTCAAGCTGCCCGACCTGGTGCTCGCCCGGCTCGCCAGCTCCCGGCGGGAGCGGTTGCGCCGCGGCCTGCCCGCCGCGCTCGACCTGATGGTGCTCGGCATCGAAGCGGGACAGGCCATGGACCAGGCGATCCTCGACACCAGCCGCGGATTGCAGAACACCCACCCGGACCTTTCGCACGAGTTCACGCGGCTCCATTTGGAGCTGCGCGCCTCGAACTCGCGGCAGGACGCGCTCCGCGCGTTCGGCGACCGCAATGGCGAACCCGAACTGCGCAAGGTCGGGGCGCTGTTGATTGATACGGACCGCTTCGGCACCAGCCTGGGTCCGGCGCTGCGCACCCATGCGCGCTACCTGCGGATCCGGTTCCGCCAGTCCGCGCAGGAGACGGCGCGCAAGGTCGGGGTGAAACTGATCTTTCCGGTGTTCTTCCTGATCTTTCCGTCGGTGATCCTGGTGACGCTGGGGCCGGCCGTGATCCAGATCATGAGCAGCCTGAAGAAGATGATGAACGGCTTCTGAGCCGCGCGCCGGTGCGCTACGATGTTCCGGAACCAGGAGGGACACATGGCGGGGCGTACCGAGACGGTCGACAACAACGAATCCATCACCATCGGCAGGAACTCCGCCAAGTTGTCCGGCAAGCTGTTACTGCCGGCGGGGGCCTCCAACAGTATTCTGTTCTCGGAGGCAGTGAAGAACCCGGAGAAGTTGCGCCAGGGCTTCGGACTCCGGACGCCGCCGTCGCTGACCGCCAGGTTCCAGCCCGGAATGTCCGTGCCGTCGCTCGAACTGCTCCCCTACCTGGAACAGGACGATATTCGGAAGGGTTCCCCGCAGCGGGGTCTGCGGGTAACGGGCAGGGTCACCAGCATTGCCGTGGATCCCTCGGATCCGAGCGGCAACGTCGTGTGGATCGGGCCGCTGAGCATCATCGCGGTCCTCATCGCTTTGTAGGGACGTCCCGCGAACTGCAGATCCGGTGCGCCAGAGGAGGCGATGCGCGATGAGTTTCCTTGCCAAGTGCGCTGTGCTGTGCGGCACCCTCGTCTCGCTGTGTACCTGTGCGCCAAGACGGTCAGAGCCGTGCTTACGGGACCTCGTTGGCACTCTCATCGACTGGTCGCCGCGCGGGGACTACCAACGGCTCGCGCCGGTGGTCCTGGCGGGCGTGGTCACGAGCAACGACGTGCTGGGCCCGCCGCGACCCTCCGCCGCGGTGCCGGGGCTCGACCTGATTCCGCGCCGCGTGTCGGTGGCAGTCGAGGAAGTGCTGCGCGGCGATACAGGCGCCTCCGTGACGTTCGTGTATTTCGAGTCGTCCCCGGGCAGCGCGACTCCGAATCCCTTCCACAAGTTCCGCTTCGAAGCCGTGGCCGGGCAGCGGTACCTGTTCTATCTAACTGCCGATGCCGGTGGACTCCGTGCCATCGGCGATGACGGTCCATACACTCTGGCGATCCATTCTGGAAAGATCCAACCAGTCAAGCTCACAGCAGGGCGCGACTGGACGCCCGAGACGGGGCGTCGGATGGCGGAGCTCCTCCTGACGCTGCGCCCCGGCGCAAATTCCGCAGCGCTGGCGGCGTCGCTGAACGAATACCGCGGGGTCGCCGGCCACCTGGCATCGCGTCCCGTTACGGCGGAACTGCTTGAGAGACTCGCTCGCGAACCCGGGGAACTCGGCACCGCCGCCTGCCTTTCGCTGGCCCAGGGGTTCTACGGCTATGCAGACTGCCTGTCCGGGCTCGTGCAGGATTCGAAGACCCCGCCGGACACGCGGCGGAGAGCGTCCTTGTTGCTGGAACAGAAGCCCGCGGAACGAGAAGAGCTGCTTGCGGCGCTCGCCGAGCCCAACCGCCTGTTTCTCAACAAGGGCGCGCCTGACGACCGGATCGGTCAGCTCCGGGAGTTGGCGGTCATCGTGCGTCAAGCGGATGACGAAGTTCGAGCACGCGCCTGCGCAGCGTTCTTTCAGCTCACCACGGGGCAGACGTTGCCCCAACCGTGCCGCGACCGCGGCACACGGTAGCGAACCCCGCTACCGCTCGTTGACGAACCCGATGCCCCCCACCGGGATCCCCAGCGCCACGCCGTTCGGGCCGTCGGGCCGGAAGGCCGGGCGCACGCGGATCCGGACCTCCGCCGGACCGGCCGGGCCCGGCGCCAGGGGCCAGCGCACGGTTTTCCAGCCGTTCTTCGAGAACGTGTAGTAACCCACCGGCTCGCCGTTCACTTCGACAATCAGCTCGATCTGCGGTACGCGTTCCAGATGCAGCGGCGAGATGTTGACGCGGGCCTCCAGCGCCTGAGCGCCGGCGGGGCGGAACAGCCGCGCGCGAGCCAGCGGTTCGGTCCAGCGGTATTCGCCTTCCGGCAGGAACCAGCCCTCGCCGAGTTGCCAGAACGGGGTCTCCAGGTTCATGGCGAGGTACGCCGCGTCGCGCGCGTTGGCCTTACGATGGATCACCGAGAGCTTGCGGGCGGGCGCGAACCACCACAGCGCGGCGAACTCCTCGGCGTTGCCCACCTTGGCCATCGCGGGCGCGTCCTCGATGTCGATCACCCGGGTAGGCTGCCCGTTGCGCAGGTGGAACAGCGCGGCGCTCACGCCGTGCGCCTCCAGACCCTGAGGGAAGCGGGCGTACAAGTACGTGCTCACCGCCGGATGCTCCCGCGCGAAGGCGGCCGTGGCGGCGATCCAGCCGCGGTTCTCCTGGCCCAGCGTCAGCGTCGCGCGGCGGTACTCGCGGAGCCGCAGGTAGGAGAACGGCATCCATAGCGCCAGCGCCGCCACGGCGGCCGCGATGCCCCATTTGCCGCGGATCAGGAACGCCAAGGCGATGGCGGCGCCCAACAGCGGCACGTACAGATAAGCGCCCGACATCCGGCCGGGCAGCAGCAGCAACGGCGCCACCAGGCACAGGAACGTCAGTGCGCCGAAGCGGACGCGCGGGTCCTTTAGCAGGAAGGCCCCAGCCAGCATCAGTCCCGCCCAGGGCAGTTGGAACATCTGACCCGCGTAGAACCGCACGGTGCGAATCAAGGCGCCGGCGTGCAGCGCGTAGTCATTCGTGCGCGAGAGATTATTCCACAGGGCCTGCCCGCCGAACAGGAGCGAGATGGCGAAGAACGGCCACAGCCGCCGCCAGCGCTTGTCGCCGAGCGTCATCTCGTAACTCGCGAGGGCCAAGGGCAGCAGCACCGCGATTTCCTTGGCCTTGAAGGCGAAGAAAAACGCGGCGACGCT
The DNA here is from genome assembly GCA_964471915.1 of uncultured Solibacteraceae bacterium. Classification (GTDB taxonomy): domain Bacteria; phylum Acidobacteriota; class Terriglobia; order Bryobacterales; family Bryobacteraceae; genus JAIEPW01. The sequence goes on along the minus strand of CAYYID010000043.1, from coordinate 27,417 downwards.
CGGCCAGAACTTCCCGCGTACGTACAGCGCCAGTGACGCCAGCACCGCCGTGCCGCACAGCAGGTCGTAGACGTACATCGGCTTCCAATAGATGTCGAACGCCGCCGGGTGGAAGGCGAAGAAGAACGTGCCCGCGCAGGCCATGAACCGGGAGCCGCGCAGATCGCGGAGCAGCAGATAGACCAGGCCGACGTTGGCGAAGTGAATCAGGTGCAGGAACGAGAGGTACGTCCCGAAGCGCAGGCCGGCCATCGCGTAGGTGGCTTTGTAGAACAGCGCGCCGAGCGGGCGGAAATTCGCGGCGTCGAGCGCGGGCGACACAAGGCGCAGCGCCAGGTCGCCCGCGGGGATGGTCCGCGCGTTGCGCAGGTTGTCGAGGTCGTCGCCGAAGAAATATCCCTGGTGCGCGCCGCGATTCGCGATCAGGAACAGAAGGAAGATGAGCGAAAAGAACAGCGGCACCCAGGGCCGCCAGGGTTGCACATCCTTATTGTGCCACTGAAGCCGGGGCGGGCGCTCCGGCGCTCGCTTCCGCGGCCCGCACGGCGAGCCAGCGCGCCAGCAGACGGCCCAGTTCGCCGGCGTCAACCGGCTTGCTCAGGTAGTCGTCCATGCCCGCGGCGAGGCATTTCTCGCGATCGCCGCGCATGGCGTTGGCGGTCATCGCGATGATCACGGCGCGGGATCCCGAGGCCCGGATCGCCGCCGTGGCCGCGAACCCGTCCATCTCGGGCATCTGGCAATCCATCAGAATCACCGGATACTCGTGGCGAGCCATAGCCTCGACGGCCTCGCGCCCGTTGGCTACCACCTCCGGCCGGTAGCCGAGCCGCAGCACGAGCTGCGCGGCCACGCGCTGGTTGATCTTGTTGTCCTCGGCGATGAGCACGGCGGGAGCTTCGGGCGCGGGTTCCTGGGGTCCCAGCGTCTCGGCGAGGTTCTTCACGGAGAGCGGCGTCGCCTCGCCCTTCAAACCGGCGAGCGCGCGCAGCAGTTGCGACTGCCGGGCGGGGTGCGACAGGCAGGCGCCGACGGCGCGCGGGTAGGCGCCGTTGGCCGGGGTCCGCTCGCCGAAGCGCGTCAGCAGCAACACCCGGATCCCCGGGGGCGCCTTGGCCAGCACATCCAGTTCGTCGCCGCGGGCGTCCAGCACGATCAGCGGCCAGTGTTCGACGCGCAGGCGCTCCAGCAGCGCCTCGCCGGGGCTGGCTGCGCCGGCTTCCACTCCCGCGGCCAGCAACTGCGCCTGCACCATCGACCGCGTATCCGGGCGCGCCGAGGCCACCAGCACGCGCGCCCCCAGGGGACGCCGCGGCGGCTGCGCCTCCTGCGGCCGCATATGCACGGTGAACCAGAACCGCGATCCTGCGCCGTCCTCGCTTTCAACGCCGATTTCGCCGCCCAGCAGTTGGGCGAGTTCCCGCGAGATCGCCAGGCCGAGTCCGGTGCCGCCGAAGCGCCGCGACCAGGACCCGTCGGCCTGGTAGAAGGGCTCGAACAGCCGCTCCTGGATCTCGGGCGGCACGCCGATGCCGGTGTCCCGCACCACGAAGCGCAGCATCTCGCCGTGCGCGGAGCACTCGATCCGCACGCGGCCCTTCTCGGTGAACTTAATGGCGTTGCCCGCCAGGTTGGTCAGGATCTGCCGCAGGCGCCCGGCGTCGCCGTGCCATTGCTCCGCGACGCCGGGCTCGAGCAGGTAGGTCAGTTCCAGGTTCTTCTCGCCCGCCCGGGCGGCCAGCATCTCGAGCGTGTCCTCGATCACGGTGCGCAGGGCGAACCGCTGCGCCGAGAGCGTCAGGCGGCCGGCCTCCATCTTCGAGAGATCCAGCAGGTCGTTGATGATCTGCAGCAGGTGGTGCGCCGAGCTGCGCGCCATCTCGGCGTATTCGCGATCTTCGGCGGCCTGCGGCTTCGCCAGCAGCGCGTCCAGCATGCCCAGGATGCCGTTCATCGGCGTCCGGATTTCGTGGCTGACGTTGGCCAGGAACGCCGACTTCAGCCGCGAGGCTTCGAGAGCCGCGTCGCGAGCCAGCTTCAACTCCTCGGCCTGCTGCTGCAGTTGCGCCGCCTGTTCCTCCACGCGCCGGCGGGCCGTTTCGGCTTCAAACGTATAGCGCAGCAGTTCCCACTCGGCTTCCTTGCGTTCCGTTATGTCGGCGAGCGTGCCTTCGTAGGACACCGCGCCTTTGCGGTCCACCACGCGGCGGCTGTTCTCGAGCACGGTGATCACGCTGCCGTCGGCGCGCCGCAGCACGATTTCGACGTTGCGAAGTTCGCCGTCGGCTTCCAGCCGCGCCGTGGTGTAGTCGCGGTCCTGCGCGTCGGCGTAGAAGTCCCCGGCTTTGCGGCCGATGACGTCGGCGGCGTTCTCGTAGCCGAGCATCCGCACCAGGGCGGGATTGGCCGAGCGGATGGTGCCATCGGGCGCCGTCTGGTAGACGCCTTCCAGGACGTTCTCGAACAGGCTCTTGTAACGGTCTTCGCGCTCCACGCGGTCGCCGCGCTTGGGGTGCAACAGCAGGGACGCCGCGGGCAGCAACCCGAGCGTGCCGGCGGCCAGCAGGACGTTTCGCACCTGGGGGTCCGGGGTGGAGATCCCGACGCCCAAACACACCGCCGCGACCGGCAACGAGATCCAGCAAACGGCAATCAGCCCGCGCGCAAGCATAGCCCTTGGAGGAGGATCGGCAGGATAGGGCTAGGGATTTACCCTTGGGGACTTATCCGAGCCGACTGATGCGCTTGGCGGCGGTCGCCCGGCCGGTCTCGTCGTCGACGGCGATCCACACGCCGTGCAACTCCGGTGCGCCCTTGGCGGCTTCCATTTTTACCGGAAGGCTTGTCTGAAACTTATACAAAATAAGAGCCTTTTCAACGCCGATGACGGATTCGTAGGGTCCCGTCATGCCGGCGTCGGTCTGATAGGCGGTGCCGCCCGGCAGGATCCGCAGGTCCGCCGTCGGCACATGGGTGTGGGTGCCTACCATGCCCGAAATCCGCCCGTCCAGGTGCCAGCCCATGGCGATCTTTTCGCTGGTGACCTCGGCATGGAAGTCCAGGAAGCGGACCTTCACCGCCGGATCGATGCCCCCGAGCAGCTCGTCGGCCTTGCGGAACGGGCAGTCGGTCGCGGGCATGTAAACCCGCCCCTGGAGGTTCAGGACCGCGGCCCGGACGCCGCGCCGGTCGGTGGCGACGTAGACGCCTTTTCCGGGCAATTCCGCCGGGTAGTTGGCGGGCCGGAGCAGGCGCGGCTCCTTGGCGAAATACTCGTAAACCTCGCGTTTGTCCCAGATATGGTTGCCGCTGGTGAGCACGTCGACGCCGTAATTGAGCAGTTCCTCGGCGATGGCGGGGGTGACGCCGAAGCCGCCCGCGGCGTTCTCGCAGTTGGCGATGGTGAGGTCGACGTTTTCGGTCTTGACGATCTCGGCGAGGTGGCGCATCACGAGGCCCCGGCCCGTGGAAGCGTAGATGTCACCGATAAAGAGTAGGTTCATGCAGGGGAAGGAAGATAGAGGGAGCGCACCACCCGGCCGTATCCGCCGCCGTCATTGACCCCGAAACTTCCCAGGGCGGAATCCCCCGAGCGCCTTTAGGCTTCTCCATGGACGTTGCCGCCCGGAGCTTGCTCACCAGCGCAGTTGATTCGAGTCGGACTCCATGACATTGACTGTTGGATCAATTATTGGAGGCCTCTTACGCGTCGGGCAGGAACACTCCCGCCCACGATGATACCAAAGGTGTGGCGAAATCCGACCCGGAAAAAGCCCTAGCGGGCCGCCGGGACGCCGAGAAAGACCCTTCTCGGCAGGTAACCGGCCGGGTTATCATGAACTTGCCGATGCCGACGGGGAACGACATTTCGCGGCTCAACTGGTGGGCGATCGTCGACATCATGGCGCTCGGGTTCCTGATCTACCAGATCATCATGGTGCTGAAGGGACGGCGGGCGGCGCGGGTGTTGACCGGGGTTGGGGTGATCGTGGTGGTGTACCTGATCGCCACGGAGCTGAAGCTGGAGCTGCTGCGCACGGTAATCGCGAGCGTCGCGCCCTATACCTCGTTTGCGCTGATCGTGATGTTCCAGAGCGAGATCCGCATGCTGCTGGCCCGCATGGGCCGGATGCAGTGGTTCGGGCTGGGCGGACGGCTCCAGCGCCGGGAAGCCGTGGCCGAGATCGTGCTGGCGGTGCGGGAGATGGCCGAGAGCAAGACCGGAGCGCTGATCGTCATTGAGCGCGACATCGGGCTGCGGACGTTCATCGAAAGCGGCGTCCGCCTGGACGCCGAGCTGTCGCATGACCTGCTGGCGGCGATTTTCGCCCGGAACGCCGCGCTGCACGATGGCGCCGCGATCGTCCAGGGCGCGCGGGTGGCCGCGGCGGCGTGTTTCCTGCCCCTCACCATGAACCCCGCCCTGATGCGAAAGCTCGGCACGCGCCACCGCGCCGCGATCGGGGTGACCGAAGAAACCGACGCCCTCGCGGTGATCGTTTCCGAAGAGACCGGCAAGGTCTCGCTGGCCGCCTACGGCGAGATCGAATTCGACGTCACGCAGCAGCGGTTGGAAGAGCGTCTCACCGAGCACGCTAACCGGCAGGACTCGCGAGAGCGCGTCCGGCAGGAGATCGGCCGCCTGGCGGAAGGTCAGGCGAAGCAATGACCAAGAAGTTGCAGGCACTGTTCACGAACTTCGGCTGGAAGGTGGTGGCGGTCGCCATCGCCGCCGGGCTGTGGTGGTTGCTGCTGCGCGAGCCGGAACTGGTGGCGGTCCGGACGCTGCCGGTGTTGCTGAAGCGTCCGCCGGCGGATCTGGTGCTCGCGGCCAATCCGGGTCCCGTGCAGGTGGAGCTGGCCGGTCCCGTGTCGCTGCTCGAGGAGACGCAGTTCCGCGGGGCGGCGGTGGTGCTGGACCTGGGCGGCGTGCGGGAACCCGGCGAGCGCACGTTTACGCTGACCGCGCAGGATGTGGACTTGCCGACCGGAGCGACGTTCCGCCGCGTGGTGCCGTCGCAACTGCAACTCCGCTTCGAGTCCCGGGTGCGCCGGGAGGTCCCGGTGCGGCTGCGCGTCGGGACGCCACCGCCCGCGGCGTTCCGGTTGCTGGAGCCGCAGATCGACCCCGCGACGGTCACGGTGAGCGGACCGGGCTCGCGCGTCGCGGCTCTGCCGTTTCTGGAAACCGATCCGGTAGACCTCGGTGGACTGAACGGCGAGGCCCGCCTGCGGGCCGCGGTGGCGCTGGGCGACCCCCACCTGACGCTGGAAGGAGCCACGGCGGTGGCGGTTACCGTAAAGGTGGCGCCGGCCCGGGCACAATAGAACCTATGGAAAGACATCTGTTCGGCACCGACGGCATTCGCGGTGTCGCGGGCGAGTATCCGCTGGACCGGGCCACGACGTTCGCCGCCGGTTCTGCGCTGGGCGCGTGGTTGCAGGCGAACGGCCACTCCGAAGAAGTCGTACTCGGCATGGATACGCGGGAATCCGGCGTCTGGATTGCCGAGCACGTCGCGGGAGGGCTGGCCGCGACCGGGATCCGCGCGCGCTTCGCGGGCCTCATCACCACGCCGGGCGTTGCGTGGGTGACGCGGCACGGGCCGTTCTCGCTCGGCGTCATGATCTCGGCGTCGCACAATCCGTATCAGGACAATGGCATCAAGGTGATCGACCATTCGGGCTTCAAGCTGCCCGACGCGGCCGAGCATGCCATCGAGCAGGAGATCTTCCGCGCGATCGACGCGGGGGTGGAGCCGCGGCCGCTGCCGCTGACCGCCGATCGCGGCCTGGACGAGGAGTACCTCGCCTCCCTGGCCGCGGCGCTGCCCGGCGGGCTGGGCGGCATGCGGGTGGTGCTCGACGGCGCCAACGGCGCGGCGTCGGCGCTGGCGCCGGAACTGTTCCGGCGGCTCGGGGCCGCCGTGGACGCCATCCACTGCGCGCCGGACGGGCAGAACATCAACCGGGACTGCGGGTCCCTGCACCTGGACGCCGTCCGGCAGCGGGTGCTCGAGACCGGCGCCGATTGCGGCGTCGCTTTTGACGGCGACGCGGACCGCGCACTGTTCGTGGCCGGCTCCGGCCGGGTAATCGACGGCGACGCGGCCATGCTGATCACCGCCCGCGACTGGCGCCGGCAGGGCCGGTTGAAGGGCGACGTCGTGGTGGCGACCGTAATGTCGAATCTGGGCCTGGAAGTGGCGCTCCAAAAGCACGGGATCGGGCTGGTGCGCACGCAGGTCGGCGACAAATACGTGCTTGAAGAGATGGTGAAGCGCGACGCCGCCATCGGCGGCGAGCAAAGCGGGCACATCATCTTCCGTGAATTCGCGACCATGGGCGACGGCATGTTGACGGCCCTGCGGGTATTGGGCGTCGCGCAGGCGGCCGGCGTCCCCCTGGCGGAGCTGGCCGCGGATCTCGAAGTGTTTCCGCAGTTGCTGAAGAACGTCCGCATCAAGGAGCGGCGTCCGCTGGACCAGATGCCGCGGGTGCGCGACGAGATCCAGGCGGCGGAAGCGGCTTTTGGCAGCGAGGGCCGCGTGCTGGTCCGGTTCTCGGGCACGGAACCGCTGGCGCGCGTCATGGTGGAGGCGCGCGATCAGGCCAGCGTGGAGCATTGGACCGGGCGGATCGCGGACGTGATCCGCGAGGAGATCGGCGCTTGATCCCGTTCCTGCTATTGTGGCTCGCCCAGGCGCCGGCGCCGGGCGAGGATTGGGTGCAGCTCTTCAACGGCCGCGACACCGCGGGCTGGGTGAATGTCGGCCAGGAGCGCTGGACCGTCGAGAACGGCGTGCTGAACGGCATCGCGGTCACCAAGGAGTACGGCTACCTGCGGACGGCGAAGAACTACACGGACTTTCATCTCGCCTTGAAGTTCCTGTGCGTGGGGAAGGGCAATAGCGGCGTCTTCTTCCGGGTGGACTTCAAGCCGGGGACCCCGGAAGTCACGCAGGGGCCGCAGTTCGAAATCGATTGCGCCGTCGGCCGCCACACCGGCGGCGTCTACGACGTCGGGCGGCAATGGCTGGTGTGGCCGGCGCCGGAGAACGAAACGGTAGTCCGGCAGGGCGAATGGAACGAGCTGCTGGTGAAGGTGGAAGGGAACCGCTACGTCTCGCGGCTGAACGGCGTGGTGATGGTGGACTTCACGGATCCGAAGCCCAAGGCGCGCGACGGCGGCATCGCGCTCCAATTGCATTCGGGCGGGGACGGGAACATGAAGTTCAAGGACATCTGGATCCGGGACCTTTCGCGCCGGTGATGTTGCCCGTCCTCTACTACTGCGACCACCACGAGATCCCGCTCCCCGAGGGACACAAGTTTCCGCGACACAAGTACCGCCTGCTGCGGGACCGGCTCCGCGCGGGCGGCCTCTATCAATTCGCCGAAGCGCCGCTCGCCTCGCCGGACGAAATCCGCCGGGCCCACGACCCCGCCTATGTCGACGGCTTCCTGGCCGGCACGCTGCCCGCGAACGTCATGCGGCGCATTGGGTTCCCGTGGTCCGAAGGCCTGGTGCGCCGGACGCTCGCCAGTGTCGGCGGCACCCTCGCCGCCGTCGACGAAGCCTTCCGCCGCGGCTGGGGCGGGACGCTGGCCGGCGGCACCCATCATGCCTTCTACGCCGAAGGATCCGGCTTTTGCATCTTCAACGACTTTGCCGTCGCTATTCGGCGCCTGCGCGACCAGGGCCGCGTGCGCCGCACCGCCGTCGTGGACCTCGACGTCCACCAGGGCGACGGAACCGCGCTGCTCTTCGAGAACGACCCGGACGTGCTCACGCTGTCGCTGCACGGCCGGAACAACTTCCCGTTCCGCAAGCAGCGCTCGAAGATCGACGTCGAGTTCCCGGACGGCACGCGGGACGCCGAGTACCTGGAGGCGCTGGCCGCCGTGCTGCCGCGGGTGTTCGAGTTCGCGCCCGAGTTCGTCTTCTATCAGAGCGGTGTCGACGGGCTGGAATGCGACCGCCTAGGACGGCTGGCCCTGAGCGCCGCGGGACTCCGGCAACGCGATGAACTAGTGCTGCGGGAGCTGGCCCGGTACGGCGCGCCGTTCGTCATCACGCTCGGCGGCGGCTACGCCGATCCCATCGAGCGGACGGCGGAGGCGCACGCCGCCACGTTCCAGGCGGCCGCCCTGCTCGCCTGACCTCCCCGCTATCCGACGGCCACCAGGCTATCGGTGGTCCGAATGAATAGCGTGCTCTTGAGGATCGCCGGCGTCGCAAAACACGGCTCGCCCATATGGTTCCGCGCGAGCAGCTCGAACTTCGGGCCCGCCTTGACGACGTAGACGTCGCCGTCAAGGGAAGGGAAGTACACCTTTCCGTCTCCGGCGACCACCGAGGAATAGATCTCGGCACCCGGCGAGAGCCGCGTCTCATAGAGTTTCTCGCCAGTCCGGGCGTGCAGGCAGCGCGCGACGCCGTTCGTGTTGCCCAGGTAGATGCAGTCCTCGTACACCACCGGCGTCGAGATGTAGCTGCCGGCGCCGGCCGCGGCCCACACCAACCCGGCGGGCAGCGGCGTGGCGGCGGTTGGCGTCAGGTCGCCTTTGGCGTCCGGGCGGATCGCGTACACCGGAGCCTTCCCGCCATGCGCGTTCGTCAGGTAGATCCAGCCATGGGCAGAAAACGGCGTCGGAATCGGATTGTCACCGCCGTTGCCGATCCGCCAGCGCTCCTCGCCGGTCTCGAGATCATAAGAGATGCTCCAGGGCCAACCGTTGGTCACCACCTGGACCGCGGAGGGGCTGGCATGAATCAGGGGCGTCCCCCAACTGCGCTCGGAAATGCCCTTGCGCGAAACCCGCCACATTTCCTTGCCATCCTGGAGCGAGAGCACCGCCAGAAACGGATTCGACGGATCGTCGCACAGCAGCGCGATGCGGTCCTGGTATAGGGCCGGGGAGCTGCCGTAACCCCACCCGATCCCGTACTTGCTGATGTTGATCAGCCCCAGGTCTTTGCTCCAGAGCAGCTTGCCTTCGAGGTCGTAGCAGTACAGTCCTTCCGATCCGAAGAACGCCACCAGGCGCTTGCCGTTCGTTGCCAGGGTCGTATTGGCGTGCGTCGCCTTTTCGTGCCGGGTCGCCCGGGGCGCGGCTTTCCTCGCCGTCTGGCGCCAGATCTCCTTGCCGGACGCGGCGTCGAAACACAGGAGCACCCAGCTCTGCTCGCCGTTGTCTTCGGCCGCCGTCGGTTCGCCACCCGCCGCGAGCTTCAAGGGAGCCTTGCCTGCCGCGGCGCGCACCGCGGAACAGACGTACACGCGATTGCCCGCAATCACGGGGCTCGAATGCCCCAAGCCTGGCACCGGGCTCTTCCAGCGAATTCCGGTCAGCTTCCCGGCCGCGGGGTCGGCGTTCCAGGTCGAGGGCAACGGGTGTCCCGCTGCCAGACCCGTGGCATCGCGTCCGCGGAACGCCGGCCAGTCTTCGGGCTCGGCCGCCCGCGCGGCCAGCGAAGTTAGAGCTCCCCAACCGAACAACTCCCGGCGCGAAAGGTGCATGCCATACTCCAGGGTCGAATAATTGATTTAGAGTAGCTGACATGGCTACGGTTTGGAGTAGGAGTTCCATACCCCTGCGGTGCGCCGCTCTCGTGCTGGTTCTCAACGCGGCCTGGGCGGGGCGTACCTTCGACCAGCCGTTGCTGCTCGAAACCAAGGGCGAGACCTCCGCCGGCGTCAGCCTCGGCGACCTCGACGGCGATGGCGACCTCGACATAGTCCTCGCCAAAGGCCGCCACTGGCCGCTTCACAACCTCATCCTCCGCAACGACGGCAAGGGCGCCTTCACCACCGAGACCTTCGGTTCCGCGGCCGATCGCACCTATTCCGCCGCCCTGGCCGACCTCGATGGCGACGGCGACCTCGACATCGCCGTGAGCAACGACAATCCCGACAAGAAGCTGATCTACCGCAACGTCGACGAGAAGGGCCGCATGCAACTCGCCGGCGCCTTCGGGGAACCCGGCTGGAACACCCGGTACATCACGCTCGCCGACTTGAATGGCGATGGCCGGCCCGACATTCTGGCCGCCAACCGCGGTTCGCTCCCCGCGCGGCCCAGCGCCAGTTACTTTTGCCTGAATGACGGCAATGCGGCCTTTCCGCATTGCCAGCCCCTCGCCACGCAATCGGCCACCATCATCGTGGCGGCGGACCTGGACGGCGATGGCTCTATCGACGTAGCGGTGCCCCATCGCGACGGCGGTCAGGGCGCCATCTTCTGGAACGATGGTAAGGCCAACTTCAGCAAGCCCACAATGTTCGGGCCGTCGCGATCCTTTATGCGCGCCGCCGCCGCCGGCGATCTGAACGGGGACGGCCGCCCCGACCTCGTCGCCGGCGACGAGAAGACCGGCCTGTATTGGTTCGCCAACCTGGGCCGGCGCGAGTTCGGACCGGCGATCCGCCTCGGCGGCCCCAGCCGGTCGCCCTACGCGATCGTCCTCGCCGACATGGATCGGGACGGCCGGACGGATATCGTCGTGGGTAACATGGAGTCTCCCGGATCGATTTTCTTCGCCCGCGCCGCCGGGAAGTTCGAAGAAATCCAGTGGGGGGACGGCAAAGGGGCCGTTTACGGGCTGGCCCTGGGCGACCTGAACGGTGACGGGTGGCTCGATATCGCGGCTGCCCGCTCGGGAGCCCCCAATGCGGTTTGGTTCAGCCGTCCCAGACCCTGAGCCGGGATCCCTCGGGTCAACTGCTTAGTACCCCTAAAGCGGACGGCCCAAAGCGCCGATACCTTTGCTCGAAGGCCATGCAGAGTCTTTTCTCGGACGTCCCCGCGGAAACCCCCGCGAACTCCGGCTCCCGAGCCGAGCCGGTGCTGGAGACCACGCCCATCCCCGACGTGCCTTCGACCGAAGGGGTCACACCGCAGGACGAACAGCCCGGCGAGTTCGAGATCGTGCTGGGCCGAGGACAGGTTGCGGTGCTGCTGTTCCTGGTTTTGATGGTGGTGGCGGTGTTCTCCGGCCTTTCGTACTTCACCGGCCGCAAGGTGTCGGCCACAGCCACCGTACCACCCGCTCGCGTCGTGGCGAAGCCAGCGCCGGCCGCGCCGCCCCCCGTCGCCAAGACGCCCGAAAAGTCCGCTACTCCGGCACCGATCATTCCGATTTCGAACGAGCCGGTGTTCCGCGATCCGCAGCCGGGCGAAGTGTTCCTGCAAATGGCCGCGGTCGAGAAAGGGGTCGCGGGCGTGTTCGCCGAAGGGCTCCGCCGGATGGGTTTTCCCTCCATCGTCGCACCCGGACCGAGCGACCGGATCTTCCGCGTGCTGATCGGGCCGGTGAAGGGCGACGCTCAGATGTCGCAGATCCGGCAAAGCCTGGACGCCGCGGGGCTCTCGACGTTCCTGCGCCGCTGGGAAGTGGGCGGCGGCGCGGCCCAGAAATAGAACCGGGCTTGACCAACGGCGGCCGTGATAGCCTGAGCACGGAGGTGTTGTTCCGATGACGAACGGCGAGGACCGGCTGGATCGCGTGGAACGGATCCTCGAGGAAACCGCCCGGCGGCAGCAGCAGCGCGACGAGGAGTGGTCCCGGCGGCAACAGCAGCGCGACGAGGAGTGGTCCCGGCGGCAGCAGCAACTCGGCGAGGAATGGTCCCAGCAGATCCAGCGGGTGAACAAGATCCTGGAAGAAATGGCCGCCCGGCAACGCTACCACGACGAAGCGCACGAGCGGCACGACGCCGCGATCAAGACCCTCATCGAAGCGGTTCGCGCCGACGGCGAGAACATCCGCGCCCTGGCACGAATCGCCGAGGCCCACCAGCGCCGGCTCGACGATTTGGACGGCGGCGCGGCCTGAGGGCGGCGCGACTGCGCAAGAATAGAGCTTGGACTTCCGCAACTGGGGATCCACACCCGAGGAGCGCGCGCTCGCCTATCCGTGCGATAGCGAGGTGCTGCCGTTCGACGACGACTATTTCCGCGCCGTAGACGTCGCCGCGCCGCCGGAGCGAGTCTTTCGCTGGCTCTGCCAGCTCCGCGCTGCACCCTATTCGTACGACTGGATCGACAACTTCGGCCGCCGCAGTCCAAGGCGCCTGATCCCGGGGCTCGAGCGCCTGGAGGTGGGCCAGACGGTCATGACGATCTTCACGTTGCGCTCGTTCGAAACGGACCGGCACCTGACGGTGAAGCACGAGGGAAGACTGTTCGGCGCGGTTGCCGTGAGCTATGTGGTCAGTCCCCGGGCAGGCGGTTCGCGGTTGGTGGCCAAGCTCCGGGTGCGGCACCGCCCGGGCCTGACCGGGCGCGTCTTGCGAGCCTTGCTGCTGCCTGGGGACTGGTTCATGATGCGGAAGCAGTTGTTGACGCTGAAGGCGCTCGCCGAGGCGGGCGGCTAGCTGCGCGGCAACGCTGTCATACTTGAAACTTGTCGCGCCTCTGGCTTGCCCTGCCGCTCGTCGCGGGGCTCTACCTTTTCGGACTCGGGCGGACCGGCCTGCTCGGTCCCGACGAGCCGCGCTATGCCGCCATCGGGCGGGCCATGGCGGAGTCGGGCGACTTCGTCACGCCGCGCCTGTGGGGTGAGCCGTGGTTCGAGAAACCGGCGCTGCTCTACTGGATGATCGCCGCCGGCCACCGCCTGGGCCTCGAGGCGGAATGGGCGGCGCGCCTGCCGGTGGCGCTGTTATCGCTGGCTTTCCTGGTCTTCTTCTGCGGCGCCGTGCGGCGCGAGTTCGGCGACCCGGAGGCGCTGTGCGCCACCGCGGTGCTCGCGACCTCCGGCGGCTGGCTGGCGTTCTCCTCGATCGGCGCGACGGATCTGCCGCTGGCGGCGACCCTTGGCGCCGCGTTGCTGATCGCCGCGCGCAGCGGACCGCTCACCGCCCGGCAGGCTGCCGCCGCGGGAGCTTGCCTCGGAGCCGCCGTGCTGGCCAAGGGGCTGGTGCCGCTGGTGCTATTTGCGCCCGTGCTCGCGATCCGCTGGCGGGAACTGCCGCGCCTGGTGGTCTGCGGCGCCGCCGCGCTGGCCGTCGCGGTCCCGTGGTACGCGGCCTGTTACGCCGTCAACGGCTGGCCGTTCGTCCAGGAGTTCTTCATCAAGCACCACTTCTCGCGTTTCGCCTCGGACGAGCTGCAGCACGTGCAGCCCTGGTGGTTCTACCTGCCCGTGCTCGCCGCCGGGATGTTTCCGTGGACACCGGCGCTGGCTCTGATCCGGCTGGGCGGCGGCGGACGGCTCCGGTTCTGGGCCGGCTACGTGGCGTTTGGTCTGGTGTTTTTTTCGGTTTCGACAAACAAGCTGCCCGGATACGTGTTGCCGCTGGTGCCGGGCCTCGCGATTCTGGCCGGCGTGGGGATCGCGCGCGCCGCGCGGCCGCGACCCTGGCTGATCGCCGCCGCGGCGCTACTGCTGTTGACGCCGATTGCCGTGCAGATCCTGCCGGTGGCGCTGCTCGAAGGGGTCACCAAGGCGGATTTCTCCCTGGGGCAGACGGAGCTATTGGTGCTGCTGGGAGGCATCTCAGTCTGCGCGGCGCTGGCGTGGAGCAGCAACCGGCTGGCGCCGGCGGCGCTGGCAATGACGGTGGCCGTGGGCATGGCCGGGGCGGTTGTGTACGCGAAGGTTCAGGTATATGCCACGCTCGACGAGAAGGTGTCAGTGCGCGGCTACTGGCGGCGTGTGGCGCCGGAGATCGAACGTTACTGCGTCGGCGACCTGCGCCGCAGCTGGGCGTACGGCTTGAACTACTATGCCGGGCGCGCGTTGCCGGTCTGCGCGGAACAGGATCCGCGGCAGCCGATTACGACTGCCGCGATCGCGAAGTAGCGTTTAGCCGCGCTTGGAACTGCGGGCCGATTGCGTGCGGGCCGGTTCGAGGCCGGCCGCCGCGTACATGGCGATGGGCTTCGAAATCGAGGTGTCGACGAACTTCACCATCTCCTGGATCGGCATGCCCTCGGCTTCCTTGGCGAAGTAGAGGCAGCGCGTCCCGGGGTCGAAGTCCACGCGGACCCAGTCGCCGCCCCGCACCTGGTCGGTGGCGATGAGGTTTGACATCGGCTGCACCAGCAGCCGTTCGATGGCGCGCTTCAGGTGCCGGGCGCCGTACTTCATGTCCGTGCCCTCTTCGAGCAGAAAACCCTTGCTGTCGTCCGAGAGCGTGAACACGAAGCTCTTGTCCGGGGCGTTGTTGAAGATCCGCTGCTGCACCAGGTTCAGCTCGATGTCCAGGATCCGGCGGAGCTGGTCCGAGCCCAGCGGCTTAAAGACCACCACCTTGTCCAGGCGGTTCATGAACTCCGGGGTGAACTTCTTGCGGGCGGCTTCCACTCCCTGGCGGCTGATCTTGGAGCTGGTCTTGTCGTCGAGGACCCCGGCCACTGCCTTCATTTTCATTTCGGGAGTGGCAAATCCCATTTTGGGATTCAAAAGGGAACTCATCTCGGTCGCCCCGAGGTTCGAGGTCATGAAGATCATGGCCTTCGAGAAGTCCACTTTGCGGTTGTCGCCGAGGGTCAGCGTGGCCTTGTCGAGGATGCCGAGCAGGAGGTTCCACAGGGCGTCGGAGGCCTTCTCGATCTCGTCGAACAGGATGAAGCTGATCTTCACCGAATCCGAGTGGTACTGGTTGATCACCTCCTGGCTCAGCAGGGGGTGGGTTTCGCGGTGCCCCAGGTAGCCGGGAGGGGAGCCGATCAGCTTGGCGATCTCATGGCTGTGCTGGAACTCGGCGCAGTCTATCTTGATGACAGCGCGGGGGTTACGGACCAGAGCCTCGGCGGTGGCCTCGACGATGCGGGTCTTGCCGGAGCCCGTGGGCCCCAGGAACAGGAAGTTGCCGACCGGCCGCCCCGGAGCGCTCATCCCCGTCAGGTACATCTGGTAGATGTTGACGATCTGCTGGATGGCTTCGTCCTGTCCCACGATGAACTTCCGCAGGTTGGACTCCAGGTTGACCGCATCCCGGCCCGTGCGGGTCGGATCCAACGGCATGTTCAAACGAACCATCTTCTGCTGCCCCCTTCTACTTCTCTCCGCGCGGTTTCGGACCCCGAAGGTCCGCGCGATCCACAAATCTTCCGGCAAGCTGTATACCATTTCGATGCGCCGCGGACTGACGGGTTACGGGATCCCGGACCCGTTCCGCCGCCGTTCCCGCTCGCTCCCACCCGGCTGCCCGGACTGCTTCCCCCCGCTCCGTTCATTTCCGGGGTGGCTGACTGGGCCGGACTTCCACCCGGCTCACCAGCGTCCGCCGCGGCATCGTCACCAGCATCGCCACGATCTCGGCGACATCCTCGCTGGCGATCTTCCACCCGGCCCCGCTCCGGCCACCCCCGAATTCCGTATCGACACTCCCGGGCATAACGTAAGAAACCCGGACATTGTCGTAACGGTGGTCGAGCATCGCGGCCTCGCTGAAGCCGTTCAGCCCGAACTTGGAGGCGTTGTACGCCGCGCCTCCGGCGAAGGCATTCTTGCCGGCGAGACTCGAGATGTTGATCAAGTCGCCGCCGCCGCGCTGGCGGAACCGCGGGATCGCCTCCCGCGTACACAAGAACGCTCCCGTCAGATTGGTATCCAGGACGCGCCGCCATTCCTCGATCGCGAGGTCGGCGGCCGCCCGGAAGACCCCGACCCCGGCGTTGTTCACCAGGATGTCGAGGCCGCCCAGCGCCGAGTCCGTCCACTCGAACAGCCGGGCCACGTCCACACTGCTCGATACATCGGCGGTTGTGCCGTCGACTTTACCGGCGGGGGCGTCACTGTTCTTCAGGGTTCGTAAGGCCTGAGCGACCGAAGCGTTCGACCGGCCGCAGATGCCGACCGCCGCGCCGAGCGCGGCCAGCCGCGCGGCGATGGCGAGGCCGATGCCCCGCGTCCCGCCGGTAACCAGGGCAGTTTTTCCTTCCAGAAGTTGCGTCATGCTTTCGATGCTACTCCGCCAGCTAGAATGAAGGGACCGGCGCATGATCGAATCGAGCATCTTCTGGCTGCGCGTGGCGACTGCCTTTTACGGGGTCGGGCTGCTGCATGCGCTGGAGATCGCCCTGAACCGCCGCACGCTGCTGTCCCGGCCGGCGGCGGCCGCGTTTTCGATCGGCGCCATTCTCCACCTGGTCGCCATCGTCGAGCGCGGTCTCGCGGTCGGGCACCTGCCGGTGGACAACTTCTTCGAGTCCATCTCGCTGTGCGGCCTGCTGGTCGCGCTGGTGTACCGCGCGGTGCAGGAACGGTATTCGTTCCCCGGCCTCGCGGTGACGCTGTTCCCGATCGTGTTCCTGATGGCCCTGACCGGCTCCATGGAGTTCCAGGTGTCGCCGTGGTCGGACCTGCGGGTGCGCAACGCGTGGCTGGTGATCCACGTCACCCTGATCCTGCTGGGCTACGCCGGCCTGATGCTGACGGCCATCGCCAGCGTCTTCTACCTGGTGCAGGAGCGGCAGTTGAAGCAGAAGAAAGTGCTCGCTGGGCGGGCAGGGAGCTTCTTGCCGCCGCTGGGCACGCTCGACGAGCTGATCTCGAGTTCGATGGGCTTCGGCTTCGCGTTCCTGACCCTGGGCCTGGTGGCCGGGATCACCTGGGGGTTCGTCGAGAGCGGCACCAAGTGGCTGACCGACGCCAAGATCGCGCTGTCGCTGGTCACCTGGGTGTTATGCCTGGCGATGATCTTCCTGCGCGCGTCGGCCGGCTGGCGCGGCCGCAAAGCCGCGGTGATGGCGCTGAGCGTCCTGTGCTGCTCCGCGGTGACGTGGGCGGCGCATGTGGGCCTCCGGACGGCCCTCGAGAAATGACATGCGCTTCCTGATCACCGGCCTGAACCACCGCACCGCGCCCGTGGAGGTGCGCGAGCAACTGGCGTTCGCCGAGCAGGCGATCCCGGAGGCACTGGACCGCCTGCGCGCGCGTCCGGGCGTGGTGGAGAGCGTGATCCTGTCGACCTGCAACCGCGTGGAGATCCTGGCCACGGCCGAGGAGAAAGCCCCGGCCGAGGAGCACGTCGAGACGTTCCTCGCCGAGGGCCGCGCGGTGGAAGCGTCGTGGCTCCGGCAGTTCCTGTACCGCTTCGACGGGCGAGATGCCATCCGGCACCTCTTTCGCGTGGCCTCGAGCCTCGACTCCATGGTGGTCGGGGAGCCGCAGATTCTCGGGCAGCTCAAGAACGCCTACGCGATCGCCAAGGAGCGCGGCGCGGTCTCGAGCGAGCTGGACCTGATGTGCACGCGCGCCTTCAACGTCGCCAAACGCGTCCGCACGGAGACCGAGATCGGCGAGAGTGCCGTGTCGGTGAGCTACGCCGCCGTGGAGCTGGCGCGCGAGATCTTCGGTTCGCTGCAGGGCAAGCGGGTGCTGGTGATCGGGGCGGGGAAGATGGCGGAGTCCGCCTTGAAGCACCTGCAGCGGGCGGGTGTCGGCCGGATCCTGGTGACGAACCGGACGCGCCCGCGCGCCGAGGAACTGGCCGCGGCGGTGGATGGCGCCGTGGTGGACTACAACGGCTTTTCGCGCGCCTTGCCCGAGGTGGACATCGTCATCACTTCCTCCGGTGCGCCTGAGTATTTGCTGACGCCGGAGAACCTGCGGCCCGTGGTGCACGCGCGGCGCCACCGGCCGATGTTTCTGATCGACATCGCCGTGCCGCGCAACATCGATCCGGCGGTGAACACGCTGGACGGGATCTTCCTCTACGACATCGACGATCTGGACAAGGTGGTCCACGCCAATGTCGAGGCGCGGCGGCAGGTGGCGGATTCCGCCGAGCAGATTGTTGACGAAGAAGTGGACCGGATGCTCGCCCGGCTGAAGGCGCGGGAAGTGGTCCCAACCATCGTGAGCTTGCAGGAGCAGTTCGAGTTGCTCCGCCAGAACGAATGGGACCGGGTGCGGGGCAAACTCGGCGGGCTGACGCCGGAGCAGGAGCAGGTCGTGGAGGCGCTGACGCGGGGGATCGTGAACAAGATCGCTCACGGGCCCATCGCCGAGCTGCGGCGGCACGCGGGCGACAGCGAGGGGCACCAGCTCGCGGGGTTGCTGCGGCGGATTTTTCGCCTCGGCGGACAATAGGAGGCAGGGGACCGCAACCCGGTGGACTATAATCGAGTCTAAGCGCGTATGACCCGGCGAGATCTGCTTACGACGATTCTGGCGACGCCGCTCGCGGCCCAGACCCCGGCTCCGCCGGCGGCCGGGCAGAGCGCGCAGCCGCCCCAGCCGGCCCCGATCCGCGTCACCGTCAACGAGGTGATCGTCCCGGTGACGGTAACCGACGAGAAGGGGCGCTTCGTGTCGGACCTCGAGGAGAAGGACTTCGAGATCTACGACGAGGGCAAGCTCCAGCGGGTCCGGTTCTTCTCGCGCGACCGCGGCCAGCCGGTGGTGGTCGGGTTCCTGATGGATACCTCGAATTCCAGCCGCCTGCACTGGAAGAGCTATTCGGAATCGGCGATCGAACTGGTGCTGACCTTGCTGCCGGGCGAGCCGAAGTACTCCGGCTACCTGGTCGGGTACTCGAACGAAGCCGAGCTGCTGGTGAACACGACGACGGCTTCCGACAAGCTGATCGAGAAGATCCGCAAGATCAAGCCGGGCGGCGGCGCGGCGCTGTTCGACGCCATCTACATGGCCTGCACCAGCCGGAACCTGGTGAAGGGCGAGCCGGTGGAGCCGCGGCGCGTGATCGTGATCATCGGCGACGGGCACGACAACGCGAGCAAGAAAACGCTCGAGGAAGTGCTGGAGCTGGCGCAGCGCAACCTGGTGACGATTTACGGCGTGTCCACGACCGCGTTCGGCTTCACGGCCGATGGCGATAAGAACCTCACGCGGCTGTGCGAAGAGACCGGCGGGCGCGTGGAGTATCCGCTGCAGGGCGTGTACAAGGACGTGAGCGGGTATCTCTCGAAGCCTTCGGACGAGGGCAACTACGCGCTAAAGGTCGGCACGGGCGGGTATGCGTCGGCGCTGGCGACTGGGATGTTCCGGTCGATTGCCAACGTGGCCGGCGAAGTGACTACCCAGTACATCCTGCGGTACGTGCCGGACACCCCGGCGGCGGACGAGCGGCAGTTCCGGCGGATCAACGTGAAGGTCGCGCTGCAACACGTCAAGGTCCGCGCGCGCAACGGCTACTATCCCTACAATCCCTAGCGCCCGATGAGGATTAAGTGCCGATGAGGCTTAAGCAATGACTAGCGGCGCGATCCTCGGCATGACCGAAGGCCGGCTCGCGGTGCTCGAGGCCGCCTTGGGCGGCGCGCCGCCCGTCGCCGCCGGGATCCTGCTGGTGGATCCGGCCGCGGACCGGCTGTATGTCCGGCTGCGGCGGGACTGGGAGCGGATCGCGGATCCGGGGGACGCCGAGGTGTTCGCGGCGCTGGCGGAGGATCTGGAGGCCAAGGCCCGGGAGCTGGGCGCAGCCCAGGTGCTGGAGTTCCTGACGGGTACTCTCTCCAACGCGCTGCGCATCGGGGACCCGGAACGCGTGGTGCTGGCCGACTTTCCGCGCGCGGCCGAGCGCCTGTACCGCCAGCGGGTGAAGACGCCGGTGGCGCGGTACGTCACGCATGTGCCGCTGTATTCGGCCGAGGTCGCCGCGGGGCCGTTCCGCGAAAACACCGCGGTGGAGGAACTCGAGTGGATCGAAACCCCGCCCGGCCAGCGGCTCGGCGAGGGGATGTTCGCGGCGGCGATCCACGGGCATTCGATGGAGCCGGTGATCCCCGATGGCGCGGTGTGCCTGTTCCGGCCCGTGGCGGGCTCGCGCCACGGCAAACTGGTCCTGGTGCGGGATGTCACGCGGGGGGATAACGAAGCTTTCACCGTCAAGCGGTACCGGAGCGAGAAACGCCCCGGGGAGGGCGGCTGGACCCACGAGCGGATCACGCTCGAACCTCTGAACCCCGAGTTTGCCGCCTGGGATCTCGACCCGGAAGAGGACCGGTACCGGATTCTGGGCGAGTTTGTGGCGATTCTTTACTGAATTAACGTACGTCCACTGATTTAACGTACCCCCCGCGGCCGTTCCGGCCATCCACAGGAATGGCTACCCTATCCCTATGAGATCTCTCGCTCTCGTCCTGCTCGCCGCGGCCGGCGCCGCCCAGGATCCCGTGATCCGCGTGGACGTGGACATTGTCAACGTCCTGGCGACGGTGCGCACCAAAGCCGGCGGCGTGGTGGGCAAGCTCGAGAAGGGCGATTTCACCGTCCTCGAGGACGGCAAGGTTCAGGAAATCAAGTACTTCACGCGCGAAACCGACGTGCCGCTGACCATCGGTCTGCTGGTGGACACCTCCGGCAGCCAGGAACGGCTGATCGAGACGGAGCGGAGCGCGGCGTCAGCGTTCTTCAAGAAGCTGCTCCGGCAGAAGGACATGGCGTTTCTGATGCAATTCGGCGCCGAGGCGGAGCTGCTGGCGGACTCGACGAACGCGGTCCGGCAGCTCGAAAAGGGCCTGGCGGAACTGCGGCTTAGCACGCCCGTGGGGGGCTTGCATCCCGGGCCCGTGCCCACCATGCAGAACCGGGCGGGGACGATTCTCTACGACGCCGTGTACCTGGCGGCCACCGACCAGTTGCGGGGGGAAGTGGGCCGCAAGG
>CAYYID010000043.1:0-6823 GCA_964471915.1 uncultured Solibacteraceae bacterium | reverse complement strand
TCAGCCCGCGCAGGGCGCTGACCTTCGGTTTGCGCAAGGTGATCGTGGTGATTTCGGACGGCGTCGATACTGGCAGCAAGATGAGCCGTGGGAAAGCGATCGAGGCGGCGCACAAGGCCGACGCGGTGATCTACTCGATCTACTACGCGGATCCCATGTACCGGGCCATGACGGGGAGCGGGGAAGGCGACCTGAAGAGAATGGCGGAGGAGACCGGCGGCCGGGTGTTTTCGGTGGGCCGGAATCAATCCCTGGATGCCATATTCCGCGAGATCGACGAGGACATGCGGAGCCAGTACGCGATCGGCTATACGCCGTCGAACTCGAACAAGGACGGCGCGTTCCGCAAGCTGGAGGTCCGGACGGCGAGCAAGGAGCACCGGGTGTTCGCGCGCAAGGGATACTTCGCGACGGCGAACTCGGACCGGGAGTAGCCGCGCCAGTGAGAAAGTCGCGGGGCAGTTCGTTTGGAGATCTCCGTCTGCTCGACGCGATGGATTACATCCGAGGTTGGGTCTTGAAGGGAGTTCGTCTGGAAATAGCGAGTTTCCGTCTCCCCAGGGGGCCCGAGTACCGCCCTCTCCTGTCGTCCGCTTTGTCGCCGCGCGCGCTGGCGGTCGAAGTCGGGCGGTTGCGGTGGCAGCGTCTGTTCTAGGCGCGAAGCTTGAGCGAGCGGCAAGCGCAACGAATGTGGAGCGAGAGGGCGAGCGGGGGAGTTCGTTCGGTAATTCTTCTGCAAGTGATTGCGCGGGTTTGGGTTGTGCTTGCCGCTCGCGGACGCGCGCGGCTCCGTTGTCGGCGCCGAGCAAGGCCGGGTTGATCATTCTCATCGGTTGAGAGGATAACGTAGCGAGTTCCGCACCCCGCCCGCGCGTGTTTGATAAGGCGCTTGTTTACTTGCACTTGCGATAACTGCGAGGCTTGTGACCGGGCCGCATCCGCGTGTCCGCTACGATCACTCGGTGACGAGCCGGTAGCCCACGCCCGGTTCGGTGCGAAAGTGCCGCGGGCGCGCCGGATCCGCCTCCAGTTTGCGACGCAGTTGCGTCATATAGACGCGAAGATACTGCGCCTGCTCACTGTGCTGTGGACCCCAAACCTCGACCAGCAGTTGCCGCTGGGTCAGGACCTTTCCCGCGTGACGCACCAACGCCTCGAGCAGGCGGAACTCGATGGGCGTTAGATGTACCTCGTCCGCACCCACGCGCACGAGGCGCGCCTCCAGGTCCACGGTGATGTTGCCGAAGCGCAAGGTCGCGCCCTCCGCCCCGTCGCGGATGGTGGCGGCCCGGCGCAAAGCGGCCCGCAGGCGCGCCAGCAGTTCCCCGACGGCGAACGGCTTGCTGACGAAGTCGTCCGCCCCGGCATCCAAGGCTTCGATCTTGTCTTTCTCCTGTCCCCGCGCGGAGAGCACGATGATGGGCACCTGGCTGCTTTGGCGAACGGCGCGGATTACGTGCAGGCCATCCTGGTCCGGCAGTCCGAGATCGAGCAGCAGGAGGTCGGGCTGCCGCGCCTGCGCCTGGGCCACGCCGGCGGCGGCGGTGACGGCCTCGTGGTAGCGGAACTGCTCGGCGGAAAGAGCCGCCCGCAGGAAGCGGCGGATCTGCGGGTCGTCTTCGATGATGAGGATCTCCGGGACGTTACGCACCGGGCGCCTCCGGGGGCGGCTCCGGGTGCGGCAGCCACAGGCGAATCACGGCGCCGCCGCCGGGGTGATTGGCCGCCTCGATCCGCCCGCCATGCGCCGTGACGATGGCGCGGCAGATGGGCAAACCCAGGCCGGCGCCGCGGATGGCGCCCGCCGCCGCGGCCTGCTTGCCCCGATAGAACCGGTCCCAAACCAGTTGTTCTTCGCCCGCGGCGAATCCCGGTCCGCTGTCGCGGATCTCGATCTCCACTCCCCCATGGTCTCCCAGCCCGTCCGCCGCCCGCGCGTGGATCCAGATCGGCGAGCCCGCCGGCGAGTACTTGGCGGCATTCTCCAGGACATTCCAAACCACCTGCTCCAGCAGGACGTCGTCTCCCGACACCCATAGTCCCGAAGGGATCTCCACCTGAACCGGCCGGACCTCCAGGACGCGTTCCAGGCGAGTCAGCGCCGCTCCCACCAGTTCCTCCAGCGGGTGCCACTCCCGGCGCACGGTCACCTTGCCGGACTGCAGGCGGGTCATCTCCAGCAGGTTGTTTACCAGGCGGCTCAACCGCTCGGCCTCAAGTTCGATGGATTCCAGCAGCTCTTCCTGCGTTCGGTCATCGAGTTGCCGGCGCTGGGTGCGCAGGCTGCTGGCCGCACCGGTGATGGCGGCGAGCGGCGTGCGCAGATCGTGAGACACGGCGCTGAGCAAGCCACTCCGCATCTGTTCGGTTTCGGCTTGCACCTGGGCTTCCCGCGCCGCGTGGGCGGCCTGGGTGCGCTCCATGGCCAGCGCCGTCTGGCTGGCGAAGATCTCCAGCAGGTGCATCTGATCGGGGGACTCCAGATGGGCGGCTTCGCCCGGCAGGATAGCGAGCACCCCCAGGGCTGCCAGCGAGCCCTGCAGCGGCAGATACAGCGCCGTGGCGCCCGGCAGGGTGTCCATGCCCCGGCCGGCTTTCTGGCCGTGGTCGAACACCCATTGCGCGATCCCTTCCTCCGCGGTCGGCAGGGGCAGATCGTCGGAGGTGCGGCGGCGGAAGGAGATCCGGCCCGCTTCGTCCGGGAAGAACAGGATCACGGGGCTGCCGAAGACCTCGCGGGCGATGCCGGCCGCGGCACGGCCCGCCACCATGAAGCGGGATTCGCCGCTCAGTTCCCGGGTCAGGCGGTAGAGGGCTTGCGTGCGCGCCTCCCGCTCGGCCGCGTGGGCCGCCTGCAGCCGTACCCGGATGGTCAAGGAGGCGATCACCACGGCCACGAGCAGCATCACGGCGAAGGTCAGCAGGTATTCGTAATCCGAGACGGCGAAGGTCAGGTAGGGCGGGACGCAGAAGAAATCGAACGCCGCCACGCTCAGGACGCAGGCGAACAGCGCGATGCGGCGGCTCGATCGCAAGGCAACCGCCACCACGCCCAGCAGGTAGAACATCACCAGGTTGACCGGGTTCAGCAACGTCCGCAGCGGCAGCGCCGCTATGGTAATCGCGGCGACCAGCGCCGCCGCCTGGATCAGCCCGCGCCAGTCCCAGGGCCGCCCCGCGGGCGCCGCGGCCCGCGGGGCGCTGGGGTCGGGTTCTCCCGAGATCGCGATGATCTCGATATCTCCGCTGTGTGCCACCAGGGCGTCGAAGACTGAACCCTTCCAAAGGCGCCTCCACAGCGGGCCGGGATGCTTGCCGAGCACGATGCGGGACACGTTGCGGGATCGGGCGTAGGGCAGCAGCGTGCCCGCGACGTCCGAGCCACTGAGCGTCACCGTCTCCGCGCCCAGCTGGTCGGCCAGCCGGAGGACACTCTGCACCCGCTCTCGCGCCTCCTCGCTGGCGCCTGCATGGCGCGGGGTCTCCACAAAAGCCACGATCCACTCGGCGCCCAGCCGGGCCGCGATGCGCTTGGCGGCGCGGATCAGCTTGGCCGAGAACGGGCTGGGGCCGATCGAGACCAGCAATCGCTCAGCGACCGGCCAGGTCGAACGGATGGCATGGTCCCGCCGGTACGCTTGCATTTGCGCGTCCACACGGTCCGCGGTGCGGCGCAACGCGAGTTCCCGCAAGGCGATCAGGTTTCCCGCCCGGAAGTAGCCGTCCATTGCCCGCAACGCCTGGTCGGGCAGATACACCTTGCCCTGCTCCATCCGGCGGCGCAACTCCTCCACCGGCAGGTCGACCAGTTCGATCTCGTCGGCCTCGCTGAGTACGAAATCCGGCAGCGTTTCCCGCACCACGACGCCGGTGATCTGGGCGACCACGTCGTTGAGGCTCTCCAGATGCTGCACGTTGAGCGTGGTGTAGACATCGATGCCCGCCGCCACCAGTTCTCTGACATCCTGCCAGCGTTTGCGATGGCGAGATCCTGGGGCGTTCGTGTGCGCCAGTTCGTCGACCAACAGGAGCTGCGGCCGCCGGTCCAATGCCGCGTCCAGGTCGAACTCCTCGAGCGTGATGCCGCGGTGGGCGATCCGCCGCCGCGGAAGCACCTCGAGGCCGGTGAGCAACGCGGTGGTTTCCGGGCGGCCGTGCGTCTCCACAACCCCCGCGACGACGTCGGCGCCCGCCCGCTGCTGCTGCCGCGCGGCCTCGAGCATGGCGAACGTCTTCCCGACCCCCGGCGCGGCGCCGAAGAAAATCTTCAGCCGCCCGTGCCCCTCCATCTCCTGCTCGGAGCGCGCGCGCTCCAGGAATTCTTCGGGACTCGGGCGGCCGTCGCTCATCCGGTGCTCTTCAGGATACTGTCTTCTCAGAGTTTCAAGAGGAGCGCAATCGTGAAACGCGACTCCCGCTTGCGCAGGTCCGGCGCCCAGCCCGGCACCAGCGAGCCGAAAGGCAGGACGTTGCCACCCGGCGGCGTGACGCCGCCGCGCCCGCTGAAGTAGGGCACGTTCGCGGCGCGGTAGTTCCACTCGAAACGCCAGGTGAGGAACTGGCTCGGCAGGTAGTCGAACGTCGAAGAGGCGTCCCAGGCGCGGAACGGGTCGCCCGGGTTGGCGGTGAAGTACGGGCTGCCTGAGGCCGCGGTCGCGCCGTTGACCGGCGGGAACAGGACCAAGTACCGGCCTGGATTGGTGATGGCGCCATGACCCAACGTCCACGCAAAGCGGTCCCGGTGAAACCACAGGCGGTTGTAGACCATGTAGCCGAGAAAGTACTGCGCCGGGGTTCCCCGGGACCCGCGGCAGGATACGCCGCCCCCGAATTCGCAACCGGCGTCCGCCGTCACGGTGAACGCCGCTTTGCTCAGCCGTCCGCTGGGGTTGTCGAGATACTTCACCTGAATG
This sequence comes from uncultured Solibacteraceae bacterium, assembly GCA_964471915.1. Taxonomy (GTDB): domain Bacteria; phylum Acidobacteriota; class Terriglobia; order Bryobacterales; family Bryobacteraceae; genus JAIEPW01. The sequence goes on along the minus strand of CAYYID010000043.1, from coordinate 1,910 downwards.
CTGTTGTCCGTGTGGAAACGTTGGCGATCCGGCACGCCGAGCGTGTCCGCGCCGAAGTAATTGTTCGAAACCAGGGAAACGGATCCGTTGGGCCGCCACTGGATTTGCCCGCCCACGCCGGGACGGCGGTTCAGCCGCCCATAGGATTGCCAGCCGTTGATCAGCCAGGGCTCGATCTTGAGCTTCTTGGTGGGGAAGATCTGCACGCGAAGGCCGTTGAAGAACCACGGCGTGTTCGACGACACATAGGACGGTTGATAGGCCCAGTTGTCGAACTGGTAGTAGCTGAACAAGCCAATGTAGGACATGAAGATGCCGGCGTCCACGTTAATGCCGTGCAGCTTGTTGAAGTGGTAACCCCCGTAGGCTTCCGAAATGTACCGGTAAGCATTGTCGAGGCCCCACTGGCCGCGTGCCGGGCTGGGATCGTTGCGCGGCGTGGTCTGGGAATACATGCCGATCTGGGTGAGGAACCGTCCGCGGACGTTACCGATGTGCAGGTCGCCGCCCACGCCGAGTTGCGTGAGCTGGAACTCACCGGAGCGGAACATCGAGGTGGATCCGCCGATCGTGTTGTCGCGCGGCTGGTTCATGCTTCGGGTGAAGTTCATGTCCACGCGGAACTCGGGAGTGAAGTAGCTGTTGTCGAGCGGGTTCTCCTTGGTGCGGGGGTTGCCCGTGAGCCAGGTGAAATCCGCGAAGCCGAACGGTTGTTCGGCCGCCCGGGGGTCCGGCGGACCCGCGGGCGCCGCAGCAATGGAAGTAACGGGACGCGCCAGGGGGGGCGGGGCAATCGGGACCGCGGCCTCGGCCGCGGCGGCTTTCTTGAGTTCTCCCTTCAGCTCGGCGAGTTGCGCCTCGAGTGCGTTCACTCGCTCGAGCAGGGTCCGTTCCCGGTCGCCGGGCGTCGCCTGGCCTAGCGCTTGGAACGCAGCCAGGGTCATCCCCATGCCGATGAAGAACTTCATTGTGACCTCCTTGTTAGAGCCTGTTCACCGTTTAGCGAAGCGGGAAACGCTGATCGAGCAGCAGGTTCAACCGCAGGACGTTGACCCGCGGCTCCCCGAGCAGACCGAAGTCGGGGCCTTCCGTGCAGGCGGCAGCGAGCCGCGCCACTTCGTCCTCAGGGACGCCGCGCAGCCGGGCCACGCGCGGGCGCTGGTAGGCCGCCGCATCCGGACTGATGTGTGGATCCAGTCCGCTTCCCGATGCCTGCAACAGGTCTAGCGGAACCGGCGCCGGATTGCCGGGGTCCAACGCCACGAGCATCCGGCGGCGGTTCTCCATGGCCTCCTGGCGAGCCGGATTCTTCGGCCCCAGGTTGGAACCCGAAGACAGGCTGGAGTTGTAGGCAAACGACGGCGTGGCGGACGGGCGGGACCAGAAGTATCGCGGGCTCTCGAAGGACTGTCCGATCAGCTCCGATCCCGCGACCTTCCCTCCCCGGACGATCAGGCTGCCTTTTGCCTGGTGCGGAAAGAGCCAGGACGCAACGCCGGTGATCGTCAGGGGATAGACCACTCCCAAGAGGACCGTGAACAAGAGCATCATGCGAATCGTGGTCATTACGCCCACCCCAAGGCAGAAAGCAGTAAGTCGATGAGTTTGATGCCGGCAAATGGCAACGCTACTCCGCCCAGCCCGTAAATCAGCAAATGGCGCTGGAGCAGTTCCGCGGCGCCCATGGGGCGGTATCGGATACCGCGCAGCGCCAGGGGAATCAACGCGACGATGATCAACGCATTGAAGATCACCGCCGAGAGGATCGCGCTTTCCGGCGAGGCCAGCCCCATCACGTTCAGCGCGCGCAACTGCGGGTAGGTGGTGGCGAAAGCCGCCGGGATGATGGCGAAGTACTTGGCCACGTCGTTGGCGATGGAGAACGTGGTGAGCGCTCCCCGCGTCATCAG
>CAYYID010000042.1:32767-47601 GCA_964471915.1 uncultured Solibacteraceae bacterium | reverse complement strand
CCCTTGGACCGCGAATTCGCCGTGATCGTCGTCTCCGTCGCCGTCCACGTGCCGGCGTCGTGGCTCTCCGAAGTCGCCCCGCCGTTCGGATTGTAGGAATCCGTCAATCCCGAGTACTCATAGGTCCCGTCGGCGTTCAGCACGAAACACTGGCTCGACGACCGCCCGCCGCCGTTCGTCGCATACACGTTGGCCTGGTAGCACCACTTGCCGACCAGCTCCGGCAGCACGCCGCCCTTACCCGCCGCGCCGGGCGCTCGCGCCGCGGCGGCGCGTGTCAGCCGGATCGCCTGGGGCCCCACGCCCAGCGTCATCGTGTCGCCCTGCAACTGGAACGGCACCGGCACCTGGCCGTCCGCCGCGATCAGCAGCACCGTGGAGCCCTGCACCTGGTAACGGTAGTTCTGCCCCGCCAGCACCAGCGTCCCGTCGGCGCCGAACCGCACCGGGCCTTGCGGACCCTGCCAGTCGCCGGCAATCGAGTTGCCCGCGCCCGCCAGCGGATTCCGGGGCGCGCTGGCCGGCGCCAGCAAATACTCGGCGCCGTCGGAGATCAGCTTCAGGTGCCCGCCGCCCGCCCGCACCACCGTGAACGGGAACTTCGCGCCCTCCACCGTGAAGCTACCCTCCAGCCGGTCGCCGGACACCTGCGCCGTGAACGGCAGCGTCCGGCCCTCCAGGGTGATGGTTCCGCCGTAGGCCGGACCGCCCTTCCCTTGAATGGTCAGCGTCAGCTCGGCGCCCTTCCAGGAGCCGGACCAGTCGGTCTGGCCCGCCAGGGTGAGGGCGGCAAGGAAAAGGAAAACAAGTGTCTTCATAGGGCCTCTCCGGGTTAAGCGGAAACCGGAGGCAAAACGTCCGGGGAGGAGCCCCTTCGAGCAACTTCTATACAAGTACTTTCGTGCTACCGCGACTAAGGCGAACTTCACCCCACCCTACAGCCGAAACCGGTTAGCGTTGCCGTCACCAATCCGAGTATCCTGGTGAAACCCAATGTTCATAAACTGTTGGAACGTTCGCGCCCCCCGGGCGCTCGGTACTCTTTTGACCCTTGCCGCCCTCGCGACCCCCAGCGCGGCCCAAAGCGGCGGCGACCTCGTCGCGCTCGCCCTTGAGGTCACCCAGGGCGTCCAGGACTTGAACCATAGCGTCCGCCTCGTCGGCGGCAAGCGCACCTTCGTCCGCTTCTACGTCCAGACCGCTCAGGGCACGGTCACCACGCCCGCGCTGCTTACCGCGCGCAGCGGGGAACGCAGCATCGCGCTCGCTCCCCTCAACCGGGGCGGCGTCATCCAGGCGGTCGCCGCGCCCAACCGGCTGGTGCGCGACCACGCGTTCCTCTTCGAACTCCCGGACGGCTTCCGCGAGGGCGACGTGTCTCTTGAAGCCGAGGTCAACAACTCCGCCGACGGCCGCGCCGTCGAAGAGGCCGACTATACCAACAACGTCGCCCGCCTCAACGTGCGCTTCGAGACCGTGCCGCCTCTGCATCTGGTGATCTTCTCCATCGGCTACCGCGATGCCGAGGGCAACTACATCATCAACGACGATTCGCACGTCCGGGCCATGGCCAACTGGATCTACCGCTCCTGGCCCGTGCCGAACGTCCGCTACTGGCTGCGCAAAGACGATATCTCGAAGTCCATCGGACCCGGCCTGCCCACTTGCGACCAGGTGAACGCGCTGCTGGCCAAGAAACGCCTCGAGGACCGGCAGAACCCGAACACTCTAATTCCCGCCTCGGCGCGCTACTACGGCATGGTCGACGATCGCGGCGGCTTCATGCGGGGCTGCGCCGATGACCTGCCCGGTTTCGCTTCCTCCGGCCCCACCGGCGCCGCGGGAGCCGGCACCAGCTTCGAATGGGACACCGACGGCACTTACGGCGACTGGTACGGCGCCCACGAAGTCGCGCACAACTACGCCCGCTTCCACGCCGAATTCTGCGGCGCCACCGCCGGCGAGCGTTACCCCTTCGCCAACGGCAACATCAGCCCGGTGCTCGGCGGGGCCGACGCCGTCTACGGATTCGACTCCCTGACCCGGGCGGTCTTAGCCCCGAACTGGAAAGACAACATGACGTATTGCAGCTTCCAGTGGACCGGCAAGCACACCTACCACGGCATCATGGACCTGCTGCAACGGGAAGCCGCCGCCGCGGCCGCCGCCGCCAAAGATCCCGGCATCCGCCAGGCCGAAGGCCGCGAGGACCGCCTGATGGTCGTGGGCGGCGTGGACCTCGACCAGACCCCGCCCAAGGCCCGCATGTCGCCCTTCTATCTGCTGCAGAACGCCACGGAGGTCCGCCCGCGGGTGCCCGGCGACTACGCCATCGTGCTGAAAGCCGGAGACGCCGAGCTTGCCCGCTATCCCTTCACACCCGCGCGCATGAGCAGCGGCGCCGGCAAGAATCCCAACGATCCGGAGTTGAACCTGCATTCCATCCGCGAGCTGGTGCCCTATGCGGCCGGCACCACCGTGGTCGACATCACCGGACCCGGTAATGCGCTGCTCCACTCCGTCAAGGCGGGGCCCGCCTTCCCCGAAGTGCAGTTGACGTCTCCCGCTGAGGGCGACACTGTCTCCGGCGACGTGATCAAGGTCACCTGGACCGCCTCCGACGCCGATGGCGACACTCTGGCCTACACCGTGCAGTACAGCAGCGACAACGGACTCACCTGGGAAACGGTGGAGCAGAACCTCCGCGACACCACCGCCGAGATCGACCGCATCGACCTTTCCGGCTCGCCCACCGCCCTGTTCCGCGTGCTCGCGACCGACGGCATCCACACCACGACGGCCACCTCGAAGCCGTTCGTGCTCGGCGAACTCGGCCCCACCGTCGAGATCCTTTCGCCCGCCAAAGACGAGGCTTTCGTGAAGGGCGAGACCATTTACCTCGAGGCCATTGCCTATGACGCCGACACCGGCGAGGTCCCCGAGGAGATGGTGAGTTGGTCCTCCAGCATCGACGGCCCCCTCGGCACCGGGCTGGAGCTGGAAGTGTCGCGGCTCAGCCCCGGCGATCATACCCTCACCCTGACGGTGAAAGACGACGCCGGCCTCGACTCGGTCTCCGTCACCACCCAAATCAAAGTGGTCGCCAAAGCCGCCGACCTCCCGGTCGTCGCGGACCAGTTGGTCGTGGAGCCCGACGTTATTCTCCTCAATACCCTGAACGGCGAGACGTCGGAAGTCTTCGGCGTCTTCAATCGCAACAGCCGGAACGCGCTCTCCTGGACGGCCACCGTCGACCAGCCGTGGATCACCCTGGATGCCTCCGCCGGCGCCACGCCCGCCGCCGTGAAGCTCTCCGTTGGCGACACCTCGTCGTGGACCACCGGGTCCCGGACCGCCGTCGTTACGGTCACAACCGCCGAGGGACTCAAGAGTTCGCTGCGGGTTCAGGTCCAGAAGTAAGTCGCGCACCATCACTGGCTTCGCGCGCCCAATCGCGATATCATTTGCCGCAGAGGGACATATGACGGACGCGCATTTTGCAAGGCTCTGCTGGCTAGCCGTGGCATTTTCGGGAGTGCAGGCGCTCGCCGCGCCTGTGGGAGACCCCGCCGCCGGCCGGGCACTGTTGAAGGACCAGCAGTGCCTAACCTGCCACCGCGTTGCCGGGGAGGGCGGGATGTCGGCCCCCAGCCTCGGCTGGTTGGGCGGCCGCTCCTACACGCCGGCGGGCATGGCCGCCCAAATGTGGAACCATGCGCCCGCCATGTGGACCGCCATCGAGGCTGCCAAACTCGACAAACCTGTCATCAGCACGGAAAAGGCCGCCGACCTGTTCGCATATTTCTATATGGCGCGCTTCTTCGAAACCCGCGCCGACGTAGGGCGCGGGCGGCGACTGTTCACGGAGAAAGGTTGCGCCGAGTGCCACGGCGGCGCCGGCAAGAACGCCGGACCCGCGGTCTCCCGCTGGGGAGCCATGGGCGATCCCATCGAGCTGGCCCGCCAGATGTGGAATCATGCGCCGAAGATGACCGCCGCGGCGGCCGCCGGCGGCAAGCGGATCCCGCAGTTGACGGCCACGGACATGAACGATCTCGCCAGCTTTGCCGCCAGCCAGACCAAGACCGCGGTCGCGCCGGCCACCGCTGCCTCCGGGTCCGGCGGCGCGCAGTTGTTCGAAACCAAGGGTTGCACGGGCTGCCACACCGGCGCCAATGCCCTGCCCCGCAAAGGCGTCATGCTCACCACCGCCGACCTGGCCGCCTCCATGTGGAACCATGCCGGCCGCATGAAGCCAACCGCGGAGTTGCAGCCTGACGAAATGCGGCAGATCCTCGCCTATGTCTGGAGCCGGCAGTTCGAGCAGGAAGGCGGCGACGCAGCCCGCGGCGCCAAGGTCTGGGCCGCCAAAGGCTGCCAGGGGTGCCATGCGGGCGGCGCCCCCGCGGGAGCCGGCGGCGCCGACGCCAACTCCTACCGGATGGTCGCCGTGCTGTGGCGGCACGGACCCGAGATGTTCAAGCAGATGAAGGCCAAGGGCGTGTCCTGGCCCCAGTTCGCGGGCTCCGAGATGTCGGACCTCATCGCCTACGTCAAGACCGGGAAGTGAGGCCGCGCTTCACCTGAGCCGGCGCGCGTTCGCGGGCTCGATGGCCTCCGCCAGCCGCTCCTCGACCAGTTGCCAGACGGCAGGGTCGTACTCCATCTTCAGATGGCCGCGCATGAACGTGCGCCGGATCCACGGCTCGCCCGGCATCTCGATCCGCTTGCCGCGGTAGCGGAACTGCTCGTTCCCGAGGATCTCGGTGCGCGCCGCGTCCTCCGCGCGGATCCGCTTCGCCCCCACCACCGGCCACCAGCTATCCCGCTGGTAGAGATTCAGCGCGGAGCCGACGTTCGGCGGAATCACCGGCTCGCCGCCGCCGATGCAGTCGATCACTACCAGCCGCCGGATCCGATAGCCCGTTTCGTGGAGCCGCCGCGCCAGTTGCACCGCCGCCGGCCCGCCCAGCGACTGCCCGTACACCACCAGCCGCGCGTCCGCCGGCGTCGGGAACGCCCTCCGGATCAGTTCCTCGCCCAGTGCGAGCTTGTGGTTCTCCACCGTTTCCACCCACACGCCGGGCAGTTTCCGCTCCCGCAACCGCAGCGCAATCCGCCGGATGATCCGCTGCTCGGCGTCCCACCGCTCCCAGCCGCCCACCACGCCCACCACCAGCGTGCTGCCGGAGGCCAGAGGCAGGGGCGTCGTGAAGTCGCCGAACACCTGGTTCTTGCTGTCGGCCACCAGCAGTCCGGCGGCCACCACGCCCAGGAAAAGGATCCGATTCATACCGTCAGGTTCACCGCGTTCCGAAGATTCCGCTTGCGCTCGAAGCGATCGTCTGTATTATAAGTATGTGCTCACTTACAATTTGATCCCGGCCTTGCTCTTCGACTTCGGTTACGAATGGAAGTGGGTCTACAGCCATCTCATCCCCCTCACCATCGGCGCGGTACTTCTTTTCTTTGCAATTCGTTACCGCTGGAATCGCATCCTTACGGTGATCCTGGGATTAGTGACGTTGTGGTCGCTCGCCGGGTTTCTCGCCCTCCAGTTTGCCGTGGGTCCGAACCGTCCGATGTCGCTGCCCACGCAGAAATTCCTCGCCTCTGGAACGGGCAAGGTATTGGACGTAGGCGCCGGCTCCGGGCGGTCCGCGCTGATGGTCCTCCAGGCGCGGCCCCAGGCTACCCTGGTCGCGCTGGACAAATTCGCGCAGGGCTTCGGCATCGAGAATAACGGTCCGCAGCGCCTGCTGGCGAACCTGAAGGAGGGCGGCGTCGACGGCCGCGTGGAGATCGTCTCCGCCGACATGCGCGAGATGCCGCTGCCCGCCGAATCCTTCGACGCCGCGCTCAGCGCTTTCGCCATCGATCACCTGGGCCGGGGCGGCTTCCGCAGCGCCCTCGGTGAAGTGCGCCGCGTCCTGAAGCCGGGCGGCGAGTTCCTGTTCCTCACCATCCAGCGCGACCTCTGGATCACCGTCGCCTACCCGTTTTTCGTACACGGCGGCTACTTCGGCCCGGCCCCCTCGCCGGACCGCTGGACCGCCGCGCTCAGCGAAGGCGGCTTCGACGTAGTTGAGACCGGCACCATCCCCGGAGCGTTGTACATCCTATGCCGCAAGAGGTGAGAATGTACTTTCGTGCCTCGCAAGAAAACGATCTCCGACGAAGAACTCCTGGCGGTCGCGCGCGAGGTCTTCGTGGAGCGCGGTTTCACGGCCTCCACCCGGGAAATCGCCCGCCGCGCCGGCGTCTCGGAGGCGCTGCTGTTCCAGCGCTTCACCACCAAAGCGGACCTGTTCTTCGCGGCCATGGTGCCGCCCTCCGGCGCCATCGACCAGCGGCTGCAGCAGGTGCACGCGGCGGCGGACCTCTACGCCGCGCTCGAGGAACTCGCCTTCGCGCTGCTCGACTACTTCCGCGGCGCTCAGCCGGTGCTCGAACCCCTGATGTCCCACCCGGACTTCAAGCTCGAAGAGTTCGCCCGCCGCTTCCCCGAGAATCCGATGGTCAACCTGCGCTGGCAGGTGATGGAGTTCTTCCGGCTGAACCGCTCGCCGGATCCTGCGGGCGCGGCGCTGCTGCTGCTCGGCACCATGCGCTCCGTCGCGTCGTTCGAACGGCTCGGCGCGCATGGCGGGAAGTTCGATCCCGAGATCATCCGCCGCGCCGTCCGCACGTTGTGGAACGGCGTCCGCCCCGCGCAGCCGCAAGCCTCGCAGCAGCCCTGAGCCCCCGCCGGTAGGCGGGGCCAAAGACCGCAGACTTAACCAAAGAAGGAGACCCCATGAAACTGCTCGCCCTCAGTGTGTTCGCCGCCAGCCTCGCGCTGGCCGCCCCCAAACCGGATTTCTCCGGAACCTGGCAGATCAACTTCGACAAGAGCGACTTCGGCCGCGTGGCCAAACCGCTCGCCTGGACCCGCACCATTCAGCACCAGGGCTCCCGCCTGGTGCTCGCCAGCGCCCAGCCCAAGGACGCGGGCAACAGCTCCATTACGCTTGAAATCGGCGGCCCGGCAGCGAAGTTCCAGGGCGACACCTCCGGAACGGGATCCCTCCAATGGGATGGCGACGCCCTCGTCTTCACCGCGGACACCGTCGCGGACCACGGCGGCATGAAGCTCCACAAGGTGGAGCGCTGGGAACTCTCGGCCGGCGGCAAAACGCTCACGGCGAAACTGAGTATCAAGAGCGACCACGGGGCCTTCGACGCCACGCTGGTGTTCGACAAGCAGCCCTAGACGCCGGGAATCGTTGACAAAGTCAACTATCGATGGTTGACTTTGTCAACTAATTGCCCCGGAACTTCGCGATACACTGGCTTCGTGAACAAGAACGGGACCGGGGAGGATCCCGGCGAACTGGTCCGCCGCGCCGGGGACTGCGGCGCGTGAGCATCGTCCACCAGGCACGCCGCGCTCTCCACGCCGCCAGCGCGTGGCTCGCGCGCTTCGACACCCGCCGCGAAACCGAGCCGCCCGAGCCTCCCGAGCCCCGCCGCGCGGAGATCCAGGCCTTTCTCGACGCCCTCGACTACCCCGACGCCGGCGCGCGCCGCTACGTCGAGGTGCACCGCGAGCGCTTCCTCCGCACCCTCACCATGGTGCCGCCGCCCGGCCCGCAGTCCCGGATTCTCGAACTCGGCGCCTACATGCAGATGACCCCGGTGCTCGGCTGCATCCACGGCTACCGCGAGGTCCGCGGCGGCTATTTCGGCCCGCTCGGCAAGACGGACGAGAAGACCGCTTCCGCCGGCGGCCGGGAGATCTTCCGCTGCTGCGTCGACTGCTTCAATGCCGAACTGGACCCGTTTCCCTACCCCGACGCGCACTTCGACACCGTGCTCGCCTGCGAGATCTTCGAGCACTTTCTGCATGACCCGATGCACATGCTGTTCGAGTGCCGCCGGGTACTGGCCCCGGGGGGCACGCTGATCCTCACGACGCCTAACGTCGCCAGCTATACGGCGGTCGCGCGCATCCTCGAAATGTCCGGCAACCCGCAGTTGTACTCGATGTATCCCGATCCCCACGGGCCGGACGCGCGCGAAGAGGTCGGGCACATGCGCGAGTACACGCCCGCGGAGTTGGAAGAAGCCGTGCGCGGCGCCGGCTTTGCCGTCGAGTATCTCTTCACGAAGGTCCCGCCGGGCTACAACTCGGTGTCGTGGGTGCCGCGGGTGCTGGAACGGAACGGCGCGACCACGATCCTGCGGGGCGAGCAGATGTTCCTGCGCGCGACGAAGCTCGCGGACGCGCCGCTGGTCCGGTACCCGAAGTTTCTCTACGAAGGAGTGTAGCGTGTCCGCCGCCTTCGTCTCGCTGCTCGGAAAAGGCCACGGCCGCGCGGCCGTGATGCTGCTGGCGGACCGCGACGGCACGCTACGCGAGGCTCTCCTGGATTCCTGCGACCGCTTTATTCAGTGGGAACAGAGCCATGACGTCCTCGACAGTTACCTCTGGCGACTGATCCGGCTGAGCCGGGCACGTCCCTGGTTCCGCGACGGCATCCTGGCAAGAGTGCGTTCGCCGCGCGCCGGCGAGTACACTGGCCAGCTCTTCGCGCTCGCGCGCCGCTTTGCGTCCATGGGCGATCAGGCGATGCTCGCGGCCATGCGGGAGCGCGTGGCGGATCACTTCGCCTGGGAGGCCGCCGCAGAACTGACGTCGCTCGATGGATGGCCGGTGGTCGCGGCCGCGGCCCGCCGCCTGACTGGCGCCGCGGGCGAGGACGCTGCGTTCGATGGTCTCGTCGCGCGGCTGGCGCAGCGTGGGAGCGTTCCCGAACCGGATCCCCATCTGACGCAGGCCCTGGCCGCCTGGCGAGAGCGGCGCGAACACCGGCGCAAGCAAGGGCCGGGCGATTTCGCGGACGCGATGCGGGAACTCAGCAAGGGCTACCGCGCCAGATTCGGACTCTTCGCCCGCTCGGCGAGCGACGCCGAGTTGCGCACCGCCGCCGCTGGGTTCCTCCGCGAATCGGACGAAACCCGGATGGAGGGATTCCTCGAACTCTTCCGCTCCAGTCAACTCGCTGGGCGCGGCGTGCCACCGATCGACTCCCGGTTGCTCGAACTCGCGCTCCACCCGAACCTGCACCTTGCGTCGCCGGCTTTGCAATTGCTCGCGGAAGGCCATGACCCGGGTCTGCGCGACCTCGGACTCACCGTGCTGCGCCATCCGCTACTCTCGCAGCGCGCCGGCGCCCTGCTGGCGAAAGCGCCCCAGCCGGGCGACTACGATCTTCTCCTTGGCGGGCTGCGGGATCACCGGCAGAACCCGGAGTCCTTCCATCATTTCGCACGCGGCGTTCGCGACTACCTCGACGTCCACCTGACGCCGAACGCGGAACCGCTGCTGCTGGAACTCTACGAGAACCAACCGTGTGCCATGTGCCGTTCCCACGCGGTCGAAGCGCTGGTTCGCATCGAACGGCTGACGGATTCGCTCCGCCGCGAGTGCCGGTGCGATGCCGACGCCGTCACCCGAAAAGCAGCGCGCCGCGGGCCTCCCCGTTAGGAGGATCCCGCGGCGCTCGTGCCCGGCGTTCGGGCGGCGTTACAGCATGCTCTCGACCAGCGAGTTCATCAACTCGCCGACCACGATCCGCCGCGTGTTGCTGGTGACCGTCCGGCTGGAGCCGTTGCGCGCCTGCGTCACCCGCACCCGGTACTCGATCGCATCCAGCGGGCTAAACACGTTGGCGGAACCGGGCACATCGGCGAAGAAGCGATTCAGACTGCCGGACGCGCCGTCGGACATCGAGGTGCTGGTCCAGGAAGGACCGTCGCCGTCGAACGGCCGGCGGATCCGGCTCAGCAGCGTCACCGTCAGCGAACCCGGCACGCGGTTGATCTCGGCGCGCACGCGCTTGGTCCAGAACGGCGCCGCCACCGGATTCCACTCGCCGTCCTTGTTGACGGCGTCGATGTCGTCGATGCGCGGATCCTCCAGCGGCAGGTTCAGATCCAGCGTCGCTTTGCGCACCAGAATATCGGCGTATGCGGTGTGGCCCTGCTTGTTCGGGTGCACGGCGCCGGTGTAGCTCGCCTGGATGGCGAAGGAGTCGCCCAGCGTATTCACCCACCGCAGCGGCTTCGGCTGGCAGAATCCATGGGGGCGGAACGTGTCGAAGACGCCGTTGACGAAGCGCCAGTTCAGTTGCTCGGAAGCCGTCTCCAGGGCGAAGTCGCGGATCGCATTGTTTAAAGGCAGAATGTAGTTCGCGTGCAGGAACTCGCTTTCTTCCGCCGAGATCCCTTTCATCAGGATGCCGGCGTCGTCGCCCGAGGGCGTGAAGAGATCGTCGAAGTCGCCGCACCACTCGCCATTGTTGTTCCGCACCGGGCTCGGGTAGTCGGTGATGTAGATGCGCCGAACGTTCAGCCGCTCGCTGATCCGCGTCCGCAGGTCCCGCAGCCGTGTCCGCACCGTGGGAATCGAGTTGATCGCCGACTGCACCACGGAGCTGTTGCGGCAATCGTTGGGCTTCATGCACTCCATCACTACGGAGCCGAAGCCGGCGTCGTTGCCTCCCACCGAGACCATCAGGATGTCGATCGGGCGGTTGTTCTGGCGATCCCGCTGCTCCGTGCGGGCCTGCTCGATCTGCGCGGGCACGGGGGTGTTCGAAAAGCCAAGCTGGTTGCTGGTGCCGCCGTTGATCAGCGCGTTCACCGTGGCGCCGGAGCAGGCAAAGTCCCGGAACAGGACGCTGACGCCGGTCATGGCCTCCATCCGGTCCGCGGCGAAGCGGCGGCCGTTATTCACGGAGCGGTGGCACTCCGGGTTACTCCACGTCGCGAAGAGGCCGCTGCCGGAGTTGGGGTTCCCCTCTCCGGAAGCGTAGGAGTCTCCGAGCGAAACGATGAACAGGCTTTGCGCGTGCACGGTGAGCACCGAGGCCAGCGCCAGGGATAGGAGCATTCTGCGGGCGGTCATTTGTCTTCTCTCCGATTCTTGTTTTGGTCTTCGAGGGGCGCCGGTAACGGCGGTTCGTTCCCCTCTGTCCGAATGCGCGCAGCGGGTAGTGCAAGCGGGTCAACAAGATACGGGAAAAGGGAATAAGAGCGCGGCGTGAGCCGCGCGCGGAGGTTTTTCCGCCACGTTGTGGAATGACGCGCGGCGTGTCCCGCGCTGTGCGGTGGATGCCGGGTGGCCCGCGGGCCCCAACCACGGCTCCGGCGGCCAGTTCTCGCGTAGAATCGAGCAAAGGGACGGAGCAGGTTGGTGCTGTGGTAGGAAAAGCAAGCGGTCGCTGCGGGGCGGCTGCTTCGGCCGGATAACGCTTCTGAGGAGTCATGGTCAAGCATCGAATGCTCTTTGCAATCGCCGCCTGTTCCGCGGCCTTGGTGTCCGCTCAACCTGCCCCTGCGATTCGGTCTGGGGTAACCCTCGAAATTGCGAAAGCGCGAAGTGATGGTGCGGTTCTGCGCTGGAAGGTCGCCAATCAGCTGGATGTTGCCGTCTATGTTTACGATTTCTACCTGTGGGGGCCTGCCTACCAGGTTGATCGAGAGGGTGAAATCGTTAACGTCGATACCGCGCCCGTGAAGGAACTTCGATCTTGTCCCCCGAACCGGTTTCCTCCAGTCCTGTTGCTTGCTGTCGGACCCAAGAGGAGTATCGAGGGCGAGTTCGAGGATCCGGCGTTGACTAATCTCAAGGCACGAACGGTGGTATTTCGGATCAGTGTGGGAACAGACCCTTACAGCGTCGTTGAACAGGCCAAACGTTTCGCCAACAGTCGTTGTCAATTCAGCCCGTACGATGCCATCGTGCGGTGGGGTACGGTCCTGGAGAGCAACCGCTTGAGAATCGACTGACGGTCGCGCAACCTCGCAGGCGCCTTCGCGAGTCAGTTGGGGAGTCTGGGGTGGAGTCGAGCGAAGGGCCGAGATCCGGCGAGATCCGGGTGATGGCGCCGAATTGCTGGGTGATGCATGCGCTGCGCGTGTGTCCCGGTTCGTCGAGCGCTAGCTTCGCTTCACATGCCACACGAAAAGCTGTACTACCCCGAGGGCGAAGAGGGCGAAACTCGCCATGGCCAGGTAGGTCCGCCTGGCAAGTAACTTCGGACTCAGGCCCGCCGCAAGGTATGCTCTCCTGACCGAGGACCACTTTCCCGGATACCAGAACAACGGGTCGATCTGGTCCGCCGCTGGCCTGCAGGCATTCAAACGAAACACGATCTCGGTCGTCGTGATGTGACTCAGTGCCCCGACAACCCCGGCAACCAGGAATGTCAAGACGGGAAGGAGAAAGGAGATCATTCGTTGCCGCGCTGCAGCGGCCGCCAGGCCTGATCCTGAAACACCGCGGCCGGATCGAACCCCGGCTTGTTGCTCAACAAGAACGTGCCGTCGCCCCGGGTCCACGCGTTCTCATACCCGGCCGTCAGCTCCACCGCGCCGCCCTCGCCGCGCCACGTCTCCACACCCCGGATGGACTGCACGAACGCCGTGTGCATGCGGTCGCTGGACGACTGCGCGGCCTCCCACGAGCGCATGTTCCGGTCCATCGCGTTCATCCGCTCCTGGTGCGCGGCAGTGCCGGCGGCGCCCTGCTGCTGGATGGCGGCCATCCGCGCCGCATGGCTGGCCATCATCTGCTGCCGGTTCGCTTCCAACTGGCGCATCACCATCTCGTGGTTCTGGTTGCGCCAGTTCCGCATCTGCTGGGAAAAACCCTCAATGGCGCGCTCCCAATCCGGATTGGTGCGGTAACTGGTGCGCAGCGTGGCCAGAAATCTTTCGGCTTCCTGGCGCCGGGCGGACGGGAACCGCAGCACGCTGCGCTCGCCCGCCACGCTGGTGGACGATTGCTGCATCCCGCCGGTGTAGGGATTCGCGATGGAACTGAACGAGTTGAGCACCGTGGTCAAAGCCACGCCTTCCTGTCCGCCGGGCCACTCGAGGCGCGCGAGCACGGCGTCCGCCCGGAACGTCAGTTGCATGCCCATGGAGGCGGCCGTTGCCTGATACTTCTGGGACTTGGCCAGCAACTCGCGGATCACTTCCTGATTCGGCTCCACCGAAACGATTCTGGGGTTGCCCAGTTCCCGGGGAGCGAGCACCTCGCGCAGGTACTGTTCGGAGCCCATGGCCGGAGCCACGGCGCAGCCCCCCTGCTGCGCCATCCTCTGCATCTGCTCCCGGAACGCCGGGTCCGAAGTGTAACCCCACGATTGCAGCGGCAACGACCGGTACTCGACGCCGCCGTCCGGGGAGGTGATGTTCAGGAACGGCGCGTAAGTCTCCCCCGCGCACACGAACGGGCTCTTCCACCGCACGCCGCCCTCGGACCGCCAGCCCTTCGGCACCAGCGCGCTGAACGCTTCTACCGGCTGGATATAGCCTTTGTCGTCAAAGAACCGGACGCGTTCCAGCACCACATAGTCGCGGCCTTCCGTGGCGGGAGGCGGCGCGGTCTTGGGCCGGGCGGATCTCCCGGCTGGCTCCTGCGGCGGTTCCGGAGCGTACGCGCTGCAGGCCGTCAGGCAGGAGAAAACGGCCAGAACCAGCGAGGTCTTTGCGTTCATCGCTGCTCATGCTAACACGCAGCCCATGAGTCCACGGATCTGACCCAATCTCCGCAGCCGCGACACGCTATGCTTACAGCTTGACCAACTGGAAGCTCACTCTCGAATACGACGGCACCAAATACCACGGCTGGCAGGAGCAGATCAACGCTCCCAAGACCGTGCAAGGCGCTCTCCGCGAAGCCGCGCAGGACTTCTTTGAAGCCGAGTGCGACGTGCAGGGCTCGGGCCGCACGGATTCGGGAGTGCACGCGCTGGGGCAGGTGGCGCACCTCAAGACTGCGAGTACACGGCCCATAGCTCCCGACGAACTGGCCCGCGAGCTGAACCGGCGGCTGCCGTCAGACATTGCGATCGTGGAGGCGGTCCCCGCGCCCGCGAACTTCCACGCGCGGCACGACGCCGTGACGCGAGCCTACGTGTACCAGATCTCGACGCGCAAGACCGCGCTGGCGAAGCGGTTCGTGTGGTGGGTGAAGGAACCGCTGGATGTCGCCGCGATGCAGGAGGCCGCGAAAAAGATCGCCGGGCGGCACGACTTCTCGTGCTTTGCCGCGAACGATCCGTCGAAGCCCGGCGAATCGACCATCGTGGTGGTGGAATCGGCCGAAGTCGAGCGGGAAGAACACCTGGTGCTGTTCCGCATCGAGGCGTCGCACTTCCTGTGGAAGATGGTCCGGCGGCTGGTGGGCACGCTGGTGAAGCTGGGCAAGGGCGAGATCACGCAGGCGGATTGGGAGCAGTTGCTGGACGGCAAGTGCGAGGCGCGGCTGGACGTCGCGGCGTGGACGGCGCCGGGTTCGGGGCTGCTGCTGGAGGGCGTGCGGTATCCGGATACGGAAGTTGTGGAGGCGCGCAAGAATCCGGCGAAGTGGGTGGAGAAGGCTCCTCCGGCCCGGCCCGGCGGCTTCGAGAAGCCGCGCCGGGGCGGGCGCTACGAAGGTCCCGGCGAGGAGCCGCGGCCGTTCGCGAAACGTCCGCCGGCGCGCAAGCCGCGCGAGGAAGAAGGCGAGCGCCCGTCGTTCCGGCCGCCGCTCCGCAAGCCTTTCGATCCAGGCGAGAAGCGCAGCGCCGAGGAGCGTCCGGCGTTCCACCAGCCGTTCGCGAAGAAGCCGTTTGTTAAGAAGCCGCCGCGTCAGGATGGCGAAGAACGCGGGGAGCGTCCGCCGTTCCGCAAGCCGTTCGGCGCGAAACCGGGCGGTGGACCGCCCCGTGGAGAAGGCGAGCAGCGCGGGGAGCGTCCGCCGTTCCGCAAGCCGTTCGGCGCGAAACCGGGCGGTGGAC
>CAYYID010000042.1:0-32667 GCA_964471915.1 uncultured Solibacteraceae bacterium | reverse complement strand
CGCCCCGTGGAGAAGGCGAGCAGCGGGGGGAGCGTCCGCCGTTCCGCAAGCCGTTCGGCGCGAAGCCCGGCGGTGGACCGCCGCGTGGAGAGGGTGAGCAGCGCGGGGAGCGTCCGCCGTTCCGGAAGTCCTTCAGCAAGCCGTTCGCGAAGAAGCCGGGTAGCGGTCCGCCCCGCGGAGAGGGCGAAAAGGGCGGGGAGCGTCCGCCGTTCCGCAAGTCCTTCGGCAAACCGTTCGCGAAGAAGTCGGGTCCGCCCAAGCCGCGCAGCGGCGGGCCCAAGCGGTCCGGCGGCGGGCCCAGTAAGGGACCCCGAGGTCCGCGGCGGTGAGCAAGCCGCAACATCGCTTCCCCTGCGATGCTTGCGGCGGCGGCATGGAGTTCGACCCCGCGTCGCGGCAGTTGAAGTGCGCCTATTGCGGCTCGACGAAAGCGCTGCCCAAGGGTGACAAAGTCGAGGAGATCCCGTTCGACGAGTTCGCGCGCCGGGATCTCGAAGTTGCGCGGCTCTCCGCCACCGCCGTCGAAGTCACCTGCACCACCTGTGGCGCCACCGTGGAGTTCGAGCCGGTGGAGACGGCGACGCGCTGCCCGTTCTGTGCCGCGGCGATTGTCGCGCAGCCGAAGGCGCCGGACCCGCTGATCGCGCCCGCCGGCGTCCTGCCCTTCGGCTTCGCGCACGCGCAGGCCAGCGAGAAGATCCAGGGCTGGATCCGCGGCCTGTGGTTCGCGCCCAACGACGTGAAGCAGCTCGCGCGCGTCGATGGAGTGAGCGGCGTGTATCTCCCTTATTGGACCTTCGACACCAAAGTCCGCACGGTGTACCGCGGCGAACGCGGCACCACGTCGGGCTCGGGCAAGGATCGCAAGACGAGCTGGCGTTCGGTCCAGGGCGAGATCCGGGTCGCGTTCGACGACCGCCTCTCGCCGGCATCCAATGCGGTGCCGCGTCCCAAGCTGAATGAACTGGAGCCGTGGCCGCTCCAGCAGTTGAGACCCTACGATCCGGGCTACCTCGCCGGCTTTCGCGCGCAGCGCTATCAAGTGCCGCTGCCGGACGGCTGGGCGCTCGCCAAGCAGGAGATGCAGGGCGAGCTGGAGCGGATGTGCAAGCAGGATATCGGCGGCGACGAGCAGCGCGTGCTCGGCATGTCGTCGCAGTACTCGGAGGTCACCTTCAAGCACGTGCTGCTGCCGGTGTGGATCGGCGCGTACCGCTATGGGGGGAAGGTCTACCAGGTGCTGGTGAATGCGCAGACCGGCGAGGTGGACGGCGCGCGGCCGTGGAGCGTCTGGAAGATCCTGCTGCTGATCCTGGCGATTCTGGTGTTCTTGTACGTCATGCGGTGAGGGGCGCTGGGCTGCACCCTGGACTGAGACACGGACGATTGTAAAAACCCGGGACAGTTCCGGGTGCCCGGGTTTCTTTCCAGGCTCAAGTGCTTGATTCTACAGCTACTCAACCGTTAAAACCGGGAAATGCGGAACTGTCCCTGGTTTTAGTCCTGGCCTTTGTTAGCCGCTGAAAGGCTGAGACACGAACGATTGTAAAAACCCGGGACAGTTCCGGGTGCCCGGGGTTTCTTGCAAGCTCAAGTGATTGAATCTAAAGCTACTCGGCAGTGAAAACCGGAAAATGCGGAACTGTCCCTGGTTTTCTCGTCCCTGGTTTTCTCAAGAGGTCTCGCGGGGCGGGCTGGCGTAGAATCGAGCAAAGGGGTCGGCGCGGACTGCGGTTCGCGCGGAAAACGCGGAGTGTTCGAGTCAGATTACCCAGTGCGTTCCTGTTTGTTCCGAGGGGGAAGATCTCAGAATGCGCGCTAAGCAACGCAGTGCCAACACGTTCGCCGTACTGGTCCTCAGCCTCACATCGTGCCTGGCTCTTCGAGCACAATCTGGGTCACCAGCAGAATCGCAACGGGAGCGAGACGAATGGACGTTCATCTACGACTGGTTGTCCCGCCCGAAGCAATCCGAAAACCCAAGAGGTGGGTTCGTACCTGACGAGACCACTGCCACGGCGATTGGAGCGGCGATCACCCGCGCCTTGTACGGTGAGGACGTCGCACACCGACAAAAGCCTTTCCGCGCGCGCCTTCGTGCAGGAGTATGGACGGTCATGGGATCGATGAACCCCCAAGGGGCGTATGGCGGCGTCGCGATTGTTCAGTTGAGGAAAGCAGACGGAAGAGTGATCTTCGCCACACACACGCAATAGCCGGGATCTCGCCAAGTTGTGGCGATCCGCCCCCTGCTCGTTCCTCAGAGCTTCCGCAGCCACACACTCTCCACCAGGTGCCCGGACCCCTTGCGCAGAATAATGCGGAACTGTCCCTGGTTTTGGGCTATGCTGCCCTTGTTGGAGCAGAGCCGATGTCATTACTGAACAGCGCGAGTGATGGGCGCCGTATCGCTGTGATCATCGGAAAGGTCTTTCTGGCCAGTACACTGCTGCTGCTTGCCTGCATCGTCGCAGCGTACTACTGGGCTAGCGTTCCCCCGTCTCGGCCGGCCAACGTCGCGCCGGCGGCTGTATGGCTTTGGGGGCCGCGAAATCCCTTGCCTGGGCCGAAACACGGAACCTGGGTGGTTTGCGGCGCCGCGAAGGGAGCCTCCGGTTTCGAATGCCGGATGTGGGATCAAGTTGGGCGCGACCTCTTTCGTGGTGCTGTGATTCCGTATCCGGATAGGGCGAACGATGGCCAAACCGCAGTGCAAATCGACACCACAAATTCAGGCGGGTTCCACGTACCGGTAGGTGCTGGATCAATTCCCCTGATCCAGTTGCAAAACGGCCAGAAGTTAATCCCCGCTAATGCCTATGATGAGACAATACGGTTCCTCAATGCCGCGCGATGATGGGCCGGATTGGCGCTGGTGGACTGCGCTCTCAGGCTGATGCCCGGGAGGATTGTAAAAACCAGGGACAGTTCCGGGTGCCCGGGGTTTCTTGCAAGCTCAAGTGATTGAATCTAAAGCTACTCGGCAGTGAAAACCGGAAAATGCGGAACTGTCCCTGGTTTTGGAGCCCAGACTCAGAGCTTCCGCAGCCGCACACTCTCCACCAGGTGCCCGGACCCCTTGCGCAGAATCAGGTGCGCCCGCTCCCGCGTCGGCTGGATGTTGTCCCGTAGATTCGGCCCGTTGATCGCGTCCCAGATGTGCCGCGCAGTCTCCACGGCTTCCGTCTCGCTCAGCTTCGCATAGCGGTGGAAGTACGACCGCGGATCCGTGAACACCGTCTCGCGCAGCCGCAGAAACCGCGCGATGTACCACCGCTCGATCGACTCCTCATCGGCATCGATGTAAATCGAGAAGTCAAAATAGTCCGACACGAACGTCCGCGCCCCGCCGGTCTGCAGCACGTTCAGCCCCTCGATCAGCAGAATGTCGGGCCGGTGGACGATCTTCTCCTCGCCGGGAATGATGTCGTAGAGCAGGTGCGAATACACCGGCGCCGCCACTTCCTCTTTGCCGGACTTCACGTCCGCGACGAACTGCAGCAGCCGCCGCTGGTCGTAGCTTTCCGGAAAACCCTTGCGGTGCATCAGGCCCCGCTCCTCCAGCACGCTGGTGGGATGCAGAAAGCCGTCGGTGGTCACCAGGTCCACCTTCGGATGATCCGGCCAGCGCGCCAGCAGCGCGGCCAGAATGCGCGCCGTGGTGCTCTTGCCCACCGCCACCGAACCGGCGATGCCGATGATGTAAGGCACCTTCGCGGGCAGGTTGCCGAGGAACGTATCGGTGGCCTTGTGCAGGTTCTGCGTCGCGCCGACGTACAGGTTCAGCAGGCGCGAGAGCGGCAGAAACACTTCGGCGACATCGGTGAGCGAGATGCGCTCGTTGATGCCGCGCAGCTCAGCTAGGTCCGGCTCGGTAAGCGTCAGCGGCGTCGCGGCGCGCAATTTGGCCCACGCCGCGCGCGAGAAGTCCAGGTAGGGCGTCTGGGCCGCGGGTTCGGGTTTCGAGGAAGCTTGGGCCACGAGAAGTTACTGTATCGTAACGCGGCCGGGCGAACGGCACGCCCTAGCGAAAGAGGTTCCGCAGCAGGAAGATCACGTTGGCCGGCCGCTCCGCCAGCCGCCGCATGAAGTACGGATACCAGGCGTCGCCGTAAGGGATGTACAAGCGCATCCGGTAGCCCTCGCCCACCAGCTTCGCCTGCAGGTCGCGGCGCACGCCGTACAGCATCTGGAACTCGAAGCCGGACGCCTCCAGCTTGCACTCCCGCGCGTGCGCGAGCGCGGCCGCGATCATCGCCGGATCGTGCGTCGCCAGCGCCGGATACGTCCCGGCGTCGAGCAGCAGTTGCGTGAGCTTCACGTAGTTGGCGTCGACGTCGGACTTCTCCGCGAACGCCTTGTCGGGCGGCTCCTGGTAGGCGCCCTTGCACAACCGCACCGGGATCCCGGCGGCGTTCAGCGCCCGAATATCGGCCTCGCTGCGGAACAGGTAGGCCTGGATCACCGCGCGCACGTTGCCCGCCGCGGCGTGCATCGCGTGCACGATCGCCAGCGTGCGGTCCGTGTACTCGGTGGACTCCATGTCGATCTCGACGCGCGTGCCCCGCTCGCGGGCGCGCTCCACCACGGCGCGGACGTTCTCGCGGCACAAGTCGTCGCCGAGGTCCATGCCGAACTGCGTCAGCTTGATCGAAACGGTGGAGTCGAGCCCCGCGGCGGCCAGGCCATCGAGGGCGGCGAGATACGCATCGCGCGACGCGGCGGCCTCGGCGGCCGAAGAGACGTTCTCGCCGAGGTGGTCGAGCGTCGCCAGCGTCTTCTGTCCCGCCAGCCGGCGGCACACCGCGATTCCTTCCTCGATCCGCTCGCCCGCCACGAACCGTCCGGTGAGTTTCTTGGCCAGCGAGGACGTCTCCATCCAGCGCCGGAGCGTCCGCTGGTGCGAGAGGTACAGGAAGAAGGCGCGGGTCATGAGAAGAGTTCGGACTGCGTGGAGCGGGGCGCGCGGGTGGAAAGATCCACGGGCTCCAGCGCCTCGGCTTCGGCCTTGTCGACCCCGAGGTCCCGGACCCGGCGCAAGGCCGGCGCCAGCCGCGATTCCCAACTGCCCACGGAACGATTGTAGGCCTCCACGGTGCGCTCCAGGGCGCGGCCGGTTTCGGCGTAGTGGCGGGCGTAGAGCGTCAGGCGATCGAAGAATTCGAGCGCGGCGGCGCGGATGCGCTCCGCGTTCTCGGCCAGTTGGTCCTGGCGCCAGCCGAAGGAGATGCCCTTCAGCACCGCGATCAGCGTCAGCGGCGTGGCGATCAGCACCTTCTTTTCCAGCGCGCGGTCGATCAGGTCCGGCTGGCCTTCGAGGGCGGCGGCGAAGAACTGGTCACCCGGCAGGAACAGAATCACCAGCTCCGGAGCGTCGGTGAACTGCGCCCAATACTGCTTGGCGGATAACGCGTCGACATGCCGGAGCACTTGCTGCGCATGGCGCTGCCGCGCCGCCGTGCGGCCCGCGTCGTCCTTCGCGCTCATGCTGTCCAGGTACGCATGCAGCGGGACCTTCGCGTCGATGGCCAGCGTCCGGTTGCCGGGCAGCCGGACCGTCAGGTCCGGGCGCTGCCGGGAATCCTGCGTCTCCTGCTCGGCGAAGTCGCACCACTCGCTCATACCCGCGAGTTCGGCCACGCGGCGCAGGGTGAGTTCGCCCCAGCGTCCGCGGGCGGTGGGCGATTTCAGCGCGTTGCCGAGTTCGGCGGTCTCCCGCGCCAGCACGGTGAGCTGTTCTTTCAAGCCACCGGCCATCTCCCGCCGGCTGGCCTCGATCTCGCGGACTTCGCCGCCGAGCTTTTCCACCGACGCGGCGAGCGGCCGCACCACGCCTTCGAGTTGCGCCTGCCGCGCGGCCATGTCGCCCGTCATGCGGGCCTGCAGCGTGTCCAGCGTCGCGCGCGCGGCTTCCAGAAAAGCCCCCTGCGAGGAGCGCAACGCGGCGTCCGCGGCGGCCTGGAACGTCTCGGTGGCCTGGCCCGCGATGGCGGCCCTGGTTTCGGCCACGGCCAGCCGGCTGCGCATCCCCAGCCAGACCAGCAACGCGGCGGCGGCGGCGCCCGAAACAATTCCGGCGAGAAATGATCCGAGGTCCATCGCTTTTACTATGTTGGCACACCGCGGCGGAATATGATGGAGACATGCGGAGCGATCCGTTCCAGCACCACCTGCTCGACCCCGACCCCGTGATCGAGGAGTACAAGAAGCACCTCGACCTGTCCTTGATTCGCGAGAACCTGAAGCTCACGGTCACGGAGCGGTTCGAGAAGCTCGAGCGGATGCTGGCCTTCGCCGCGGAGATGCGTGCCGCGGGGCAACGGCAGCCATAGGCTGACTCACGGCCGGGGTGCGGGAGCCGAGCCCGTGGCGGGATTGAAGCGCGGGTTGGCGAAATTCAGCGGATCGTTCAGCCGGTCCCGCGAGAACTGCGGCGCCTGCGCGGACTCCAGCCAGGCGGTGTAGATCAGGTCGCGCAGAAGCCGGGACCCAGCGGCCAGCCGCTCGAAAGCCAGCCGGCGCGCCTCCGGGTGCGCCGGATCTTCGAACGCCTTGTCGCGGTCGAGGCGGTAGACGTCCTCCACATAGCGAAACGACTGCTCGAGGTGGTCGAGGATCGCCTGGAACGGGTCCGCGAGGCGGCGCGGCTCACCGGTGAGGCCGCGGATATCCTCGGGCTTGGCCGCGATCCGGTCGACGAACGCGCTCTCGAAACGGCCGTGGATGCGCGGATCGCGCGTGTAGTTCTTGGGGTTTTCGCCTTGCCAGCCGTCGTGGTGGATGGTGACGTGGAGCGGCTGCGCGCCGTCGCCGGTGTAGTGGCCGAGCCAGCCGCAGTAGAAAGCGATGTCCTGTTCGAGAAAGGCGCGGCGGGCCGGATCCTGCTCGGCGCGAAGCATCCGCATGGTGGTCTTGATGCGCTCGTAAGTCTCGACGGCGGCATACGGCAGGGTGCCGGTCCAGCGGACGTTCGTCAGCCGCGCGGCCTCGGGGTCCGCCGGCAGGAGGCGGCGGTGCTCGTCGTAGAGCGCGAGCACGAACTCGTAGCGCGAGCGGGGAATGGTCTTCAGGAAAGCGAACTGCTCGCGGAACCAGCCGTGGTTGGGGTCCTCTTCGATCTTGAGGAACGGCTCGCTCGCCAGGCGCCACGTATCCGGGGTGATGGAACGCCAGGCGATGTAGTCGATGTGCCGGGCGAGGAACACGGGGCCATCGGCGGGGAGCTGCTCGATGGCCACGCGGTTGATCAGGGCGTGCCCGCGCACGCCCCACGCGAAGAGGCTCGGGACCAGCAGAACGGAAATAGCGGCGCGCATGGACCCCCTCCTAGAACTTGAAGCGCGTCCCGAATTGGAAGACACGGTTCTGGCGGACACTGGTGACGCGGCCGAAGTCGGCGGCGGTGGCGAGGTTGACGACGGCGCCGGTGCAGCCGTCGATGGAGCAGTTCGCGTTGAAGCGGTTGGTAAAGTTCTCGCTTTCCGCGATCAGTTCCACCTGGTAGCGGTCCCGGAAGGTGAGGCGGCGCGTCAGGCGCAGGTCCCACTGGAAATAGCCGGGGCCGAGGACGCTGTTGCGCGCCAGATACAGCGGACGGTCGTTGAGCACGAGATCGTTGTTCAGGTCCACTCCGGCGCGAGGGTCGATGGGCCGGCCGCTATTGGAGAAGACCATCGTGGCGAACTCGAAGCCGTTGATCCACTTCGCCGCCGCGGCGGAATAGCGGGGCGCCCACAGCGCCTGGCCCACGAAGTTGTGGCGGACATCGGCGTTCATGATGCCGTAATCGCGGCGGCGGCTGGTGGGATCGGTGAGGGAATTGCCGCCCTGTTCCGCGTCGCCGAGCGCCTTGCTCCAGGAGTAAGTAAGCGAGAACTGCAGCCCGGCGCTGAAGCGCTTGCGCACGGTGACATCGAGCGCGTTGTAGTTCGTGTTGCCGCCGGATTCCAACAGATTGATGGCGCGGAAGCTGGGATTGGGGCGCGCGGCAGCGCCGCCGAAGCGCGGCCGGCCGTCGAGGAGCACGCCGGCGGGCGCGCCGAGATTGATGTCGCGCGCGAACAAACCCTGGCGGGAGCCCATGAATTGGTACTGCAGGTTCACTGACAACGAGGGCAGGATCTCCCGCTCCACCTGCAGCGTGCCCAGGTGGGCATACATCGTGCGCAGACCGGGCGCGTAGGCGGTGACGTTCGGCGCGAGGGCGAGCGTGGGGTCCACCGCCGTCAGCAGATTCGGGAAGCGCGGCGCGCGGGCGTCGGCCCCGGGAATGGCGTAGCTGAAGATGTTCCGGCCGTTGAAGATCGCGCCGTCGAGCATCAGGCCGAGGTTGGGGGTGTCGTAGTAGAAACCGTAGCCGCCGCGCACCACGGTCTTGCCGTCGCCGGTGGGCGCCCAGGAGAAGCCCAGCCGCGGCGCGAAGTTGTTGCCGTCGTTGTTGATGGTGCGCGAGAGCGGGAACGGCGCCTGGTCGTCGAGCGTCGGATAACGGATCAACTCGTAGCGCAAGCCGAAGTTCAGCGTGAACCGGCGCGAGATGCGCCACTCGTCCTGCACGAACCAGTTCCAGAACTGGAAGCTCTTGTCGAGCGACGGGTCGCCCAGGTCCTGCTGGAGTTGCGTGTAAGTGTACAGCCTCCCGGTGGCGGGATCGACGGCTCCGGCCACGGTGTTGAGGTACTGCTGCAGCGGCGTGACGGCGGGGCGGGCGCCGGCGGCGGTGAGGCCGCCGAAAACGAACGTGCGGTTGAGCCCGCGGACCTGATTGAACCCGGTGTTCTGGAAGTCGAGACCGGCCTTGAGCGTATGGCGGCCCTTCGTCCAGGTGAGGTTGTCCACGAACTGGGTGCTGGTTTCGATGCTCGAGTTATTGGCGCCGAGGTTGTTGCCGATGTTGCCGACACCGGTGATGTTGATGAACGCGTCGGTCGGGCGCGGATTATTCTGTTGCTCGCGGAGTTCGAAACGGCGGTTGATGCCGAAGCGGAATTCGTTCAGGAGGTTCGGACGGAACACCGTGGCGAGCTGGCCCGCACCGCCGTTCATGCGATCGGTGAAGGTGAGGCTGCGGCTGGCGATGGTGAGTCCTCCGCCGCCATTGAAGGGCGAGTCGTTGGTGAATCGGCTGTAGCGGAGGAAGCCACGGTTCTTTTCGTTGATTTCGAAGCTCACTTTACCGAGCGCGGTATGGAACTCCTCGCCGAATGGAACATCGGCAAGCTCCGAGGCAGGCAAGCCGAGCGCCTGGGCGTTGGCTGAGCTGATGGTGACGGCGCGAGGCAACAGCAGCGGGTTCCATTCGTATTGGCCGAAGAAGAAGATCTTGTTCTTCTTAATGGGGCCACCGAGCGTGCCGGTGAGGTTCTTCCACTCCTGGTCCGGCTTCACGCGGGAGAGGGCTGGCCGCGCCGCCGCGGCATTCGGGCGATAGAGGAACAGCCCCTGACCGTGCAGTTCGTTGGTGCCGGATTTCGTAATGATGTTGATCAGGCCGCCGGCCGCGCGTCCGAACTCGGCCGAGTAGTTGCCGCCCACCACCTGCACCTCCTCGACGGCTTCCGGCGTGTAGATCACCAGCCGGATCTGGCGGGCAAAGCGGCGCTGGGTGTTGTCGAGCCCGTCGGCGGACCAGGTGGAGCGGTTCAGGCCCCCAAAGGTGAACTGCGTAGTGCCGAATCCGCTCGACGGCATACCCTTGACGCCCGGCCCCAGCAGGTTGAAGTTGAAAACATTGCGGGAGACGATCGGCAGGGCGCGCACGGCGCGCTCATTCACCACTTCTTCGAGCGCCTGCCGCGTGGAATCGAGCAGCGCCGCGTCCGCCGTCACGGTGACGCTATCGGACGTAGCGCCGACCTCGAGCGCCACATCGGCCCGCGCCTGCCGGCCGACGTTCAAGGTGATGCCGCTGCGCCGGTACTCCTTGAAGCCCGGCGCTTCCACGCTCAGTTCGTAGGACCCGATGGGCAGCAGCGGAAACCGGAAGTATCCGCCATTGTCGGAGAACACCCGCGTCTCCACGCCGGTCCCCGTGTTGCGCGCTGTGCAGCGGGCGTTGGCCACCGCACCGCCGGTTTTGTCGAGGACGTAGCCTTCCAGCGCCGAATCCGTTGCATTCGACTGGCCGAAGAGGGCGAGCAGAGTGAGCACGCCGAGAGCGAGAATCCGAAGCACCATAGGTGTTCAGGATCCCGTCCCCATGTTGCAGAGGATTAAACGCGCGATGACAGTCTATTGACTCGCGAACGACGGATGCCGGGTGAAGGGCAGCTTCGGCACTTCCCCGCTCGGGCGCTGTAAGGTCAGCTCCTCGAACAGCAAAGCGGGCACGCCGATCGAAACCAGCGGCGTGTCCAGAAACAGTTGCCCGCGCAGCAGGGGCGATTGCCGCGTATTGCGATACGCGGCCGTGTGCACCACGGGCGCGTCCGAGACGGCCGTGATGTCGCGGAACGACGCGAGGCCCATGCCGACCAGGCCGAGGTTCCGGATCAGTTCCTCGCGGCCGTCGGGATACACCTTGTAAGCCTCGATCACCGGCTCCACCGGAGCGCCGCTACCCGCGGCGCCGCCGCCGTGCGAGGAGATGGTGATCACCATGCGCCGCTGGTTGCCCTGCGGTCGCGGCGCCGTCGGATTGCCGATCTTGCGCACCAGGATCCCGTACTCGTTGCCGCGCTCCTTCGCCATCTCGATCAGCTTCTTCTTGAGTTCGGCGATGGGCACGCCTTTGTCGCTCGCCAGAATCAGGTTTGAGGGCAGCGTGCCGGCGGTACGCCGGTTGCCGGAGCTGCGCGTGAAGCCGTTGGTCAGCGAGCGGCTGGTGAGCAGGCTCTTGAGCACGCCGCGCTCCACCAGGCGGTTCTCGCGCGCGGGGACCCCTTCTTCGTCCACCTGGTAGCCGCCAAAGAGCTTCGCGCCGCGGTATTCCGGGCGCGACGCGTCGTCGAGCAGCGTCACGTGCGCGGGCAGGATGCGGCTGCCCAGCTTGTCGCGCAGGCCGCCGCCCTCGGCGTCGAACATGCGCTCGAAGCGGGAGTCCTCCACCACCAGCCGCGGCAGCGCGGCCAGCGACGGCGCCAGCGTCTGGCCGACGAGTTCCGCCGCCGCCTGCCCTTCGAACAGCACCGGACCGGTATAACGCTCCACCAGCGGCGCACTGCGCAGCGCCGTCAGGCGCGCCTGGAAGCTCCTGACGCGCTCCAACAGCGCGGCCTCCGCCGGCAGCTCCGCCTCGGCGCGGGCGTAGATCGTGTCCGCGTCGGCGATCGGCATGCCGTCCGGCGCCTGCGTATCGGCCGCCACGGACAGCGTGATCAGGGGCTTCACCCGCAGATACGTGCCGCCCTCGCTATCGAGGAACCGGGTGGTCGTGGTGACGTTGGTGATGCGCACCGCGGAGTTGTCGATGGCCGGCGAGGCGCGGAACAGCGCCGAGAGCTTCTTGGCCAGCGCGGCGGCCTCCGCGGCCGTCAGGTCCGCCGGAGCGGCGGTTTCGACGTTGTCTTGCGGCGGCTCCTTGCTGAAGTCCGCGGAATCATCGGTGCGGTTCCGATTCTCGAGCACCGCTTTCTTCTTGGCATAGTCGTCGAGCGCCTGCTTGTACGCGGAGTCGGTCGCGGTCCAGAGCTTGCGGCGGATCTCGTCGTAGTTGTCGTCGAGCGGCGTGGTGACGCCGCCCTCGATGACGATCCGCTCCACGCCAGCCACGTTGAAGCGCATGGTGAAGAAGTTCGTGTTGTCGCGGGCGTAGTCGCCGACGCGGACCTCCACGGCGACCAGACGGCGCTTGGCGTCGCTCGCTTCGGTGATCGCGCCGAACGTCGCCGCGGCTTCGCGCGCGTCGGTGTCCACGATCTTGTAGGAGATGTAGTACGGCTTCTCGAGTTTTTCGAGCTGCAGCTTCTTCATCGAGCGCGCCATCTCGTCGCGCATGGCGCGGAACAGCGTGTCGTCGGGGGCCGCGGCCGCCGCGGCCGCGCCCAGCAGGAACAGGAAAAGGGTCTTCATGGCGTCAGGCTCCTATTTGTCGTCGAACGGGGGCGCCAGGATCGGCGAGCGTTCCTGCGACTTGGGCTTCTTCTGCACTTCCACCTGCGCCACCAGCATGCCGGGCGCTACCAGGGTCACCGGCACCATGCCGCTCTCGGCGCCGCACATGCCGTTGAACGCCACGGCGCGGTCGTCCGCGGCCAGGATCTTCGAGAACGCCGTCAGCGGGGTGCCCACCAGGTCCACGCCGCGCACCAGTTCCTCCCGGCCGTCTAGGTAGATGCGATACACCATGGTCGGGATCACGTTGAAACCGCCGATGTTGCCGCGGGTGGTATTAGTGAACCCGCCCTGAATCTCGTCGAAGAACAGCCCGTACGGCAGCTTGCTCTTTTTCACTTCCTCGAGCAGCATCTTCTTCAGCTCTTCGCGGGTGACGCTCTGGGCCGCCGTGACGAACACGTTGGATTGCCGCGCCATCACGGCGTAGCCCGGTTGCTTGCGGCCGTGTCCGTTCGATTCCGGGAACCCGTCCACCGGGGTTCGCGACATCAGGAAGTTCTTCAGGACGCCGTTCTCGACGATCGGGACCCGGCGCGCCTTTACGCCCTGGTTGTCGTACTTGTAAGTCCCCGCCAGCTCGACCCCCGCGGCCTTGGTCTGCAGCGGGTCGGCGTACACCGATAGAAACGGCGGCAGGACGGCTTCGCCGACGCGGTTCTTGAACGTGTGGGTGTCGTCTTCATTCTTGTAACGTTGCGCTTCGATGCGGTGGCCGAAGATCTCGTGGAAGAAGACGCCCGCCGCCTTTCCGGAAAGCACCGCCGGCCCGATGTAGGCATCCTGCACCGGCGCGGTCTTCAGCGCCTTCAGCTCGGCGATCATGGCCTCGACTTCCTTCATGACGGCGGCGTCATCGGGCAGGCCCGCGGCGGTGGTGGCGAAAAAAGTCCGCGAGCGCGGCAGTTCCATGCCGTCGTCCGCCTTGCCGAACGCCGAGATCGCCAGCCGGTATTGGGGCGACACGGTCTGCAACTGCGTACCGTCGCTCGAGACGTACCAGCGGGTTTCGAGGTTCGCCGAGAGGTTCGCGGTGGCCTGGTAGATGTTGCCGAAGCGCTGGAACGCCGCCGAGTACTTCCGCACCTTCTGCTCCCACGCCCCGCGGTCGAGCGTCGCCTGGGGCGGCATGTTCTCCACGAACGTGCTGGCCGGCGCGGGCGAGAAGTCGCCGGCTTTGTCCGTATTCTCGACCTTCGTCTGGACGTTCGTCTTGATGCCGGCCAGTTGCTCGGCCGCGCGCTTGTACTTCTGGTCGGTCTGATACCAGAGCAGCGCGCGGATGGCCGCCGGATCGTCCTCGATCGGCATGGGCACCGGGTTCGTATCCACGATGTCGCCGAACACGATGCCGGAGCCGCGCACGCGGCGTGTATTGTCGAGGTTGTAGTCGCCGACACGCAGGTCCAGGTCGAGCTGGCGCCGGCGGTTCGCCGAGCTGCCGGTGAGCGTGCCGAACATGCCAGACACCTGCACCTGGTTGGTCTCGACGATCTCGTAGCTTAAGAAGTAAGGAGGCACGGGCTGCTTCTTCAGCTCGCGCAAGGAGCGGTCGAGTTCGGCTTTCATGGCTTCGAGCACTGGAGAAGCCTTGCCGAGTTCCGCCGTCCGCGCCGCGCCGCCGAGCAACAGCAGGGCACACAACCAGCCGGTTCGTTTCATACGAAGGGGATTCCGGGCGGCGCCGGCGAAAGTTCCGAAAAGTTACCGCGCGCGCCCAAGGAAGAGCGGCGCCGCGCTCGCGTCGGGGTGAAACGCCACATACATGGCGTCGCCCTCTTCGAGCTTCGCCGCCAGCTTCACCGGCGCCGGACCTGTCAACCCATGACGCAAACGATCCTCAGCCCGCCAGCGCAGCCGCTGCGCCTGCTGTGTCCGGCCGATCGACAGGCGCGTCCCGCGCCCCGTGAACGTCACGCGCTCCACGCGCCAATCCCGCCACTGCTCCGCTGGCATCTGGTAGCCGCTGAGCAGGCGGCTGCGCTGCAGCAGGAAGAAACTCGAGAGCGCCGGCAACCCCAGCGCGAGCGTCAGCACCAGCGCGTAGACCGGCGCGCGCCGCGAGGACAGCGGCACGGCGCCGAGCAGCGTCCACGCTACGCCGAGCCCCAGGGCCAGCGTCAGCGCGCCCTGCAGCACCAGGGGCAACAGCGACACCCGAAAAGCCGCGCGGATGCGCTCGACCACCTGGGGGTTGTCCAGCCGCGGGGTCGCGTGCCACTCCACGGGGGAGATTATAGCGGCTCGGGTTCGCCGAAATCCTTCACCCGGCGCCACTTCGACCCGGTGGGTGGCTGCCACTTCTCGCCCACGCGGAACTCGGAAGAGGTTTCCATCCCCCGCTCCCCGCGCAAGGTCATGCGTT
Source organism: uncultured Solibacteraceae bacterium (assembly GCA_964471915.1). GTDB lineage: Bacteria > Acidobacteriota > Terriglobia > Bryobacterales > Bryobacteraceae > JAIEPW01. Next base: position 18,251 of record CAYYID010000042.1, on the reverse strand, counting down.
CGCGCAGGACGAACTTGGAGCCGTCAGAGTTGCGGCCCGCCAGCAGCACCTGATTGAAGTCCGGCCTCAGAATCTCGAACTCGCCGTCGAGGTAGCTGCCCGCGGCGTTCACCTGGATGTGGACGCCCTTGGCCTTGCCGGGATCCCAGGCATCGAACATCGCCCAGTATTCGACGAGCGAACCATCCTCGCGGACTCCGAGGATGCGCGAGTGAACGGCCGCCTTGCCCGCCACCCAGCGGAACTCGAGTCCGAAGTACTTCGGCTGGGCGCCACCCGGTTTGAAGTCCGCGTTGGGGGACCGCCAGCGTCCGCCATCGCGGGTCAGGAAGTCGTGGGTCTCGATGAACAGGTCGCGTTCGGTCTTGCCGGTGGTAGTCTGGCCCGCCAGCACGGAACCCAGCAGCACCAGGGAACAAAGTCGCATGGCGGGATGGTACTGCCGCGGCGGCGGAATTCAAGCTCACTTTCCTCTCACGGGCCAAACCGTTGTTGGGGCGGAAGTTGTCGCGTTCCGGGGCCCGAGCGGGGGATACTGAAAGACGCCATGCCTGACGCGGGCGCCGTGCGTTTCGGTCCCTTCGAGGTGCGGCTCGCCACTCGCGAGTTGCGCAAGCTCGGTGTCAAGGTACGCTTGGGCGAGAAGCCGTTCCAACTGTTGGCCGTGCTGCTCGAACGCCCCGGAGAAGCCGTCAGCCGCGAGGAATTGCGGCGGCGGATCTGGCCCGAGGTGCATGTCGAGTTCGAGAACAGCCTGAACAGCGCGGCCAACCGCCTGCGGGACGCCCTGTGCGACGCCGCGTCCACGCCCCGCTACATCGAGACCGTGCCGCGCTTGGGCTACCGGTTCATCGGGGCGATCGAGAGGCCCGTTCCCGTTCCGCCGGCGCGCCGCGCGCGCGCCTGGCCGGTGCTGGCGCTGGTGGCGGTGTGGCTGGCGGCGGGGTGGGCGAGGGGACGGATTCCGGCCGCTTCACCCGCGGCGCAAGCGGCGTGCCGCGAAGCCCGGTACCTGCGGGAAAAGCAGGACCTGGCCGGCGCGTTGCAACGCCTGGAACCGGCGCTGGCGGAGCCTGGATTCGCCGCGGCTGCGGCGTTGGAGGCGGACCTGCTCGCGAGCCTGGCGCTCGCGGGCCAGCGGGATCCCGCCCTGACGTGGCCCCGCGCGCGCGCCGCGGTGGACCGCGCGCTGCGCTTCGATCCGCGGAACGCCGTGGCCTGGCGCGTTCGCGCCACCATCGTGCTTCATGCCGGGTGGGACCCGCGCCGCGCCCGCGCCGCCGCCGAGCGGGCTACGCGCCTGGATCCGGCGTCCGGGGAGGCCTGGATGACCGCCGCGACCGTCGCGTCCGCGCTCGGCGAGCACGAACGCGCGATCGCGCACGCCCGGCGGGCCGCGGCGGCGGATCCGGAGTCCTGGCAACTGCGCTCCGATCTCGCGTACTTCTACCTGGCGGCCGGCCGGTGGCGCGAGGCCGAGCAGGAAGCCCGCATCGCGCTGCGGCTGGACCCGGCGTTCCGGCCCGCCGCGCAGTTCCTGCTGGACGCGCTGGTCGGCCAGGAGAACTGGGCGGAGGCGCAACGCTTCCTATGTTCCCGCCTGGCGGCGAGCCAGCCGGCGTCCCCGCTGCTCGGCCGGCTACAGCGGCTGGCTCCCGAAGCCGCGCTCCGGCACTATTGGGAGCACCATCTGACTGCGCTGGGCGAAGATCCCCGCGCCGCGCTCGCGATCGCGGGAATCCACGCGCGCCTGGGTCGCCCCGACGAGGCTCTCGCCTGGCTCGAGCGGGCGTGGGAACGGCGGGATGCGTACCTGGTTCTGGCCGGCGCGCTTCCGGACTTCGCGGCGCTGCGCGGCGACCCGCGGCTGGCGTCGCTGCTGCGCCGGGCGCCGGCGCGTTTCTGAGTCAGACGCCGAGCGACAGCACGCCCGCACGGGTGAGCCGCGCCGGGTCGCCGGACCGCAGTTGCGCGAACTCCTCCGGCGTGACCGCCGCCAGCGGGATCGCCCGGCCGAACATCTCTTCGGCAACGATGGAGGCCAGCGCCAGAAAGTTGTCGACGCCGATGGTGAGGATCGCGGCGGGCGCGGTGCCGTTGCGCAGGGCTTCGAGCAGCACCGCCGTGGTGGTCGACGAGCCGCGCGAGCCCGGCAGGGCCAGAATGCGACCGGCCGCCATCTGGCCCGAGAGCGGATGGCGCCGGTCGATGATCTCCCCGGTGGTCTGGCTGTAGCCGCCCCAGAAACTCAGCGGCTCGGCGGCGACCAGCAGTTCGCCCGCGGCTTCGCCCGCCACCAGCACCCGCGCCGCGATTACGCTTGCCATAGCGACTCGTCCCGCACCACGCGGCCGGCGGCCGCCGAGTGCACACAATCGGCCAGCGAGCCGAAGATCATCTGGCGGTCCAGCAGGCCCGGGGCGTAATAAGCATACTTGGCGGAGTTCGTCATCAGGGTTTTCAAGCCCGCCCCGAGCATGGGTGTGGTGAGGATGCAGGTGTCGACGGTGACCTCGCCGCCGAAGTCCTCGAGCGCGGCGAGGTCGCCGGCCTGGCGGGCCTTCTCGACCATGGCGCGGCTCGACGTCACCAGCACGCGCACGCGCTCGTGCCGTTGCTGACCGCGCACCAGCGCGGCAAGTTGGGCGAACTCGGCGGCCGAGAAGTGCGGGCTGCCGAGCACCACCAGGTCGAGCGGCGTGCCCGCGGGCGCGGTGGTCAGCTCCGCGCGCGCGGCGCGCAGATCCGCGAGCGTAACCTCGGCCGCCTCTTCCGGAGTACGGCCCTGCAACGCTGCGTGGAGCGTGGAAGCTTCGGGAGTAATGCCCACCAGGTGCAACAAGGCCACCGCGCCCGAGGACGCCGCTGCGGCACACAGCGCCTTCAACTGGTCCTCCGCGGGCCGGACCGCCAGCCCCTCGACCACCGGGATCCGGTCGCGCGCGATCCGCCCGAGCAAGTGCCCGAGCACCGGATAGAACGAGCCGTCGCGCTGCAGCGCTTCGGGTATTTCCCGCAGGCGGAACAGCACCTGGCCCGCGCGATTCTCCTCCAGGTGCAAGCCCGCGGCGGGCACCCGCCCGGTGAGCGCCGCGCAGATATCGACGAGGTCGGGATAGCGTTCCGTGCGCGCCCCGATCACCGAATTGGCGAAGACGATGGCGTTCGACTCGCCCCAGGCGATCTGCTGGCCGAACCGCGGGCGCCACTCGGTCTGGTAGGGCGCGCAGGTCCAGGTGGGCTCGCATCCCATACGGTGGTAGGCGAGCATCTGCCGCCGGGCCTTGGCCGCGTGCTCCTCGGGGACGTCCCAGTGCCGGTAGCCGCACTCGTCGACCCCGGCGACATTGAGCGTAGCGGGCACCGCCACCTTCGCGCCCATCCCGGCCAGGCGCTCGGCGAAATCGAGCGTCGCGTCGCCGAGGTACAGCGAGCTGTCGATGTGCGCGGCGGAGATGTCGAGCAGTTCGCGCGCCGGCCCCAGGCGACCGTAGCGCACCAGGATCGACAGGGCGAGACGCCGCGCTTCCCCGCCCTCGCCTGCCAGCATGGCCTGGTCCCGTTCGTCGAGCCGCACGCCGATACTGTACCGCGGCGGCGAGTGCGGTAGGGTATTCGGATGCCTCGCAATCCCGCGGCCTGGGGGAACCGGTGTTGAAAGTCGCGCTTTCGGCGGCGCTCGCCGCCGCCGGGATCCTGTTCGCGGCGCGCTGGGCGCGCGCCGGCATCGGCGGTACGTCGCTGGTCCATGTGGCCATCGGCTTCTGGACCAATTTCTTCGATGCGCTGGGCATCGGATCGTTCGCGCCGACCACCGCGGCGTACAAGCTGGGCGGCCTGGTGGAGGATGCGCAAATCCCCGGGACGCTGAACGTCGGGCATACGCCCGCCGTCGTGGTGGAGGCGCTGATCTTCATTTCGATCGTCGAGGTGGAGGCGTGGACGCTGCTGGTGATGATCGGAGCGGCGATGGCGGGCGCGGCGTTCGGCGCGCGCCGCGTGGCCGGCTGGCCGAAGCGGAAGATCCAGCTCGGCATGAGCGTCGCGCTGCTGGCTGCGGCGGTGTTCCTGACGCTGAGCCAGCTGGGGATCACAGCGGCGGGGGGCACGGAACTCGGGTTGCGCGGCGGGAAACTCGCGATCGCGGCGGCGGCGAGCGCGCTGTTCGGCTCGTTGATGACGCTCGGCATCGGGTTCTATGCCCCGTGCCTGACGCTGGTGAGCGCGCTGGGCATGGCGCCGCTGGCGAGCTTTCCGATCATGATGGGCGCCTGCGCGATGCTGATGCCGGTGGCGGGCAGCGTGTTTCTGGAGCGGCGCGCGTTCGACGCGCGGGCGGCGGCGGGGCTGCTGTGGGGCGGGATCCCGGGAGTGCTGATCGCCGCGTTCGTGGTGAAGGCGCTGCCGCTGGCCGCTTTGCGCTGGCTGGTGATCGCAGTGGTGACGTACACGGGGCTCGCCATGCTGCGGAGCGCGGTGGCGCGGAGCGGACGGGAGTAGCGTTCATGAGGATTGGGCGTTCTGGGCGATTCTTTCGTCCAGCTTCGCGAGGAAGATCCTCACCATCTCGGGGTGGGGACTGATGGTTTCGTAGACGATGTCCTTGATGGTGGGCCACTCCGGGTGCTGGGTAATGGACTCGTGGGCGCTGTTGCAGGGCGCGGCGATCGGGAGGAGTTCGTTTGGAAATTTTGATGTAAGTGGTTCGGGGGCCTGGCTTTGCTTGTGCGCAGCTTTGCCCCTCGCTGGCGCTCGGGGTTCCGAGGGCTTGCCGCTCCGGGGCGGAGGCGCTGGAACTCGCGGAGGTGGCGCAGGTACTCCCGGGTGAGGCGCGTGGCGTAGCGATTGAGCAGCCGGAGGACGCCTTCGGCGCCGGCGTTCTGGATGAAGGCGCGGGCGATGGGGGCGTAGGCGGGATCGACGTGCGGCGACTTGGGGTCCGCGAGGAGCGTACAGGATGGCCTTTTCGTTGTTGCGGTAACGGAGTTTGAGCCACTTGGCCCAGACGATTTCCTCGAGAAGGTCGAATTCCCAGACGTCACGGGGCGGATATTGAGAGAAATAGACGTCGCGAAGCTGCGCGAACGCTTCGGGGGTTTTCGATGGGGAGGAGATGACAGGCCAGAAGCCCGTGTTCCGTGGCGTTTTGCGAGGACTTGGCCTTGCCCTCGGCGGTCGTGGGACCGGTAGATACGATCGTGCTCATGCGTTGCCTCCTGTTGGGAACCGGCCGCCTTCCGGACACCGGTTTCGGTGGGAAGGGTAGCTACCGGTCCAGCGGATCCGACAGAGAGAGTCCCGCAAGTGACTGATGCGCAAGCAGATCAGAATTTTGAAGACACGTGACTGGAACTTCGGGCTACTTCATTTAGGGCGCGGTCGGTGGTCCGCGTCGGTGGCCAGACTGGCACGGTCGCACTGTCCCAGGGCGGCCGGGGACGGGTCGACCCGGCACCACCCGGGTGCGACGAAAACCGTTGTTTCTAAAGGCGTTTAGCGGCGCGGTGCGTTCGGACCCGGCGCTCGCGACTCTCGGCCGGCCATGCCTGAGGCGGCCGCGGATTTGGCTATCGAGTTGATTTCATTGACGGAGGGCCCTCTCGGTAGGAGCGCGGCGGGCACGGGTCGACCTGTCACGGCTTGCTTGGGACGATGCGACCGTACCAGTCTGGCCCGCCCACAGGCTGGCCCGCCCACAGGCCTCTGGGGACACGCAATTCGCGTTCCGCGCGGCGGGATTGGATTTCGTCAGCACGGCCTATGAGTGGTTGGTCGTCGCGGGAGCCCGGGCTCAGTTCAAGGGATGGGGCACGATCAACGGCGCCGGCAGCTACACGTTCCTGTTGACCGCGATCGACGGTGACCTACTGGGCGTCAAGAAGACCGACGCGTTTCGGATCAAGATCGTCGACAACGGCGGTGGGGTGATCTACGACAACCAGCGCGGCAAGAGCGAGGCGGGCGACGACGCGACTGCGCTAGGGGGCGGAAGCATCGTCATCCACAAGCCGTGACGGCCGATAGGATGGGACATTGGGGGATCGGCCCCACTGGCTTGCGCCACATCATGAACTTAGTCGGACTCCGCTGCGAGCCCAGACGGGGATCGGGGCCTGACTGGGACGGTCGCACCGTCCCAGTGAACGCTCCAGCACATGGGTCACAGATCCTTCTAAGCACATAGGTTACACTTCGTCGTCCTCCTCCTGGGCAGCGCGGTGAGTTGGCCGCCGCATCAGGAGCCCGGAGGGCGACTGGAGGGGCTTGGGGAGGCGGTTCTGCCCGCCGCAACCGGGCGTAGACCAGGCCCGGGTTCTCCCCTACCCCCGGACTTTCTCCTCACATCCCTTCCACGCGCACCGATATGCGGCCTTGAGAGGGCAGCGGATCAAGGATCCGCGCTCCGGGAAGGATGCCCGGGGTGGAGGCCCCTTCAAGGAGAGAAGGAAAGCAATGTCATTTCGGATCAATACCAACGTACCTTCGTTGCAGGCACAGGACTACCTGCGGGTCAGCGCCGAGTTCCAGCAGCGCACCATCAACCGGGTGACGTCGGGTTTGCGCATCGTGTCTTCGGGCGACGATGCGGCGGGCCTGGCGATCGCGAACGGGTTCCGTTCGGACCAGGCGGTGCTGACGCAGGGCGTCCGCAACGCCAATGACGGGTTGTCGACGCTGCAGATCATCGACGGCGGCATCAACAACATTTCGAAACTGCTGGACCGGGCGCGGACGCTGGCGACGCAATCGGCGTCGGGTACGTTTGCCGGGTCGCGGACGGTGCTGAACAACGAATTCCAGTCGCTGGTGGCGGAAATCGACCGGCAGGCGCAGGCGATCGGCCTGAACCGGGGCGGGCAGTTCGCCAAGGCGCTGAGCGTGTTCATCGGCGGCGGCAAGACTTCGGCGGGGATTTCGGAGACGAAGAACGGATCGGTGGGCATCGATCTGTCGAACTCGACGGTGGATTCGCGGAGCCTGGGGCTGACCGGCTACGAGGCGGCGGGCGTGGACACGACGGATTTGTCGGCGGGCAAGGACACGAGCGTCGCCAACATTTTGGCGAATGCGACGAACATTGCGTCGGCGGGTGACGGTTTCACGGACTTTTACTTCTACGGCCCGGGTTTCGGCGATTCGGACCGGGTGAAGGTGAGCGTGAACACGGCGGGCGTGAGCGACCTGGCGAGCCTGACGACGGCGATCAACAGCGCCATCGAGGCGGCGGGCAACGGCGGCACGGAGGCGGCGACGGCGTTCAAGAACTCCGGTATCAAGGCGCAGGTGAAGACGGATTCCGACGGCAGCCAGCGGCTGGCGTTCAATTCGTCGAGCGCGGCGTTCCAGGTGCGCGCGGGCGACCGGCAGGCGAACGCACTGCTGGGGAACGTGACCAGCGCGACGGATCCGACGGGCAAGGCGATCGCGCTGACGGTGACGGGCGGCGTCGTGTCGGCGGCGGGAGCGACCGCGATCGACAACGTGGCCGCCGGCGACAAGATCGTGGTGCGGTTCCTGGGCGGCGGCCTGACGTCGCCGGTGGACATCGCGATCGACACGAACACCAACACCACGGTGGCGACGGCGATCTCGAACCTGCAGACGCAGGTGGCCAACAACGCGGAACTCCAGAAGCAGGGCATCACGCTCACGGGGGCGACGGCGGGCGCGGCGCTGGTGTTTACCTCGGAGCAGGGCCAGCGTTTCGAAGTCCAGGTGGCCGGCGACCTCGGCAATCAGCTCGGGCTCGGTTCGTTCCGGCTGGGGGGTTCGGGCGGCAGCTTCTCTCAGGGGGCCTTCGATTACACGCAGGTTACCGGCGTCAGCGGCGACTTCACGTCCAACCGGGCGGTGGACTTCGAGTTCTCGGTGGCGGGCGGAACCAAGATCGCCTTCACGGGGATCGACTTCACGGGCGGCGCGGCGACGGCGCGCGTGGACGCGGCGGTGGCCGAGTTGAACGCGGCCTTCCTCGGCAACGCCACGGCGCGGGCGGCGCAACTGGTCGCCTCGAACGTCGGCGATCAACTGCGCGTCACGTCGCAAAACGGGACGTACTTCCGGCTGAACGCCGTGGGCGCGGACGCCTCGCTGTCCGGCTTCGACAACGTGGACGGCATTGCGTTCACGGCGAATGCGACGGCGGGCGGCCCGACCGGCTACGCGACCACGTTGACCTCGGGCGGCGCCTCGACCATCGAGGCGACGTCGAACACGGCGCTGGACTTCGCGGCGATCCGCAACGCCACGGACGACCAGGCGATCACCATCTCGGTGGCCGACGCGAACGGGGCGGAAAAGAGCCGCGCCATCGTGCTGCGCACCGACGACGCCGCCACCGCGGCCGGACGGTCGGGCTTGTCGCTCGACCAGGCCATTCGGGCCATCAACCGCGACCTGGCGCTCTCCAACGACAGCGACTTCCAGAAGATCGTCGCGGTGAAGGAGCGCATCGACGACTCGAACGAGGGCATCCGCTTCATCTCGGTGCTCGATACGTTCAAAGTCTCGCTCGGCACCAATACCTCCACCGGCGGCGTCGGCATCAACAATGACGGCGCGCAGGGCACGGTGGTGAATTCCGAGACCACGACCGGGGGCGGCGGGCTGGACATCTCCAACGCCACGGCCGCCGAGAACGCGGTGACGGCGCTTTCGACCGCCGTCTCCAAGCTCGGCGACTCCCAGGCCGTCGTCGGCCGGGGCCAGAACCAGTTCTCCTTCGCGGTGAACCTGGCGCAGTCGCAGCTCTCCAACATCGCGGCCGCCGAATCGCGGATCCGCGACGCGGACCTGGCCGCCGAGGCCGCCAACCTGACCAAGGCGCAGATCATTCTGCAGGCCGGCATTGCCGCGCTGGCGCAGGCGAATACGGCGCCGCAGCAGGTGCTCAGCTTGCTCCGAGGCTAGTTCTCCGCGGAGCCCTTCCCCTGACGCCGCCGGACCCTAGGGGTCCGGCGGCGTTTTTTCGGCGCGCATTGCTATCATCGGGACCGATGGCTTCCGACCTCACCCGCCGCGTGGCGCGGCGCCGCTGGGACGGCCACGAACTCGCCGCCGCCTGGGACGACGCCGCCATCGAGGTGGCGCTCGAGATCCGCGTGGCGGCCTCGTTCAAGGATCGCCGGGAGGAGCACGCGCTGGCGCTGATCCTGTGCTCGCCGGGCGGCGAGGAGGAACTGGCCGCCGGTTTTTTGGCGGCGGAAGGCATCGTCGCGGCGCCCAGCGACCTGGAGGGGTTCCGGCGCGAGGCCGACGGGGCGCTGGTGGTGGACTTGGCGCCGCACGTGGACTTCGACCCGCGCGCCGCCCGCCTGGTGCGGACGGCGGCAGGCTGCGGCGCGTGCGGACGCCGCGCGTTCGCTCCGGTGGGGGGCGAGAACCGCCAGGCGTGGCGGATCGCGGCGCCCGTGCTGGCCGGGCTGTCCTTCGCGGACGCCCAACCAGGCTTTGCCCGCACGGGCGGACTGCACGCGGCGGCGCTGTTCTCGCCGGAGGGCGAGCGGCTCGCGCTGCGCGAGGACCTGGGGCGGCACAACGCGCTCGACAAGCTGCTGGGGGCGGAGTTGCTCGCCGGGCGGTGGCCGGTGGAGGAGCGCGTGGTGTTCCTATCCAGCCGCGCGAGCTACGACCTGGTGGAAAAGTGCGCGGCGGCGGGCGCTCCGGTGCTGGCGGCGATCGGCGCGCCGTCCACGCTCGCCATCGAAACCGCGGAGCGGACCGGGATCACGCTGGCGGGGTTCGTCCGCGAGGGCGGATTCAACGTCTACACGCACCCGTGGCGGATTGCGGCATAGACGAAACATTTCCGTGAGACAATGTTCGGAGTGAGCGACCGCGAAGCCCTCGAGGCATTCCAGTCCACGACCCGCCGGAAGCTCTCGGGGGTGCTGTGCCCGCGGCACGGGCGCGCCCCGCAGGTGGAGTTTTCGGGCGCCAGCCTGCGCGAAGTGACCATCCGGCTCACGGCCTGCTGCGGCGAGGGCATCACGCTGGCCAACCGCGCCATCGCCGCGCCGCCCGCCGCGGCGCCGCGCTAATTTCCGGCCACCGGTGACGCGCGTTCGGTCTGGGTGTCGAGGTTGATCCGTTTCACCAGCAGCTCGCCATGCGCCATCCGCTCGCGGACCAGCGGACGCGCCATGAACTCGGCAAACCGGGCGTCGCGCTCGTCGATGGCCTTCGCGAGTTCCGGAAACTGCGGTCTCCGCGCCGGATCGGCCGCCATCTTTTCGGCCGCGCAGTCGGAGTGCGTCGTGAACACGACCACGCGGGTGCCGTTCGACACCGCGAGTTCGAGCATCTCCTCTTCCTTCACCGAGAGCACGGAACCCGCGAGGCGCAGGACGTAGTAATAGCGGCGCGTATCGCCCGCGATCTCGTTCGTGTCGAGGCGGCCGTCCATGCAAGCGACGATGGCGAGGACGGGATGGCGCGAGGACCGGGGCCACAGCTCCCGCACGGACGAGGCCATGCCGTTCTGTTCCAGGAAGCGCGCCCACACCTGGGGCGGCGTGGCTTCTTCGTGTTCGAAATCGTAGCCGGCCAGGCGATCCTGCAGGCGGTATCCCACGTTGATCATGGCGCCGCCGAGGATGAACTCCATTTGGCCGCCCCAGCGGTAGAGCGCGAAGGCGGCAACACCCACCATCGCGAGCACCGCGATCCATTTCGGTTTCATGCGGAGCCATGATACACCCCGCGGGTCCGCGACAGCCCGGCCCACCCCGGAGCGGCCGGCGGGCCGCCGAGCAGGCGTCAAACGCGCTCAACCGCGCCGCTTCCCGCGGCCTTTGTTGCCGCGGCGGCCCGGTCCCGCTGGGGCGCTCGCGTTGGGCTCCCGCCGGCCCGGCGGCGCGGGGGCCTGGATGGCCGGCGGAATTCCATCCGCGGGCGGCGGCTGCAGAGTCTGAACGCCGGCCACCACCAGGACCGCCAGGAACGCGGACGCGAGCACCAAGGCCAGCGATTCCCGAACGATCGTAGCGGGGTAACTGACGGTCAACCAGAGCATGGGTAGCAAGGCGGCAAGCACGGCGCGCGCCAGGGGACGCAACACCGGCCGGGCGCTGGCCGCGAACAGAAACGGCAAGGTCAGGAGCAGCAGGATGTACCGGTAGAAGAAATTCACCCCGGCGAACCAGCAGAAGGCATAGCTTGCCGCACCTAGCAGAAAACCCGGAGCATGAGGGAGCGCGGCAATGCCTGGACAGCCGCGCCGGTACAACCACAGCGCCAGCACAACCGCCGCGGCCACCGCCGCAGCCCACAGCGCCGCGTCGGCGCCCGCCGGCACCGTCCAGTTTCCAGGTGTGCGAGCCAGCCACTCGCGGGCCGCCATCCCCATCACCGGGTATCCGAAGGACCAGTACTGGATCCGCGGCACGGATCGGACCACGTACGTCAGGTGGTCCCATTGCACCGCCAAGCCCGCCGCGCAGGTGGCGACCGCCACCGCCCAGAGCCGCCAGGAGATCCGGGCGGCCACGCCCGCCAGTGCGGCCACGGGGTACAGCTTCAGCAAGCCAGCCAGAACGATCAGCGCCGCGGCGCCACCGCTCCACTTTCGCTCTTCGAGCAGAATGGCGGCCGCGGCGAGCAAGGCCAGAATCAGCAAGTCGGCGTTAGCGCGATCCAGGGCCAGCCACGCCGGAGGGGCGGCCACGGCCAGTGAGACGTAGGCGCATTGACGCCACGAGAGCAGCCGGAAAAAAACAAACAAGCTCGCGACGAAGCAGGCCATTAGAAAAATGGCCACCGGAATCCGGTCCCGTGCGGTGAGACCCAGCGGCAGCAGCAGGTAAAAGGTCTTGGGATAGACGAAGCCGTGCCGGAGCGTGGCACAGACCTCCCGGGGACCGAGCCCAGCACGGTGACAGTCCAATGCGGTCAGGACGAAATAGGTGTCGTAGAAGGAGGGAGAGTGGGTCCAGAATCCCAACCAGCCATAAACAGAGTTCCGGTCGGGCTCGGGCCAGAAACTGATGATGTAAACGGCAAGCGTCAACGCGAGAAGGACCAGCAGTAGCACGAGCCGGGGCGCCATCAAGACCCGCTAGCATAGCAGACCAGTCCTGCGTGAGCTGCGCTCCGGCACCGCCGAGGATCGAGGCGAGAGCGGCAGCCGCCGCAATCGCGAGCGATGCGGCGGGCGTTCCGGACTCGCGAGGATCGGTGCGTCGACGTTCGCGCGCCTCATAGCCGTAGTGCTCGGGGAAAAGACCGGCGCGGTGGCAGTCGAATCCGGCCAGCACGAAGTAGTTATCGTAAAAAGGGGTGGCGTTATCGCCAGGAAACCGAGGCGGCCGTAAGCGGCCATCCGGTTGGCCGGTGAGGGAAGGTGTTGAAGCACGCCATCGCCAGCACCATGCCGGCTGGCGCCAGGAGCAGGATGTATCGCGGCGCCTCGCAGGTTTCCAGGGCAGCAGGCGGCCCGGGACTGTTCGGATGGAGGAAGCGTTGCAGGTTCGGGTGAAAGTGATACCGAAGAGTTCGCGGACCGAGCTCGCCGCCGTGCTCGACGACGGCACACTGAGGGTGCGCGTGGCGGCGGCGCCCGAGAAGGGCAAAGCCAACTCGGCGCTGTGCGAGTTCCTGGCCGGGCACTTCGGCGTGCCGAAGTCCAAGGTCCGGGTGGTGAAAGGACACAGCGCGGCGCAGAAAGTGGTCGAAATCGGCTGACGATCAGCCGCCGGCGATCGCGCCAATCACCAGCAGCGGCTCCTCGCCGCGCCGCACCGGCTCCGGCAGGGGCAGATCCGGGTCCAGGAGCGACAGGTCCTCCTGGCAGGCGAAGAACCGGAGGAACGGGCGACGCGCGCGCGTGGCCGGATCGCGGATGGTGCCGCGCAACATGGGATAGCGGGACTCCAGGGCGTCCAGCACGCCGGCGACGGATACCGGGGGCGGGACGTCGAGTTCCACCTCACCGCCGACGCCCGCCAGGTGGCGGAGTTGGGCGGGCAAATACACGCGAATCATGGGAGCGTCTGGACTTCCACGGACAACACCGGCGGCAGGTCGCGGACGATGGCGGTCCAGGAATCGCCCGCATCCGCCGAGGCGTAAATCTGCCCGCCCGTGGTGCCGAAGTACACGCCGCAGGCGTCCAGCCCGTCGACAGCCATTGCGTCGCGCAGCACGTTGACGTAGCAGTCGCTTTGCGGCAAGCCCGTGCTGAGCGGCTCCCATTCGTTGCCGCCGGTGCGGCTACGGTACACGCGCAGCTTGCCATCCGGCGGAAAGTGCTCGGAATCGCTCTTGATGGGCACGACGTAGATGGTCTCGGGTTCGTGCGCATGCACGTCGATGACAAAGCCGAAGTCGGTGGGCAGGTTGCCCGAAACTTCGCGCCAGTGGTCCCCGCCATCGTCGGTGCGCATCACGTCCCAGTGCTTCTGCATAAACAGCGTCGACGGGCGGGCGGGATGCATCGCGAGGTGGTGGACGCAATGCCCCACCTCGGCCGTAGGATCCGGAATGTAGTCGGACCGCAAGCCGCGGTTGATGGGCTGCCAGGTCACGCCGGCGTCGTCGGAGCGGAACGCTCCGGCAGCGGAGATGGCGATGAAGATCCGCGGCGCCACCGGATCCTGCAGGATGGTGTGCAGGCACATGCCGCCCGCGCCGGGTTGCCACTGGGGGCCGGAACCGTGGCCGCGCAAGCCGGACAACTCGGTCCAATTCTGGCCACCGTCCGTGGACCGGAACAGCGCGGCGTCCTCGACGCCCGCCAGCACGGTGCCGGGATCGGTGAGCGACGGCTCCAGGTGCCACACGCGCTTGAACTCCCAGGGATGGGGCGTCCCGTCATACCACTGGTGGGTGCCGGGAACGCCGTCATAGGCGAACTGGTTGCCGACCGGATTCCAGGTCTTGCCGCCGTCATCGGAGCGCTGCAGCAACTGGCCGAACCAGCCGCTCGACTGCGATGCGTAGATCCGGTTGGGATCCACGGGCGAGGCTTTCATATGGTAGATCTCCCAGCCGCCGAAGAACGGACCGTCGACGGTCCAGTCGCGGCGGGCGCCGTCGGAGGTGAGGAGAAAGGCTCCCTTGCGGGTGCCGGCAAGCACGCGGACACGGCTCATGCGGGGCTCCAGATTCGTGGTGTCTTCCGAAACATCCGGCCTGCCGCGATTGTAACGCGCCGCGGGCGGCGCGACCACGCGATCCGCCTCCTTCTTACCACGGACTCCTAGGGTTTGCCGCGGGCGCGCTGATGGTCCGCGGTCAACTGCCGCGCGATCTTGTCGGCCACATCCACGGCGGCACCGCGGAACTTGCCGCCCAGGGACTCCTGCGTGGTGGCCCAGATGACGTCGCCCTGGCGGTTCACCAGGCGGACCGTGGCCATGGCTTCGTGCTTCCGTTCCCGGATATTGCTGCTCTCGCTTTCGTTCGCGCCCGCCGAGAGCGCTCCCGCGATGCCGCGCGCCAGGCCGTCGCGCTGCGAAGCCGCGCCGCGCGTCCTCGCCCCAACCGCCTCCGACGAAATGTAGTGGTCTGTGTACACCAGATCCTCGGCGGCTCCGCGCAGCGTGGCGTCGGCGCGCTCCGGGTTCTCGGTGACCACGAACAGCTTCGTGCCCTCGAGGGCGGCGATAATCAACTCGCGCATCTGCGCCGCGGTTTCACCACCGGTGAACCGATCCACGTAGACCCGCTTCAAAGCGGGCAACTGGGCGGCGAGGTCGCGAGGGTCTTCCGCACCGCAAGCGCCTCCCGCGAAAGCCATACTCAGCAACAGGATCGGAACCCTCATCCGGAACCTCCCCGCCCCGCTTTGCGGGCTTCCTCGTCCTGAAACTCGACCTTCCGGCCGGTCCGGACCTCCAGGCTGAGCAGCAGCGCCCGAATGTCCTGTTTATCCACTTGAAAGACCAGCGCCTGGTCCCGCCCGTTCTCATCCTGGAACCCGATGGAAAGAAAGTGCTTGCGCGACTTGGCGAGCAGAAACATCGGCGAGATTACGGCGCCCATCAGCAGCCGGCGGTTCACCGACTGCCCGTATTCGAGCAGCCGGATGCGGTCGTACGCTACGCGATATTGCTTCTTGCGGGCGAAGAACGCCAGGTAGCGCTCGTCGCCGACATCCAAGCTGCCGCCGTCGCCGGCGACCACCTCCGGCACCGTGCCCCCGACGCAGGCGGCGCGGGAGGCGTCGAGCAGCGGCACGGCGGCGAGTACGGCCAGCAGCGAAGGACCCACATCCTTTAGTGTCCGGAGCGGCCCGGAACTCTCACCCGGAAATCGGGCTTTCGCGGCCGCCCCCTTGCCGCGGCCTTCATGCCACAATCGGGCAAGGACCGGATGGATTTCGCCGAGCAGGTCAAGTCGCAGATCGACATCGTGCGCACGGTGGGCGAGTACGTGCGCCTGCGCAAGGCCGGCACGCGCTTCGTCGGCCTGTGCCCGTTCCACACCGAGAAAACACCGTCGTTTGGGGTGAACCCGCGCGGGTTCTACAAGTGCTTCGGCTGCGGCGCGGGCGGCGACGTGATCAAGTTCGTGATGGAGGTGGAGGGGCTCAGCTTCTGGGAGGCGCTGAAGTCGCTCGCCGAGCGCAACGGGATCCCGCTGCCGAAGCGCAGCGAGACCGCGGACACCGACGCGCAGTTGCGCGGGGCGCTGTACCGGATGCACGAGATCGCGCTGGAGCTGTTCCGGGCGGGGCTGTACGGGCCGGCGGGGGCGGACGCGCGCGCGTATCTGGCGCGCCGCGGGGTGACGCAGGGCGTGGCGGAGCGGTTCGGCGTGGGCTTCGCCGAGAGCTCGGGATCCGCGCTGCTGCGCCGTTTCGAGCAGGAAGGATTTTCGGCCGCCGAACTCGAAGCCAGCGGCCTGGTGCGGCGGCGACAGGAAGGCGGCGGCTATTACGACGCCTTCCGCGGGCGGCTGATGTTCCCCATCCATTCCGAGTCGGCGAAGATCATTGCGTTTGCGGGCCGCGCGCTCCGCGACGGCGACGAGCCGAAGTACCTGAACTCGCCCGAGACGCCGATTTACAAGAAGAACACGGTGCTGTACAACCTCAACCGCGCCAAGGACGCGGTCCGGAAGCAGGATCGCGCGGTGCTGGTGGAAGGCTACATGGACGTGATTGGCGTGGTGGCGGGCGGCGTGGAAGAAGTGGTGGCGACGTGCGGCACGGCGCTCACCAATCCCCAGGTGCGGACGCTGCGGCGGCACTCGGAGAACGTGGTGGTGAATTTCGATCCCGATGTCGCGGGCGCGAACGCGACGGAACGCTCCATCCAGATCCTGCTGGACGAGCACATGCGGGTGCGGGTGCTGACGCTCGAGGACGGCCTGGATCCCGACGAGTTCATCAAGGAGCGGGGCGCCGAGACGTACCGGAGGCTGCTGAGCCAGGCCGGGACGTACTTCCACTGGCTGGCGGACCGGGCGCGCGCGCGGTTCGACATGCGGTCGGCGGATGGGCGGCTGGAGGGTTTCCGGTTTCTGCTGCCGGCGATCCAGAAGGTGCCGGACCGGTTGGAGCGCGCCGCGATCGCGGAGGACGTGGCCGATTACCTGGGCGTGGACAAGGGGCTGGTGCTGGACCAGTTCCGCAAGTCGGCGACGGACCGCTCGGCTGGCGGCGCGGCGCGGCCGCCCGCGCCGGCAGCGCCGCCGCTGGAACGGATGCTATTGCTGAGTCTGCTGGCGAGCGCGGAAGCGCGCGGCGAAGTGATGCCGCGGCTGGCGGAGCTGGCGGCGTTCCGGGATTTCCGGGTGCGGACGCTGCTCGAAGCCATGCGCGAGATGGACGAGGCAGGCGTGGCGGTGGATTACTTGAGCCTGGAGGGGCGGCTGGCGGAGCCGGACCGCACTCTATTGCGCGAGATCGTGACCGCCGATGAGATGGGGGAAGCAGGACATACGGCGGAGCAAGCGCGGGCGTGTCTGCGCGAGTTGGAAACCGCGAGCCGGGAAGCGCAGCGGGCGGCGTTGCGGGCGCAGTTGAAAACCGCCGAACGGGCGGGAGACACCGCCGAAGCGTTGCGGCTGATGGGGGAATTGGGCCGCCTGCGCGGCGATGCCGCCAATCGCGGTGTTGTAAACTGAGGGTGTTCGGAGGGGGCACACGAATCATGCAACACCGGTTTCACTCTCTCCGGCCCGCGACCGAAGGACTGCTCCCGTAACGGACGGACATCGAACGAACCCCGTGGCAATCGAAGAAAAATCCGGCCGGTTCCAACAACTCCTCGACAACGGCAAGGAAAAAGGCTTCGTGCTGTACGACGAAGTCAACGAGATCCTCACCGAAGATTTCCGGGGCGGCCGCGAACTCGACGACCTGCTGAGCGACCTCGACAGCTCCGGCGTCGAGATCCTGGAAGAGCCGAAGCTCGAGTTCGACAAGAAGGCCGAGGAGGCCGACGAACTCACGGAACTGGACATCAGCCAGGATTTCGGCGACAAGACCAACGATCCGGTGCGCATGTACCTGCGCGAGATGGGGACCGTGCCGCTGCTGACGCGCGAGGGCGAAATCGACCTCGCCAAGCGCATCGAACGCGGCCAGCGCCAGGTAAACCGCGCGCTCTCCCGTTCGCCGCTGGTGATCCGCGCCGTGATCGACCTGGGCGAGGTGCTGCGGCAGGAACCGCTGCAGGTGCGCGATCTGGTGGCGATCTCCGATCCGGCCGCGCCCGATGAGGCGCTGGGCGCCGAGGCGCAGCGGGTGGTAGACGCGATCGAGGAGATCGAGCGCCAGTACAAGAAGGCCCAGCAGTTCCGCCAGAAGATGGAAGCCATCTCGCGGGGGATGAAACCGAAGCAGCACCGCGGGCTGCGCTGGAGCCTGGCGCGGCAACTGGTGCGCATTTCGCGGTTGATCCAGGGGCTGCAGTTCTCTTCCCTCACCCGGCGGCGCCTGGCGCTGCGGCTGCGAGCTGCGGTGGAGGATCTCAAACCGCATGAGCGGGAGATTGTCAAAGTCCAGCGCAAGATCGAATCGCACGCCGCCGCCACGACGGCGCTCACCGCGCTGCGCAAGGAACTGAAGCAGTCGAGCCAGCAGATCCAGGAAATTGAAGAGGAGGCGGGCGCCTCCTCCACCGAGCTGCGCAAGACCCTCATGATCGTCGAGCGCGGCGAGCTGGAAAGCGAAACCGCCAAGAAGCAGCTCATCGAAGCGAACCTCCGCCTGGTGGTCTCGATCGCCAAGCGCTACACCAACCGCGGGCTGCAGTTCCTGGACCTGATCCAGGAGGGCAACATCGGCCTGATGAAGGCGGTGG
>CAYYID010000041.1:24567-49526 GCA_964471915.1 uncultured Solibacteraceae bacterium | reverse complement strand
GCCGTCGCCCACTTCGAGGATCGAGATGTCGAACGTGCCGCCGCCGAAGTCGTAGACCGCGATGACCTCGTCTTTCTTCTTATCGAGGCCGTAGGCGAGCGCCGCCGCCGTTGGTTCGTTGATGATGCGCATCACCTCGAGCCCGGCGATCTGCCCGGCGTCCTTGGTCGCCTGCCGCTGCGCGTCGTTGAAGTAGGCCGGAACCGTGATCACCGCCTTGGTGACCTTCTCGCCCAGGTAAGCTTCGGCGGCTTCCTTCAGCTTGCCGAGCACCATGGCCGAAATCTCCTGCGCGGACTGCTTCTTGCCGTTGATGTCCACGCGCGCGTCCCCGGCGTCGCCCTTGACGACTTTGTAGGGCACCAGCTTCATTTCTTCGCTGACTTCGTCGTGCCGGCGTCCCATGAACCGCTTGATCGAATAGATCGTGTTCTCAGGGTTCGTAATCGCTTGACGCTTCGCGACTTGGCCTACCAGGCGCTCGCCGCTCTTGGCAAAGCCGACCACCGACGGGGTGGTGCGTCCGCCTTCCTGATTGGGGATCACGACCGGGGATCCGCCCTCCATGACCGCGACCACGGAGTTCGTGGTGCCAAGATCGATACCGATGATTTTCGCCATTGCTTTGTAGCCTCTTTCGAACGCAGAACTGTCGGCCTTACTTCAGCCTGAGGCCATTATCAGATATGAGTGCCTCGTTGTCAAGCTTGCTGTGCCCTGGGAACCTCGCCACGCGCCTTAAGCTCAGGGTCGGCTTTGGCACCCCCTTGAGCCCCCGCCGATAGGCGGGGGCCAAAGTCCGCGCCTGTTGCAACTTCCGCGGGCGAGGCCTCACGGGCGGTTGGGCGGAGGCGCTGGTATCGAGCCTGGGCTTGGGACCCCGATAAAGCCAACCGCAAGCCGGATGCACGATCGCTTTCCCTAGAGTTTGAGTGGCATCCCGGATTCGCGGGAACGAACCGGTGCGGGATGCGTTGTCCCCTGTAATGCCATGCGACGTAAACTCGACCTAGCGGCTGCCTGGGGTCTCGTCGCCCTCGGCGTAATCCATTGTGCCTTCACGCCTTTCGCGTTCCGGAAGTTCTCAGAAGCATCCTTGTGGTTCTTCGCGGCGGGCCTGACCCTGCTCTACGCCGGCGCGTTCAACCTGGTGCGCGCTGCGAATCCCGCTGCCGACGGGCTCCGGCGGACCTGCCTGGCCGTCAACCTGTCGCTGCTCGCCTTCGTGATCGCCTTTGCCGCCTATACTTTACCGCGAAATCTCGGCAATCCGGCGGCGTGGCTGCTGCTCGCCCTCTGCGGCGCCGTCACCTGGTTTGCGAGCCGCGGTTCCAAGAAATAGAACTCCGGCCGCTGCTACTATCGTTCCATGCGGTTCCTGCTGGGTTTGGTGCTGGCGCTGGCGAGTCTCCGCGGCGAGACCCTGAAACTGGGTCCGGCCGCGGGCAATCGGATCGCGCTGGAAGTGGAAAAGACCGGGCTGATGCGCGGCAAGAAGCACGTCTTCCGGTACGAGAAGTTCCAGGGCCAGTTGGTGTACGACGGCGTGAACTCCAAAGTGGAGTTCTCCATCGAAGCCGCCAGCGCGGTCTGCGAGGACAACTGGGTGAACGAGAAAGACCGCCGCAAGATCCTGGACGAAGCACTCAAGCTGACCGCCGCCGAGAAAACGCCGCGAATCGAGTTCCGGTCTACCGGGGTGCGCTCCGCCGCAGCCGGGGAGTTCGAAGTGGAAGGATCGCTCACCATCCGCAGCCTGGCCCGCCCGGTGAAGATCGCGGTACGGGAAAAAGCCGGGCGCCTGTTCGAAGGGACCGCCCGGTTCCCGATGTCGGCGTGGGGGATCAAGCCACCTTCGGCGGCCCTGGGCGCGGTGGGCACCAAGGACGAAATGGTGCTGTCGTTCGTGCTCACGGCCCGGTAGGGCGGGCGCGTTCAGGCCAGTTCTTCGGGACGCAACGCGCGGCGCAGCGGGCGCGAAAGATCCGCCTGCCAGGCCTCGGCGACGCCCCGGGTCGCGAACGACCGCCAGGCGCGCCGGAAGGCGGCGATGCGCTGCTTTTCCAACCGCGCGATCTCCGCGAGCACCACGGCGGGAGCGCGCCAGTCCTCCAGCAACTGCCGCGACGCCGCACAATCATTCACGTCGCCCAGATGCGACTGGACCGTGCGCATGTGCTTCAGGTGCCGCTCGGCCCGCTTTCCGTACAAAGGGGCGAATAGTTCCAGCGTGTAGCGGAAGCGCTTCGCGCTGAGGCGGAAGCGGTGCAGATCCTCCACCGAGGTCGCGGGGCGCGCCGCAGCCTGGCCCCTCGCGAAGAACTTGCCGCACAGCTTGGGCAGCAGCGCCGCCGCAGCCGCGGCGACCGGCTGCTCGCCATCGCGGGGCACCAGCCGTTCCCGCCATTCTCCGGCGGCGGTGCGCGTCAGCCACTGGGCCGCCGCCCGGCGCAGCCGCGCCGCGCGATGTTCCCGCTCCCGCGCCAGTTCCGCCAGCACGGCCACCCGCTCGGCGCGCCGCGAACCCTCCAGCAAGTGCGTCGCAATGTCGCAATCGCGCACCGCGCCAGCCAGGTCCAGCACCTTCTTCAGCCGCCGGTCGGTCTTCTCGCGCGACTTGCGGCCCAGCACCGCTTCGAAGCGGTGGAGCGCCTGGCGGAAGCGCCGGATCGAGACCCGCAGGTCATGCACCGGATCCTCCGCCGGATCCGCGGCGCAACGCGCGGCCTCTTCGTCCACCCGCTTGCGCAGGCGCGCCAGTTGCAACCCGGCGTAATCGAGCAGCCGCATCAGACCGACCTCGGCGTCGCGCGGACCTTGGCGATCACCAGCGGGATCCCGTAAACGCTCCGGAACAACGGCGCGACCCGACCCGCCGCCCACTGCTCGAGTTCGGCGCCGGCGCGGGACCGGATGGCGATATGGAAGGCTCCATTGCGCAACTGACATTCGAGACGTTCCACGCGATCCAGGCGTTCCAGGTTGTCGGCGAGGCGGAGCAGCGGGACTAGGTGCAGCAGGGCGTCGCGCGCCTCCGGGGGCAGCGCCCGCACCAGCGGATCGTCGGTGGCGGGCGCGGCTTTCCGATGGAACCGGCACAGCAGCGCCAGAAAATGCCGCTCCGCGTCGGTGAAGCCCGCCAGATCGGCGTTCTCCACCAGGTACGCCGCGTGCTTGTGGTGGCCGTTCTCGTTCACGTAACGCCCGATGTCATACAAATACGCCGCGGCTTCGAGCAGCTTGGCGTACCCCGGCCGGAGCTGGTGGGCGGGTTGCAGCGCTTCGAAGAGCTGATGCGCCAGGGCCGCCACCTTGCGAGCGTGCCGCGGCGACGATCCGAAGCGCTCCGAGAGCGCCGCCACCGATTCGCGCTGGTCGGGACCCAGTTCCAGCACCTCGCGCCCCACCCCGCGTGCCGCCAGATCGGCGACAATGCCGTCGCGCACGCCGGCGGCCGAGTAGTACATGGACGGCAGCCCGAAGGCTTCCAGCGCGCGGAGGAACACCGCCGTACCGCCGATGATGATCTCGGCGCGGCGGGGGCCGACGCCGGGGATCTTGCGGCGGTGCGCGAGATCGGCCGCGATGATCCGGCGGTAGAACGCGCGGACTTGCGCGGTAGAGGCGCGGAGGCGGTCCGCCGATTCCCGGCGCGACCGCGGGATGCCGTTCACGGCGCACACCACCGCCGCGGCGGTGGAGGAGGTGACGATCAGCCGGTCGTAATGCTCACCGCCGAGCCGGGAGACCGGCCGCTCCAGCTTCTCGAGGATGTACTGATCCAGCCGCTCGAGATCCTCCGGCAGCGGCGGATCGTTGCGCAAGAACATCTCGTGCAGCCGCACGGCGCCCAGCGGCTTCGAGTACGCCTCCAACAGGCGGCCGTTCTCGCTGGCGATGATCTCGCCGGAGCCGCCACCGACGTCGATGGCGAGCACCCGCTGGCGCGGATGCGGCCAGCGGGCCTGGATGCCGAGGTGGATGAGGCGGGACTCCTCCTGCCCGCTGATGATTTCGACCCGCGCTCCGATGGCCGCGGACGCCTTACGCAGGAACTCGGCCTGGTTCGCGGCGTCGCGCACGGCGCTGGTCGCCACCACGCGAACCGCGCGGATGTCGAACTTCCGGTAGGTCGCCGCCATGTCGGCCAGCGATTGGGCCAGGAAGCGCATGGCCTCGGCGCTGATGCGGCCGGCGCGAAAGACGCTCTCCCCGAGCCGCGTCACCTGCCGCTCCGCCGCCAGCGTGCGCATGGCCGCGCCGGGATTCAGTTCCGCGACCAGCAGCCGGACGGAATTCGAGCCGATATCGATCGCCGCGTAGCGGGGCATGGGAGAGATCCATGATAGCCGCGCGCGCGGGCCCCCGGCTAGGCCTGGAATCACGCGCGTTCGAGCACTTCGACGGGATCCCCGGCGCGCAACAATCCCGTGGAGCGGTGCGCGAAGTTGCGGCCGAACACCACGCCGCCCGTGGCTCCCCGGCGGTAGGTCGCCAGCGTCGCCAGCGGTTCCTTCCCGCGCTCCAGCGTCTGCTGGTTGGTGGCGGTGACGGCGCAGCGCTCGCACAGCGTGCCGCCCTCGAACAGGACCCCGCTCGCCCGGAACCGCTGCCAGGCGTCCTCGCCGTACGGCTCCGCGCCCTCCACGATGATGTTCGGGCGGAAGCGGTCCATCAGCATCTTGAACCGCAGTCGGCTGTTGAGGTCCTCGAACGAGGCCCACGAGAGCACCAGGAACGGATAGGCATCGGCGAACCCGACCGCGGCGACCTTCTCGGGCGACATCCTTCCATCGGCTTCGGCGATGCGCACCAGCCGGTACTTGCCGGGGCGCTCTTTGCCCAGGTAGGTGGTCAGCCACTCGGCGGCTTCGTCGCCCTCGTCGACGGCCTGGCAGGTGTCCTTCCAGATCTTGACCTGGACCGTGCGGGGCTCCGGGGTCCGTTTGACCAGCAGGCTCCGCATGCCGGGACCGTTGAGCACCAGGCGGTTCTGGACCACGGCGGGTTCGATGTGCGCGACGGCGCGGACCTCGATGCCCATGCCGGAGTCGCCGCGCTGGGCAATGAAGTTGCCCTCTTCGTCGGTGACCATCCATTCGCGGTCGTGCAGCAGTCCGCGTTTGGCGACCTCCGCTTCCTTAAGCTGGATGCCGCGGGCGCCCTTCAGCGGGTAATGCCAGAGTTCAGCGATGCGGAGAGGCATAGCCCCTTGATTGTGTCATGTCCGGAAAAGAAAAACCCGCGGGCGGATGCCGCGGGTTTCTGGAGGTCGGTGGCGTCCCCAAGGGGATTCGAACCCCTGTTATCGCCGTGAAAGGGCGGTGTCCTAGGCCGGGCTAGACGATGGGGACGCAGGTGCCGGCTCGCGCCGACTGTTTCAGTTTAGCAGAAGCTCGGGGTCGCAGAACCGGGCGTCAATTCAGTTCCATACTGGAACTAAATTGACAGTCGGCTCCGCGCTCCGTCAGATCGTCTTCAGGTACGCCAGGACGTTCCGGCGCTCTTCCTCGCTCAGAATGTCAGCGTAGGCCGGCATGGTCTCGACACCCTCGTTCAGCAGCTTCATGACGGTCTGGTCCGTCACCTTCTTGCCGCTGTTCAGCTTCTCCCGCTTGAACAGACCCTTCAAGCCGGGCCCGGTCTTCTTCACCGTGCTGTCGGCATTGTGGCACACCGTGCAGTTGGCGGCGAAGACTTCCTTGCCCTTGGCCGCGTCACCGGGCTTATCCGCCGCCCAGGCGCCCGCCGCCAGGATCGCTCCCGCCAGACTCAGAACCAAACCAGCTCGCTTCATGCGTTGCGCATCCTCCTCGAGAATCTCCGTCCAGTCTACAATCTTTGCTTGCGTTCCCGCAGCCTGATCGTGTTCGCAAAAGCGCCCGTCGCCGGACGGGTGAAGACGCGCCTCATCCCCCCGCTCACGGCGGCCCAGGCCGCCCGGCTGCACGAAGCCTTCGTCGGGGACCTGCTCGAAAGGCTCGCCGCGTGCGATGGAGACGTGGTGCTCTCCACCGACATCCCCACGGATGCGTGGGGCGAGTTCGCGGTTGCGCGCAAGTTGCAGAGTGACGGAGATCTTGGCGTCCGGATGTACGAATCTTTACAGGACGCGCTGGCGGATGGCTACCGCCAGGCCGTGATCCTCGGCGCGGACGCGCCGGCGTTGCCGCTCGCGCACCTCGAGGCGCTGCTGGCGCTCGACGCCGATGTCGCGCTCGGCGCGGCCGAGGACGGCGGCTATTGGGGGATCGCCGCGCGGCGCGTGCACACGGCGATGTTCTCAGGCGTCCGATGGTCGGGCGCCGCGGCGCTCGCCGATACCGAGGCGGCGCTGCGGGCGTGCGGACTCACCGCGGCGCGCGGTCCCCTGTGGTTCGATGTGGATACGGCGGCGGATCTCCAGCGCCTGCGCGCCGGCGAATTGCCGCGGCGCACGGCGAGCGTTCTGGCGGGACTGCTACCCTGAAGCATTGCGGGACCATCCGAAGTTTCCGGCCTACGTCGCGCTGGCCGCGGTGTGCTTCTTCTGGGGCACGACGTATCTGGGCATCCGCATGGCGCTCGAAACCTTTCCGCCCCTGGTGCTGGTCGCCACGCGGTATCTGCTGAGCGGATCGATCCTGATCGCCGCCGCGGTGGCGCGCGGGGCGCACCTGCCGCGCGGCACCGAACTGTCCCGCACGGCGCTCTACGGCGTGGTGACGCTCGGCGTCGGCAACGGCTGCCTGGCTTACGCGGAGCAGTGGATCCCCAGCGGGCTGGCGGCGCTGTTCATCGTCCTGTCGCCGTTCTGGCTGGTGGGGATCGAGGCGGCGATCCCGGGCGGCGAACCGCTCCACTGGCCGACCGTCGGCGGCATGCTGGTGGGACTGCTGGGCGTGGGCTTTCTGATCGGCCCCGACGTCCTGCGCATCGGCGAAGGTGGCGGCAAGACCATTGCCGGCTTTGCCCTGCTGCAATTGGGCACCGTCGGCTGGTGCCTGGGATCCATCCTGCAGCGGCGCTTGCCGACCCAGGCCCATCCCGTGGTGTCCGGCGCGGTGCAGCAACTGGCGACCGGGCTCGCGTACCTGCTGCCGGCGCTGCTGGTGCCGCACGCTCCCATCCAGTGGTCCGCGCGCGGCACGGGCGCGATGCTGTACCTGGTGACGTTCGGCTCCATCCTCGGGTACTCGGCGTACATCTACGCGATGGACAACCTGCCGGTCTCCGTGGTTTCGATCTACAACTACGTGAACCCGCTGGTCGCGGTGCTGTTGGGATGGATGATCTACCGGGAACCGTTCGGCTGGCGGGAAACGGTGGCGGTCGGGGTGATTTTCGTCGGTGTGTGGCTGGTGAAGCGCAACTCACCGCCGGTGCAGCCCGCCGAGACGGGCGAATAGCGCCGGCCCTAGCCCCCCAGGGCTTCGAGCACGGCGTGGCGGTTGCGGTCGATGACGGCGAGGTAGGCCCGGGACGTGGCATCCGGCTTGCGGCGGCCCTGCTCCCATTCCTGCAGCGTCCGCGGATTGATGCAGAACGCTCGGGCGAACTCCATTTGGGACATGCCAGTCCGGGCGCGAATGCCGGCCACATCCACCTCGCCGGGGAGAACGAAGCGCCGGACCGGCAACTCCTTTTCGCCGCGAACATGCGCCAGGATGTCGCGCGCGCCGGCCTCCAGTTGCCGGCCGAGCGGGCTCCGCGACTGGGTACGTAAGGGAGCGGGTCTTTTGGTCGTCATTCTTTGTGCCTCCTCTGAAACTCCGCCTCGATTTGGTTCGCCAGCCGGGCCAGGATCCGCAGATCGGCCTGGGTTAGGTTGTCCTGCGAGGACTTGGCGTAGATTGCCGCCAGGTAAACGCGACCAGCGGGAGCAAGGAAGTAATAGATCACTCTCACTCCGCCCCGTTTGCCCAATCCTGCCCGAGCCCACCGAGCTTTGCGAAAACCTCCTGCGCCGGGTATGCGGGGATGGCGTTCGGGATCGGTCGCGATGAAGAACTCCAAAGCCATGCGCTCCTCGCCATTGAGGAGTTGAACCACCGCCTTCTCGTACGCCGCCAGGCTCACGAGCTCCGCGATCACCTCTCTACTATACGTCATTGCCGTATTTGCGGAGCGACCCCCAGTGCGACAATAGGACTTCATGTTCGAAACCATCGAGTGGACCCCGGCCGGCGTGGTCATGATCGACCAGACCCGCCTGCCCCGGGAAACCGTCTACGTCACCTGCAAGACCTATGAAGAAGTCGCCGAGGCCATCAAGACGATGATCATCCGCGGCGCTCCCGCGATCGGCGTCGCCGCGGCCATGGGGGTCGCCTTGGGCTACTCTCACAAGGCCGACTTCGCCACCGTCTGCCAGGTGATCGGCGCCACCCGGCCTACCGCGGTGAACCTCTTCTGGGGCATCGAGCGGATGAAGCGCCTCCACGCATCACTCAACGGCTCCCCGTTCGAAGACATCCGGGACCGGCTGATCGCCGAGGCGAAGCTGATCCGCGAAGAGGACATCGGCATCTGCCGCGCCATCGGCGCCCATGGCGCGGACCTGGTGCCGGACGGAAAAACCGTCCTCACGCACTGCAACGCCGGGGCGCTCGCCACCGCGGGCTACGGCACTGCGCTGGGCGTGATCCGCGCGGCCGTCAGCGCCGGCAAGAAGATCGACGTGTTTGCCGACGAGACCCGCCCGTTTCTGCAAGGCGCGCGCCTTACCGCGTGGGAATTGCAGCAGGACGGGATCCCCACCACGCTGATCACGGACAACATGGCGGGTCATTTCCTGAAGTCGGGACGGATCGGCTGTGTGGTGGTGGGCGCCGATCGCATTGCCGCAAACGGCGATGTCGCCAACAAGATCGGAACCTACTCGGTGGCGGTGCTCGCCAAAGAGAACGGCGTGCCGTTCTACGTCGCCGCGCCGATTTCGACCCTGGACCTTACCATCCCCTCGGGCGAGCACATCCCGATCGAGGAGCGGGCGGCGAGCGAGGTGACCCACGTCTACGGCGTCCCGGTGGCGCCGGAAGCGATCGCGGTCGAGAACCCGGCGTTCGACGTTACTCCGCACCGCTACGTCGCGGCCATCATCACCGAACGCGGCGTCGCGCGCGCGCCGTTCACCGGATCCCTGCGGGAGCTGACGAAATGACGGCGCTGCTCCTGTTCGCGCTCGCCGCCGATGTCCGGATCTTCGACTACGACCGGACCCAGGCACCCGATTACCGCGAGGAGTTTCTGGCCGAACGGCAGGGCATCGGGATCTACAAAGGGAGCTTCGCCAGCCCGGCGACGGCCGGCCGCGTGTCCACGCTGATGGTGCGGCCGCCGGGCAGCCAGAGCCGCGCCGGCATTGTGTTCCAGCACGGCGGCGGCCAGGGCCTGTACACCTACCTGCCGGAAGCGATCCAGTATGCGCGCCGCGGAGCGGTCTGCCTGATCGTCGATGCCCCCGGCGGCGACCCCGTCGAGTTCTGGAAGTCCGGCGGCGCCGGCGTTCGCGACCACTACGCCCGGGTGACCAAGGAGGTCCACCGCGCCGTGGCGATCCTGGCGGCGCGCAAGGACGTCAACGAGCGCCGCATCGCCTATGTCGGACACAGTTACGGAGCCAACTCCGGAGCGCACCTCGCCGCCATGGAGAAGCGGATCCAGGCGTTAGTGCTGGTCGGAGGCGTCCCCAAGCTCACCGGACACGTCCGCTCGCCGCTCGGGTTCTGGGAGCAGTGGCGCAAGGATCTGGGAGCGCAGGCGGAGGCCGAGATCGCGAAGCTCGCGCCGCTGGATGCCGATCAGTTCCTGAGGTCCGCCAAAGACGTGCCCGTGCTGGTGCAGTGCGGGCGCTTCGATCCCGCCGTTTCGGAAAAAGAATGCCGCGCGCTTTACGATGCCGCCGCCGGACCCAGGCAGATTCAGTGGTTCGACACGGACCACGATTTCCACGATCCCGAGGCGTTCCAGGCCCGCCGCCGGTGGCTGACCGAAAAGCTCGGACTCCGGGCCGCGCCGGAACGGCCGTGAGGCTGGTATCTTGAACAAATGAAGCTCCTTTCCGGACTCCTGCTCGCCGCGCTGGCCCTGTTCGGCGCCAATGAGCTGTCCAACCGCCGCGCCCCCGGGTTTTCGCTGCCCGATCTGAAGTGGAACCGGTATGACCTGAACGACTACCGGGGCAAGTACGTCCTGATCGACTTCATCCGCACCGACTGCCCGCACTGCGCCAAGATGTCGAAGTCCCTCGAAGAGGCCAACAAGCGCTACGGCGCGAAGGTCCAGATCCTCACCGTGGTGCTGGCGCAGATCGACAATCCCGACCGGATCACCGCCTATCAGAAGCAAATCGGCATGACCACCCCGATCGTCATCGATCAAGGACAAATGGCTGCGTCGTACTTCAAAGCCTCGCCCTCGAATCCGGGTTTCGACACGCCGCACCTGTTCGTGATCGACCCCGCCGGGATCATTGTGAAGGACTTCGGCGGCGAGGTCACGCCGCAGGCTTTGTTCGCCCAACTCGACCCGCTGGTTAACAAGAAGTAGCTTTCAACGCACGAAGTTCGCCGGCGCGGCGACGAACCGGCGCTTGCAGTCTTCGCTGCAGAAGCGGACCTTCTTGCCCTGATGCTCGTGGGTGAGCGAGGCGGCGGGATCCACGACCATGCCGCAAACCGGATCGGTTGCCGGGGCCGCCTTGGGCGGGTCGAGCGTCCCTTTCTCCCGGGCGATCTCGAACACGGCGGGGTAGAACTGAACAAACGTGTTGTCCAGCGCCCCGCTGGCGGCATGGCACTGATAACATGCCGCGGCGCGGGGCAGCGCCCGCGCCGGGGCGCGATTCGGCGCGAAGCCGAAGTAGGCCCACTTCTCCGGGAACCGCGCGGAGTCCTTCACCGACGCCTCGATGGCCACCACCGCGCCCTGCGTGCGGCCGCCATTGTTGATGGAAACATTGGTGGCGGACTCCCGGATCTCCAGCACGAACATCGTCTGGTCCGGCCAGCGTCCCGTCGCCAGGAAAGCCCGGTACGAGGACGGATTCACGAACACGTTGTCGAAGCGGGGCGGCGCGCCGTCCGCCGCCCGCGCCGGGCCGTAGGTCATCCCTAACCCGCTCGCCAGGAAGACCCATTCCCGGTACCCCGCCGGGAACTCGAGCTGTCCCGCGGCGTTGAAGCGAATCTCAGGGCCAGCCTGCTGGGCCGGAGCCAGGGACGCTGCGAGAACCAGAAGCAAATGGCGTGTCATGCAATTGTAGACGAGCGACAATTGCTTTCGTTAGACCGGACCTATCGAGGGGCATGGCTAAAGAGAATCTCCTAGGGGACCGATCAGAACCTTAGCTTGCCGACCACCGACCTCGCCCCGGAACTCGCTCCCGAGCTTGCAGATGCCGCCGACGTACTGAGCGATCAGTTACGGGTGCACCTGCACCGGCTGGCCGTGCTCCTGGAGCCGCACGCCGAGCGCCTGGAGCGGCGGTTCTTCACCCGGTTGCGAGAACTCGGTCTGGAGCCGAAGCAGCGCAAGGCTCTGGGCGCCATTACTCTGGGCGCCGCGACACACATCCTCGCGCACGAGAAGTCGCCGCTGAAGTTCATCGAGCAGGTGGAATACAGCGGGCGGAGGCTGGCCAAGCTGAATCTGCCTCCCAGCGCGATTCTGGAGGCGCTGGCCGAATACGACCGGCTGCTGATGCCAACGCTGGCGGCGCTGGACCCCGAGGAATACTCGAACTTTCAGTGGGTCCGGGACCAAATGCATTTCTGCGTGGTCCTCACCCTGAACAACGCCTATTACCAGGTGCGGGAGGCCGAAACCCAGGCCTTCTACGAGCTGTTCCGCGTGGAGCTGGAGTCCCGGAACCTGGACGAATTGCTGCGGCGGTTCCTGGTGGCCCTGGTGCAGGTGTGCCAGGCGGACGCCGGACGGCTGTATCTGCTGAACGAAGCGGAGACGATCTGGGAGCGGAAAGCGGCGGTGCCGGAGGAAGCGCCCGGCGGCGGCATCGACAACTCGGCGGCGCGCCGGCGGCTGGTTTCGAAACCCAGCTACATCGAGAACGGCGATCACCCGGACGTCCTGATGGACCCGGCCTGGAGCCGCGAGTTCAAGTCCTGCTGGTCGATCCCGCTGGCGGCCGGCGGGCGCGTGGCCGGCGTCCTGCAGTTCGGCTTCACGCGGATCTACGAATGGTTGCCCCGGGAGCAGGAATTGCTGGCCGCGGCGGCGGAACGCTGCCTGATGGCCGCCGAGAAGGCGCGCCTGATGGAGAACCTCGCCGCGCGCGAGGAGCAGGTGCGGAAGCTCGCCGAGCACATGCTGCACGTCGAGGAAATGGAGCGGCGCCGCATCAGCCGGGAGCTGCATGACGAAGCCGGGCAATCGCTGCTCTGTATCCGCCTGCAGATCGAGCTGCTGGAGCAGTCGATGCCGGAGCAGGCGCAGGAGGCCAAGCAGAAGCTGGGCGAGGCGCGGGACCTGACCGAGCGCACGATTCTCGAAATGCGGCGGCTGATCTCGGCGCTGAGTCCGGCAGTGTTGGAGCAGCTCGGGCTGTGCGCGGCGCTGCGCCAATTGGCCAGCCGGTTCAACCGGCTACACCCTGGTCTTAAGTTGAAATTACAGGCGCCGAAGAAGCTCCATGTCCCGCAACATACTGAAATCATTGTGTATCGGCTGGTTCAGGAGTGCTTCAACAACATCGGAAAGCATTCTCAGGCTTCCGCTGTAAATATTTCTCTAAGTTCGGCCGATGGAGTGTTGAAGCTAAACGTCGAGGACAACGGCGTCGGCTTCAATGTCGAGGAAGCGCTGGCGAAGCGGGATTCGTTTGGGCTTTCCGGCATGCGGGAACGGGTAGCACTGCTGGGTGGGAGTTTTGCGATCCGCAGCTATCCGGACGGCAACAAACGGGAGAGAGGGACCAAGATTCAGATCGAACTGCCGGTCGTGCAACCCGGCATGAGATCGACCTGAGGGGTCGGGCAAACCACTATGGCCAAGATTCGAATCATGTTAGCGGATGACCACACGCTGTTTCGCCAGGGGATCCGCACGCTGATCTCCGCCGAGCCGGATATGGAAGTGGTCGGCGAAGCATCCAACGGCGGCGATGCCGTCGAAAAAGCCAACGAAGCACGTCCGGACGTGGTTCTCATGGATATTGGCATGCCCGGTCTCAGCAGTTTCGAGGCCACGCGCCAGATCAAGAAGAACCGCCCCGAGACGAAGGTCCTGTTCCTCACCATGTACGACGACGAAGACTACCTCGTCGAAGGCATGGAGGTCGGCGCCTCCGGCTATGT
The DNA here is from genome assembly GCA_964471915.1 of uncultured Solibacteraceae bacterium. Classification (GTDB taxonomy): domain Bacteria; phylum Acidobacteriota; class Terriglobia; order Bryobacterales; family Bryobacteraceae; genus JAIEPW01. The sequence goes on along the minus strand of CAYYID010000041.1, from coordinate 36,231 downwards.
GCTGAAGGACAGTCCGTCCCAGCAACTGGTCGCCGCCATCCGCGACATCTGCCGCGGCGGCAGCTACCTCTCGCCCCGGATGCTCTCCCAGTTGGTGGACGACTTTCGCAGCCGAATTAAGTCCGCCAACCGCCTCCCGCGCTTCGCGACGCTCACCACGCGCGAACGCGAAGTCCTCAAAATGCTCGCCGAAGGCAACTCCGTCAAGGAAATCGCCTGCGACCTCAACCTCAGCGTCAAGACCGTCGAAGCGCACAAGTTCAACCTGATGCGTAAGCTGGACATCCACAACAAAGCCCAACTGGTCCAGTACGCCATCCAGAAGAAGATCATCAAGATTCCGAACCTGGTCTAAGCAGTACCTCTCCCGACAGGTAACAGGGCGCCGGACTTCGCGAGGAGTCCGGCGCTTTTGTCATTCTGCCCGCCGCAACGCGCCATTCCCGGAACGCTACAATGGGCCTTCCCGATGCCTTCCCGCGTTCTTGCCGTCGCTCCCTGCCCGCCCGAAGCGGCGGCCTACGCCCTGGCCCGCTACTCCCGGTCGCCGGATTCCATCCGCGCCTCGATGGACTGGGTCCGCACGCACGATTCGGCGAAGTTTCTCGAGAGCTTCTATTTCCAGTACGGCCACGCCTCCATCGCCGATCTCGGCCACGTCACCCTGTGTTTCGAGGGCATCAGCGAACTCGCCGCCACCGAAGCCGAGGACGAACAGCTCTGGGACGGCCAGGCGCGCTCGTCCCGCTATCAGGACTTCTCGAAGTCCGGCTTCGTGACGCCGCCGGAGTTCGATGCCGCGGTGGCCGCGCAGTACCGCGCCGCGGGCGAGCGCCTGCTGTCCGCCTACCAGAAGGTCCACGACCGCGTCTTCGCCCATCTGCTGGAGCAGTTGCCTCGCCCTGAGTCGATGAAGGAAGACGCCTACCGCCGCAACCTTGCCGCGCGCGCCTTCGACGTCGCCCGCTACCTGCTGTTCTTCGGCATCCCGACCGGCGTCGGCCAGGTGACCTCCATCCGCACGCTGGAGCGGCAAATCCGCCGCCTCAAAGCGTCCGAGTACGCCGAACTGCGCGAACTCGGCGCGCAGATCGCCGCCGCCTGCGCCGCGCCTCCCGAGGTTCTCTGGAACCAGCAGCAGGAACACCCGCCGCTGGCGCCGACCCTCGCCAAATACGTCGACGCCGACACGCACCTCGAGTCCTCCGCGCGCGACCTGCGGCAATGGGCCGCGCAGAATTTGCCCGCTCCGGCTGGCTTGACCTTGCCCGACGTGGACCTGCTGCGGCCCGCCGACACCGCCGCCGATATCGCCGCGACGCTGCTCTACCCCGTGACGGACCGCCCGTTCCGCGAGCTGTACGAGCTGGCGCTCGCGTGGCCGGAGTCCCGGCGCCGCGAAGTGATCGATACCGCCGTGCAATCGCGGACGCGCCGCGACGAGCTGCTGCGCGGCTTCCGCGGATCGCGCTACGCCTACGACATCGTGATGGACATCGGGGCGTACCGCGATCTCCACCGGCACCGGCGCTGCCAGCAGTACCGCCAGGCGTACTCGGGACGCCTGGGTTTCGAGACGCCGGACGCCATCGGCGCGGCGGGCGTGGTCGAGGAGTATGTCGGCGCGATGTCGCATGCCTTCGTGACGATGGGGCAATTGCCCCCGCCCGGGTCCCATTACCTGCTGCCGTTCGGGGCGCGCTCCCGGTTCCTGTTCAAGATGGACTTCGCCGAAGCCGAGTACATCGCCCGGCTGCGCAGCGGCGTGAAGGGGCATTTCTCGTACCGTAAAGTCGCCTGGGAAATGCGGGAGCGGATGCTCGCGCTGGAGCCGGAGCTGGGGCGGCTGATGGAAGCAACGCCGCCGGAAGTCGAAGATCCCCTCACCCGGTAGCTCACCAAAGCGCCCCGGACCCGTCTTTACCGCCATGTTCCCCGGCTTGGTGTGCGTGACCGTGCTGGCGGCGAACCTCCAGCCCTGGGCGGTGCCACCGGGCGCGAAACAGCCGTGGCCGCTCGCGGATGGCAAGCTCCGCACGATGAATGGCATTGCGTTCACGCGCGACGGGCGGACCCTCTACACCGGACTCGGCGTCGCGGAGCGCGACGCGCGCGGCCGTCCGCGGGCGCGCCTGATGGTCCAGTCCTATCGGGCCGGAACCTGGACCGCTCCCGAACCGCTCGCGATCAACTCCCGCTTCAACGACTATCAGCCTGTACTGGCGCCCGGCGAAAAGCGCCTGTACTTTAACTCGACACGGCCCCTGCCGGGTGAAAGCGAGGAGCGGCCCCACCAGATCTGGGTGGCCGATCGTAGTGGCGACCGCTGGGGCGAACCGCGGCCGCTCCCGGTGGGCGCGGGCAGCAACGCCTCGTACCCCGCCATCACGGCCGGCGGGACGCTGCTCTTCACCTCCAACCGCCCCGGCGGATTGGGCGGCCGCGACATCTGGACCTCGCGCAACACGCGTGGCGAATGGTCCCAGCCGGTCCTGGTCACGGAGCTCAGTTCGCCGGATGATGAAAACGACGTCTGGATCGATCCCCGGGGCCGCCTCGTGATTCTGAACCGTTACCATGCTTCCTCCCGGGAGATTGCCGTGTTCGCCAGCCGCCGGACTGATGGCCGGTGGAGTTCCCCTCAGCCGCTCGACGCCGTGAACCGACCCAAGGCGTGGGAGCTGACGCCGTGTGTCTCGCCGGACGGGAAATACTTCCTGTTCACGCTGGACGGCGTGATCCATTCGATGGAACTGCGGCGCGCGCTGGCGCGGTAGCCGGAACGCGGCGTTGGGACTGCCGCCCGTCACCGGTCCTTCACCGACTATTCACGATCACTTGACCGCCGCCCTCGCAACGCGGCGCATCGAAGTGATCATGCGCAGACTTCTGTTCGCCCTTCTGGTGGTTTCGCTCTTCTCCGCTTCGTTGCTGCACGCGCAGGGCCAAGCCATCGACGGCAATCTGGAAGGCGCCGTCCGCGCCACGGACGGTAGTTATCTCCCGAACGTACGGCTGGTCGCGAAAAACTCGGGCACTGGCCTGGAGCGCGAAACCGTCAGTTCTGCCCAGGGCGGCTTCACGCTGCCCCTGCTGCCCCCGGGCCGGTACACGGTGACGGCTTCCCTGGCCGGTTTCAATACGGTGAGCTTTCCGAACATCGAGATTCGCGCCGGGCAGATCGCGAACCTTCCCGTGACGCTCGCGCCGGCCAACGTAGCCACGCAGATCGAAGTTACGGACTCGATTCCGGTGGTCGAAGCTGGGCGCACCGTGGTCGCGAACACGCAGGAAGAGGTGATGGTGCGCTCGGTGCCGACCATCGGGCGTTCCATTCAGGACTTCTACACGCTGCAACCCGGGGTGCTGGCCCGCCCCCTATCCACGGGCGGTTCCGGTACCGGCACCGCCACGACCGTCTACGGCGGTCTCGGCTTGCGGCAGATGAACGTCGACGGCGTGAGCAATCAACTGCAAGGCGCCGCCCGCAACATCGTGATCAGCCAGGAAGCGATTCAGGAGTTCCAGACCGTCACGAACTTCTCGGCCGAGTTTGGCCGGGTGGGCGGGGGCCTGCAAAACGCGTTCACGCGCTCCGGGACCAACGAACTGCACGGATCGGCCTTCCTCTTCGCGCGGCACAAGGTTCTATCGGCGAAGCCACAGTTACTGCGCAACGATCAACCGCAACCGGACTTCGCGCGCTACAACTTCGGCGGCACCATCGCCGGCCCGATCAAAAAGGACAAGATCTTCGTTTTCGGCACCTACGAGCGCTGGTTCCAGGACCTGCCGCAGGTGCTGACCATCACCCCGGCCAACGCGGCGGCGCTGGGCATCCCCGTGTCCAGTATCGGGGTGCAGAACGCCGGGTTTCGCGCGCACACCAGCACCGCGAAGCTGGACTGGCAGCTCGCGGCGAAGCACCGGCTCTCCCTGCGCCACAACTACTACTTCGACCGCGAGTCGCCGCTCGGCAGCGGCCTGGTGTCCTTCGAGACCTTGGCCCGCTTCGACGAGGACCCCTGGGCCGCCACCGGACAGCTCGTCTCGAGCTTCAGTCCGCGCCTGTTGAACGAGTTCCGTTTCCTTTTCGCCAGCCGCGGCATCAGCAACGGCGTCCCGAGCCCGGACGCGCCCAATATCAACGTGCAGGGTATCGCCAGCTTTAACGGCAACAGCAACGGCAATCGCGTGACGCGGGAGCGCGGCTTCCAGATCATCGACAACTTCACGCTCATCGCCGGACGCCACACCCTGAAATTCGGCCTCGACATTCTCCCGGTGAACTTCCGGGAACGCCTCACCAACATCAACGGACAGTTCGTCTTCGGCGGCCTCCCCGCCGTGGCCGGAGTGCGAGGCGCGATTTCCCCGCTCGACCAGTTCCTGCTCACCGAGCGCCGCGCGGCGGACCCGGCCACCGGGCTGCCGTACTCTTACACCCGGTTCACGCAGTCCGTCGGACGCGAGTTCTATGACGCGACCGTGATCAACCACGGCTACTTCGTCCAGGACGACATCCGGGTAACGCCGCGGCTCAAGCTGAATCTGGGGCTGCGCTACGAACTATTCTGGCGGCCCGCGGCGCTGGCGAATCCCGATGTGCCCCTGACGGCGGAGTTTCCGCAAGACACCAATAACTGGGCGCCGCGCGCCGGACTCGCCTGGGATCTCACGGGCGACGGCAAGACGGTGTTCCGGACCGGCGGCGGCATCTACTTCAACACGGCCGTGCCCCAGACATTCAACAATTTCTTCCGGGGCAACGGCGTCGAAGTGCTGAACTTGAATGTGCTCCCCGCCGACCCCGGCGCGCCCGCGTTCACGCGCGGCAAGGTGAACCCGCTGTCCGGGGTCCGGCGGCCGGTTACCGATGTCCGCGCGCTCGATTCCCGCTTCGAGGACGTCACCACTTACAACCTGTTCGCCACGGTGGAGCGCCAGCTCCTCCGCGACCTCGGCCTCTCCGTCACGTATCAATACACCGGCGGGCGTTTCCTGCCCGTGGCGCTGAACCGCAACGTGCGGCTCGCGGGCGCCCTGCCGAACGGCCGGCCCCTGTACGCCACCACAAACCGGCCCGACCCCCGCTTCGGCAACATCTTCGTCTCCGAATCCACCGGTACGAACGGCTACAACGGCCTCCTGCTGGTGCTCACGAAACGCTACAGCCGGAGCGTCGCGCTTCAGGCGTCTTACCAGTACTCGAAATCGCGGGGGTTCGCCTTCGTCGACGACTTCACCGGGTTCGGCATCTTCACAAGTCCCTCGGATCCGCGGACGCGCGCCTTCGACGGCGGCCCCGGCGATTTCGACATGACCCACCGCTTCCTGCTCACCGGAACCTGGGAGCCGCGGCTCAGCGGCGGCAGTCCGGCGGCCCGGACTCTGGTCAACGGCTGGGCGTTGTCGAGCCGCGTGATTCTGCAGACCGGCTTCTCCTTCAACGCGACGACGGGCCGCGACGACAACGGCGATACGGTGCTCAACGACCGCCCGTCCGGCGTAGCCTACAACGCCTTCAAGCTGCCTGGCTACTACATCGTGGACCTGCGGCTCACCCGGAACTTCCGGCTCTTTGAAAAGCAAAACCTGGAGGTGATTGCCGAGACCTTCAACATCGCCAATCGGGTGAACGTCACCAACGTAAACCGGGTGTTCGGCATCAACCCCGCCCCGAACGCGACGTTCAACACTCCCACTCAGGCCGAGAACGCCCGGCAGTTCCAATTGGCGGTCCGCTGGTCGTTCTGAAGCGGCGTCACTTCCAGGGCGAATCGGGGAGGCGGAGCCGCGAAGGCCGGCCGGCCAGCGCCGCGTCCAGCCGCAGCAGCCACACCCCGATGCCGGCCGCGCCCTGCATGTAGCCGGTCTGCGCCTTGACGTCCTGCGGCGATCCGCGGTTCTCGGCGTGGATCCACTTCAGCCCGCTGCCGTCCGGCGCGGCGGCGCGCAGGATGTGGTCCGTCAGGCGCTTCGCGAAATCCAGGTACCGCCGGTCTCCCGTTTCGCGATGCAGGCTTAGCAGGAACTCGGCAACGCCGGCGTCGCCGCAGCACTGCCCCACGTTGTTCCAAAACCCCGGCGTGCGCGCCTCGGGGATCCCGCTGGTCAGCAGCGCGTTGGCGCTCTTGCGGACGGCCTCCATCCAGCGCCGGTCTCCCGTGACTTTGAAGAGCTGGAAGAACAACCGCGCCGTCCCCGTGGGTCCGTGGCACCAGCCGAGATAGAACAGGTCCTCCCCGCCCGGCGTGTGGTGGTGGATCCGGCAGCTCTCGCCCTGCTGGTCTGCGATGGCGAGCAGGTGGCGCGCGCCGCTCTCCGCGGCCGTCAGGTACCTGCGATCCTTGGTCTCATCGTACAGGCGGGCCAGGAAGTAGGCGACGCCCGCCGTGCCGTGCGAAAAGTTCGGCATGAGGCGCGGGAACTTCGGGTCCATCTTCCAGAGCGCGCCGTGTTCGCTGGGCTCGGCGAGCTCCAGCAGGCGGTCGCCGGCCTTCGCCGCCAGGGCGGTCTCCTTCATCGCCAGCAGGAACAGCCCCGTGCCCGCGCTGCCGCTGATGATGTCGGTGACCTCGGTCCATTGGACGCCCGCGCCGCGCGGTTGCGCGAGGCTTGCGATCTTCCGCGTGGCCTGGCGCGCGCCCTCGGCCCACGCCGGATCGGGCGACGACTTCGCCAGCTCGTGCAGCGCGAAACCGATGCCGCCCAGGCCGCTATAGAGTCCCGCATCTGTGCCGGCCGGGATCGCCGCCGCCAGCGTGCGCCCGATCTTCGCGGCGTCGGCCAGCGCGGCCGGGTCCCCGGTGCGGCGGTGGAACTCCAGGTGAAAGAGCAGCTCGCCCGCCGCGCCCGCATACAGCCCGGGCTGCGGGTTCGCCGGCTGCGTCAGCAGCCAGGCGCGCGCCTGGCGCGCCGCCGCCAGCGGATCGGGACCGGCGGCCAGAAGTCCGGCAACGGAAAGCAGCGGCACCAGCATGACGGGACTCTAACACGATCGAAAGTCGCACGGTCGATAGCCGTGGCCTAGTCGCGGGGGGATGTTATCCTGACCGTTTCATGTCCTTCGTCACGCACCTGGAATGTTCGGTAACCGGCAAGACCTACGAGGCGGGGCGCGCCCACAACCTCAGCGAGACGGGAGCGCCGCTGCTGGTCCGCTACGACCTCGCGAAGGCCCGCGCCCAATGGAGCCGCGACTCGATCGCCCAGGGTCCGAGTTCGATGTGGCGCTACGCGCCCATGCTGCCGGTTCAGGACCTGGCGCACGTCGTCAGCCTCGGCGAGGGCATGACGCCGCTGATGAAGACCTCGCGGCTTGGCCTGCCGGATCTCTGGATCAAAGACGAGGGCATGAACCCGACGCAGTCCTTCAAGGCGCGCGGCCAGTCCGCCGCCATGTCAATGTGCGTCGAGTTCGGCATCCGGAAAGTCGCCATTCCCTCGGCCGGCAACGCCGGCGGCGCCATGGCGTGTTATGCCGCCGCCGCGGGACTCGAAGCACACGTCTTCATGCCCAAGGACGTCCCCCAGGCGAACTACATCGAGTGCGTCACCAGCGGCGCGCACGTCACGCTGGTGGACGGTCTCATCAGCGACTGCGGACGCATCGTCGCCGAGCGCAAGCAGGCCGAAGGCTGGTTCGAAGTCTCCACGCTCAAGGAGCCCTACCGCATCGAAGGCAAGAAGACCATGGGCTATGAGCTTGCCGAGCAGATGCACTGGACGCTGCCCGACGTGATCTTCTACCCCTGCGGCGGCGGCGTGGGCCTCATCGGCATGTGGAAAGCCTTCGACGAAATGGAGCAGCTCGGCTGGATCTCTTCGAAGCGCCCCAAGATGATCTGCGTCCAGGTGGAAGGCTGCATGCCGATCGTCAAAGCGTTCCAGGAAGGCAAGGACAAGAGCGAGTTCTTCGAGAACGCGCACACCGTCGCTGCCGGACTCCGGGTGCCGAAGGCTCTCGGCGACTTCCTGGTGCTGCGCGCGGTCCGCGAATCGAAAGGCACCTGCATCGCCGTGAACGACGAGGACGTGCTCGACGCGGGCATCGAACTCGCGCAGAAGGAAGGGATCTTCGCGGCGCCCGAGGGCGGCGCCTGCGTCGCCGCGCTGCGCAAGCTGCTCGCCAGCGGCTTCTTGTCGCCCTCCGAGAAGATCGTTATCTACAACACCGGCGCGGGTGTGAAGTACCTCGAAGCGTACGCCACGCGCTACCCCCGGTTGCTCCAGGGCTTCTGATGCACCCGGAGCGTGCCCATCTCGCGGCAATTCTGGACGAAGTCCGGCAAACGGCCGACGCCTACCTCGCGTCGGTCGACGAGCGGCGCGTGTTCCCCCCGCCCGAGGCCATCGAGGCGCTGGCCCGGCTCGACCTGCCGCTGCCGGACCAGCCGTCGGATCCGCTCGAGACCGTGCGGCTCCTCGAAGAGGTGGCGGGACCGGCCACCGTCGCCACCACCGGACCCCGCTACTTCGGCTTCGTCACCGGCGGGACGCTGCCCGCCGCCGTTGGCGCCGGATGGCTCACCACGCTTTGGGACCAGCCGTCGCCGCTGTGGCTGACCTCGCCGCCTTCGGCGGAGATCGAGCGGATCGTCACCGGCTGGATGATCGGCCTGTTCGGCCTGCCGCGCGAATCCGTGGGCGCGCTGGTCACCTGCGCGACGATGGCTTCCTTTACGGGGCTGGCCACCGCGCGCCACGCGATCCTCGCGCGCGCGGGATGGGACGTCGAAGCCGATGGCCTGTTCGGCGCGCCGGAGATCGACGTCATCGTCGGCGACGAAGTCCATTCCACCGTGCTGAAGGCTCTCGCGATGCTCGGGCTCGGCAAGCGGCGACTCACGCGCGTCCCCACCGATGGCCAGGGCCGCATGATCGCCGCGCAACTGCCCAAGCTCGGCCCGCGCTCGCTCGTCTGCATCCAGGCGGGCAACGTCAACACCGGCGCCTTCGATCCCGCGCGCGCGATCGGCGAGCAGGTGCGCGCCGCCGGCGCGTGGATGCACGTGGATGGTGCGTTCGGCCTCTGGACGGCCGCGTCTCCCGCGCTCGCGCACTTCTGCGACGGCGTGGAACTCGGCGACTCTTGGGCCACGGACGGCCACAAGTGGCTGAACGTCGGCTACGACTGCGGCATGGCGTTCGTCCGCGACGGCGCGGCGCTGGTGCAGGCGATGTCGGCTCCGGCGGCGTATCTCATCCAGAGCGAGCGCCGCGACGGCATGAACTTTACGCCGGACTCTTCGCGCCGCGCCCGGTCCTTCGAAGTGTGGGCCGCCATGCGCAGCCTCGGCCGCGCCGGGCTCGCCGCGCTGGTGGAGCGCTGCTGTGCGCACGCCCGCCGCTTCGCCGCCGGACTCCGCGCCGCCGGCGTCGAAGTCCCGCACGACGTCGTGGTCAACCAGGTGATGGCCCGCTTCGGCGACGACGCCCGCACCGATCGCGTCATCCGCGCCATCCAGGAAGACGGCACGCTGTGGGCCGGACGCACTGAGTGGCAGGGCCGCACCTACATGCGGATCAGCGTCTCGAACTGGTCCACCACCGAAGCCGACATCGACCGCAGCCTCGCCGCGATCCTCCGCCTCCACGCCGCCACCCCATAACGGGGCGAACGGGGCGAACGGGGTCAGTTCGGGGCAGGCCCCGTTCGCTGGAACTCCATCGCTAATCCGAACAATACAAGACACTTTGACAGCCATCCTGCGGTGCCGCAACTGGCCCCTGGCGGTTTTTTCTCCGATTCGGGGCTCCGCGCTGCCCCGCCGTGCCGTACCACTCCGCACAAGGCTGTCCCACAAGCGAACACCGCCTCTGGCCCACCAGTTCTGTAAATCTATTTGTTTGCTTATGATAGAAGCAACCCGCGGTTGGCCGCGAAAGTGCCATAGTAGCGGAGGATTCAACCTGCCATGGATGTCAAACGGGAAGGCGTAGCGCGCAAGAAGATGATTCGCCGGGTGATCGTCTCGATCGTGGTGTTGTTAGCCGCGGCGGGGGTCACCTATGGCCTCAGCCGGCTGAAGCCGGCCGCGCCCACTAAGGAGCGCGCCACCGTCTGGGTGGACCAGGTCAAGAAGGGACCCATGATCCGGCAGGTCCGCGGGCTTGGGACGCTGGTGCCGCAGGAGATCCTGTTCATCCAGGCCACTCACGAGGGCCGCGTGGACCGCGTGGCGCTCCGCCCCGGCGTCAATGTCAAGCCTGACACGGTGCTGATCGTCCTCTCCAACCCCGATATGGAGCTTCAGCTTGGCGACCTCGAATGGCAGATCAAGGCCGCCGAGGCCAATGTCGCCGACCTGCGCGTCCGGCTGGAGACTCAGAAATTGCAGCAGCGCGCCACCCTCGCCCGCATCCAGAGCGAGTTCACCCAGGCCAAGCTCACCCGCGACCGCGACGAACAGTTGTTCAAGCTCAACCTCAAGCCCGATATCGAACTCAAGATCTCCGTCTCCAAGGCGGAGGAGCTCGGCGGGCGGCTGGAGATCGAGAAGGAAAGCCTGCGTATCTTCGAAGACTCCATCCGCGCCCAGCTCGACAAAGAGCGCGTGAACATCGAAAAGATCCGCGCCGCCCGCGATCTGAAGCGCAAGCAGGTGGAACAACTCACCATCCGCGCCGGATATGAGGGCGTGCTGCAGCAGATGGCGGTGGAAGTCGGCCAGCGCGTCACCCCGGGCAGCCTGATCGCCAAGGTCGCGCAGCCGTGGAAGCTCAAAGCCGAACTGAAGATCGCCGAAACCCAGGCTAAGGACATCATCCTCGGCCAGAGCGCCGAAATCGACACGCGCAACGGCGTCATCAAAGGTGAGGTTTCGCGCATCGATCCGGCGGTGGTGAACGGCACCGTCACCGTGGACGTCCGCCTCACCGGCGAACTGCCCCAGGGCGCCCGCCCCGACCTGAGCGTCGACGGCACGGTGGAACTCGAACGGCTCGCCGAAGTGGTCTACGTCGGCCGTCCGGTCTTCGGCCAGGCGAACTCGACCATCGGGCTCTTCAAGCTCGACGCCGAGGGCAAGGGCGCGGAACGCGTCCAGGTACGTTTGGGCCGCAGCTCCGTCAATACGATCGAAATCGTGCAGGGGCTCAAGGTGGGGGATCAGGTAATTCTGTCGGACATGAGCGACATGGACGCTCATCCGCGCATTCGACTCAATTAGGGGATACGGGACAACATGGCCAATGACTCGATGATTCACCTCGAAGGCGTCACCAAGGTCTTCGTGACCGACGAAGTGGAGACCCACGCGCTGGCGGGCATCCACATGGACATCAAGAAAGGCGAGTATGTCTCGATCGCCGGGCCTTCGGGCTGCGGCAAGTCGACGCTGCTGGCGATCCTCGGCCTGCTGGACTCCCCGTCCGACGGGACCTACATCCTGAACGGTAAACCGGTGCAGGGCCTGAAGCTCAGCGAGCGGGCGCGCATCCGGAATCGCGAGATCGGGTTCATCTTCCAGGCCTTCAACCTGATCGGCGACCTCACCGTGTACGAGAACGTAGAACTGCCGCTCACGTACCGCGGCATGGCGGGCGCGGAGCGCAAGAAGCGCGTGCATGACGCGCTGGAGCGCGTCGGCATGTCGCACCGCGTGAAGCACTATCCGTCGCAGCTCTCCGGCGGCCAGCAGCAGCGCGTCGCCGTGGCGC
>CAYYID010000041.1:0-24557 GCA_964471915.1 uncultured Solibacteraceae bacterium | reverse complement strand
GCGCGCCCTGGCGGGCGATCCCGCGATCCTGCTGGCCGACGAGCCCACCGGAAACCTGGACTCCGCCAACGGCGAGCAGGTGATGGACCTGATGCGGGAACTCCACCGCGCGGGCGCGACCATCTGCATGGTGACCCATGATCCGCGGTACGCCAAGTACGCGGACCGCAGCATCCACCTCTTCGACGGGCGGATCGTGAACGAGAGCTCACCCGAAGCCGTGATCTAGAATTGCGGGGGTGGCGGCTTTTTCTCCGGACGAGCGCGCCCGACGCGCCACGTAATCCATTGTCCTGCAGTTACTTAGCTGGATCTGAAAGAGCGACGGGGCCTGCCCCGAATTGACCCCGATTCGCAGGAAGGTTGACTTTGTCAACGATCAAAGGTTGACAAAGTCAAGTAATTAGGCTGGCGGCTTGTAGTACAGCACCAGCCCCGCGCCCACCGACGCGAGCGCCATACCCACCCACAGCAGCGGGTTCGGCGCCTTCTCGGGCGGGTGCATCACCATCGACACGATCGCATTCACGATCGGCGCGCCGCCGAACACCAGCGGCATCACGTAGTTCGGCACGCCGCCGTTCTTGAAGGCGTAAATGATGCAGACCGCGCCGACCGCGCCCAGCACGCCGCCGATGGTCGCCATCAGAATGCCCTTCGAGTTGAAGCCCGTGGTGACGCCGCCCTGCGAGCCGAGGGCCAGCACCGGCACGATCACGCCGACCAGAAAGTACGCTGCTCCGACGCACAACAGGGCGCGCATCGGGTTGCCGAGCCCCACCTGACCCTTGTGCAGAATCGGACCGTAGAAGCCCCACGCCAGCGCCGCGCCGAGCGCGAAGAAGGCCCACATCATGGATTTTTTCCTCGCCGTAGGTTGAGTCATCTAGAACGACAGCCGCAGCCCCAACTGAATCTGCCGCGCACTGGTAACTGTAGAGCGTAGCACGCCCAGGCCGGGCAGCGTCTGCTCGTTGGCGGCGGAGCCGGCAAAGGCCAGCAGCGACGGCGGCGCGATGCCGAAGTTGGCGCGGTTGAAGAGGTTGAAGGCCTCCACGCGGAACTGGAGATTCGCCGCTTCGCCCAGCCGCGGCAGCTTGTTGTTCTTGCTCAGTACCATGTCGAAGCTGCGCAGGTTCGGGCCGATCAGCGCCCCGCGGCCGAGGTTGCCCAGCGTCCCCTGCTCCGGCAGCGTGAACGCCCGGGGATTGAACCACTGCTCGGGACGGCCGAGCACCGCGGAGGCATGGGTGAAGCCCGCCGCCAGGCTGGGCCGGTCCACGCCGATGCCGGGCCCGAGCGACGGCGCCCACCGCGACCGCGACCAGTTGTTCTGCACGAACAGCGTCACCGGCTGGCCGCTCCGCATGGTGGCGATCCCCGAAGTGGACCAGCCATTGGCGATCCACCACTTGGCCTTCGGGAAGTCGTAGGTGTAGTTCATCACCCAGTTGTGTTTGGCGTGGTAGTCGGCGAGTCCCTTGTTGTAGTTAAAGCCCGGGTACTCGGGGAAGGCCGAAGTGGTGCCGGAGGTGGAATCCGAGAAGAACGTCGAGGCCTGCGTCGTGTCGATGTTCCGCGAGAACGTGTAGGACGACTGCAGTGTCAACCCGCGCGAGAAGCGCTTGCGCAGTTCGACAATCATGGCGTTGTACCAGCTATTGCCGTCGGACCGCTTCAGCTCGATGGTGGTGAAGTTCGGGTTCTGCCGGGCGCCGGTGGCGGAGAAGAACAGCGTGCCGTCGGGGCGCACCACGGGCAGCGCGGTGTTCACGTCGCCGGAGCGGAGCAGGTGGATGCCGCGCGAGCCGGCATAGCCGACGGTCAGGACCGCGTTGAAGGGCAGCGTTTGCTGCAGGTTGAAGTTCCAGATCTGCGCGTAGGGGTTCTTGATATTGAACTCCACCGGCCGGATCGAGTTGAACTGGCCGTTGGCGAAGTTCGGCGACGGGAACGCCGGGTTGGGAATGATGGCGCGGGGCGTGGCCGGCGGGTTCGTGACGGTGACGATCAGGTTCTGCTGGTTGTTCGTGTTGAAGAAGATCCCGTAGCTGGCGCGCACCGACGTCTTGCCGTTGCCGAACGGATCCCAGGCCAGGCCGATGCGCGGCGCCAGGTTCTTGCCGGTCGGATTCTCATACAGCGGGCCGGGCGTGGCGGCGCGATCGGTGTAGATGTTCCGCAGCGAGGAATCCCGCCCGTACAGATCCTCGGGCATGGTGGCGTACTCGTACCGGACCCCCAGGTTCAGCGTGAAACGGCGCGTGACGCGCCAGGCGTCCTGGACGTAGAAACCCAACAGCGTGAACCGCCAGTAGCGGTCCAGCGCGCCGCCCGGCGCGAGGCCCACGTAGCGGATCGGCGTGCCGCGCAAGAAGCCCTGGAGATTCGTAAACACGTAGGTGCCGAGCGAGAACGTCGGGTTCACCATGTTGTTCTGGTAACGCTCCACCAGGCCGCCGACTTTGATCAGGTGCTTGCCGCGGGTGAGCGCCAGGTTGTCCTCGAAGCCGTAGACGTTCTGAGTGAGCCGGACGTCCACGGACGCCTGGGTGCCAAAGCGCGGCATGCCGCCGATGTCGATGTTGCCGGGAAGCGGCGCGCCGGGGGCGAAGGGCGCGAGCGGCGTGCTGGTATTCGAAAAAACCGCCTGGGCGATGCGGGTGCGGCTGAACCCGATGCGCGCGGTGTTCAGCGTGCGGGGCGAGATTACCCAGCGGTGCTCGGCGGTGACGAACTGGTTCCGCGACAGGAAATCCCGAGGGAACTGCGGAAAGTCGGTCGGCAGCGTCTGCCGCGCGCCGTCGTAGGTGTAGCGCGCGAACACCTGCTGCCGGTCGCTGAGGTTCTGGTCCCAGCGGCCCTGCGCGTAGTCCTGCACGATCCGCTGGTTGAACAGGAACGCATAGTTGGCCAGGCCGCCGCCCGTCCCCGGCAGGTTGGCGCGGGGGATCTCGTTCAGAAACGGCAGCACCGTGGGGTTGATGGGCACGGTGATGGTCTGCCCGGGACGCGCCGGATCCGGCAGAATGCCCCGCCGCGCGTCGTCGTCCGGCACCGCGCTGATAATCGTGCGGCCCAGCCGCTCCCGCAGCCCTTCCCAGCCGCCGAAGAAGAACGCCTTGTCCCTCTTTACCGGACCCCCGAGCGTGCCGCCGTACTGGTTCCGGGTGAACTTCGGCTGCCGCCCGTCGAAGAAGTTCCGCGCGTCGAAATTGTCGTTCCGGAAGAAGTGGTAGGCGCTGCCGTGGAAGTCGTTCGAGCCGGACTTGGTGATCGCGTTGATCTGCCCGCCGAAGTTGCGTCCGAACTCGGCCGAGTAGGAGTTCGTCTCCACGCGGAACTCGCGGATGGTCTCGATGCCGAGCACCGTGCCCGCGGCGGAGCCCGCCGGGCCGTTGGTAAAGTCGTTCTGCGGCGTCCCGTCCAGCAGATAGACGTTCGACCGCGGGTCCGCGCCGTTGATGCTGGTGCCGAGGCCGTGCGCCACCACCGATCCGCCGTCGCGGTTTGGGAACGAGACCACGCCCGGCTGCAGCAGCGCCAGGTCGGTGTAGTTCCGCCCGTTCAGCGGCAACTCGCGCATGGCGCGCTCGCCGACCAGGTAGCTGAGTTCCGAGGTGGTGGTGTTAACGGGCGACGCTTCCGAGGTGACGGTCACCTCCTGGTCCACCGCGCCCACCTGCAGCGTGAAGTCCTGGGTGGCCGACTCGGCGACCGTAAGCCGCACGCCCTTTTGCACGAAGGTCTGGAATCCGCGGGCCTCGGCGCGCACCTCGTAGGCGCCCACCGGCATGACGGCCAGCGTATACAGGCCGTCGGCGCCCGCCATGGCGATGCGCACAAACCCCGTTTCAACGTTCTTGGCGGTGATCCTGGCGCCGGCGATCGCTCCGCCCGACGGGTCCACCACCCGCCCGGTCATGGTCGAGGCGGTCTGCGCGGCGGCGCACGCGGCGGACAGCACCAGCAGGCAGAGCGAACGCATGTAACGCATTATGAGGACCCCTCGAAAGACTTACCTGCAAGTTTACCAAGCCCCTTACGGACTATGGGATACTACGTCCAATCTGACGTCGATGAAACGCATTGGTCTCAGTTCGGTGGTGGCGGCTATGTTGCTCTTGCACCAGGATTTCTGGTTCTTCCGCAGCGCCCGCCCGCTGGCCTTCGGCTTTCTGCCCGCCGGGCTCTGGTACCACGGGGTCTATGCGTTGGCGTCCGCTGGTCTGATGTGGTTACTGGTGGGGCTGGCCTGGCCGGCGCACCTGGAAGACGCGGAGCCGGAGAAGTAACGGGTTGCTTCCGGCGGCGTTCGTCTTCATCTACCTTGCGATTGTCCTGTACATCGGGATCTTCGCGTTCCGGCGCTCGTCGGAGAAGGCCGAGGACTATTTCCTGGCCAGCCGGTCGCTGGGCCCGTTCGTGTTCCTCCTGTCGCTGTTCGGCACGAACATGACCGCGTTCACGATCCTCGGGTCGTCCGGACATTCCTTCCAGAACGGGATCGTCACCTTCGGGCTGATGGCGTCTTCGTCCGGCCTGGTGATCCCCCTGACGGTGTTCTTCTGCGGCACGCGCATGTGGGCGCTGGGCAAGAAGTACGGCTTCATCACCCCGGTGCAGATGTTCCGCGACCGCTGGGAGTGCGGCCACATCGGGAGCGTCATCTCCGTCGTGCAGGCCGTGTTCCTGGTGCCGTACATCATCATCGGCGTGATGGGCGGCGGCACGACGCTGGCGGCGATCTCGAACGGCGCCGTCCCCTACTGGTTCGGAGGCGCGCTGGTGGCGCTCGTCGTGATGGCCTACGTCTTCTTCGGCGGCATGCGCGGCACGGCCTGGGTGAACACGCTGCAGTGCGTCCTGTTCCTGTGCTTCGGGGCGGTGGCGCTGGGCGTGATCGGCTACGGCATGGGCGGGTTCGACCAGGCGGTGGCGCGCATGCTGGAGACCCCGGCGGTGAAGCCGCTGCTGACCCGGGAGCGAATCGCGCCGCTGTTCTTCCTGAGCTACATGTTCATTCCGCTCTCGTCGATCGCCTTTCCGCACATCACGATTTTCTGCCTCACGGCCGAGAAGCTCGGCCACTTCCGCCGCACGGTGATCTTCTATCCGTTGTGCATCCTGGCGATCTGGCTGCCCTGCGTGTACCTCGGAGTGATGGCGAACAATGTCCGCGAGCTGCCGGACATCGCCTCCAAGGTGGAAGCACGGGCGGAACTGGCCAAAGCCACGGATCCCGCCATGAGGGCCGAGCTGCAGCGCAAGGCGTCGGCGGACGACGTGGTGCTGATCCTGCTGAAGCAGTACGCGCCGCTGTGGCTCGCCGGACTGCTGGGCGCGGGCATCATGGCGGCGGTGATGGCGTCCGATTCGCAGATCCTCGCGCTCTCCACGCTATTCACCGAGGACCTGTTCGCCTTTTACGAAGGCAAAGCCCGTTTCGGCGAGGCCGCGCAGGTCCACACCGGACGGGCGTTCGTGGTCGGCGTCACCATCGTGGCTTACTTCATCGCGCTGCGCGCCCCGCAGACGATCTTCGACCTCGCGGTGCAGTACGCGTTCTCCGGCTACGCCGCGCTTTCCGTGCTGGTCTTCGCCGCGCTGTTCTGGCGCGGGTCCACCAAGTGGGGCGCTCTGGCGGCAACGCTGTGGACCGTCGCCGCCGTGGCGGCCGTGGCGCTGTTCCAGCAAACGGTGCCCGCGCCGGCAGGTCCGCCGGTGGCGGTGTGGTCGGTGGGCGGCGTCGAGGTCCTTACCCGGACGCCGGGGGGCACGGCGGTGTTCGGGCTGATGCCGGTGGTACCGATGACGCTGATCGCGGCCGCGCTGATGATCGGCGTGTCGCTGGCGACGCCGAAGCCGTCGGCGGAGACGCTGCGGCGGTATTTCTAACGCCGCGGGATCGTCACACTGACCGGGAAATTCTGCTTCAGCCCGCCCCGCGGTGTCACTTCGACAAAGCCGAAGTGCTTGCCCGGCGGCAGCGCCCCCGGCTTGGGCCGTACCTCGATCTGCCCCGGCGTCTTTCCCGAGCGGGGCTGCACGTCCAGCCAGTCGGAAGTGGGGGCCGCGTCGAACTCCACGCCTGCCTTGCCGCCAATCGACATCTTCTGCGCCGGCGCCTCGCCGCTCCGGGTGGCCTGGAAGTCCAGCGATCCCGGGGTCACCGCCACGGGACCCGGAGGCCCGGACATCATCCGAAACACGAGGTAACCCACGGGCGCGCCGATCACCAGCATGCCGACCAGCACCCAGACGAACCCCGGAATGCCGCCGGACTTTTTCGGCGGCGGCTTCACCGGCGTCTTCTGCTGGGCCGCGGGCTTTGCCGGGGACTGCGGAGCGGGTGGCGGCGAGGCCGGCTTGGCCGGGGAAGTCCGCGATAATTCCTCGGCCATGACCATCCAGCGGGTCTCCTGCGGATAATCGCGCCGTCCCGCGTCGATCAGCCGCAGCGCCTCCACCCGGTTGCCGGACGCGAGGGCCCGGCGCGCCTCCGCCAGGGCCGCATCCAGCTTCGCCGTGCGCTCCTGGCGATTCCCAGTGGGAGGCGGCTCGAAAGCCGCCGAGGTGAACTTCGGCGCCGCCGCCGCCGGTTGCTCCAGCATCGTGGCGCGCAGGCGCAGCAGGTTCGCTTGCCCCGGGAACTGCCGCAACGCCTCTTCGATCTGCTCCAGCGCCTTGGCCCGGTTGCCTTCCTTGAACAGGCCCCAGGCGTCCCGCGCCATCTTTTCCATGTTGGCGGTGGGCCAGGACTGCCCGGTGGGAGACACCTTCAGCCCATCGCGCACCGGCGCGAGATCCACCAGCACTTCCGCCAGGCTCTGGTAGCGATCGCCCGGATCCTTGGCGATCAGCTTCTCGATGACCCGCTCCAGCTTCTCGGGGCAGCCGGGCACCACGGTCCGCAGTTTCGGGGGATGCTCGCGGGCGATCTTCATCATCGCCGCCGTCGGTTCCTTGGTCTCGAAGGGGTGGGTGCCGGTCAGCAGGTAGTACGACATCACCCCGAGGGACCAGATGTCGGTCCGCTCGTCGGGCGCGCCGCCCATCAACTGCTCCGGCGCCATGTACGCGTAGGAGCCCACCAGCATGCCCGGCGTGGTCAACCGCGCGTCCCGCTTCCGCCGGGCGATGCCGAAGTCCATCAGCCGGACCCCGTCCTCGGTCAGCATCACGTTCGCCGGCTTGATGTCCCGGTGGATGATCTTCTGCTTGTGCGCGGCGTACAGCCCGTCCGCCACCTCGTACAGGATCTGGACCTTCTCTTCCAGGCTCATGGGGCGGCCCCGGGCCATGGCCTTCTGCAGGTCCTCGCCCGCGACGTACTCCATCACCAGATACAGCAATCCCTCGGCTTCGCCGAAGTCGTACACCGAGACGATGTTCTTGTGACGCAGGCTGCCGCACGCCGCGGCTTCGTTGCGGAAGCGCTGGGCCAGGGTTTCGTCGGGACCCGGCTTCATCACCTTGATCGCGACTACGCGGCCGAACGTCGGGTCCAGGGCCTTGTAGACGGTCCCGAATCCGCCCTCGCCTAGCTTGTCGGTGATCTGGTATTTGCCGAGCTTCTCGAGCACTGGTTCTCTGTGAGTGTATTCCAAAACCGGACCGGGAAGGAACCGCCGTGACGTTTTTGCCTTCCCCGCCACAAATAGAGAAAGCGCAAAACCGTGAAAAACCGTTTCACCATCGGACGCGATGCCACGGCGGACATCCCGATTGCAGACCCCTCCGTCAGCCGCCTGCATGCGGAAGCCGCGCTGGACGGCGCCCGTCTGACGCTGACCGACAAGGGCAGTAGTAACGGTACTTTCGTGGTCGAGGGCAGGTCTGCCCGGCAGATCGCACAGGAGACTCTGGATGCCCGCCAGACGGTCCGGTTCGGCACCGTCGACATCTCCGTCGCCGACCTGATGGACATCGTCCGCCTGAAGGCCGGGGCCGTACCCTTGCCCGGACCGTCGCCCCTGCCGCGCAGCGAGCGCCTGGTGCGCTGCGACTGTGGCGCCGTCAAACCCGTCTCGCGCGCCTGTGAGTTTTGTGGCCTGTGAGTTCCGTGCCATGTGACCCGAGGAAACGCCTATGAATCCCTCTGAAGCCGCCCCCCAAGCCCCGGTGCTAACCGCGAATCTCTGGTCCCGGCCGGACCGCCGCATCGTGGCCGCTGCGGCCCTGGCCGCGTCTTTCGTCTTCATCCTGACCGGCAGCGTATTGCCCGAGGGCCGCTTCACCATCCTGATGTTCGACAAGCCTTCGATGCATTTCCCGTACCCGTTTACGATCCAGAACATCATGCACGTGGTCTTCTTCCTGGGGCTCGGGGAACTCTTTGTCCGGTGGCGGGCCGGCGCGCGCGAAGAGGCTTTTCTGCATCAGCAGTTCCTGCCCGAGGACGAGCACACCGTCCTCACCCCTAAGGACCTGGGCGCGATCCGCCGCCGTATCCTCGGCCAGTTCGACCGTGACAGCGGGTTCCTTCCGGCGCTGATCAACATCGCGATCCTGCAGTTCCAGTCGAGCCGCTCGGTCGACCAGGCTTCCGGGGTGCTCTCCAGCAGCCTGGAACTGCTGCAGCACCGGGTCGACATGCGCTACGGAATGGTCCGCTTCGTCGCCTGGCTGGTGCCGACGCTGGGGTTCATCGGCACCGTGTTCGGCCTGGGCGCGGCGCTGGCCGAGGCCGGCGATCCGGCCAAGGCGCTCGACATCAAGGTGGTCGCCAAGACGCTCGCCGTCGGCTTCGACTGCACCATGGTGGCGCTGGCGCAGAGCGCCGTGCTGGTCTTCATTCTGCAACTGGTGCAGGAACTGGAAGAAAAAGCCGTCAACCACGCCGGCGACTACACGCTGCGCAACCTGATCAACCGGCTCTACGCGGGGAACTGACGCCATGCAATCGGGCAAGCGCGAGATCAACATCTTCAACATGTCGCTGCTCGACATCCTGTGCGGCGCGCTGGGTGCGTTCTGCTTCATGACGCTCGCGCTGCTGCCGTCCTACAAGCCCAGCGGTCCCGACGCGCCGAAGCTCGAGGAGCTGAACCGGCAGATGCAGCAGGAACTCGACGAACTGCGCAAGAAGATCGCGTCCCTGCCGAATGGCGAGGCGCTCGGCGAGCAGTTCGACAAGATGGAGCAGAAAATCAAGCAGAAGGACGGCGAACTGAACCGGAAGACGCAGGAACTCGAGGAGGCCAAGGCGAAGATCCGCAAGCTCGAACTCCGCGACACCGTGGCCGTAGTGGTCGAGTGGATGTCGAACCACGACGTCGATGTCTTCATGGAGCCGGTGAACTTCGGCTACGCCGGCGGCAAGCCCGCTCCCAAGTTCGACCCCCAGAACAAACAAGGCACGAACTTCTCCGATGAAGTTAAGACCGACCGCAACCGCGGTCCGGGCTCGGAAGTCTGGATGACCCGAGACAACGGCACCGACAACGAGTCCAAGGTCTGCTACAAGCTCTTCGCCTCGAACGGCAACCCGGCCCCGGTGACGGTGTATGCCTTCTATTTGCAAAACGGGCGGTTCTACCGCCTACCCACCGCCGAACTCCGCCAGGAGAAGGGCGGGGTATGCGTGGGCAAGATCCACATCAACAACAACTACACCAGCACGTTCACGCCCACGCCCGAGTTCGCCGAAAGCTACCGGCAATTGATCGAGGCCGACAAGGCCCGCCAAGGACAAAGTACTCGCTAAGGACAATGGAAATGACCCGCTGCCCCGAAGGACACTTCTTCGATCCCGCCAAGCACCATGCCTGCCCGTGGTGTCCCAAACCCGTCGATCTCGGCGGGGGCGACGGCGGCAAGACCACGCCGATCCGCAACCCCGCGCCGGAGATCGACGCGGGCAAGACCACGCCGGTGCGGCCCAACCCGGTGCCCGCTGCGGCCGACTCCGGCAAGACCCAGCCGCTGCGCCCGTCGGCCGCGGGACGCGCCCTGCCGGTCGTCGGCTGGCTGGTGGCGCTGCAGGGTCCCGAAAAGGGCCAGGACTTCCGGCTCCATTCCGAGAAGAACTTCGTCGGCCGGTCCGCCGCCATGGACATCTGCATCGCGGGCGACGACAAGATCTCCCGCGACAAGCACGCGACGGTCACCTTCGAGCCCAAGAAGCAGACCTTCTGGCTGGTGCCCGGCGAGTCGAGCGGCCTGGTCTACCGCAACGGGGACATCGTGCACACGCCGGTGCAGTTGCAGGCGGGCGACGTCCTCGAACTCGGGGACTCGAAACTCGTGCTGGTCCCGTTCGTGAACGACGGTTTCCACTGGGAGTAACGTGCCCTACGAGCTCGGCAACGCGCAGCATATCGGCCGACGGGAGACGCAGCAGGACGCGTTCGGCTTCTCGGACCCCGCCGATGCGGCGTTCACCGCCCACGGCGGCTTTCTGGCCGTGGTGGCCGACGGCATGGGCGGCCTCGCGCACGGGGACCTCGCCAGCCGCACCGCCGTGCAATCGTTCCTGGGCGCATACGCCGCCAAGCCCGTCGGCGAGCCGGTCGCCGCGGCGCTGGCCCGCAGCCTGCAGACCGCCAACCAGGCGGTGCGCGCCGCGCAGGCCGCCGCCGGAGCCGAAGAACTCGGCACCACGCTGGTCGCGGCGGTGCTGGCCGCCGACGGGCTCCATTGGATCTCGGCCGGCGACAGCGCCTTGTACCTGCTGCGCGCCGGCGAGTTGACGCAGTTGAACGCGCCGCACGTCTACGGGCGGCAACTCGACCAGGCCGCCGCCGCCGGGCGCATTTCCGCCGAAGCCGCTGCCGCGGATCCCCAGCGCGAGGCGCTCACCAGCTACCTCGGGCTCGCCGCGCTCAGCGAAGTGGACGCCAGCGTCCGGCCCCTGCCGCTCGCCCCCGGCGACACGCTGCTGCTGGCGAGCGACGGCCTGTTCAAGACGGTTCCCGAGGCCGAGATCGCTGCGGAATCGACCGCGAGCCTCCAGGATCTGTGCGAGCGCCTGGTGGAACGGACGCTCGCCCGGCAGGTCTCCATTCAGGACAACGTAACCGTTCTGGCGGTGCGTTTTGCGGCGGAGCCCGCGCCGGTGGTGATGCCGCCGGAATCTGGACTCGGCCTGCTGGAGCCGTTGCCGGTCCGGCGCGGCCGGAGGTCCCTGCGCTGGGCGATGATCCTGCTGGTGCTCCTGGCCGGCCTCGGCGGCGCGGGCTGGACCGCTTGGCGCAACCGCGACACGACGCTTGGCGCATCGGGCGGGGGCACGGGAGCGAGCCGCGACACGTCGAATCTGCCGGATCCCTTCCAGCCGCCTCCCCCACCCGAGGAAACTCCTGCTTCGGAACCACCGGGCGACCCCAAGCCGCCAGAACGGGAACCCGAGGCGGTGCGGCCGGAGCAGAAGGGACCGACGGAGATCGGGCCTGACTCCCGCCGCCGCCCGGGAGCGCGCCGATGAGAGCGCTCCTCATCCCGGCGCTGTGCCTCGCCATTCGCGCCGAACCCCCTGTCGCGCAGATGAAGCAGAACACCGTGCTCATCGTCAAAGAGGTGAAGAACGCCGCCGGTGAGCGCGCCGGCCGCGGCACGGGTAGCGGCTTCCTGCTGACCGGCAGGTTCATCGCCACCAACTGGCATGTCTGCTGCGCCGTGAGCCAGAAGATACCCGATGCGGTGATCGCCGTCTTCGTGGCCACCGCCAAGGACCAGCAGTTCCCGGCCACCGTGAAGTGGAGCTCCGAGTCCAAGGACCTCGCGGTCCTCGAGGTGCAGGATAAGCTGCCGCGCCAGCCTGTGACCATTGCCACCGGGCCGCTCCGCGACGCGCAGCCCGTGTGGGCCGTCGGCTTTCCCGGGGCGTCCGCGCTGGCCGCCAACGACGAAGGCCGCTTCATTCCCACCGTCACCCAGGGAATCATCAGCAAGATGTTCCGCGGCCGCACCGTGGAGGACGCGGTCGACGTCAGCATGCTCCAGACCACCGCCGCCGTGAACCCCGGCAATTCCGGCGGGCCGTTATTCGACGACTGCGGCCGAGTGATCGGCATCAACTCCGCTAAGGCGCTGACCACCGTGACCACCTCCAGCGGACGTCAAGAACGTGTGCCCCTCGCCGACGGCATCAACTGGGCCATCCACCAGGAAGAGTTGCTGGCCGAGCTGAACAACCTCAAGATCACGCCGGCGGTGGCCGCCACGCCGTGCGTCGCGCCCACGGGCGTCACCAACACCACCATCACCACGCCGCTGCCCGCGTGGATGATCGGCGCCCAGGTGTCCACCGCCGTGCTGGCGCTGGCGGCGGTGGGCCTCGCCTTGAACCGCCGGGTCCGCGAGAAGGTGGGCCAGCAGGTCCGCAAGACCATCTCCCGGCCGCGCCCCGCGCCCGTACCGCCGTCGCCGGCTCTGAAAGGCGTGGCAGGCTATTACGCCGGATCGTCCGTGCCCCTCGAAGGCCCATTGATCCTGGGCCGGGACCAGCAGCAGGCCAACGTCGTGTTCCCGCCCAACCTGACCGGGATCTCGAAGCTTCATTGCCGTGTCGCCCGCACGCAGGACGGCCAGGTCACGTTGGAGGACCTGGGCTCCAGCAACGGCACGTTCCTGGCTTCGGGGCTTCCATGCCGGGCCGGCCAACCGGTGACGCTCGCGCCAGGCGACCGCTTTTACCTCGGGTCCATCTCGAACATGTTCGAGATCGAACTGGTTCAAAATCGAACGCGTTCGGTGAAGCCATGACCTTCGACACCGCCTGCCTCACCGGCCGGGGAGGCCGTGAAACCAATCAAGACGCGGTGCGTCAAGCACTTAGCGGCGGGATCGCCCTCTGGATCCTAGCCGATGGTCTGGGGGGCTTCGGCGGCGGAGAAGTCGCCTCGGCCACTGCCGTCGATGCCCACCTCCGAGCATTCGGCGAGCATGCCGAGGCCTCCGCCGAAGCCCTCCGGACGTACTTCGAGGCCGCCAACCGCGCCATTGTCGCCCGTCAGCCGGAGCAGCCCGAGTGGAGCGCGATGCGCACCACGCTAGTCTCGCTGGTGATCGAGAATTCCCACGCCTGGTATGCCTACAGCGGCGACTCGCGCCTGTACCACCTCCACCGGGGCGCAGTGGTCTTCCAGACCACGGACCACAGCGTTCCGCAGTTGCTGGTGGCCTCCGGACGCATCACCCCGTCCGAGATCCGCCACCACCCGGACCGCAACCGCCTGCTCAAGAGCCTCGGCAACCCGGGCGGCGTCGACGCGACTTTCGAAACCGAGGCGCGGCCGGTGGAGTCCGGCGACGCGTTCCTGCTCGCGAGCGACGGCTTCTGGGAGTACGTAACGGAGCGCGAGATGGAGGCCGATTACGCCAAGTCCGCCACCGCGGCGGACTGGTTGGACCGCATGACCGCCCGGCTGCGCGCCCGCGCCTCCGGCGAGTACGACAACTACTCCGCGATCGCCATTCTGGCTGCCTGACATGACCGACGCCACCAAATATTGCCTCGGCTGCATGGAGGAATCCGGCGGGATCGCCGTGTGCCCCCATTGCGGCTATCCCCAGGACCGCAAGCCGGACTCCGTGCTGCACCTGACCCCCGGCCTGATCCTCCACAACCGCTACCTCGCCGGCCGGGTGCTCGGCGACGGCGGCTTCGGCATCACCTACATCGGCCGGGACCTGACGCTCGATTCCAAGGTCGCCATCAAGGAGTACTTTCCGAGCGGCGTCGCGGTGCGCACCACCGGCAGCCCGGACGTGTTCCCGGCGTCCAGCGGCTTTCGCCAGGACTACCAGTGGGGCCTGGACCGGTTCCTCGACGAAGCGCGCCTGGTGCGCAAGTTCAAGGACCACCCGAACATCGTGCGCGTGGAGGACTTCTTCGCGGAGAACTCCACGGCGTACATGATCCTGGAGTTCCTGGACGGTATCACCCTCGAGAAGTATCTGGAGCGCCATGGCGGGAAGATCGAGTTCCAGCCGGCGCTGAACTGCATGGTGTGGGTGATGGACGCGCTGCGCGAGGTGCACGCGGCCGGAGTGCTGCACCGCGACATCAGCCCGGACAACATCTTTCTGGTCCGCTCCGGGCACGTGAAACTGATCGACTTCGGCGCCGCCCGCCAGGCGATGGGCCAGAAGAGCATGAACCTGTCGGTGATCCTGAAGCGGGGCTATGCGCCGGCCGAGCAGTACGAGACCAACGGCCAGCAGGGTCCCTGGACCGACGTGTATGCGACGGCCGGCACGCTCTACCGTGCCATCACCGGCTCCGTGCCGCCGCCCGCGCCGGACCGCATGAACCGCGACATCCTCGTGCCGCCCAGCGCGCAGGGCGCGGCGATCCCTCCGGCCCAGGAACAGGCGCTCATCCGGGCGCTGGCGCTGCGTGTCGAGGATCGCTACCCGGACATGCTGTCGTTCGAGAACGCGATGTTGGGACGCCCATCCGGAGGCGGTCCGCCCCCTCCGCCGCCTCCGCCGCCGCACCCGAAACCGAAGTTTCCGCTCTGGCTTGCCGGCGCGGGCGCGGCGGCGTTGCTGGTGTTCGCGGCGCTGGTCGCGGCGTTCTGGCCCGCGACCAAGCCGCCGGTGATCCAGAACTTCCGAGCCGAACCCGGGCAGGTGAAGCGAGGGGTCCCGGCCACGCTGCGCTGGCAGGTGGACAACGCCGCGCAGGTGGAGATCGAAGGGATCGGCGTCCAGCCGCCTGCGGGGACGCTCCCCGTCGCGCCCCAGAGCTCCACGGTGTACGTGCTGATCGCGCGAGGCAAGAAGAAAGGACAGGAGGTCCGGCAGACGGTGCAGGTCACCGTGGAGGCGCCGGCCGGGGCGAGGATCGTGAAGTTCGAGGCGAATCCGCAGACGGTGAAGCCGGGTGACCCGGCGATTCTCGCCTGGCAAGTCGAGGGCGCGCGCGAGGTCTCAATCGGGGGGCAGGCGGTGAAGCCGGCGGACTCCGCCGAAGTCCGGCCGAAGGAATCGACGTCGTACACGCTCAGCGCCACCGGCGAGGACGGTGCGCCCCAGACGGCGCAGGTGGTGGTGACCGTGGAGCGCGCCGACGCGCCGCCCGCGGCGCAGATCGAGGTGACGCAGTTCGCCTTCGATCCGCCGTCGATCCAGGCGGGGCAGAGCACCACGCTGCGCTGGCAATCCCGCGGGGCCACCCGCGCCTCGATCGAGGGGCTGGGCGCGGTGGAAGTGAACGGGTCACGCTCGCTGCGTCCCGCGCGGTCCGGCTATGCCCGGCTGACCGTTACGGGACCTGGGGGATCGGCCACCAGCACCACCAACGTCACGGTGACCTCTGCAGGCCCGCCGGACCCAGGTCCTACGGGACTCCGCGTCACGGCCTTCCGGATCGAGCCCGCGCAGGTGGCTCCCGGGCAGGCCGCGCAGATGACCTGGTCCGTCCCCGGCGCCACGCGCGTGGTGATCAGCCCGGAACCCGGCACGGTGGCGGCGTCGGGGATGACTTCGATCCAGCCGCGGCAGACGAACCGCTATGTGCTCACCGCGTGGGACGCGCAGGGCCGGGAGGTGACGGCGACGGCCATGGTGACGGTAGGCGCGGCGGCGGAGACGGGGCAGGCCTGGAGCGTCGCGCACGACCACGACGGCAACGTGAAGCCGTTCAATCCCTATGACCGGAACTGGGACCACTGCGAAGGGGTCCTGCGGCTGGCGAACGGGCGCTTGCGGTACGACACGCGCTTTGCGGGCGACAGTTTCGACGTGCCGCTCTCCGAGGTCCGGGAGGCGAAGACGAACCGGCTGAACATCGCCGGGATGCGCGCGTTCCACGTGCGGCTGGCGAGCGGGCGGAACTTTAACTTCGTGCCGCGGCAGAGTCCGGATGTGATTGTCGCGGCGATCCAGCGGGCGCAGTAGGGTAGCGCCGGGAGCGCGGGACACAACCCAGGGGTGCGTCATGCGGCTCAGCCGGTGAACAGCGAGGTCTCGTCGACGAAGCTGATGGGATTGCCGAAGGGATCGGCCGCCCAGAACATGCGCTCGCCCCACGGCATGGTCTGGATGCCGCCCTCGACGATGGTGCAGCCCGCCGCGGTGCAGCGCGCGAGCGCGGCTTCGAGGTCGGGAACCGCGAAGTAGAGATACTGACTCGGGTGGTGCTTCCAGCCGCCGGCGGGTTCGTCGCCGTCGGCGTCCGGACAGTAGACGGCGAGGATGGTCCCGCCGCAGTTGAAGTAGTGGCGGCCGGGCGAGACCCGGTGGCCCGGGTCGCCGAGGATGGCGGCGTAGACCGCGGCGCCGCGGTCGATGTCCGGGACGGGGTGGATGACGCGGAAGAGGCGGGGCATGCGGGCCGAGATTAGCACACGCTCCTCGCAGGGGAAACCGTCATTGCAAGCGCTCCGCCACCCAGGTCGCGATCGCGCCCGGCAGTTGGGGGTCCCGCTGGAACAGCGGGGATCCGTGCGCTTCGCCCTTGTAGAGCAACAGGCGGCTGGCCGGGTGGCGGGAGCGCTCGAAGACGCCCCGCATCTGGGACGCCCACGGCTCATCTTTCTCGGCCGCTGCCGTGAGCACCGGCAGTTCCAGGATCTGGCCGAACGTGGCGTCCGGCGACGGCCGTCCGACGGAGCCCGACAGGCAGACCAGCGCGCGCACCTGCTGCGGGTTCGCGGCAGCCACCGCGGCGCCGCGCCGGCATCCACAACTGGCGCCCACCACCGCGAACTTCGCCGCCCGGGACCGCAGGGCGAGGTAACGGAAGGCCGCGGCCACATCGGCGGCGGAGTGCCTCGCGTTGTCCTCCTCGGAGCGACCGGTCCGGCTGCCGCCGTAGCCGCGATAGTCGATGGAGAGGACGCTGAGGCCGCGCTGGCGCAACTCCGGGACCACCGGCTCCCATCCGGTGGCCATGCCTTCGCGGTCGCACTGGTGCAGCAGGAGCACCGCGCCGCGCGCGGCGCGTCCGGCTTCGAACAGGCCGCGGAGTTGAAATCCGTCATCGGCGGCAATGCGAACCTCCTCCGCCAGGAGTCCGCCCGCGGCGAGCAGGAGCAATAGCGCTTGCATTTTGAGTTTGACGCCGCCGAACTAGCTTCGGTGCGTTCGAGAAAATGGGGGATCTTCCTACAGCCGGACTTCGATCTCGTGGAACGCCACCGGGCGAGCGCCGCCCGCTGCGTCGACGGCTTGCACTTCCACTTCGTAGCGTCCCGGAGCGGGCGCGGGCGCCCGGACCTGCAGCTTGCCCGAACTGGGCCACGGCTTGCCGGACGTCTCAAAGGACCCGCGGCCCTCGGCGCCGCGGATGACCACGCGATAGCCGGCGGCGTCCGGCTCCGCCGCCACCGAGATTTCGAACGCCAGCTCGGCGGGCGTGGACGGCACCCGCACGGTCACGACCGCCTGCTGATCGCCGCGCGTGGCGGATCCCGCGAGCAGCACCGGGATGACCGCGGGCGGCGCCACGAACTTCGCGGACTCGCGACGCAGCAGGAACAGGCTCCCTACCAGCACCACCAGCGCCGCCGCGGCCGCGCCGATCCAGCGGGGCGTCACGCGCGGACGCCGGCGCGCGAGCGCCGCGGCGAAGCGCAGGCGGTCCTGCTGGCCGGTGGCGGCGAGATACTCGCGCAGGGCCGCAGCTTCTTCAGCGCCGGCTTCGCCGCGCGCCACCGCGTCGATCCAGTCGTGTTCGCGGTCGTGGACCCGGGCGTCCAGTTCGGGATCCTCCAGCAACGCCGCCTGAAAGGCTTCCCGCTCGGCACCGTCCAGTTGGCCGAGCAGGTAGCGGTCGATGTCGCGGTCGTCAGGCATCCCGTTCCCTTCTGTCTCTAATGTTAGTGGGCGTCACGGAAGATTCATCACGAGCTTCGAGGCAGGAGCGGACCAGGGACTCCAGCCGGGTGCGGAGCCGTAAAGCCCGGTTCCGCAGCGCGTTGAGGTTCAGGCCGAACTCCGCGGCCAGTTGCTTGCGATTCTCAATCCGGCCCGACCGTTCGCCGGAGTAGTAACGCAGGATCAGAGTGCGATCCACGGGCGGCAGTTTCGCGAGCTGCCGCTCCAGGCAGTCCTGCGCGGCGGGATCCTCCTGGAAGGGGTCGGGCTCGGGCATGCGCTCCAGCGCGCGCTCCCGCCGGCGGTCGCGGTTGGCGGCCTCGCGGAGCACCAGGCGGGCGACCGCGGAGACGTACGCCTCCAGGTTCACGATCTGTTCGCCCTCGGCCAGCTTGCGCGCGACGCGGTTCAGGACCTCGTCGGCCAGTTCCTCGCTATCGGCGAAACGTTCCCACTGGAAGAAGCGGAGCAGGCGGGCGCGGAGGGTCTCGTAGCGCTCCGGGGATTCGAGGCGGGCGAGCAGAGCGTCCCACGCCGCGCGGTCGAGCGCCCAGCGGCTGGGCGGACGCTGGATGGGATGTTCCTCCACTTTGCCAGTGTATCGGAAGGAGTTGGCGGGCTAAATGAAAAGGCCGCGCCCTGCCGGACGCGGCCCGCCAACGCCGTGGCGCGGTCTCTACTTCTGCTTGCGGATCAGGATCTGCCCGTTCAGCGTCGTAAACGACAGCAGCGGTCCGCCGCCGTTGATGGAGCCGTACATCGAACGCTCGAACTTGATCCGGTACTTGCCGCCTTCGCCCCTGCGGTCCTCCACGGCGGCGGTGCTCTTGGGCTCCAGCTTCACCTCGAAGTCCGTGAAGATGTCGCCATTGTCGGTCTTCATCTTGAGATTGGCCTTGGTGTCCGGAGGCAGGGTGACGTCGATGGAGCCGTTCAGCGTTGAGAACGACATCTCCTTGTTCGGGGTGATCTTGTTGAGCGTCACCGTCACCTTCCCGTTGAGCGAGTGCGCCACCACGGATCCCGAGACGTTCGTCACCGTCACCCCGCCGTTGGTATTGTTCGCCTCCACTTCGCCAGAGACGCCCTCGATCTCGATCACCCCGCCGTTCACCGTCGTCGCGGTGACTGAAGTGTTCGCGGGCACCAGGATCGAGAGGTCGCCGGGCCGCATCACGTCGCCCGAGATCTTCACGAAGTTGTTGTCTTCCTCGAGGTTGAAGCCGAAGCCCGAGCCTTCGATGCGGCGCAAGCCGTCCACGGACTCCGCCGTACGGCG
The DNA here is from genome assembly GCA_964471915.1 of uncultured Solibacteraceae bacterium. Lineage (GTDB taxonomy): Bacteria > Acidobacteriota > Terriglobia > Bryobacterales > Bryobacteraceae > JAIEPW01. The sequence goes on along the minus strand of CAYYID010000041.1, from coordinate 5,509 downwards.
GGAGCCGCGGGAGCGCGCCGTGCTCTCCACGACTACGTTGTTCGCCGCGTGCGTCTTCACCCGGATGGAGCCGGAGATCATCCGCACCTGCAGCCGCGCGGGCTTTCCCGGATCCCGCAGCGGCACCGTCACGCGATCGCCCTCGGCGGTCGCCTGGGCGGCGGCCAGCGCCGCGCCCATCACCAAAACAGTCAGTACCTTCATGTTCTTTCCTGGCGGCTTCGCCGAGCCGCTCTCTACCTTTCTCTCTTGCGAATCTTGATGTTCCCGTTGAATGCGTCGAACACCAGCACCGGCCCCCCAGTGCCCACCCGTGCCGCCGTCATGCGGTCCCGCTTCAGCACATACTTCGTTCCCTGGCGCGACGTTTCGAGCGACGCGGGTATCGGCACCGGCGTGGTCTCGAAGTCCGTGTACGCGTCGCCGTTGAAGGTCTTGAACCGCATCTCCGCGTTCAGCCCCGGCCGGAACGAGACATCCACCGTTCCGTTCAGCGACTTGAAGGTCGATTCACCGGCCGGGTTCTTCGCGAACACCACGGTCACGCTGCCGTTCAGGGCGTCCGCCCGGCCGGAGCCCGCGACCTCCGTCAACTGGATCCCGCCATTGATGTTCCGGACATCGAAGTCGCCCACGGTGTCCCGCACGGTGATCTCACCGTGGTTGATGGTGCGCAGGTCGAGCTTCGTGCCCGCGGGGACTTTCAGGCGGAATTCGTACGTCACTTCGTAGCCATACTCGCGCCAGCCGCGGTAATGGACGCCGCGCCTCCGCTCACCCTCGCAGTCGCAGCGCCAGGGTCCGTCGACGAACATGCGGAGCTTGTCGCCGTCCTGCCGCGGCTCCATGGTGACCGCTCGCCGCGCCTCGTCCAGCTTGGCGTCGCTTTCGGCTTTCGTGATGCGCGTGTATTCGACCTCAACGTTGGCTCCGTTATGGCCAGCCACCTCGATGGGGCCGTTCACGTTGTCGAGGATCACCTCTCGAATGTTCGGGAACACCGCTTTCTTCGTGTCCCGCGACTCCGCGGCGAAGGCGACCGTGGCCGCCAGCATCAGCCATCCAAGTTTCTGCATGGGGATCTACTCCAGCTTCGAAACCGCGAGCTTCGCCCGCTCCTTCACGACCGGCGCGATGTCGGACTCGGTTTCGAGCGCCCGGATCGCCGGAACCGCCTGCTTCACCTTGAGGTCGGTCAGCGCATCGATAATCGCCACCTGCACCAGCGGCGAGGACTGGTCCCCCAGCGCCGTCACCAGGCCGGAGCGCGCGTCCTTCCCCTTGCCGAACTTGCGGATCGCGTCCACCGCGGCCAGCCGGACGTTGACGTTCGGATCTTCCTTCAGCCGCACCAGCAGCGCGCCGAGCACCTCCTCGTCGCCCGTGTCCACCTGGTAGGCGAAGTTCACGCCGCGCAGGCGCTCGCTGGCGGACTGCTGTTGCAGCAGGCTCAAGGCGACCAGTTGCCGCATCTGCCGCACTTCGCCCTGCAACTGCGCGACATCGGCCGGCGCCTGCGCGGTTCCGGGGCGCAGCCCGTAGCCCGCCGCGACGCCGAGCACCAGCATCGCCGCCGCCGCGCCGAACTGCAGCGCGGGCTGCTTCGGCCACCAGGCGAACCAGTCACGCGGCTTCTTCGCCGGCGTTTCCGCCAGGCCCTGCTGGTAGGCGCCCAGCGTGTGATAGAACCGCGACCGCATCTCGCGCGACGGCTCCGGATGCTCGATCAGCCCGAGCCCGCTCCACAGCCGCTCCAGCACTTCCGCCTCGCGGCGGCAGCTCTCGCACTCGCCGAGGTGCAGCTCCACCTCGATCCGCCCGCCGCCTTCCAGGCGCCGGTTCCAGTAGTCCGGCAGCCGGCTCTGCATGTCTTCGCACTTCATGACGCCCTCTCTCCCGCTAACTCGAAGAACACCTCGCTCAACATCCGCACCGCGCGGAACACCCGCACCTTCACCGTTCCCACTTCGCAACCCAGCACCTGGGCGATGTCCTCGTGCTTCAGGTTCTGGAACCGCGCCATCACCAGCAGCTCCCGCTTGTCGGCGGGCAGCCGGTCGAGCGCTTTCCGCAGCAGCGCGACATCCTGAGTCTTCTCCAACCGCTCTTCCTGCGTCGGCTGATCCGCCGCCGGTTCCGGCCGCTTCTCCAGGTACTCCTCGAAGTTCACAACTTCGCCGCGCCGCTTCGCCGCCTGGTCGATGTTCGCGTTCCGGGCGATCTGGTACATCCACGCCGTGAAGCTCTGCGCCGGGTCGTAACTCGCCCGGTAGCGCAGCATCCGGAAGAAGACATCCTGCACCAGGTCCTCGGCCAGCGCCTTGTCGCGGGTCTGGTACACGAAGTACCGGAACAGCGGCTTATGGTGCCGCTCGAAGAGGACCGCGAGCTGGTTCACTTCGCCCGAGCCCACCCGCGCCATCAAGCTGTTGTCAGTCGTCTCCACCGTCTCTCGAATAGGAATACTGGCGCACCGCCAAGGGGTTACGCCCGTTCCAGCCCTTCGCGCGATATGATAGCCGTCCTCTATGATGATCGTCCTTAAGGTAGTTCTGTGCCTGACGATCGCGGCAGGGCTCACTTACCTGTCGACAGGCCAGGTCCTACACTCCCGCCAGGAACGGGCAATCTCCAACGGCGCGTGGCGCACGGACCCCACCACGGGCAGCGCCGCCGCCGGGCTGTATCACAAAGCCCGCATCGCCACCTTCGGCTTGTGGGCCCTTACTTCGGAGGAAGTGGTTTATTTCACGGCGAGTACCGACTCCGCCGGGGAGCCCCTGCGGCGGTCCTGCACTTACCGGATCGAGGGGCAGGATCCCGACACCCGGTGGTGGAGCGTCACCGCCTACCGCGACGACCACTTCATTGCTAACCCCTTGAATCGATACTCGTTTTCGCGCACCACCGTCCAGCGGAACCCGGCCGGCGCCTGGAGCATCCGGGCGTCCGCCAAGGAACAGCCGGCGAACTGGCTCCCGCTCGGCGACCGCGACGGCCAGATGGTCTTCTCACTGCGTTGCTACAACCCTAGCGATGCCCTGCGGCAGAACCCGGGGAGCGCGACGCTGCCGCGGATCGTTAAGGAGACCTGCGAATGAGCCGCGCCTGGATTTGGGTTACCCTCACCTTCACGCTGTGGGCCGCGGGTCATGCCGGCTGGCTCTGGTATGTCCCTCAATGGGAGACCAAAAAGGCCGTGGACCGGATCTACAAGCGCCGCGGGAGTTGGTCGCTGAACCAGTTCGGCTACGGGGTGCTGCGCGTCGCGGGCACCGATACCGTCCAGCGGGACAACCCCGACACCGTGACCTCGTTCGCCGTCTACGACGTGGCGGCGAAGCCCGTGCGGATCCACTGCGCGGTGCCCGCGACGGACAACTACTGGTCGCTGTCGCTGTTCGCCTGGAATACCGACAACTTCTACACCGTGAACGACCGCAACGCCCCGGCGAAGGAGTTCGACGTGGTGGTGATCCGCCGCGGCGCAGCCTACGCGAAGCAGCCGGGCGAGGTAGTGGTCGAGTCGCCGTCGGACAAGGGCATCGCGCTGATCCGGATGATCGTCAGCGACCGCGAGAACAAGGAAGAACTCGCGCGGCTCGCCGTCGAGCAGAAGAAAACCACGCTGACGCCGGTCCCCTGAGCTTCACTTCGCGGCGGACTTCCTGTCCAGGCCGAACTTCGGCTGGGAGCGGGACCCGACCACCTGGATCTTCAGCAGCGTGCCGGCGCCCTGTTTGGCGAAGAACGGATCCGCCGGCTTCAGCACCCACCGCTTCCAGCCGCTCATCGTCTGCGAGACCTTGGCGTCGAGCTTCAGTGTTCCGTGGAAGTCGAGTTCTTCGCTGCGGAATCCGTAGCCGCCGGTCAGGTCGACGGCGGCGCCCGGCACGATGAAGCGCAGCCGGGAGAAGTCGATGCGGCCGTCGCCCATGACGAATGCGCCTTCGAGGTCCGACGGCACTTCGGCGACCGCCGCGTCTTTCGGACGCCCCTGCCCGCGCCGGCTGAGAGAATCGATTTGCTCCTGCACCGTCGCGGTGGTGAAGTGGGCGTCCTTCAGGAAGAACTCGCCGTCCAGCCGCAGCCGCTCCGCGATCGGACCCTTCCCCGGCGGGACTTCGATCTTCACGTTGAGGCTGAGTGGGCCGCGCAGGATCGGTTCGCCCTTCATGGCCAGCCGCAGGGCATCTTCGATGAACCCGTCCAGGAATTTGGCGGTCAGCGTCACCGTCTTGCGCGTTTCTTGCCGGTCGCGCGCCACGGCGCCGCGCACCTCGAACCGGCTGCGCCCCAGCGTCGCGACGACCGGTTCCAGCCGCGTATCGCCGTTCGTGCCGTTGACGATCGCGTGGAAGCGCGTGGTGAGGGGCACGGCGGCGCCGCCGGTCCGCAGGCGGAAGTCCGGGGTCCGGGTTTCGCCGTCCACCACGATAGACGCCAGCGGACCCTGGAACTTGCCCGTGGATTCAAGCGTGCCCGCGATGCCTGAAAAAACGCCCAGGTCGGCCTTCTCGAAGCGGTAGTCGCCAGTGAGGTGTGTGTCCGACGGCTCGTCCGCCTGCCAGGGGCCGAAGGACCCTTTGGCCTGGATCACGCCCGGGGGCTTGGCATTGGTCAAGCCGGCGTCGTATTGCATCGCCGCGCCGGGGCCCGCGCCGGTCAGCGTCAGCTTGAAGATCGCGAACTCCAGCGGCAGCTTGGCGGGATCCTTCGGCAGGATAGAGAGCCGGGCGCCGTCGGCGATTACTTTCTCGATACGCGGGGGCGGCTGGTCGTTTTTCTTGCCGGCGGGCGCCTGCCACGCGGGACGCTGGCCTTTGGGCGGAATGTGCAGTTCCAGCCCGTCGATCCGGACCTCCTGCACGACGGCGGGCGGATTCCAAACGGTGTAAAGATCCACGCGGAACGAGATGGTGCGCATGCGGAACAGCGGCGGAAAGTCGCGGCGGCCGAGGTGCCGGAGTTCGATGCCCCGGGCGGTGACCTTGACGACAGCGCCGCGCCCGCCCCGCAGGGCAATGTCGAGCGGCGAGTCCAGCGGCATCGAAACTTCGAGCGCGGCCAGGTCCACTTCGGAAGCGAACCGCTTGCTCAGATAGGCGATGGTCTGTTCGCGCAGGTACGGCTCGATGCGGCCGGAGAGCCACCACGCGGCGATGCCGAGGCCGGCCGCCAGCACCGCCAACGATCCGCCGATCCAAAGCAGCCACTTGCGCATGGGTCCTTATATACTAGGCGACGCTATGAACCGTTGTTTGCCGCTCGTTCTGCTGCCCTGCGCGCTGCTGGCGCAGGCGCCGAAGCTGAAGGTGCTGATTTCCGTGGACATGGAGGGCATCGCCGGGGTGGTGACCAACGACCAGCTCGGCCCCGGGTCCTTCGAGTACGAGCGCTTCCGCGGCTTCATGACCGCCGAAGCCGTCGCCGCGGTGAACGGAGCCAAGGCCGCCGGCGCCACCGAGATCGTCGTCGCCGACTCGCACGGCAACGGCGAGAACCTGCT
>CAYYID010000040.1:0-50288 GCA_964471915.1 uncultured Solibacteraceae bacterium | reverse complement strand
TGACGCGCGCGGCTCTATTGGGTTTGCGGACTTTGGCCCCCGGCTGTAGGCGGGGATCAAAGTCCGCGCCTTGATTGTGCCCGTGGATCTTTTCACAGCTTCTACCGCCGGGGGCTCAGCGGCCGGCTTTGGCGCGTCCCCGAGCCAATGGCTGGCGCGACTCAGGGTCGCGCGAGGTATTTCTCGTACAGCTTCGTGTGTTTGCTGTTGAGGTCGACGGCCTGGCCCTTAACGAACATCAGCTTGACGTTCGTCGTCGTCTCGAGGGGATCTTCCTTGTCGGTGACGATGAGGTCCGCCCACTTGCCCTTCTCGATGGAGCCGACCTTGTCGGCGACGCCGAAAACTTCCGCGGCGTTGATGGTCAGCGCCTTGATGCCTTCGTCGTACGGCAGACCGAAGGCGATGGCGTTGGCGACGTTGTAGGGCAGGTTGCGGGCGAACTGCGCGCCGTAGGATCCGAACAGGATCTTCACCCCGGCTTTGAAGACGTCGGCGGGCAGCGTGAAAGCCGCGTCGTACGGATCGTCGTCTTCCGGCGGCAGTTCGTAGGTCGGACCGAGGATGACGGGGATGTTGGCGGCCTTGAGGTCCGCCAGCGTGTTGCCGAAGATGCGCGCGCCGGCGAGCACGACCTTGACCTTCTGGTCCGCGGCGAACTTGATTACTTCGCGGATGGAGCGTTCGCGGTCGGCGACCATGATGAGCGGCGACTTGCCCTCGATGACGGGGAGCATGGCCTCGAACTTGCGGTCCACCTTGAAGCCGGTGTCTTTGGCGGCTTTGGCTTTCTGGTAGCGGCGCGTGTCCAGCAGGAAGTCTCCGAGGCGCTTGATGCGCTCTTGAGTCTGGCGCTGGAGGTCGGCGAAGTTGGTCTGGCCGGGCGCCTGGCCCAGCATCGCGGCGAAGCGCGCGGGAATGCGCGGAATCGCGGGGAACGCCACCTGGACCCCGACGGAACGATTGACTTCCATCTCTTCCCAGGTCCAGCCGTCGGCATGGATCATGGACGCCTGGCCTTGGATCATGGGCGGGTCGGCGGCGCCGCGTCCGCCAAAGCCGCCGCCGCGCCCGCCGGTGCCGCCGGGCATCAGGACGAACGACGTGGTCCCGTTGCCGCGGGCCACGGGGAAATGTTCACTGGAGGGATTGACCGCCACAGCGGCGCGGATCTGCGGATTGAACACGCCAATCTCGCCGGTGTCCACGGTTTCGCGGATGCTGGAGATCTCACTCATGCCGACGTCGGTGGCCGAGTCGATGAAACCGGGCCAGACGTGCATGCCTTTGCCCTCGATGACTTTCATCGTCTTGGGCACGACGAGCTTGGGTCCGATGTCGGCGATCTTGCCGTCCTGCACCAGCACCGAGACGTTTTCGATCTTGGGTCCCGTAACGGGATGCACGGTGACGCCGCGCAGCAGGAACGAGTTCTGCGCCAGCGCCAGAACCGGGGAGAGGAGAAACAGGGGAAGAGCGAGTCTCATTATTGCGGCCTCCGGCCCGGCGGCATCATTTGCTTCTTCTGCTCTGCTTCACGGGTCTTTTCGGCGTCGAGCAGTTTCTTCTTTTCGAGCGACTTGCGGGTGCGTTCGCTCATGTCGGTGTCGCGATCGAAGTACTGGATCCCGTCGATGTAGACCTTCTGCACTTTGGCGTACACCGAGAGCGGGTTCTTGTCGTAGATGACGAGGTCCGCGTCCTTGCCCGCTTCGATGGAACCCACCCGGTTGTCGATGTCGAGTTGCCGGGCAGGGTTGATGGTGACCATGGCGAGCGCTTCGTTCTCGGTGAGGCCGCCGTACTTCATCACTTTGCCGGCTTCGGTGTTGAGGCGGCGCATGAGCTCCGCGGAGTCCGAATTGAGCGAAACGACGACGCCTTTCTTGTGCATGATGGCGGCGTTGTAGGGGATGGCGTCGTAGGCTTCGGCCTTGTAGGCCCACCAGTCGCTGAAGGTGGAGGCGCCGGCGCCGTGGGCGGCGATCTCCTTGGCGACCTTGTAGCCCTCGAGGACGTGCTGCAGCGTCTTGATCTTGAAACCGAACTCGTCGGCCGTGCGCAGCAGCATCAGGATCTCGTCGGCGCGGTAGGAGTGCGCATGCACCAGGCGCTTGCCTTCGAGCACCTCGACCAGCGGCTCCAGGGTCAGGTTGCGGCGCGGCGGAATCAGGCGCTCGCCGGCGCGGGAGCGGTCGTTGTAGTCCTTCCACTCCTGCTGGTAGAGCTTCGCGTCGGTGAATGCCTGGCGGATGACATCCTCGACGCCCATGCGCGTCGCGGGGTAGCGGGCCCGCTGGCCGGGCTGCGTGGGATTGCCCTGGCGCTTGGGATTCTCGCCGAGCGCGAACTTGATGCCGGGCTTGGCGCCCTCGAACTTCAGCGCTTCGGCGTCCTTGCCCCAGCGCATTTTGAGGACGACGTTCTTGCCGCCGATGGCGTTGGCGGAGCCGTGCAGCACGTTGGCCGTGGTGACGCCGCCGGCGAGCGCGCGGTAGATCTCGATCTCCTCGCTGTCGACGTTATCGCCGACGCCGACCATCGCCGAAACGGACATGCTGCCCTCGTTGATGCTCTCGACGGCGATGTGCGAGTGGCAGTCGATGATGCCCGGGATGACGTACTGGCCGGCCGCATCGATCACCTTCGCGCCCGGCGGCACCAGGACCTTTTCGCCGACTTCGGCGATCTTGCCGTCCTTGATCACCACGGCGCCCTTGAAGGTCCCCTTGGTGACGGTCATGATGGTCGCGTTCTGGATCACGGTGGTTTCCGCGGCCAACGGCAGGGCGGCCGCCAGCGCGGCTAAGAAGAACGTTCTCATTGCTGCACCCCCAGGGAATCAGATTGTCCGGGCCGCCGTCCGCCGGGGAAGCCACCCGGAGGACCCGGGGGCGGTTCCGGCGCCGGATCATACTTCACGCCGTCGACGAAAACATGCTGCACCGTGGTGCCATCGACGAACAGGTCGCCTTTGGTCACCAGCAAATTGGCGATTTTGCCGCGTTCGATGGATCCCAGGCGATCGGCCAGGCCGTAGATTTCGGCGGCACTCAAGGTCATCGCCCGCACCGCGGCGTCCGCGGGCAGGCCGGCGTCCATGGCGCGCTTGACGGCGCGCCAGAGGTCCGCGCGCCGTTCGATGCCGTCGGAGTAGAAGGCGAACTTCACGCCCGCCTTGTGCAGGGCCGCCGGCGAGGAGGGCGCCTTGTCGCGGACTTCGAGAGTGCGGAAGTTCTCGTCAACGTCCGGGTCGCCGTTGGCGGCGCGCTCCGGCCAGCGGAGGCTGACCAGCAGCGGCACGTTCGCGGCTTTGAGCGTCGCGGCGGAGCGGTACGCTTCCCGGCCGCCGTAGAGAACGAAGGGCTGTTTCAGCTCCTGGCCGAACTTGAGGTAGCGGTCGATTTCGAGGGCGCGCTGCGCGGGCAACAGCACGCGCGGCGAATCCAGCAATCCCTCGAGAGCGCGGTCATAAGCGGGACGGTTCAAGCCGCGCGGATTCTCCGCATACATCTTCTTGGCGGCGGCGTAGTGCGCGGCATCGAGGTACAGTTGCCGGACATAGGCGATCGCGCCCATCAACGAATCCGGGAAGCCGCGGCCGAAGCCCTGGACGCGCAGGGCGACGTACTGGCCCAGGGAGGGCGCGACGATCTGCTCGCCGGGCCGCTCGCCGGCCATCTGGATCATGGAGCCTTGCCCGGCGAAGATGCCTTGGGTCGGGAACACGGCGGCGGTGGTGAACCCGATGCCGCGCGCGGTGGCGAAGCGCGGGCTGCCGGCGGCGATGAGATCGGCGGCCTTCTGCCAGGAAGTGGTGCTGGGCCGGTCCTCGGGGCCCGCGGCGGGGGTCTGACCCGCGGGAGCAGGTCCGCCGAAGGGGAACCCGGCGCCGGCCGCGGGCGCCGGCGTGGGCGCCGCCTGCGGGAGCCCCCAGGCGCCGAGAGCATCGATGAGGCCGGGATAGACGGTGAGGCCGTCGCCTTCCATGACCCACGCGCCGGCGGGCACCGTGATGCTGTCGCCCACGGATTCGATCAGTCCGCCCCGAAGGAGAACGGTGCCTTTGGGGATCACCGGGCCGCTGACCGGGACGATTTTCGCGTTGCGGATCGCGATCAGCGAAGGAGCTTCGGCAGCGGCGAAAAGCGCGCCGGCGAGCAGGGTGAGAAGTAGTCGCATAGCTGGAAAGATCCTGTCCTTGTCAAGACTGCGATCCTCGATTGTACGTTACGCCGGAGCGGAGGTTCCGGCGCGCAACTGGTCCCGCATCTGGCCGAGATGGCGCTCGTCGTGGACGCCGAGAAAGGCGTAGAAGTTCCGGAGCGGCATGGTGCCGATTTCGGGGTGCGTCCACGCCACACGCTCAAACCACTCCCAGGGGTAGGGCGCGAGCAAGGCGAGGGTCCGGGCCCGGACGCGGCGGCGTGTCTCGAGCAGCGCGTCGAGGTCCAGGTCGCGGGCCGGCGGACGCAGAAAGGCGGGCGCGACGTAACGGCCCGGCCAGCGCGCCGCGGCGCGCAGTCCCTGCGGCTTGGGGTGGCCGCCGGCGCGCGTGGACATTCCGGCGGCTTTGCACAGGCCTTTGTTCACGAGGTCGAGCGCGCGTACCACCGGACGCGGCAGGCGGGCGAGCAAGGGCAACAGCCGGAACAGGAGATACAGGTAGCGTTCGGTGCGGATCAGGTGGTCCAGAAGCTGGGCCGGGCTCCAGCGTTCGCCGCGCTGGTTGGCAATGGGACGGCACGCGTCCACGGTGGCGGCGAGTTCGCGATCGGTTTCCTCGAGGTAGGCGGCGATCTCGGCGCGGGTTTGCAAGGGCGGAATCCTAAGGCCGCTGGAACTCGGTGAAGGTGCGGCCGTCGACGCCGCGAATACGCACTTTCAGGCGCTTGGCCTCCGCCTCAATTTCGCAGAAGCCGTGGGCGGAAAGCGCGAAGCGGGACGCCGGTCCGCTGCGGGCGGCACGGGTTTCGGTGCCGCCGCCACCGCAGACGACGAGGTCCATGCCGTCCAGCTGGAGGTGTTGCAGGTCATGGTCGTGGCCCGCGAGGTAGAGATCGACGGCGCCGGATTTCAAGAGCGGCAGCAGTTGGGCGCGGATGTCTTTGGTCTTGGCGTCGTCGCCATGGTGTCCGTAGGAAAGAACCGGGTGGTGCCCGTACACGACGCGAAACCGCGCGGGCCGGGCGAGTTGCGCGCGCAGCCAGTCCGCCTGGGCCGCGCTCCATTTCTCGGTGTCGAGAGCGATGAACCGCGCGGAGCCGGCCTGAAACGCGTAATAGTAAGCCGGCATACGCCAGGTGGCGCTGCGCTGCGAATAGTCGATCTGGGCTTGCGCGTTGCCGCGGTAGTCATGATTGCCGAGCGTGGCGTAGAAGGGGATGCCGATGCGGCCAAAGGGTTTTTCCCAGAGGAGATCCCATTTCTTATCCGTGACGCTCTTCATGCCGGAGTTGTAGAAGTTGTCGCCCAGGGTCATGCCGAACTGATACGGCTTGGTCTGGTGGGCCCGGAGCACGGCGTCCGCCACCTGCTGAAAGAAACGCTGCTTGGGCCGCAGGTCGCCAAAGTCGCCGAAGGCGACGGCGCGGGCGGTCTGGGCGGGGGGAACGACGACGCCGAGGTCGGCCTGGGCGGCGACGAGGCAGGGGATCAGCCAGAGCAGACGGCGCATCTTGTCCCAGTGTAGCGGCTGTCAGCTCTGCGAGGCCGCGGAGGTGCGGACGGAGGGGCGCAACTGGGCGTCCTCCAGGCGCTTGGTTTCCTGGAAGGTGAAGATCATGCGGTGGATGACGGTGATGTTGCCGAGCACGGCGAGCACCCAGAGCACCGGGGCCATGCGGTCGAACAGCGCGCCGATGATGATCAGCACGACGCGCTCCGGGCGCTCCAGGAAGCCGACCTTGCACTGCGGGATCAGATTCTCGGCCCGGGCGCGCGAGTAGCTGATCATGACGCTGGCGATCATAGCCACCGCGGTGAGCACGACGTAGGAAGACCGGCCGATGCTGCCGTACCAGACCAGCAGTCCGATGAGGAGCCCCAGGTCCGAATAGCGGTCCAGGACGGAATCGAAAAACGCCCCGAACTTGGTCACCTGGTTGGTCTCGCGAGCCACGCGGCCGTCCACCATGTCGAAAAGTCCGGCGCCGATGATGACGAAGCCCGCGGCGAGGAACTTTCCGGTGGCGAGGAGGGCGGCGGCCCACACGTTGATCAGCAGTCCGATGAAGGTCAGTACGTTGGGGTGGATGCGGGAGAGCGCGAGTCCGCGGACGATGAGGACGATGATGCGGTTGGCGCCGCGCCCGATCGCCCGGGTAATCGTTACTCGCTCGTCAGAGGCCATTCTGGTGGATCGTGGTCAGTTTGAGGACTTCGAACTCCCGGACGCCGCCGGGAATCTGAATTTTTACCACGTCGCCGACTTGTTTGCCGAGCAGGCCGCGTCCGATGGGGGAACTGGTCGAAATGAGGCCCTTGGCGACGTCGGATTCCTCACTGGTGACCAGCTTGTAGGTGATCTCGACTTCCTTTACGGACTCGAAGACCACCACCTCGGAACCCAGGCCGACGCGGTCGTGCGGGATCTTGGAGATGTCGACCATCGCGAACTCGCGCAGCCGGGCCTTGAGCTGGCTGAGGCGGGCGTCGACGAAGCGCTGCCGTTCCTTGGCGGCGTGGTACTCCGCGTTCTCGCTCAGATCGCCGTGCGCGCGCGCCTTCAGAATCTCTTTCGGAAGTTCGTTGCGCAACTCGTACTCGAGTACGGCGATCTCCTCCTCGAGCTTTTTCTTGAGATCGTCCATTTAGAAACCAATCAAACGGGCGTCCGCGCGGACGCCCAACCTTTCCATTATAGGGCTAGGGAACGAGCACCGAGAAGGTCCGGGTGGCGTTCCCGGACCGGACGGTGAGGCGGTAAAGGCCAGCGGCGCCCCACCGGACGTCGACGTCGAAGGTGCCCGGGACGGAGCCGGACGGGACCACGGCGATGACGGTCGCCCCGCCATCCACTGTCGCCACCGGCGTGGGCACGTCCACCGGGTTACCGGCGGCGTCCGTGACGCGGATCGAAACGAACGGGCGCTGCAGCGCGTTCGCCGCGGGCAGGTCCACGAAGATCACGCTGATGCTCTGCGCGGCGGTGGAGGGGACCATCAGGCGGTACGGCACACGGGTGGCCACGCCGCTCCGCGCGCCGCCGATGCGCACGAATCCGGCGTACTCGGCGGGATTGGCGGTGCCGCTACCAAAGGTGACGGTGATTTGCCGGGCTTCGCCGGCGCCGAGCGTCACGGAACTGACGCTCAGTCCGGGTTGGAGGCCGCCGGCCTGGGGTTCCACGGTGAGCGTGAGGGTCTCGGCAGCGGTTCCGGTGTTGCGCAGGGTCAAGATGCGCGAGTTGGGGGTGAGAATCGAGCCGGAGGAGCCGAAGTTCAAAGCGAGGGGCGCGGCGACGATGGTGTTCTTGAGCGCAGCCTCGAGGTCGAGGGAGCCGGCGCCCACGGCGGAGGGCCCGCCGGGGAGCGGCTGACTGGAGTTCACGAGCAGGGAGCGGTAGTCGGCGGCGCTGAGCCCCGGGCGCGCGCCACGGAGGACTGCCGCGGCTCCGGCGACGAGCGGCGCGGAAAAGCTGGTCCCCTGGGTTACGATGTAGCGCGTCTGCGAGTACATGCCTCCGTTGGGGTCCGCGCGCTGGGTGGCGGTGAAGAATTGGGCCCCGACGGCGGTCAGGTCGGGCTTGATGGCGCCGAGCGGATCCGGTCCCCGGCTGGAGAACCCCGTGACGGTGGTGGGGTCCTGGGGTACGGAGATCCCGACGAAGTCGAGGCTGGCGGTGAGGACGGCGGCCGCGGGAGGGAGCCGGGAGGGCTGCGCCGAGGGATTGGCCGGGCCGCGGGCCGGCACGCCGGCCACACCCGTCACGCCCGAGCGCAACTGGTCGCGCAGGGCGAGGCCGTTCTCGTTCGAGATGAACATCGCGGGCAGCGTAGCGTTATCCGTCGTCATGGAGATCAGCGCGGCGGCGAGGACGTTGTTGTAAACCAGCGCCGCGACGGCGCCGGCCGCGCGGGCGTTCTCCAGCTTGACGGAGAAGTTGCAGCCGCCGCGCAGGATCAACGCTACCCGGCCGGTGAGGGATCCGGAAGGCAGTGCCGTGCAAGCCAGACGCGTCGAGTCGACGTCGCCGGCATCCACCAGCCGGCCGCTGATCCTCCGCCCGGGGTCGGTGGTCGGCGCGGGCAGGGCGTCAAACTGGCCGCCGGCCGAAGTGGTGACCACCGTGCGGATGCTGCGGGCGTTGTTCTGGGCGGCCACCGCCAGCGCGGAAAGGGTGTTGGCCGGGGTAGAGAGCGTGCTGAAGTCTGGACCTTCATTGCCGGCCGACACCGCGACCACCACGCCGGCCCGGGAGGCGTTCTCCACGGCGATCGAATCGGCTTGCGTACCGGCCGAGTAGATGGCGGATCCGAAACTCAGGTTGATGACCTCCATGCCGTCGGCGACCGCATCGTCGAGAGCCTTGGCGAGCGCCGCCGTGGTGGAGGAGAGGCCGCTGCCCTGGGTGACGCGGTAGACGCCGAGGTAGGCCTTGGGGGCGACGCCCGAGATCTCACCGCGCGGGCTGGAGTGGCGAACGCCGGCCGCCGCCATGGCGACCGCGGTGCCGTGGCCGTAGCGGTCGTCGATGGTCGCGGCCGGGTTTCCTCCCAGCAGCGACTCGTAGCTGCGCGCCGCGATCACCTTGCGGTTGGTGAGCGCACGATTGGCGGGTGTGTCGGCCTTGGGGAAACCGGCGGCCGGCGACAGCGTTTCGTCCTGAAAGCCGGGATGCGTCACGTCGAGCCCGGAATCCACGATGCCGATTTTGACGCCGGCTCCCGCGCTGGCAGCGCCGCCCGGCAGGGTCGCCATGGCCTGCGAGACGCGGTGCACGCCGAGCGCCGCGTCGAGGTGCGCGCGCACTTCAACGACGGGTTCCACGCGCTGCACTCCGGGGAACGCGGCGAGCTCGGCTTCCGTCAGTCCGCTGACCACCAGCGCGTTCAGGACGGTATCGAGGCTGGTGAGGACGCGGCCGCCGCGCGACTCGATGCGCTGGCGCACCGGCTGTTGGAGGGAGCGCACGGCGGCGCGGCGCGCGATGAGTTCGTCCGCGGCGAGCGCGACGCGCGGGGCCGGCGTCACCGCGCGGGCCAGCGTCACGGCGGCGGGCTCGCCGTCCACGTAAACGATAAACTGGCCGGGCACGGGGCCGGCCCATAAGCCGGCGGCAGCCAGGAGCAGGATCCAGAGCTTCATACCCTTCTTCTCCGATGCGGGCCGTCCGTCACTAGTTTCCTTGGCATAGCAACCTAACGCACCCTTAACCTCAGGCCTTGGGATGAGCCTTGTCGTAAACCAGCACCAGGTCGCGCAGCGAAAGCTGCGTGTAGCGCTGCGTGGTGGACAGCCGCGCATGCCCCAGCAGTTCCTGGATGGCGCGGAGGTCGGCCCCGTCCTGCAGCAGGTGCGTCGCGTAAGCGTGCCGCAGGGTGTGGGGATGGATCGACGAGTCTCCCGCGATGTGGCGTGCGTAGAACTTGACGATCTCCCGAGCGCTGCGGTCGCCGAGCCGCGCGCCGCGGGTATTCACGAAGAACGCGGTTTCTCCGGCGCCGGCCTGCCGCACCGGGAGGTACTTCGCGATCGCCTCCGCGGCGCGGGTCCCGTACGGGACCTGCCGTTCTTTCTTGCCCTTGCCCCGGACGCGGAGCCAGCGCTCGGCGAAGTCGAAGTCCTCCAGGTTCAGGCCCACTGCTTCGGATACGCGCAAGCCGCAGCCATAGAGGATCTCGAAGAGCGCCAGGTCGCGCTCCGGCTGCGCGCGCTCCAGGCGGTCCGCGGCGACGCCATCGACGAGCCCGTTGGCCTGTTCGGCGGTGATCACGTGGGGCAGCAGCTTCGGCGCGCGCGGGGTCCGCACGAGTTTGGCGGCGTTGAGGGCGATGGTCCCCTCGCGGAGCAGGAACTGGAAGCAGGAGCGCACGGCGGCCAGTTTGCGCCGGATGGACACGGTGCTCAGGCCCTGGTCGTAAAGCGCGGCCAGCCATTCGCGCAGCATCAGGCTGTCGATCGCGGCGGGCGCGGGAACCGCGCCGGAGCGCTCGAAATAAGCCGCGAACTGCTCAAGGTCGACGCGGTAGTTCCGGAGCGTGTGCTCGGAGTGCCGCTCGCGCTTCAGCTCCGCGAGGTACCGCTCGATCGCCGCGGCGAGGTCAGACATGCACCACACTCCGGTATTCTTCGAGCCGGGCCAGCGCCCGGCGGCACACCTCGGCGTGCCGCGCCTGCTTGTCGCGGCGGAACCGGGCCAGGGTCGCCTCGTCCAGTTTCGGCAGCAGATCGAAGGTGATGTTCGCCGGCTGGTAGTTCGCCGGATCCGCGCCCGAGATGTAGGCGCACAAGGACCCCAGCGCGGTTTCGCGCGGAACTTCCGGGGCTTCTTCTCCGAGGACCCGCGCCGCCGCGTGCCGTCCGGCCAGCAGTCCCGTGGCGATCGACTCCACGTAGCCTTCGACGCCCGAGATCTGGCCCGCGAAGAACACCCCGGGCCGGGACTTCAGCTCCAGCGCGGCAGTGAGCAGCTCGGGCCCATTGATGTAGGTGTTGCGGTGGATCTGCCCGTAGCGCAGGAACTCTGCGCCACCAAGTCCCGGAATCATGCGGAGCACGCGCGCCTGCTCGCCGAAGCGCATGTGGTTCTGGAAGCCCACAAGGTTGTAGCTATCGGCGCGGGCGTTTTCCTGCCGGAGCTGGACCACCGCCCAAGGCCGCCGGCCGGTGCGGGGATCGGTGAGCCCCATCGGCTTCATGGGACCGAACCGGAGCGTCTCCCGGCCGCGCCGGGCGAGTTCCTCGATGGGCAGGCAGGCCTCGAAGAACTTCGGATGGTCCTCGGCGATGTGAAACGGCACGCTCTCCGCGCCGAGCACGGCGTCGAGAAACGCCTCGTACTCATCCTTGTTCATCGGACAGTTCAGGTAGTCGTCGGTGCCGTCGATCGACTTGCCGTAGCGCGAGGCCGCGAACGCGATGCTCCGGTCGACGCTCTCCGCCTCGACAATCGGGCTGATGGAGTCATAGAAGAACAGGCGCTGACTGCCGGTGAGCCGGGCGATCTCTTCGGCGAGGGCGCCCGAGGTGAGGGGTCCGGAGGCGACGATCCAGGTGCGCCCCTCCTCCAACCGGGTGACCTCTTCGCGCCGGATTTCGATCCGCGCCTCGCCTTCGAGCGCGCGCGTGACCCGCGCGGCGAAGTCCACGCGATCGACGGTGAGGGCCTGGCCGCCCGGCACGCGGGCCTGGTCCGCGGCCCGGAGCAGCAGCGAGTCCATGCGGCGCAGTTCCTCTTTGAGCAGCCACGGAGCGGTGTTCTGGCTCTCGCTCTTCAGGGAATTGGAGCAGACCAGTTCCGCGAAGGCGCCGGTCTGGTGCGCCGGCGTCGCGACCGCCGGGCGCATTTCGTACAGCACCGCCCGCAACCCGGCACGCGCCACCTGCCAAGCCGCCTCGGAACCGGCCAGTCCGCCGCCGATGATGTGGACTTCGCGGGTCACGCTTCGCGGTACTCGCCGTAAACCTTGCGCAGGGTGTCCGAGATCTCGCCGACGGTGCACAGCGATTCGGCGCAGGCAAAGATCCGTTCCATCAGGTTGTCCGATCCGCGCGCGGCCGCCTCCAGCGCCTGCAGCCGTTCCGCGACCACGGCCGCGGAGCGCGAAGCCCGCAACTCCCGCAACCGCTCCACCTGCTGGCGCTCCAGCGCCGGATCCATGCGAAACACCGGGGCGGTTTCCGCCGCGTCGTCGCGAAAACGGTTCACGCCGACGACGACCTCGCTGCCCTTTTCGACCCGCTGCTGATACTCGTAGGCCGCTTCCTGAATCTCGGCCTGGATGTAGTTCTTTTCGATGGCGGCGAGGGTGCCGCCCATGGCCTCGATGGTGTCGAGATACTGCTGCGCGCCGCGCTCGATCTGATCCGTGAGCGCCTCGATGGCCGCGGCGCCGCCCAGCGGATCCGCCACGCTGGTGACGCCGGTTTCGTACGCGATCACCTGCTGCGTGCGGAGCGCCAGGGCGGCGGACGCCTCGGTAGGCAGGCCCAGCGCTTCGTCCTTGCCGTTCGTGTGCAGGGACTGGCAGCCGCCCAGCACCGCGGCCATGGCTTGCAGCGCCACGCGGACGATGTTGTTGTCCACCTGCTGCGCCGTGAGCGTGGATCCGCCGGTCTGCACGTGGAACCGGAGCATCTGGGACTTCGCGCTCTTCGCCCCGAACCGGTCCTGCATCAGCCGGGCGTAGAGCCGGCGGGCCGCGCGGAACTTCGCGACCTCTTCCAGGAAGTTGTTGTGGGCGTTGAAGAAGAACGACAGCCGCGGGGCGAACGTATCCACGGGCAATCCCGCCGCCACCGCCGCCTCGATGTAGGCGATGGCGTCAGCCATTGTGAACGCGACTTCCTGCACCGCCGTGGAGCCGGCCTCGCGGATGTGGTAGCCGGAGATCGAAATCGTGTTCCACTCGGGCATCTCGCGCGCGGCCCAGGCGAAGAGGTCCGTGATGATGCGCATCGCCGGACGCGGCGGGTAGATGTAGGTGCCGCGGGCGATGTACTCCTTCAGGATGTCGTTCTGGATGGTGCCGGAGAGCTTGCGGATGTCGGCGCCCTGGCTCCGCGCCACCAGCGCGTAGTAGGAAAGCAGGATGGCCGCCGTCGAGTTGATGGTCATCGACGTGGTGATCTTCGCCAGTTCGATGCCGTCGAACAACCGTTCCATGTCGCGGAGCGAGCAGATGGCCACGCCGACCTTGCCGACCTCGCCGGCCGCCAGGGGATGGTCCGAATCCATGCCCATCTGCGTGGGCAGGTCGAAGGCGACGGAGAGTCCGGTGATGCCCTGGGAGAGCAGGTAGCCGTAGCGGCGGTTGGACTCTTCGGCGGTGCCGAAGCCGGCATACTGGCGCATGGTCCAGTGGCGGCCGCGGTACATGTCGGGGTAGATGCCACGCGTGAACGGATACTGTCCGGGCAAACCGAGCGTGGGGTTCATGACCGGTTGATCCTCCGGGCTCTCCAGAATGACGACACGCCGAAGGCGGCCAGCAACAGCGCGAAGCCGCTGGCGAGCAGCGCCCGGAAGAAGGAACCGGGGTCCGAGTCGTTCACCTCGCGGATGGCGCGGATGGCCGAGCTGCCGAACCACACGGCCAGAACCACGAAGAAGAAGCCGATGATCTCGTTCCACAGCACCCGGAGGGGCCGGATGACCCCCGGGACCACGTGTTCCAGGAACCGTGAGATCGTAGTGCGCATCGTCTAAGTCCTATGCTAGCGAACCCTTTACCGCTGGTGGCGGGATGGGGACCTTAGGTTCCCGCCGGGCCGGCCGATATGAGGGATAGTACCGAAGGTCCGGCCGCTGCGCGGCGGGCGCAACCGATCCTCGCTCGGGAACATCAGATTGGTTATAGTGGACTTGCCCGCACAAGAAAGGCGCTTGTGGAAGATCGTTTGAAAGAACTCATGCAGGAACTGGGTAACGCGATCAACGAATCGCTATCCGACTCCGACCGCATCGCCGGGGCGATCGGGGAAATCAAGCGCGCGGGTTATGACGTCTTCCTGGTCCTCGAAGCCACCATCGGCTTCAATCGCCGCGAAAACGGCGACGACGAGGCTCCCGCAGCCGGGGGAACGGCGCACCCTCTCGACTCCACCGGCAAGATCCGGCTGACGTCGCAGGATCAGAAGTTCCTGCGGGCGCTGAAGATCTCGGTCGACGAGCACAAGTAACTACCCCAGCAGTTCCCGATACGCCTGCCAGGTGAGGCGGACCGCCTGCTCCCACGAAAACGCCGCCGCGCGTTCCCTGCCCCTGCGCCGCAAGTCCTCGCGCTGGCTCGCTCCGGTCGCCAGGATCCGCAAGGCGGCGCCGATCGCCTCACTGCTCGACGGATCCACCAGCAGCGCGGCCTCGCCGGCGACTTCGCGCATCGCCCCCGCCGCGGTAGTGACCACGGGGATGCCGCGCGCCATCGCCTCGAGCACCGGCATGCCGAAGCCTTCGTCGAGCGACGGAAACGCGAAGATCCGCGCGGCGGCGTAGAGGCGGTCCAGCTCGTCGTTCGAGACGTAGCCCGGCGTGGCGATGTCGCGCGCGCGCGGGCTCGCCTCGATGGCGCGCAAGGTCTCCTCCGCGCCGAAGCCGGCGGGCCCGGCGAGCACCAGTTTCCAGCCTTCCGGCATCGCGCCGAACGCCTCCACCAGGCGGGCGGTGTTCTTGCGGCGCTGCAGCGCGCCGACGAAGAGCACCAGGTTCTGCCGCGCCTCGTCGGGAGGATGCGCCGCGGGCAGGTCCACGCCGTGCGGCACTACGCGGATGCGGGCGCGCGGCACTTGCAGCAAGTGTTCCAGTTGCCCGGCCGTGAACTCGCTGACGGCGATCAGCAGGTCCGAGCGTTCGGCGGCCTGGCGCGCCTGCGCGGCGAACCGGGCGCGGAACTCGGCGGTGGAGTAATCGCCGGAGATCGCGAACAGGTCGTGGAAGGTCGCCACCGCCTTGCGATAGGCCCGCGCATCGAGCCGCTGGTTCAGGCTGTGGAACAGGTCCGCGCGGCCGGGGCTGGACGCGGTGAGCAGCATCCGGCGGGCGTTCGGCGGATGCGGCTCGCGCCAGGCGCGCAGAAAGCGATGCGGCCGGTACGCGAACCGGAAGCGGGTGTCGGGATGCGCGGCGCAGAGCCCGGTGAGCAGCCGCCGCGAGTAGACGCCGACGCCGGTCAGTTCGCGGTCCAGGCTATACGTTGCGTCGAGCGCGATCTTCAATCTGGAGAGCTATTTTCGCACGGCCGCGCCGGACAGCCAGTCCTCGAGGAACAGAGGTCCGGCCGCGGCGGCCGGGCCGGTCCAGACTTCGATGCCCGCGGCGCGGAGTTCCGTCGCCCATGACGCGAGCTGCGCTTCGTCCGCGGCGACGGCCAGCACGGCGACCTCGTCCTCCGCGATCTGCGCCAGCAGGTCCGCGGCGTCGAGAGCACTGCGCGCGCCTTGCCACCGCGCCGGATCCGCCGCGGGCGAGGCGCCGCGCGCGAGCAGCAGCAACCCGTGGAGCCGGGCGGCCACGCGCAGGATCGGTTCGCCGTAGGTCAGAAAGCCGGCCCGGTTCGGCAGGCCGGTGCCCGGGTCATAGAGGCAGTGGTAGCGTTCGCCGTTGCGGATGCGCATCCGCTCGATCGCGTTGCGCAGAATGCGTTCGAGCTCGGCGGCCGGCCACGCGGACGCGAGCAGGTAATCCTGCGCGCCTTCACGGATCAGGCGCGCGGCGAGGACTTCCTGTCCCTCGCCGGCGACCAGGACGATTGGCGTCGCGGGAGCGGCGCGTTGCAGCGCCAGGAAGTCCGGTGCGGCATGCTGGCCGTCCAGACCAAGCAGGATGAGGTCGAAGTATTCTGTCGAAGCCACGAGCGCGGCATCTTCGGGACTGTCGAGCAGCAGTAATTCGCCGCGGAACCAGCCCAACTCGCCGCGTTGCATCTCCAGCTCCGTGAGGCACTCGCGGAGGCGGCGCCCGGCCTGCGGCCCGAGCCCCGTTGCCAGGATCCGGATCTCCATCTATACGATTAGTGCGGCGAAGCCTCGCGGATTCTCACCCGGCGAGCCGGTATTCCTTCAACTTGCGGTACAGGGTGGTCCGGCCGATGCCCAGCAGCGTGGCGGCCTGCGCCCGGTCGCCGCGGGTGAACTGCAGCGCCTGGAGGATCGCGCGGCGTTCGAGTTCGGCCAGCGGCAGGATGGCGCCGCGCTCGCTTTGCGGCGGAATCGGCAGCGCGGGCAGATCGTCGTCGGCTTCCATCGCCGGGATGCTGAAACCGGACGCGGTGGCCGCGGCCGCCTTCACCGTCAGCGTCTTCTGCTCCAGGAAGTGCTGGAGACTCGAAGGCAGATCCGAAACGTGCAGCAGCGGCCCGGTGTGGATCGCCACGAGGTGCTGGATGCAGTTCTCGAGTTCCCGGACGTTGCCGGGCCACTCGTAGGAGAGCATGGCTTCCATGGCTTCGCCGGTCAGCCGGTGGTCGAGGCCATGGCGTTCCAGGAAGTGCGCGATGAGCCCTGGGATATCTTCTTTGCGTTCCCGCAACGGCGCGAGGCGGAGGCTGACTACGTTGAGCCGGTAATAGAGGTCCCGGCGGAAAGTCCCCTTCTCGACTTCTTTGGCGAGATCGCGGTTCGTCGCCGCGATGATGCGGAAGTCCGACTTGCGAGGGAACAACGAGCCCACGGGGCGGAACTCCTTTTCCTGCAACACGCGCAACAGCTTGGCTTGCAGGTCCAGCGGCAGTTCCCCAATCTCGTCGAAGAACGCGGTGCCGCCGTTGGCCATCTCGATCAGCCCCACCTTGGCGTTCGCCGCTCCGGTGAAGGCTCCCTTGGCGTGCCCGAACAGCTCGCTCTCCATCAGGGGACCCACCATCGACGAACAGTCGATGGTCACGAACGGACCCACGTTCTCCTGCTGGTGGATGGCGCGCGCCACCACTTCCTTACCGGTACCCGTTTCGCCTAACAGCAACACTGGCCAGCGGTTGCGCCCCAGCTTCTCGGCCATCTTCATGACATGCCGCATGCGCGGCGAGTGACCGACCAGCACATGCCGCTGGGGGTCCAGCTCGGGGTAGGCACGGCGTCCGGTTTCGTTCATGGGGTCCTTGGCCTGCACGGTCGTCATATACATAGTGGGATCCGCGAAGGATTACTCTACCCGGAGTTCCGAATCCCATATAGACCGCAAGGGAGGATTTGTCTGTTCTCTTGTGGGTGGTAGGACAACCCCCAGATGGGGGTAGCGGGGAGTAGTACTACTCGTCGAGCGTGACCGGGAACGCGTCCGCCCAGCGCTTCCGGACGGCGTCGAGGATGGCGCGAGCGGCGGCTGGATCGGGTGCCCGGCCCACGACGACGCCCCAGCCGCCGGCCGGACGCGGACGCACGGTGGCGGGCCAGGGGTAGTCGCGCTCGAGTTCCGCGCGGAGACGGTCGGCGGCGTCGCGCTCGCCGAACCACGCGACCTGCACGGCGAACTTTCCCGCGACAACACCGCGCGGCGGCGCGACAACTTTCAAGCGGACGCGCGCGACACCGGGACCGATCATCTCGATCTGCTCCGCCGCGGCGCGCGACAGATCGACGATCCGGTTCTTAACGAAGGGTCCGCGATCGTTCACGCGCACTGCGACGGTCCGGCCGTTGGTGAGGTTGCGGACTTCGAGCCACACGCCGAAGGCGAGCGTGCGATGCGCGGCGGTGAGCGCGTGCATGTCGTAGATCTCACCGCTCGCGGTGGCGCGGCCGTGGTACGGATGCCCGTACCAGCTCGCGATGCCTTCTTCGGTGGCGCCGCGCGCGGGGGTCACCGCAACTTTTGCGCGCTTCGCGCAAGCGCCGAGCGCCAGCGCGACCAGGACCACCGCGAAGTGCTTCCGGACCCCGTGAATCCGCATCGAAAACGCCTAAAACAATTCTACCGCACTACGTTTTTTGCGTTGCGAGGCTCGCGCGCCGTCTCGCGAGCGTCCTCGCGCGCGATTTTTTCCTTGACAACCATCCTGGATCCACCTTATATATGAATCACACTGCGATCTCCTCGTGAGAGCGCAAATTTTGATGTTAGGGAGAATCACTCGATGAAGAACGCAGCTAAGAAGGCCCCGGCGAAGAAGGCCGCGAAGAAGGCCGCGAAGAAGAAGAAGTAAGAATCTTCGCTTCGAAGTTCAGACACAACAGGCCCCGAGCAATCGGGGCCGTTTTCTTTTTGGCCCGCCCGTCAACGCGCGCGCTCCGCGCGCAGCACCCGAAAGCGATCTCCGAAGCTCACCAGCAGCGTCTTCCACTGTCCCCGCAATCGTTGCCGCTCCGCCTCGCTGTCCGCCGCCAGCAGATCGTCCAGCCCGTTCGCGCCCGCCACGTCGAGCAGCCAGGGCGCGAAGCGCTGCACGGTGATGTTGGAGAATCCCGCCGTGCGGAGTTCGTCCGCGAGCGCGCCGAAGTCGACGTGCGCCGTCAGGTCCCGCTCGCCGGCATCGCGCAGAACTTCGGCGGAGGCCTGGTGCTTCCGGTAGCTCAGCAAGGTTCCGTGCGGAAAGTCCGCGCGCTCCGCGGCCGTGAACCCGTAGTCGATCACGAGGAGTTCCCCGGACGAGAGCAGCGCCGCGATCCGGCGCGCCCACTCCGCGAGTCCCAGATTCACTTCCACCTGCGCGCCTTCGGGGGCGCCGCTCCAGTAGCGCTCGAGATACCGGGCGGTCTCCCCTTGCACGGGAGCGCCATCAACGAACTGCAGATCCCGGTTCACGCACCGCTCGACGAACCCGCTCGCGCGCTTCACGACCGCGTCGACGGGCAGCGCGTCGAAGAACTCGTTCGCCAACACCAGGCCTTCCATTGCTTCGGGCAACGTTCCTCGATCCAGATCCAAAGCGGCGTATCCGAACGGCTCGAGAAACGGACGCAGGTCCTCGCGGCCGGCGCCGAGTTCCAGCACGGCAAAGCTCCCGCCGCACCGCCGGCGGACGCCGGCGCAGTACCGGGCCAGCAGCCGTCCGAAAACCGGCTGCATCTGTTCGGCCGTGTAGAAGTCCCCCGCACGGCCGAACCGGTCGGTCCGGTAGTAGCCGACTTCGGGATCGTACAGCGCCATCTCCATGAACTCGCGGAAGGGGATGGGCCCGCCAGCGCGGATCCGGTCCCGGATCCGATCTTCGAGCCTTTCGCGGCGTCCTGGCATCTGTATAGATAGGATAGAGGCAACCGCTCGCCGGAACCGCCGCGAAGCCGGGCTCGTCTCTTAAAGGAGAAGGCCGCACACTGGGACGTTTTTTGGACAGGTACTGGCTGCAGATATGAACCGCTTGAAAACAATGATGTTGCTGGCCGCGTTGACGGCCCTGGTCCTGTTTCTGGGCCAGGCCATCGGCGGACGCCAGGGGCTGTACCTAGCCCTGTTTTTCGCCGTCGTGATGAACTTCGGGTCCTATTGGTTCGCCGACCGCATCGTCCTGTCGATGTACAATGCCTCGCCTGTTACAAAGGAGGAGGCGCCGGACCTGTACCGGATGGTGGAGAATCTGGCTCGCCGGGCGGATCTGCCGATGCCGCGGCTGTTCGTGATCCCCGAAGACACCCCGAACGCGTTCGCGACGGGCCGGAGTCCGGAGAAGGGCGTAGTCGCCGTTACGGCGGGTATCACGCGGCTCCTGTCCCGCGACGAACTGGCGGCGGTGATCGCGCACGAACTGGGACACATCAAGAACCGCGACACCCTGATCATGACCGTCGCCGGGGCTCTGGCGGGCGCACTCAGTCATTTGGCCACCATGGCGCTGTGGTTCGGCGGCGGGCGCCGCCATGACGACGAAGAGGGCGGCGTATCGCCGCTGGCCGGGCTGGTGGGGATCCTGGTGGCGCCGCTTGCCGCCAGCTTGATCCAGATGGCGATCTCGCGGTCGCGCGAGTTCCTGGCCGACGAAGCCGCCGCCCGGTACTCGGGAGATCCCCTGGCGCTGGCGCGCGCCTTGAACAAGATCGAAGCGTGGAGCCAGCGGATCCCGATGCACGAAGGCTCGCCGGCAACGGCGCACCTGTTCATCATCAATCCGTTCACGGCTGGGGGTATCGCGAGCCTCTTCCGCACCCATCCGCCCACCGAGCAGCGCGTCGCGCGTCTGGAAGAGATGGCCAACTCGGGCGAGCACCTGACTACGGCCTGACGGCTTTCCATGACGGAGGCTCCCGAGCAGCGCCCGCCCGCCGAACCGGAGATTCCGGCGTCGCTGAGTCGTGGCCGCTGGAAGTCGGCTACCGGCTACTTGTGTGTCTTTGTCGGCATCGCGGGGTGCCTGCTGCCGATTCTGCCGGGCATCCCGTTCCTGCTGGTGGGTCTCAAGCTGCTCGGGCCGGATCATCCCATGATCCGCCCGTTCCTCAGCCGGCTGGCGAAGTACCGGCCCGGCATGGGAGCCGCCGGTGCAAATCCGGCCGAAGAACGCCGGCGATAGGGTATCCTAACGGTACCTCCGGCTTCGCCTTGCACGGCTGATGTCCCTTCTCTTTCCATTCCTGGACTACTGGTGGTTCTACACGGGCTTCACCGCGTTCGTGTGTGTGCTGCTGGCGGTGGACCTGGGTGTCTTTCACCGCAAGGACCACGCGGTGTCGTTCCGCGAGGCCACGCTCTGGACCGTCGTGTGGATGTCGCTTGCGGGCGTGTTCGCCGTGCTGCTCTACCAGTACACGGCCGCCAAGTTCGACCCGCCGCTCGCCAAGCGCATCACCCTGGAGTTCCTCACCGGCTACGTCGTCGAGCAGTCGCTGTCCGTGGACAACATGTTCGTCTTCGTGTTGGTCTTCCAGTACTTCGGGATCCCGCCGAAGCTGCAGCACCGGGTCCTGTTCTTCGGCATCCTGGGCGCGCTGCTGTTCCGCGCGATCTTCATCGCGATCGGCTCCGCCCTTATCCAGTACAACTGGGTCCTGTGGATCTTCGGCGCGTTTCTCATCGTCACCGGCTACCGCATGTTCCGCGGGTCGATGGAGGAGATCGACCCCGGGGAGAGTCCCGGCATCCGCCTGGTGCGGCGCTTCTTCCCGCTCACCGAAGAACTCCACGGCCACGACTTCTTCGTGGTTCAGCACGGCAAGCGCTACGCCACGCCGCTCTTCCTGACGCTGGCCGTCCTGGAGATGACCGACGTGCTCTTCGCGGTGGATAGCGTTCCGGCGGTGTTCGCCGTTACGCGGGAACCGCTCATCGTCTTCACCTCGAACATCTTCGCCATCCTTGGCCTGCGCTCGCTCTACTTCCTGCTGGCGGGCGCGGTGCACAAGTTCCATTACCTGCACTACGGGCTGGCGATCGTGCTGGTGTTCGTGGGCCTCAAGATGACCATCTTCCACTGGTGGCTGGAGGGACACTTCCCCATCCAATGGTCGCTGGCGTTCATCGTGCTGACCGTCGGCGCGAGCATTGGGTTGTCGCTGGCGTTCCCGAAGGCGGAGCCGGTCAGCTCGCCCACTTCGGAGTGATCTGCACCAGGACCGTCTGCTGCGGATCCCGCCGGGTGACGTTTTCGAGCCGTAAGACGCCGCGCGGGCAAACCTCCGCGCACATCCCGCACCCCACGCAGGACGCCCGCGTGAAGCTGGTATTGGCCTGCGCGTAGCTGCGCACGTCGATCCCCATCTCGCAGTACTTCGAGCACAGCCCGCAGGAGATGCACATGTTCTCCTTCACGGTGATCCGGAACCGCCCGAACTTCTGCACCAGCCCCAGCAGCGCGGCCATGGGGCAGAAGTTGCGGCACCACACGCGGGTGCCGCCCAGCGGATAGAGACCCACGCCGACGATGCCGCTGAGCCAGGTGACGACGATGATCCCGTAGAAGTGCTGATACTGCCGGGTGAAGGCCGCGAGATCCGGGAAGCGCTTGCCCACGGCGAAGGACGCGAACAGCAGCGCCGTCAGGGCCAGGCACAGGGCCAGCACGGAGTGGATCGCGACGCGTTCGAACTTCCACGCCGCCGAGGACTTCGAGGTGAGGTGCCGCCACGGCTCGCCGAAGGTGTTCGCGAGTCCGCCGCAGCCGCAGACCCAACTGCAGTACCAGCGTTTGCCGAAGAAGATCCCCAGCACCGGCACCAGCAACGCCGAGCCGAGCAGGCTGTAGAGAATGAAGGGCAGCGGCTGGTGGAAGATGTAGTCCGGCGTGAAGTAGTCCATCTTTAGCGGCCAGAAGTAGCTGAGGTAGTACTCGGGCTGCTGCAGCGCCTTGAGGATCAGCGGCACGCTAAAGGCGAGCGTCGCCTGCACGGCGATCACCACCAGGGTGCGCACGACCTGGTAACGGTTGTGCTTGTACTTGCGGATGACGTACAGACCGCCGGCGGTGATCGCGACGGTGTACAGCAGGCCGTAGAGGGTCCACTTCGACCCGAGCCCGAGGACCTGCGCGACGCCGGTGAGGTGCTCCGTGTAGTACAGGTCGAGGTAAAAGGCGGTGAGCAGCGCCGCGATGATCCAGGCGGTGATGCCGCGGTTCGTGGCGTCGTGTTGGAAGCGGCCCCAGGCTCCGGCTCGGGTCATGCCGCCACCTTGAGGAAGGAAAGATCCAGACGGCCGAACTCGACGTCGAACTGCGCCTCGCCCAGGTGTTGCAGCACCCAGTCCAGCGAACGGCGCTCCGCGATCCAGCGCTCGAAGTACGTGTGATTCCAGCGCGAACCGAGCATGTTGAACCCGATCACCCGGCCTTCGTGTTCGATGACGCGGACTGTCGCCTCCCGTCCCGGAGCGCGCGCGAAGAGCTGGCGGGCCCCCGCCGGCGCCTGCATTACGTCCCCCACCGTGGTGAACTCGATCTCGAAGAACTTTGAGCTGTTGTAGAACACCGGCGGCCGGTACTCCACGGGATCCCCAAGCATGGAGCGCGCGGCCTGTTCGCCGTGCCGCTTGGCCGAGTACCAGATCTGTTCCACTTGGCCGTTGTCGCTGAACTCCGCGCAATCCCCCGCGGCGAAGACGCCGGGCAGAGAGGTGCGAAACGCGCGGTCCACCAGGACGCCGCGCTTTCGGGCCGGGGGTGTCTGCACGTTGGCCAGCCACTCGATCGCCGGATGCACGCCCGCGGTCACGCCCAAGATCTCGCAGGGATAGGTGACGTCCCGGGCAGTCCGCACGCCGCGCACCCGCCCGCCTTCCGTGAGAACTTCGGTGACGTTCTCCCCCAGTACGATCTTCACACCGTGGCGGCGCAAGTGATCCGAGACCATCGCGGCCTCGCGCTCGTCCAGTGCGGCCGGCCAGTACCAGGGCTCCCGGATCAGGAAGGTGGTGTCGACGCCGTGGTGCGCCAGGCACTCGACCAGCTCGACGCCGATCAGTCCCCCGCCCACCACTACGGCCCGCGCGCCCGGGCGGGTAAGCTGTTCGCATCGCTCCAGGTCCTGCAGCGTCACGAAGTGGACCAGCCCTTCTTGGACGGCGTCGAGGCCGGCCCACGGGATCCGGTTCGCCAGCGATCCGGTGGCGAGCAGCAGGCGATCGTACTCGATGACGGCGCCGCCTTCCAGTTGTACCTGCCGGCGTCCGGCGTCCAGGTCCGTCACCCAGCCCCGGACGCGCTCGATCCGGAGCCGTTGGTAGGCGTCCCGCTCGTAGGGCTCCAGGTCGCGGAGCGTCATGCGATCCAGGTAGGCGTACATCAGCGCCGTGCGGGAGAAGAAATAGTCGCTCTCGCCGGAGATCAGCGTGATCCGCGCGTCGCGATCCCGCTCCCGCAGCGTGAACGCCGCCGTCACCCCCGCCACGCCATTGCCGACAATTGCGTAGTGCATGCCTGATCCTGAAATCGCCGCCGCCTTCATTTTATTCCCGTCTCCTGCCTGCGCCCGACACATGCGCCTCCCTGCATCTCATACAAAACTCGAATCCAACCCATGCGGAATCGCGCGCTGGACGCCGATATGCCGCGAGCTATACTAATGGCCCGAGTGCGATGAACGAGCCAGCCAACGCGGGCCTGTTCGCCGGCTACGAGACTCAGCCTTTCTATGACGAAATGTTCGAGGCTCCCGGCGTCCCCCGCCCCCACTACGCTCCCATCTTTCGCACGCTGGCGCGGATGACCGCGCGCGACTTCGCGGATCGCATCCAGATCGCGAACCTCTCGTTCCTGGTGCAGGGCATCACTTTTACCGTCTATAGCGACGGCCGGGGCACCGAGCGGCTCTTTCCCTTCGATCTGATCCCTCGCATCCTGCCCCACGCCGAATGGGAGCGCATCGAGCGCGGCCTGGTGCAGCGCGTGCTCGCCCTCAACCTGTTCCTCCAGGACGTCTACGGCCGCCAGCAGATCCTCGCGGACCGGAAGATCCCGCGGTCGCTGGTGATGTCGTGCCGCCACTACCGGCGCGAGATGGCCGGCCTCGAGGTGGCCAAGGGGATCCACACGCACATCTCGGGTATCGACCTGGTGCGGGACTCCTCCACCGGGGACTTCGTGGTGCTCGAGGATAACGTCCGCACGCCCAGCGGCATCTCCTACGTGCTCGAGAACCGCCTGGTGACCATCCGCGCCCTCCCGCAGGCGTTCCGCGAGTACGCCGTGCAGTCCGTGGACAACTATCCGTCCCGCCTGGGCCAGATCCTGCGCAGCCTCTCGCCGCGCGGCAGCGGCGATCCCGTGGTGGTGCTGCTGACCCCCGGCATGTACAACAGCGCGTACTTCGAGCACAGCTTCCTGGCCCAACAGATGGGCATCGAGCTGGTGGAAGGCCGCGATCTGGTCACCGACGCCGGCATCGTTTACATGAAGACCATCCACGGCTTGAAGCGCGTAGACGTGATCTACCGGCGCGTGGACGACGACTTTCTGGATCCGCTCTCCTTCCGGCCGGACTCGGAACTCGGCGTCCCCGGCCTCATGACCGCCTACCGCATGGGGCAGGTCGCTTTGGCCAACGCGGTTGGCAACGGCGTCGCCGACGACAAGGCGATCTACGCCTATGTCCCGGAGTTCATCCGCTATTACCTGGGCCAGGAACCGGTGCTGGCGAACGTCGAAACCTACATCTGCGACCGTCCGGCCGACCTGAGCCACGTGCTCGCGAACCTCGACCGCATGGTGGTTAAGCCGGTCGGCGAAAGCGGTGGCTACGGCATGTTGATCGGGCCGCGCGCCTCCCGCGCCGAACTCGACGAGTACCGCACGCGCCTCACCGCCGAACCGCGGAACTTCATCGCGCAGCCGGTGGTCGGCCTTTCGCGCGTGCCGGCGCTGGACGCCGCCAGCGGGCGCTTCGCCGGCCGTCACGTGGACCTGCGGCCGTACTGTCTCTTCGACGGCCAGAACGTGATCGTTGTCCCCGGCGGCCTGACGCGCGTCGCGCTGGAACCCGGGTCGTTGGTGGTCAATTCCTCCCAGGGCGGCGGCAGCAAGGACACCTGGGTGCTCCGGGGGGCGAACTGATGCTCTCCCGCATTGCGGACTCCCTGTTCTGGATCGCGCGCTACATGGAGCGCGCCGAGGAGACCGCGCGCATCCTCGACGTCAACTATCACATGTTCCTGGACCAGTCGCCGACGTCCTACAAGCTGCGCTGGGAGCCGCTGGTGACGATCGCCGGAGAGCAGGAACGCTTCTACCAGCACTACGAGGACGCCAACGCCCAGACGGCCTTCGACTTTCTCGCCTTCCGCCAGGACAATCCGAACTCCATCGCCTGCTGCCTGGACCGTGCGCGGGAGAACGCCCGCAGCATCCGCGAGCGGATCTCGCGCGAGATGTGGGAAGACATCAACGGCCTTTATCATCAGGTGCAGGGATTCGACCCCGCCACCGAAATCGCGTCCGGGCCGCACCGTTTCTGCAGCCTTATCAAGTTCGGCAGCCAGCGGTTCCGCGGCGTCGCCGACGCCACTTTGACCCACGACGAGGGCTGGCAGTTCCTCCGCGCCGGCTGGGCGCTGGAGCGCGCCGAAATGACCGCCCGCATCGTGGACGTCCAGTACCACCACCTGGTGGAACGCCCCGCCGGGTTCGCCGAGGACCACCACCAGTGGATGGCCGTGCTGCGCAGCGTCGGCGCTTACGAGGCCTACTGCCGCCTGCACCGCTCGCAAGTGGAGCCGCAGGCCGTGGCCGAACTGCTGATCCTGCACGCCGCGCACCCACGGTCCATCCGCTTCAACATGACCGAGCTGCAGGCCGGGCTGCGCAACATCAGCAATACCGGACCCGGCTCCTACGCCAACGAAGCCGAGCGCCTCACCGGCGCCACCTTGGAGAGTCTGCGCTACGGCCGCATCGGCGACATCTTCCGCCGCGGCCTGCACGAGTACCTCACCGAAGTGCAGCGCACCTGCCGCGAAATCGGCGCCGAGATCGGCCGGGCCTACTTCTACTACGGGGTGATTCGATGAACCGCTACCGGCTCGTCCACGTCACCGAGTTCCACTACGACGGTCCGGTGACGGAAAGCTATAACGAGGTGCGGCTCCGGCCCCGCCACGACGAGCGCCAAAGCTGCCTGTCCTTCCGGCTGAACACGCTGCCGTCGGTGCCCGCCGTGGCGCACCGCGACTACTACGACAACTGGGTGCACCAGTTCAACGTCCTGAGCGAGCATCGCTACCTGCGCGTGGAGGCCGAGAGCGTGGTGATGATCCACGAAACGCCCGCGCCCGCGGCGCAGATGACCCTGGCGGACTTCGAGGCTTTGGCGCCCAGCCTGCAAGAGGAGCACTTCGAGCACCTCGCGGCTACCAACTATGTGCCGCACCTTTCCGGCCTTGAGGACCTGATCGCCCAAAGCGAGCAGGCCGGCGACGGGACCTGCCAGGCTTTCGTCCATGCGGCGTCAGACCTCGTGCATCGTTCGTTTCGCTATGAGCAGGGCGCGACGCACGTCCATTCCTCCATCGAGGACGCGCTGCAATCGCGCGCCGGCGTGTGCCAGGACTTCGCGCACATGCTGCTCGCGATCCTGCGCATGCGCGGCTTCCCCGCCCGGTATGTCTCCGGCTACCTCGTGCCCCGCCGCGCGCTCGACGCCCGCGCCGCCGCCGGCATCGAGGACGTGATCGGCGGGCAGGCGTCCCACGCGTGGACGGAGGTCCTGCTGCCGGAAGCGGGCTGGATCGGCTTGGATCCGACCCTCGGCGCTCCCGTGGCCACGCACCACGTGCGCATCGCGTATGGTCGCGACTACGGCGACATCCCGCCCGTCCGCGGCGTGTACCGCGGGCACGCGGGCCAGCGCCTGTCCGTCGATGTCCGGGTGCGTCCGGCGCTCGACGGCGAGGGCCGGGAGCATCTGCAGGAAATCAGCTCGGGTCACGAGCCGCCGCCCGCGGGCAGTGATCACCAGCCGCAGCAGCAATAGCCGCTCAGCATTGCGCGCGCGGATTCGGAAACGCCTCCGGGTCAGAGCCGGGCGTGCACTCGTAATCTTTCTCCACCGCCAGCGCGCACTCCCCGTCCTGGAAATACAGGCCCTCGACGGCGTTGCGGCTCCAGGGGGCGGCGGCTTCCAGCGGAATCCGGAACGCGATCTCGCCGTCCTCGAACCGGACGGTGCCGCCCGCGACACCCGGGATCGCGTGCAGCGAGTACGCGAGCCCCACCGGCGACTGCTCCCGCAGCCGCTCGCCCGCGCCGAAGCGCTCGGCCTCCGGCCGGGAGAGCCGCAACCGCGCCTGCGCACCCGCCAATCGCAGTTTCATGCCCTTCATTGTAGCCGCCGCCCCTTGTTTCAGCCCCAGCCGAGCTATAATCACCGCCAAGGCCATGCAGCGACCCGAAGGCGACGACCACCTGCTCGAATCCACCTCCGGCGAGGTGACGCGGCTGCTGGGCGAGTTCGGCCGCGGCAACAAGGACGCCATCAACCGCCTGCTGCCGCTCGTCTACGACGAACTCCATCGGCTGGCCCGCCTCTACTTCCGGCGCGAGCGCGGCGAGCATACGCTGCAACCCACGGCCCTGGTCCACGAGGCCTACATCCGGCTGGTCGACCAGCGCGCCCAGCTCGAAAGCCGCGGCCACTTCATGGCCGTCGCCGCCACGCAGATGCGGCGCATCCTATTGGATTACGCGCGCAAGCGGCGCGCGCAGCGCCGCGGCGGCGACGGACAGCGCGTCCTCCTCGAGGACACCATGGTCATCTCCGAGCAGAAGCCGCTGGACATGATCGCGCTCGACACCGCGCTCAATAAGCTGGCGCAGCTCGACGCCGACCAGTCGAAAATGGTCGAGTTGCGCTTCTTCGGCGGGCTTTCGGTCGAGGAAACCGCCGACATCATGGGCGTGTCTCCGGCCACTGTGAAGCGGAGCTGGAACTCGGCCCGCGCCTGGCTCCACCGCGAGATGACCAACCTGGAGATCGGCGAATCCGGCGCCGGCGCTTGAGGACACCGGCTTGACCCCGGAACGCTGGGCGCACGTCCGCCAACTCTTCGACAACGCGCTGGAGCGCCCGCGCGAGGAGCGCGACGCGTACCTCGCCTCCGCCTGCGCCGGCGACGCCGCGCTGCGCCAGGAAGTCGAGACGCTGCTCGCCTCCTATGACGACTCCACCAGGTTCCTGGCGGAACCGGTCGCCCGCCTGGAGCAGACCCTGATCTCGAAAGCCGTCCTCGACAGCGGCTCCTCGCTGTTCAGCGACACCATGGTGTATCGGGGGGAGGACGCCGCCGATTACGAGGCCGGCTACCGCCTCGGACAGTTCCGCCTGGAGCGGCGGATCGGCAAAGGCGGCATGGGCGCCGTCTACGAAGCCACGCGCTGCGACGAGGAGTACGAGCAGCGCGTGGCGGTGAAGCTGGTGCGCCGCGGCATGGACTCCCATGAGATCCTGCGCCGCTTCCGGCTGGAGCGCCAGATGCTCGCCGGGCTCAACCACCCCAACATCGCCCGGCTGATCGACGGCGGTTCCACGCCGGAGGGCTTGCCGTATCTCGTCATGGAGTACGTCGAGGGGACCCCCATCGACAAGTACTGCGAGCAGAACCGCGTGAGCATCACGGACCGTCTCAAGCTCTTTCGCGAACTCTGCTCCGCGGTGCACTACTCGCACCAGAACCTGATCGTCCACCGCGACATCAAGCCCGGCAACATCCTGGTCACGGCGGAGCGCCGCGTCAAACTGCTCGACTTCGGGATCGCGAAGGTCCTGCGCACGGACTCCTCCGCCGATACCGCGCAGACCCGCATCGAGCTGCGCCCGATGACGCTCGAATACGCCAGCCCGGAGCAGGTGCGCGGCGAGCCCATCACCACCGCCACCGATGTCTACTCGCTCGGCGTGCTGCTCTACCGTCTGCTCACCGGCAAGTCCCCGTACCAGGTGGAGTTCCGCACCTTCGCCAACGTCCAGCACGCGATCGTCGAAGTGGAGCCCAAGCGGCCGTCCGCGGTCGTCCTCTCGGACGAGAAGATGGCCATCCCGCAGTCCACCATGAAGATCGAGGCGGCGCATCCCGCTGCCCTGAAAGAGGAAACTCGCGCGATGTCGCGGAAGCGGCTGCAGCGCAAGCTCGCGGGTGATCTCGACACCATCGTGCTGAAGGCGCTGCGCAAAGAGCCCGAGCGCCGCTACGCCTCCGTCGATCAGTTTTCCGAGGATCTCCGCCGTTACCTGGATGGGCTGCCTGTCGTCGCCCGCGGCGACACCTTCGGCTATCGCGTCGGCAAGTTCGTCACCCGGCACGCGCTCGCCTCGGGGCTGACGCTGCTGCTCACCGTGCTCCTTACGGGGGGCGCTGTTTGGTCCCTCCTCACCGCGCGCCGCGCCGTCGCGCGCGCCGAACTCGCCGAGCGCCGGTTCGCCGACGCGCGCCAGGCGATCCTCGCCGGATCTGCCGGCGCTGCCTATCTCGATCGTCTTGCCGCGGAGCCTTCGCTGGACGCCGCCACCAAGCGCGACCTCGCCGGCGCGTTCCTCCGCCTTGCCGCCGGGCAACCCGCGCCGCACGCGCGCCAGTCGATCGATCGCGCGCTCGCCCTGGCGGACTCCGTGCTCGCTGAGGATCCCAGCAGCGCCGATGCGCAGCTCCACCTGGCGCGCACGCGCCTGGCCGCCGGCGAACTCCTGGCCGCGCGCCGCGACTGGGCTGGCGCACTGCCCCTCTTCACGGGCACTGTAACGGCGCTGGCTCCCTTCGCGAGCGCCCAGGGAGCTTTGCACGCGCAGGCAGCTCTCGCGCTCGGCCGCGCGCAGTTCGAGACCGGCGCCTTCGCCGCGGCGAGTGACACCTTTACGGCGTTGCGCGCCCGCACCGGACTCTCCGGCGATGCCGCCTCCGCGGCGCTCCTCGGGCTCGGCGAGGCCACGTTCCTCCAAGGCTTGAAGCAGGAGGCGCTCCCGCTGCTCCGCGACGCACATGCCGCGGCGGCGGCGTCCGGGATCCTGGCCCACCGTGCCGCGGCCGAACTCCTGGGAGGCGCGCTCGAAGAACTCGGCCAGCCCGTCGAGAGCATCGCCGTCTATCAGAAGTTGCTGTGGAGCGAGGAGTCGTCGCGTTCGACGCCTCGCCATATCGCCCGCGCCTCGCGCCTGCTCGCGCGGGCTCTTCTGGCCGCGGGCAAGCCGGGCGACGCCCGGGTCTATCTGGCGAAAGCCGCGGCTCTCCTGCGCGGCTCCTCCGATCTGGAGGAGCTGAGCCGCCTGTTGCTGGAGCAGCGCGATGCCGCGCTCGCCCGCCAAACCGCCGAGCGCGCGGTCAGCAATTCCCCCGGCGACCCGGGTCCGCTCGACGCCCTCTCCCAAGCGTGGGCCGCGGCCGGTAACCGGACCGAAGCGATCGCGGCGGCCGAGCTGGCGCTTCGCCAGTCGCCGCCCATGACCCTGCGCCGCACCCTCGAAGCCAACCTCGCCCGCTGGCGCGCCGCAAAGCCATAAACTGAATACGCCATGGACCGGCCCGCTTCCCCCGCCGATCTCGCCGCCGCGCTCGCGGACCACGCCGCCGCGCGCCGTGTCATCCGCCTCGGCGGTGCCTTCACGAAAGAGCGGCTCGGCGGACGGCTGAATCGCGAACCAGCCGCGGTTATCTCCACCGCTTCGCTCAGCCGGATCCTGCAGTATGAACCCCGCGATCTGACCATCTCGGTCGAAGCCGGGGTCCCCTGGCGCGTTCTGCAAGACGAACTCCGCCGGCACAACCAGATGATCCCGCTCGATCCGCCGTGGCACGATCAGGCCACCGTCGGCGGAGTCCTCGCCGTCAACTACAGCGGTCCGCGTCGCCGTCTTTACGGGACCGCGCGCGATTGCGTCATCGGCATGACGTTTGCCACGCTCGAAGGCCAGCTCATCAAGACCGGCGGCATGGTGGTGAAGAACGTCGCGGGCCTCGACCTCGCCAAACTGATGATCGGCAGTTGGGGCACGCTGGCCGCGCTCGCCGTCGTCAACTTCAAGGTCTTTCCGATTCCGCCCGCCACCCGGACCTTCGTCTTCTCCTATCCGGACCTGAGCGCCGCCATCGCGGAGCGCGATCGCATCCTGCGTAGCGTGCTGCAGCCTGCTGCTCTGGATCTGCTGAATCCCGCCGCGGCCCGCCGCATCGGTCGCGACGGCTTCCTGCTCGCCGTGCAGGCCGGCGGCAACCGCGCCGCCATGGAGCGTTACCAGCGCGAGTTGCCCGGCGCCGAAGTCCTCGACGAGGACGCGCCGTTCTGGCGCTCCATCCGCGAGTTCACCCCGGACTTCTTCGCGGCTCATCCGGCCGCGACGCTGCACCAACGCTCCACGCCGCTGCAGGAACAGGCCGCGGCGATCGCCGCCCTGCCCGGACCGGTGGTCGCGCGGGCCGCCAACGGCGTTTCGTACGGCCACGCAATAGATGACGCCGCGCCGCACATTCCCCCGCCGGGCGGTTTTGAGATCATGACAAGGGTCAAGCGCCTGTTTGATCCCGACTCGCTATTGAACCCGGGCCGTCTCCATGGGCTCCTCTGAACTCGTCCAGCTCGACCGGCCGCTCCAGCGCGATCTGGACCGTTGCGTCCACTGCGGGCTGTGTCTGAACTCGTGCCCGACGTACCGCGAGCTGGGCCTCGAGATGGACTCGCCCCGCGGCCGTATCTACCAAATGGCCGGCGTCGCTCAGGGCAGCCCGATCACCGACGCGTACCGCGAGCACCTCTCGCTGTGCCTCGCCTGCCGCGGTTGCGAGTCCGCCTGCCCGTCCGGCGTCGAGTACGGCAAGCTCATCGAACTCGCCCGCGCCGACATCGAGCATCGCGCGCGCCGCCCGCTCGGCGAGCGGTTCCTCCGGTCCCTGGTCTTCGACCACCTGCTGCCCGGCCGCGCGAATCTGCGCCTGGCCGGCTGGCTGCTCCGTTTCTACCAGGCTTCCGGACTCCGCACCCTGACCCGTGCCTCCGGGATCCTGCGCCTGTTCGGCAAGCTCGGCCAGGCCGAGAGCCTGGCCCCCGAGATCGAGTCGCCGATGTTCTTCGGCCACATCGGCAAGGTCTTCGC
Organism: uncultured Solibacteraceae bacterium; assembly: GCA_964471915.1. GTDB lineage: Bacteria > Acidobacteriota > Terriglobia > Bryobacterales > Bryobacteraceae > JAIEPW01. The sequence goes on along the minus strand of CAYYID010000040.1, from coordinate 18,200 downwards.
GGCGCAGGGCGAGACGCGGCACCGGGTCGCGCTGCTCGCCGGCTGCATCCAGAACCTCACCTTCGCCCGCCTGCACGAAGCCGCCATCCGCGTCCTCCAGCGGCACGGCTGCGAAGTCCATGTGCCCGCGGCGCAGACGTGCTGCGGCGCCCTGCACGTCCACGCCGGGCTCCGCGACCAGGGCCGCGCGCTCGCGCGCCGCAATGTCGACGCCCTCGCCGACGGCCCCTACGACGCCATTCTCACCTGCACCGCCGGCTGCGGCTCGACCCTCAAGGAGTACGACCACTTGCTCGAGCACGACCCGGCCTACGCGGACAAAGCCCGGCGCTTTAAGCAGAAGATGCGCGACGTGAACGAGTTTCTGGCCTCCATCCCCCGCGCTCCCGGACTGGGAACGCTCGCGGTCCAGGTCACCTACCAGGACTCCTGCCACCTCGCCCACGGCCAGAAGATCCGCTCCGCGCCCCGCGAACTGCTGAAGTCCATTCCGGGGCTCGAGTTCCGCGAGATGCCCCTCTCCGACCTGTGCTGCGGCTCCGCTGGCATTTACAATGTGGTCGAACCTGAAATGGCCTCCGCGCTTCTCGAAAAGAAAATGGAGAACGCCAACCGGACTTCGGCCTCGGTGATCGCGACCTCCAACCCCGGCTGCATCATCCAGCTCCGGGCCGGCGTCGCCCTCCATGGCCGCGGCCAGCGCGTCGCTCACGTCATCGAACTCCTCGACGAATCCTATGCTGCACATCACGAACGGTAAATCCACCGAACTCAACCGCACGCACCTCGCCGGCGACATCGTCTTCTGGAGCGACGTGCTGCACGAAGGTCCCGTGCCGGCGTCCGGCAGCCTCGAGGCGGTCAGCGCCGCGCGCATTCGGTTCCTAGCGCAGCTCTCCGGCCAATCCGAAGACGCCGTCCGGGCTGAGTTCACGGGCCGCGATCAGGCCCTGCGCGAACACACCTGGCACAGCCAGGTGGTCTTCTGGTTCGAGCACGATCTCTACGATCAACTGCAGCTCATCCAGGCGCTCGACTTCTTCTCCCGCGAGAAGCTCGAGGGCAAGCAGCTCTGGTTGATCAACCCCGAGGAATACCTCGGCGAAATGACGCCGGAAGAACTAGAACCGCTCTTCGCGTCCAAAGTGCCGGTGACGGCCGACCAGCTCGACCTCGCCGCGCGCGCCTGGCAGGCCTTCACCGCCGGCACGCCGGAGCACCTGCCGGCCTTCGCGGCGGGCGGCGCCCTGCCGCACCTGGGCCCCGCGATCGCCCGCCTGTGCGAGCACTATCCCTCCACCCGCGGCGGCGTGAACCGCACGGAGCGCCTGATGCTCGACCTGGCCGCCAACGGCCAGTTCGCCGACCGCGCCGCGCTCTTTTCGGCATATCAATCCATGGACCTGCCGAAGTTCATGGGCGACACGGTCTTCTTCGGCTACCTCGATGGACTCACCGCCGCGGGCCTCCTGGACGCGCACCTCGGCATCACCGGCGCCGGGCGCGACGTCCTCGCCGGCGCCGCCGACCTCGTCGCGCTCCACGGCATCGACCGCTGGATCGGCGGCGTCCATCTTTCCGGCCGCGGACCCGTGTGGCGCTGGAACGGCTCCGCTTTCGTCCGGGCTTGATCGCCGATCCCCATCTCGCGCTGCTCGCCGCGGTCCTCGGGCTCGCCGGCATCGGCTATGAGTTGTGCTTCCCGGGCCGCGTGCTCCCCGGGGTCGCCGGCGGCGTGATTCTCGCCGTCGCACTGCACTCCTTCGCGCAGCAACCGTTGCGCGGCGATGCCCTGCTGATCCTCGCTGTGGCGCTCGCCGCGCTCGCCGCTGGAATCTTCACGCCCGCGCGCTGGACCTCCGCCGTTCTCGCGACGCTTCTCTTGGGCCTCGCGTTCGCCCGGCTCACCCCGGCCGCGCCCATCCACCCCGCGCTCGCCGCGGCGGCGGGCGTCGCGCTCGCCTTTCCCGCCGTCGCCCTCGGCTCCGTCGCCTGGCAGGCCCGCCGCCGCAAACGCACGGTCTGATACCCTCTCACCATCATGCGAACCGCCGCGCTCGTCCTGCTGCTTGCCTCCTTCGCCGCCGCGCAGAAACCCCGCGCGCGCGACCTCGGCGTCCCCTTCGACGGCACGCCCGGACCCCGCAACGCCATCACCGACATTCGCGGCGTCGAAGTCGGCCACGCCACCATCATCCGCGGCGATGGCAAGCTCGTCCGCGGCCAGGGACCCGTGCGCACCGGCGTCACCGCGGTCTTCCCGCGCGGCAAGGGCTCCAGCGGCGTCTTCTCCGGCTGGTTCTCGCAGAACGGCAACGGCGAGATGACCGGCACCACCTGGATCGACGAGGCCGGCCAGCTCGACGGGCCGGTGCTGATCACCAACACCACCAGCGTGGGCACCGTGCGCGACGCCTACATCGCCTGGCAGGTGGACCGCAGCCGCGACGCCGGCCTCGCCTGGCTGCTGCCCGTCGTCGCCGAGACCTACGACGGCTTCCTGAACGACATCCACGGCTTTCACGTGAAGCCGGAGCATGTCCGCGCCGCGCTGGACGGCGCGGCCGCGGGCCCGGTCGCTGAAGGCAACACCGGCGGCGGCACCGGCATGATCTGCTTCGGCTTCAAGGGCGGCATCGGAACGTCCTCGCGCAAGGTGGGCGACTACACGGTCGGCGTGCTGGTGCAATGCAACTGCGGACGCCGTCCGCAACTGACCATCGCCGGCGTTCCGGTAGGCCGGGAGATCGGCGGCCGGGGTCCGTTCGCGGCGAATCAGCCGGGCCTGAACGAGGAACTGGGGTCCATCATCATCGTGGTCGCTACCGACGCGCCGCTGCTGCCGCACCAGTTGAAGCGGCTCGCCCGCCGCGCCACCATGGGACTCGCCCGCACCGGCGCGACGTCGGGCAACGGTTCCGGCGACATCTTCATCGCGTTCTCCACGGCGAATGAGGAGGCGGCGCGAGAGAGGGGCATCGCGCCGCTCCGCATGCTGGTGAACGGCGACATGAACGGGCTCTTCGAGGCGACGGTCCAGGCCACCGAGGAGGCGATCGTCAACTCGATGATCGCCGCCGAGACCATGACCGGCGTCGACGGCCACACCGTCGAGCGGCTCCCGCACGACAAGCTCCGCGAGGCGCTCAAGAAGTACGGCCGCTGAGGAGCGAAGTGACGACAGTAAGCTGCCCAAACCACGGATCGCGATTGGCTAGGTCTGAGCGGCGCCGGGAGGAAGGGAGTAGTGCCGATGAGAGTCGAGCATGGCGGTAGACTCGCGACGTTGCGCCGTTCTGGCTGCGGCGCGGAGTTCTCCAGGTGCAATGCATGAGCGATGAGGACCGGGCTCATCGTTGGTCGCACCGCCTGATTTACGTGCCCTTGCTGCTTTCGCTATTCGCGACTGCTTTCTTTCTGCTGCAAGGTGGCTTCGGTGGAGGCCACGGTGACTACGACGGAGTGATCCTCACGTTGATGTTCCCCGGCATTCTGATTGTTGTTAGCCTCTCTCTTCCTGCTGAAGTCTTGCACTACGACTATCTGCTGCTCATCGCCATGCCAGGGCTCTTGAAGACTGCCATGATGTGGCTTATCCGAAAGTTGCTTCTGCGCCTGCGAAAGTCACGCTGACCGGCTCGCCGCGCGGCGCCATCACGGGCACGTGACTTCACATCTCCGGTGGCAGAAGGCTTGCCGCTCCCTGACGGTCGCGGCACGGTTGCGCGACGTTTGTCACAGCGGTGGCCGTGCACCCAACCGGGCCGCGCGCGTCAGCAAGCGGCCTTGGGGGGCAGAAATCCGAGAGCGGCGAAGGGACAAGAAGACTGGTAATCTCGCGGTAAGAGCGAGATGGTCGATGCAGTCCGTTCTGTTCGGCGAGAATTCTGCTCTGCTGCAAGTGAGGGCATGAAGTTGGCCTATCTACCTGACCTATCCGAGTACGACTACATCGCTTCCTGCGCCCGGCCTGGGACGAAGGCCGTTGGATGGCTCGACGTCGGACACGACTTCGAAAGAGCCAGCCCTGACGCAGGCATTTTGGACGCTCTTTGGGAGTTTTGCCGAACCTCGGTTGCCCAGACCCGAGGCTGGCATTCGTGCCCCTTCTGCGAGAGCGACGTTGGTTTGGAAACCAAGAGGAGAGGAGAATCGTTGCTCCTAGGAACTTCGGAGATTCGGGTGTTTTCCTCCGATGGGCAGACCTATGCCGCGCCGACGCTGATCTTCCATTACGTCGCGGATCACCACTATCAACCGCCGGCGGAGTTTACCGCTGCCCTGCTCCACGGACCGAGACCGGGCAGTCAGCAGTACTTCGCTTGGCTTCGACGTTTGGATTTGGAATGGAACGACACTTCGACCGGCGGTCAAGGGTACTGGGATCCAGATGCCAGTCAATCAGAGTTGGACGATCAAACGCCTCTCTTGGATCTGATGGCTCGCCCAAGGCCGGATGCCGAGAAGAAGTGAAGCCGGGATTGGTGACCTGACCTAGCGCTCCACCTGAATCGTCGAGGGGCAGCCGAGAGGGTCAGGAAGCGGCGATGCCAGAAGCCGAATCTGCTCGCACCGCATAGGTTGCGTTATCCTTTTCCCGATCCCAGGAGGACCCCGGCCATGACCCTGCGCCTATTGCTATTCACCGCCGCCGCCCTTGCCGCGCAAACCCCGCGCCTCGACGAAAAGCTGTTCAGCCGCCTCGAGTACCGCTCCATCGGACCTGCCTCCATGGGCGGGCGCATCACTGACGTCGAAGGCATCCCCGGCGACCCCAATACCGTGTTCGTCGCCAGCGCCTCCGGCGGCCTCTTCAAGACCACCAACGGCGGCGTCTCCTGGACCTCGCTCTTCGACCGCCAGACCACCATCTCGATCGGCGACATCGCCATCGATCCCACCAACCACGACGTCATCTGGGTAGGCACCGGCGAGGCCAACGCGCGCAATTCGGTCAGCTTCGGCGACGGCGTCTATAAGTCCCTCGACGGCGGGCGGACCTGGCGCAACTTGGGATTGAAAGACACGCGCCACATCTCCCGCGTCGCCATCAACCCCAAGAACCCGAATATCGTCTACGTCGCCGCGCTGGGCCACAACTGGGGCCCCAACGAAGAGCGCGGCGTCTTCATGACCGCCGATGGCGGCGAAACCTGGAAGAAGATCCTCTACATTGACGCCGAGCACGGCGCCGCGGACCTCGACATCGATCCGCAGAACCCCAACATCGTCTACGCGACGATGTGGCAGTTCGACCGCAAGCCCTGGCGCTTCATCTCGGGCAGCGAGAAGACCGGCGTCTTCCGCACCATGGACGGCGGCAAGACCTGGACGAAGCTGACCAACGGGCTTGCGAAGCGCTTCGGGCGCATCGGCGTCGCCGTGGCGGCGTCGAACCCGAACGTCGTCTACGTGATCGGCGAATCGAACGAAGGGACGCTGTGGCGCAGCGACAACCGCGGCGAAACCTTCCGCCTCATGACCCGTAGCCCCGAGGTGGTCGGACGCGGGCTCTACTACAGCCACATGCGCGTGGATCCGGCGGACGAAAACCGCGTCATCTGCATCGCCATGGGCCTGTACCTGTCCATCGACGGCGGACGCACAGTGCGCCGCATCTCCGGCACCACGCACGGCGATTACCACACCATCTGGATCGATCCGCGGAATCCCCAGCGCATCTGGCAGGGACAGGACGGCGGCATCGCAGTGAGCTACGACCGCGGCGAGCGCTGGGAGTGGGTCGGCAACCTGCCGCTGGGCCAGTTCTACCAGATCTTCGCGGACAACCGGCAGCCGTTCTACTACCTTTCGGGCGGACTGCAGGACAACGGAACGTGGGTAGGCCCGTCGCGCTCCAAAATGCCGGCGCTCACGAACGCGGACTGGCGGATGGTGAGCTGGGGCGACGGCTTCCACGTGGTGGCGCACGCGGACCAACCCGAACTGTTCGTCTCCGAGAGCCAGGGCGGCGGAATCGTGCGCACCGACATGCGGACCGGCGAACAGCAGGATGTCTCGATCCAGCCGCGGCGCAACGACGGCGGCCCCGTCGGCGAACTGAAGTGGCGCTTTAACTGGAACGCGCCGATCGTTATGTCGCCGCACGACAGGAACACGATCTATTTCGGATCCCAGGCGGTCTGGAAGTCCACGGACTTCGGCAAGACTTGGACCCAGATCAGCCCGGATCTGTCCACCAACGACCCGGAGAAGATTAAGTCCGTCGGTACGGTGTGGACCGAGAACACCACTGCCGAGTACCACTGCACCGTGATTCGCATCGCGGAATCGCCCGTGAAGCCGGGCGTCCTCTGGGCGGGCACCGACGACGGCAACCTGCAACTCACCACCGACGGCGGCAAGACCTGGACCAACCTGACCGGCAACTGGAAGGGCGTGCCGAAGTTCGCCGAGGTCCAGTCGATCGAGGCGTCGCGCACCGATGCGGGGACCGCCTACGTCGCCTTCGACCACCACTGGTTCGACGACCTGCGGCCCTACATCTTCAAGACCACCGACTACGGCAAGACCTGGACTCAGATGACGAGCGGGTTGCCCGAGACCAACTGGGTGCACGTCGTGCGCGAGGATCCGAAGAACCCGCGGCTGCTGTACGCGGGCACCGAACTGGGCCTGTACGTTTCCTTCAACGGCGGAGGCGAATGGACCCGCATGCACCTGAAGAACCTGCCGCCCGTTGCCGTGCATGACCTGCTGGTGCACCCGCGCGAGAACGACCTGGTGCTCGGAACGCACGGGCGGTCGCTATGGATCCTGGACGACGCGACGCCGCTGCAGCAGATGGCGGAAGCGACGTTGCAGCAGACCTCGGCGCTGTTCGACCTGCGCCCCGCGCTGCGGTTCAACGGCGCGGGCCGCGGCGCGCCCAGCGACGGCGACAAGCCCTTCATGGGGCCGAACCCGGCCTACGGCGCGCCGATTACTTACTGGCTGAAGGAAAAGGGCGAAGCGAAGCTCGAGATCCTCGACGCCGCGGGCAAAGTGATCCGGACGCTGGCGAACGTGCCGGGCGAGGCCGGATTACAGCGCGTCACTTGGGACCTGCGGATGGATGCCGCGCGGCGGCGGCGCGAGCCGAGCGAGATGGAGCGCGCGTTCGCGCGCTTCGGCGGCGGCGCCGGCCCGAACGTGCTGCCCGGCCGCTACACCGTCCGCCTCACGGCCGGCGGCCAGACGCTCAGCAAGCCGCTGGAGGTCCGGACCGATCCCACCGTCACGGTGAGCGAAGCGGAACTGCGCACCCTCTATGACATGACGACGAAGCTCCGCGAGATGCAGTCCGCCGCGAATGACGCGCTGCGGCTGATCGACAGTTACACGGAGCAGATTGGGCAGGCGGAGAAGAACGCGCGGGCGGTGCTGGGCTCGCCGAAGGACCTGCTGAGCGCGCTGGATGAGCGCAAAAAGCAGCTCGCGTCTATCGAGACGCGGATGGCGCGCAAGCAGAACATCCCGGGCTATAGCGAGGGTCCGAAACTGGCCGACCGCCTGCAGCAGCTCTCCGGGGCGATCGACCGGGTGCTGACGGGACCCACCGCGCCGCAGAAAGACCTGTTCGCGGAGCTGACAGCGGAGCTGGACAAGGAACTCGGCAACGTGAACCGGTTCGTGACGCGCGACGTGCCCGAGATCAACGACCTGCTGAAGAAGTACAACGGCGGCGCGCTGACCGTCGCGAAGCCGTTGGCCGTGGGATCCACGGGCGGAGGGAACTAAGGCGGCCTGCGCCGAGGTCGTAAAATAGGGGTTAATGGCTAACCTACTGGCCGGCAAGACGGCGCTCGTCACCGGCATCGCGAACAAATGGTCGATCGCCTACGCGATCGCGCAGGCTTTTCACCGCGAAGGCGCGAAGTTGATCCTCACCTATCAGGGCGAGCGCCTGCAGAAAACGGTGGAGGAGTTCGGCGCCGAATGGGGCGCGGCGCAGGTGCTGCCGCTCGACGTCACCGTCGAAGCCGACCTGGAGCGGTTGACCGGGGCCTGCGTCGCCCAGGGCCGTCTCGACGCCGTGGTCCATTCCATTGCTTTCGCCGATCGCGAGGACCTCAGCCGCGAGTTCGTGCAAACGTCGCGCAAGGGCTTTCTGCTGGCTCAGGAGATCAGCTCGTACTCGATGGTCGCGCTGGCGCGCGCCACGGCTCCGGCGATGACCGAGGGCGGCGCGATGCTGACGCTCAGCTATCTGGGCGCCGTCCGCGTGATCCCGAACTACAACGTCATGGGCGTGGCCAAGGCGGCGCTGGAGGCCTCCGTGCGGTACCTGGCCAGCGACCTCGGTCCGAAGAAGATCCGGGTGAACGCGATCTCGGCGGGTCCCATCAAGACGGCGGCGGCGCGCGGCGTCAAGGATTTTTCTAAGGTCCTCGAAGGCGTCGCTTCGCATGCGCCGCTGCGAAAGAATACGGACCCCGCCGAGGTTGCCGACGCGGCGGTCTTCCTGGCGAGCGACCTCGGCCGCGGCGTCACCGCGAACGTCCTGTATGTCGACGCGGGGTTCCAGGTGATGGGGCTGTAAGGTAGGCCCTTCGCGCGGCGATCTCCTACCGCCGCGCTTCCCCCGCCTGCGGCAGCAGATTGAAGTTCTCGCCCAGATACACTCGGCGGACCTCCGCATCGTTCCCCAAGCTCTCCGGCGACCCCGAACGAAATATCTTGCCGTTGTTGATGATATACGCCCGGTCCGTCACCGCCAGCGTCTCCCGCACGTTGTGATCCGTGATCAGGATCCCGATGCCCGAACGCCGCAGATCGAAAATGATCCGCTGCAGTTCCAACACCTGAATCGGGTCGATGCCCGAAAACGGCTCATCCAGCAACAGAAAACTGGGCTCGATCACCAGCGACCGCGCGATCTCCACGCGCCGCCGCTCCCCGCCCGAAAGCATGAAGCCCTTGCTGTGGCGCACCGCATCCAGCCCCAGGTCGTCGATCAACCGGTTCATGCGGGCCTGCCGCTCGTGCCGTGAGAGCGGCAGCGTCTGGAGGATCGCCATCAGGTTGTCCTCCACGGTCAGCTTCCGGAACACCGAAGGTTCCTGAGGCAGGTAACTGATCCCCTGCCGCGCCCGCTCGTACATCGCCAGCGACGTCAGATCCTGATCGTCCAGCAGCACCTGGCCGGAATCCGGACTGATGAGTCCGACGATCATGTAAAACGAGGTCGTCTTGCCCGCGCCGTTCGGTCCCAGCAGTCCCACCACTTCGCCCTGCTTGACGGCGACCGTGACGTTATCGACCACCTTGCGCTTGCGGTAGCTCTTCGAAATCTCGGCGGTACGCAGCGTCCGCATTGAAAAAGAACGACTTAGGGCTTCCGGCGGAGGTTGCTTTCGGCGGGCTGGCCTTCCTGTCCGTTCACGATCAACCTATCATTGTTGGCGAACCAAATCAATTGCCGGCCCTGGGTCGTGCCCTTCAGCGAGTCCTGGAAACGGGGCTGCCCACCCTCCAGCACCACGCGCTCTTCGCCGGCGAAGTACTCAGCGTGCTCCGACGTGCCGATCCGCGTCCGCCCCAGTGCCGTCTGGACGATCCGCACCGCGCCGTCGGCGATGGCCCTGTCCAGCGACGAATCCGCGTCTTTCTCCTTCAGGAACGCCCGGATCTCGCGCGCGTTCACCACCATGTCCGGCCGGTTCAGCACCGCGCCGCCCCGGTAGTGCGCGATCCGCTGCTCGTCGGAGTACGACATCTCGGCGGACTTCACGATCGTGAAGACCGGCGCCTTCGCCTTAGCCGCCCCCGCCGCGCCCTCCGCCGGCTTCTTGGGCCGGTCCACCAACTGATTCACAACTTTGCCCCGCGCTTCCAGGACCTTCCTCGTGCGGTCGATGTCGATCACCTCGGCGTTCAGCCGGTTCGCGCCCTGCCACGCGATCGCGTCGCCCTCATAGTGGATCCGCGTGTTCTTCTCCGACGACACCATTTTCCGCGCCTTGGCCTGCATCGGTTCGTCATCGGAGAGCAGCCCCGAGGACTTCTGGGCTTCGGCGGCCTGTCCGGACGCCGGTTTCTTGTCCGGCAGCCGCGTGCTGGCGACGTTGCCCTCGGCCACGAAGCCTCCGTCCTTCTGGTTCAACACAATGTGATCCGCATCCGCCGACCCCGTGGGGTCCCACACCCGCGCGGAGCCGTCGAGCGTGATCACCTCGCGCTTCTGATCCAGCACCGCCTTCGCCGCTCGCGCCCGCCGGTCGCCTTCCTCGTACCGGAAATCGACCGTCTGTTCCACGTCCGCCAGTTGGCCGGCGGCGTCGAACTTCGCGAGAAACGTCTTGCTCGACGTCAGCGACGGCGGCTTCGCCGGAGCCTCGGTCCGCGTGTTCACGTTGATGCTGCGGAACGCCTGAATGCGGTTCTCCGCCCCGTAGTCGATCCAGATCCGCTCGCCCTTCAGCAGGCGCTTGGACTGCGTGGGGCGGTTCGGCAGAAACTCCAGCGTCGCCGCCTGCGCCGTCTCCACGCCTTCCAGATACTCGCCGCCCGGGCGCATCTTCAGCAGGATCGTCTCGCTCTTCAGCACCCGCGTCTCCGCGGGCTCCACTCCGGGGCGCTCCACCGGCCAGGCCGCCATCACCCCGTTGCCGGTGGCGCGCGCTCCCTTCAGGGCGCTCTCCTTGGCCGCCGTGTCGAAGTCCAGGTCCAGCCGGTCCGCGTTCACCGTGGTGCGCGACGTCGCCGCCACGGACTCCAGCCGCGCCTTGCGCTCCCCCGTGATCTTCTCCACCTTGGCGTCGGCGCCGAAATTGATGGCCAGTTGCTCCGCCTCGAAGTCCACCTTCCGCGCCTCGCCCTTGTGCGTCCCCTTCGCGTTCTGGGACTCCGCGAACCGCACTTCGCTCTGCTCGATCGTCACCACCGAGTTCGCGCCCTCCACGTGCAGCGTCTCGCGGTCCAGCTTCGTCCAGGGGGACAGGTACACCTTCGATTCGCGCTCTTTGTAGAAGGCCTCACCCGCCTCGATCCGCATGGGCTTGGCCTGGCCGTGCTTGCCGCGCCAGTTGAGCAGCACCCCGCTCTTCAGGTGCAGTTCCCGCGTTGCGGGATCGTACTCCACGCCCGTCGCCGCCCCGTCCCCGCTTTCGAAGGCGAACTTCGCCGCGCGGTCCGTCGAGGCCTTCTGAGACTTCGTTTCCAGCCGGACCCCGGAGGTCTCGATCTTCACCAGACGCCGGCCCTCGGCCTCCGCGTCTTCGCTCAGCCCCATCTCGATGTCCACCGCGCCGTCTGAAAACAGGACGCCGCTCGCGACATCGAAGTCCGCTTTCGCGCTCTTGATAACGTCGAACTTCGTGCCGTCCTTGTGGAAGACTTTCAGTTCCACGCCGCTGAGCAGGAACTGATTGGGTTCTTTGATCTGTTCGAAGCCGCGAGCCCGCACTTCCACCGTGGTGCGCTCCCCTTGCGTCTGCCGATACACCCAGTCGCCGGCGGACGCGTCCACCCCCTCCCGGAGCTTGGGCGGCGGCGCGGGCGCGCTGCGGCGCGCTTCCTCGATCCGCTGGAAATAGGTCCAGCCGAGGGCGGCAACGATGAGGGAAATGGCGGCGAGGATCAACCACCGGGTACCGCGCATGAACCTTCAGTGTATCGCTGGCGCGGTTACGATTGCGTCACGACGGGCGCGGCGGCGATGCGGAACTCGGGGTCCCGCGGCATGAGGATCCAGGACACCAGGTAGAACAGTCCGCCGATGCCGGCGCCAAGGAACAGCAGAATCAATAGGATCCGGACCAGGGTGACATCGATGCCCAGGTATCGCGCATAGCCCGCGCACACGCCCGCGATTTTGGCGTCGTCGCGGGGACGGCTCAGCCGGTTGTGCGGCGGCTCAAACCGCGATTTCGCGAAACTGGGATCCGTCGGCGCCCCGCAGGAGGCGCAGAACCGCGCCGGGTCGGCAAGCTTGGATCCGCATTGGGTGCAGAACATGGGTCCCTCCGCCAGAAGATACGCGCCGCGCGGTCCTCAAGTTCCGCCGCGTGTTAGTGATCTGCCGGCTTGATGGGCAGCAGCCGGATCCTATTCCGGCCAGGCTCCACGGTGACCAAAGCCCCAGCTTCCAAGTGCGCTGCCGCCGCTCGCAGCGCCCGAACAACCGTCTGGCCGATCGCGCTTGGAAGAACGTCTTGACTGCGCACTTGAAGCATACTGGGCTGCCGCGACTCGCGATTTGCGACAAGAGCGCCGTAGTCTAAGTCGTGAGTCAGGATGACGAATCCGTGCTCACTTGCGTACTCGAGGATCTCCGAATCCGGGGCACTCGGAACTCCTACATCCACCCAGTGGGCATTATCGAATCCCGAGCCGGTTAGAAAGGGAACCCATTCCGGGCTCAAATTCATAATCGACCAGGATCTTCATGCCACAGGCAGCGGGACCGCGATCTCCTCCACCCGCCACGCAGCGTACGCCAGCGCCTGCCGGATGTCTTCCGCATCAAGGTTCGGATACGCTCGGAGGATCTCTGCGTTCGCGTGACCTGCCGCCACGAGCCCGACGATCGTTCCCACGGTGACGCGCATACCGCGCAGGCACGGTTTCCCCCCCCATCACCTCCGGGCTACGAGTGATCCGGTCGAGAGTCATGCCCATCTCCTCCTTAGTCTGCCGAGACCCGACGACGCCCGCTGGCCAGGGAATCGTATTCCAATGCGGCCCTGCGCTATCGTAGTGTCTTCCCGCATGCCTCGAGCCGCCACCGGACCCCAGGTCGCCGACACCGTCGGCGCCATCCTCGAAAACTACGCCAGCCGCGGCGTCTTTCGCGGCTTCGCGCGCGGACCCGCCACCGCTGCCAAAGTGTCCTTCAAGATCCTCTGGCACCACGCCCGGTTCTACGATGTCGTCGTCGAGCCCGCCAAGAAGTCCATCCGCATGCCCCTCGTGCTCCCCAACGTTCCGGCGGAGATGTACCGCGCCTTGCGCGAGTTTCTGACCGCCCGCACCTCGGAGGACTGGCCCGAGCATCGCCGCATCGATCCCGCCAGGGCTGCGCTCACGCCGCACCTCCGCGCCGGGAACGTCTCGCTCGCCATCACCGCCCTGGACCGCGATTTCGACTACGCCACCCGCAAGCTCATCCACACCGTGCATGAGATCTTTCTCGAGTTCCTGGCCGACGGCCGTTACTATGAGTACCTGATCGAGACCTTCGATCTGGATCCCGATCGCGTCTGACCTTGGTGAACCAGAGATTGAGGGATGACCGTCCGTGGGACGCTGTCAAGAACGCTCGAACCGCTCCCCCCGCTTGCCTCAGGCGATTTGAAGAACCGATCCGGGCAGGATTCCGTCAAGGACCTGCAACGCGGTGGGTATCAATGGCTCCGGATCCGCAAGACGGTTCGTGGGACCACATAGAACCAGGATCGAGATTCGCCGGACTCCGAGGTTCTGTTGCAACGGGATCTCCTGATCCACCGTGATCAAGACCTCGAAACCGCCGGCTTCGGCCGCTGCCAGCAGCATTCCGTTCTTCAGCCCTGCAAGTCCCGCGTACGCAGCCGTCTGACACTCGTGTCCCGGAAAGCGGAGCCGGAGGCGTTGGTCAACACATTCGTCGAGGAGAATCCGCATCAAACGCGCCAGGCGCAGGTCCTTGGACTCTTCTAGCACCGGAACGGCGAGGTCCCGGCCCACCGTGGGAAAGCCCTCGAGGAAGTCATCGAGCGATTGTCCGTTCTTCAAATAGTCGAACAACGTCTGCACCGGCACACGCGTACCGCGGAATACGGGAGTTCCGTGCATCACTTCGGGATCGCGCGTAATCGGTTCCTGCATGTCATGATTGTCGCGCAGCAGAACCGCCGCGTGGTCGGTATCCCAGGAACCCGCTACACTGTGTCCCATGACGCCGCGCCGCGCTCTCTTCGGACTCCTCGCCATGATTCCCCTCGCCGCCCAGACGCCCGAGATCAAACACCGTTTCGTCCAGACCAACGGGATCAAGATGCACATCGCCGAAGCGGGGCAAGGTCCGCTGGTCGTGCTGATCCACGGCTTCCCGGAGCTCTGGTACAGCTACCGCCACGTTTTGCCCGCGCTCGCCGCCGCCGGCTACCACGCCGTCGCCCCTGACATGCGCGGCTACGGCCAGACCGACGCCCCGCCTCGCGTCGAAGACTACACCCAGTTCCATCTTGTGGGCGACATCGTCGGGCTGATCACCGCCCTCGGCGAAGGGCCCGCCGTCGTGGTCGGGCACGACTGGGGCTCCCCGGTGGCCACCAACACCGCCATCCTGCGCCCGGACCTCGTGCGCGGCGTCGTCATGCTCAGCGTTCCCTTCGGCGCGCGCGGCGAAGGCGGCATCAAACCCACCGAAGGGATGAAGCGGCGCGTCCCCGAGGGCATGCAGTTCTACCAGACCTACTTCCAGACCCCCGGCGTCGCCGAAAAAGATCTCGATGCCGACCCCAGGCGCTCCACGCGCATGCTGCTCTACTCCGTCGGCGGGTCCATTCCCAAGGAACACAAGTGGCGCTACGTTTTCTCCAAAACCGAGCGCGCCCTCGACGCCATGACCGACCCCGGCGACAAGCTCCCCAAGTGGCTCAAGCCCGAAGACATCGATTTCTACGCCAAGGAGTTTGCCCGCACCGGGTTCCGCGGCGGCCTGAACTGGTACCGCAACCAGGACTTCTTCTTCGAGCACAACGGCTTCCTGCTCGGCAAGAAATTGACCCAGCCCGCGCTCTACATCGGCGGCACCGATGACGCCGTGGTCGAGTTCGCGCGCGCGGGCGTCGATAACCTCGAAAAGAGCGTTCCGAACCTCTGGAAAAAGGTCCTCCTGCCCGGCGTCGGCCACTGGACCGAGCAGGAGGCTCCCGAGGAAGTCAACAAACTGATCCTCGAGTTTCTGAAAACGCTGCGCTGATCTACCGCCGGCTGATCACCGGCGCCGGGTGCGGATTCACTCTGTTTTCCACCGCCGGCCGGGTCCGGATGTACTCCCAGATCGCCGCCAGGTCGTCGTCGGTCAGCTTCCCGAAGTTCAACCAAGGCATCAGCGTGAACTTCTCCGGCCCCGCCGGCTCCGGCGTGTAGTTCCGGTACGCCGCCATCCGGGCGTGGAATCGTTGGTAATCCCACCCGCCGATTCCCGTGCCCTTGTCCGCCGTGATGTTGGCGCTGTAGACCACCGGCCCTCCGACGATCCCGAAACGCCTTCCCCCGCTGAAGTTGCGGCCCGCGATTAGCTTCCCTTTCTCCGCCGGCGTGTGGCACTCCTCGCAACCCGCCAGGTTCGTCAGATACTGCCCGTAAGCCATCCGGTTGCCGCGATCGACGCTCCGCACGGATCCCGCGGGCTGCGGCTCGCCCTTGATCAGCATCGAAACGGGGAAGTCGATCTGGGAGCGCGGCACTTCGTTCCGGACCGGCGGCAAGCTGCGCAGGTACGCCACCAGCGAGTACACGTCCTCGTCCGCCATGTAGCGATAGCCGGAGTACGGCATCATCGGGAACAAGGCGCTCCCGTCGCGGGAAATGCCCTCGCGGATGGCGCGTACGATCTCGCCGTCACTCCAGCGCCCGAGACCCGTTTCGGCGTCCGGGGTGATGTTGCGGGCGAAGACCTTCCCCGGCAGATCGTCCAGCGGCATCGGCCCGCCTACGCCGCGGCGTCCAGCCTTCACCGGACCGCTGAAGCGGGAGAATTCCCGTTCCGAATGGCAGCCGTCGCAGTCGGAAAGGGTGAACAGGTACTCGCCCCGCGCCAGGCGCTCCGGGGTCAGTTCGATGTGCAGGTCAGCCGCCGGCGCGGTAGCCGGCGAGCGGAAGTAGAGATAGGAGAAGCCGGCAATCGCCGTCAACGCGATCGCCAGCATTACCAAACCAATTGCTTTCAACACTTTCAATATCCCTCGGGTGATTCGTTACGTTCGTTTACGTTCGGATACGCGAGAGAGGCTACGAGATTTGGCTCAGGATGGATGCGGATTCTTTACAGCGTCCGCGTCACCTTCGACAGCGTCCGCGGCTGGTCCGGATTCAGACCCTTTTCCGCCGCCAGGCAAGCCGCGAACAACTGCGCCGGTACGATGTACGGGATCGGCGTGTATAACTCCTCCGGCTTCCAGGACTTCCGGCTAAGCCGCTGCGGGATCACCAGCGCCCGCGGAGCCGCCGCCACCGCCGCCCGATTCGAAGCGTCGGTGATCACCAGCGTCTCCGCCTTGAGGGCGATCAGCTTGGCCAGCATCTCCCCCATCCCCGGCCACGTGACCCCCGACGGGGCGAACAGGAACGCCGGGAACGAGCTTTCCACGATGGCGATCGGGCCGTGGAGGAAATCGGCCGACGAAAAGCGCTCGGCGACCACGTAGCACGTCTCCATCATTTTCAGCGCGAACTCGAAGGCGTTCGCATAGTTGAGCCCGCGGCCGACCACGACGGCGTGGTCCATGAAGCGGTACCGGTCGGCCCGCTCCCGGACCTCGGGTTCCAGGGTCAGCGCGGCGGCCGCTTGCTCCGGCAGCCGGGCCAGGTCGTCGGGATTCAGGCGAGCACCCAGCGCATAGGCCAGCAGGTAGATCGCCAGCAGTTGCCCGGTGTAGGTCTTGGTGGCGGCGACGCTCTTCTCGCGCCCGGCCCGCACCAGAATCACGTGTTCGGCCAGCGCCGCCATCGAGCTATTGGCTTCGTTCGTGATTCCAACCGTCAGCGACCCCGCCGCGGCGCCCTCGGAAAGCACGACGTTGATATCGGTCGATTCGCCGGACTGCGAAATGGCCACCACCAGCGCGTCCTTGAGGTCCAGCCGCGCCTTGTAGAGCGTGAAAACGCTGGGCGCCGCCAGCGACACCGGAATCCCCGTCGTGATCTCCAGCAGGTAGCGCGCGAACTGCGCCGCGTTGTCCGACGTCCCCCGCGCACCAAGCAGGATCCACTTCGGACGCCGCCGCTCCAGCGTCCGCCGCAACCTCTCGGCGGCCCGCAGCTCCGAGCGGAAGGTCTTTTCGAGCGCCGCCGGCTGCTGGCGGATCTCGTCGAGCATCAGGGACATGCGACTCGCATTATGGCACGGCGGCGAGGTTCATCCCGCGGGTCGCAGCACACGCCTCGCGCGGGCAACGGGCCATCCCGAAGGCGAAGCGTCCCTCTGCGCGGCGCTACTCGGATTTTCACCGTCCGCTTCCTCGAGACGAAGGACCAGGGCGGCCCTCTCCGTTATCAGAGTGGCTCGCTCGAGCTTTCTCAATACCTCAGCGCAGCGCTTGGATGGACGACCCCCCAAGTCAATGCGCTCATGCGAAAACCAGCCGCCGGCCTACCGGTTCTGGGATCGGATCGCCAAACTCCCTGGCCGTCTCCAGCCACAAGCTTACGGCCTCTTGGGCGTTGCGCAAGGCCTCCTCTTGCGAGTCACCGTGAGCCGCGCACCCGGCGAGTTGTGGGACCTCCGCAACGTAGGCGTCGTCTTCCTGGCTCCAGTAAATAATGACTTCGTACTTGGTCATTCGCCACCTAACTTCGCTTCGAGAATCGCGGTACGGACTTGTTTGACTTGATAAGGCTTAGCTTGCGCGCCCGCTCGTTGGAGGTTGATCTTGGCGGCAACCCCGTTCTTGCGAAAAATGTGATGGCTGCCCTTCACACGCTTCTCAAACCCCAAGCTCTCCAGCAGACGGCATAGGTCCTCGAATCGGATGGCTGCATCGGCTGTCCCGCTCAAGACCCGTCGCAGGACTTGGTCTGCCGCCACGAGAACATCTTACCAGCCGAAGCGAGTTGCAGCGCAGACAAACGTCACGCGGCGACCCAGGGCGTTTCTGCCGGCCAGGCACCACCTGCGACGCCCGCGCACGCGCATGGAACGAACTCTCATGTCGGCGTCGCGTCGATCGGCGCCGCGGGGGCTGAACACCACCTACTCAACGCCGGACCGGCCGCGAGATTGCTACCGGTGCGCGATTTTCTATGAGAACCTTGACACGATGCATCGGTGGACCCTAGCCGGGCTGGCGTTTGGGCTTGTGCTGTTTGTCTTCGGCTTCGCGGCACTCGGAATGGGCCACGGCAGTTTCCTGCCCATGGCAATTTATGGGGCGCCCTTTTCTGCAGTTCCTCTCGCAGGGATGCTCGTGGTGCCCTTCTGGTGGACGGCACTCGGTTGGGCTATCGCCTCGCAAAGAGGCAAGCTCGCTCTGGGCATGTTGGCACTCAAC
>CAYYID010000039.1:0-52992 GCA_964471915.1 uncultured Solibacteraceae bacterium | reverse complement strand
GAGAGCCTGGCGGAGGCGGCCGGAGCCGCGTCCGGCGGTGGTGCGCGCACCGCCTTCCTTCACCGCCTGATTCAGGTCCAGCCGCGTCACCTGCAGGGCCGGAACCAGGCCGAAGAGCAGGCCCGTGGCCGCGGCGGTGAGCGCGCTGAAGATCGCCACCCGCCAGTCGAGCGAGGCGTGCTCGACGAGATCGAACTGGCGCGGGCTGAGGCGCAGGAGCGCCGGCAGCAGCCAGTAGGCGACGGCGAGCCCGGCCAAGCCGCCCGCGCCCGCGAGCAACAGGCTCTCGGCGAGCATCTGGCGGATCAGACGTCCGCGCCCCGCGCCGAGCGCCGTCCGAATGGCGAGCTCCCGCACGCGGGCGGCGGCGCGGGCCAGCAGCAGGTTCGTGACGTTCACGCAGGCGATCAGCAGCACCAGTCCGGCTGCGCCCATGAGGATCAGGAGCGGCGTGCGGAGCGCGGCGGCCTCTTCGCGCAGGTACGAGGTGAGGCGCGGCGCGGTTTCGCCTTTGATCTGCCTGCCGAACTGCTGGAACATCGATGGCGCCAGGGTGTCGAGTTCGGCCTGCGCCTGCGCGCGCGTCACGCCCGGTTTCAGGCGGGCGAACACGTGGCGGTTCGTGCCGCCGTCGCCGGGACCGGGGCGCAGCGGCAGCCACAGATCGGCCTCGGGGATGGGGCGGAAGCCGGCGGGCATCACGCCGGCGACGGTGTAGAGCTTGCCGCCGAGGTTGACGCCGCGGTTGAGGATCCCGGGGTCGCCGCCGAAGCGCCGCTGCCAGAGTTCATGGCGCAGGACGACGGAATCCGCCTCTTCGCCGCGGAACGCGCGCCCCACCGCCGGTTGCACGCCGATTGCCGTGAAAAACTCGGGTGTCGCCTTGGTGGCGATCACGTACTCGGCCTGGCCGTTGTGGACCAGGTTCACGCCGCCGGACATCATGGTGCTGGCGACGGCGGCATACGACCGCGCGTTGTCGCGAAGAAAGAAGTATTCGCGGCCGGTGAAGTACGGTCCGGACTCCTGGCCCCGGACCATGCGGTTCATTTCCACCAGGCGATCCGGCTCGGGGAAGGGCAGCGGCCGTAGCAGGACGGCGTTGACGACACTGAAGATCGCCGTGTTGGCGCCGATCCCTAGCGCGAGCACCGCGACGGCGACGCCGCTGAAGCCGGGGTTGCGCACGAGCAGGCGCGCGCCGTGCTGGAGGTCTCTGAGCAGTTCCGGCATAAGGTTGTGTACAAGAACGAAGCAAATCGGTTTCCGTTCCCAAGAACATGCCAAGAAGAGGTAACGGGTTGCGCCCGGAACGCCTCGGCCCGGATAATCAGGAGTGAGGCGCTTCCATGCAACCTGCCGGCAAGAACGAGAGCATCGTCGTTTCCGCTTCGGCGGTCCGGACCGGCTTCCGTGCGCTCTTGCGGCGTGTGGAGGATGAGCGCCGGTCGCTCGTAATCGAAGAAAACGGTACGCCGAAGGCTGTACTGCTCAGTCTGCGTGACTATGTTCGTCTGGCGGCGCCAGAACCGGAAGTACTCCGCCTGATTGGCGAAGAATCGCGCCGGAACGGAACCGATAAGCTCACCTCCCGTCAGATTGACCGCATCATCAAGGACACTCGGGCGAAGAAGCGCATGCGCGGATGATCCCGCTGCGGCTGGTCCTCGACACGAACGTAATCGTGTCGGCAGCGCTCAAACCTGAAGGGCTCCAACACACCGTCCTGTTGCTGGCGACCGCTAAGCCGTGCACGCTCTACGTGACCGGCGCCATCCTCGACGAGTACCGCGAGGTGCTCTCGCGTCCGGAGGTGGGCATTCGCAAAAGCCTCCGCAGTCAATTCCTCCGGCTCCTCCGCGCCCGGGCGCGCACGATCAAGACTCCGCGCTCCCTCAGAGTGACCGTTGACCCCGACGACAATAAGTTCATTGAGTGCGCGGATGCCGCGCGTGCCGACTACCTGGTCACAGGCAACCTCAGGCATTTTCCCGAGTCTTGGAAAAGGACCAAGGTAATCACGTCGCGCGGCTTTCTGGATGCCGTAGCACCATACCTGATCCGGTGAGCTACGGGAGCGGTCGAAAGGGAACGCAAGCTCTGAATCAAGCCGAGTGGAACCCGCCAAGGTTCATGCGCGAAAGGGTTGGCGGAGCGCGAAAACGGCTAAAATCAAGACGCGGCAGACTTTTCGCTCCCCCACGAGCGTCTTTTTCCACGGAGCCCGAAAATTGATCTTCCGGGAGGTCGAGGATCGCGACCTGATCGAGCAGGCCCGGCGCGGCAAGGTCGAGCCTTACAATACCCTCGTCTCCCGGTGGGAAAAGCGTATCTATAACTATTTGTTGAAGTTAGTCGGCGACCGGGAAGATGCGTTGGACTTGAGCCAGGAGGTTTTCTTGAAGGCGTACCAGAACTTGTCGCGGCTCGAGGACCTGAACCGGTTCGCGCCGTGGCTGTTCCGGATCGCCCACAACGAAGCCTATTCGCTGCTCCGGAAGAACCGGCCGGACTCGGTGGAACTGGTCGGCGACCCGCTGCCGCCGGATCCGTCGCCGCGTCTGCTGCCGCTGGAGGTGTCGCTGGCGGTCGAAAGCGCGCTGAAGCGGCTGTCGGCGGACCAGCGCGAGGCGGTGGTCCTGAAGGTGTACCAGGGCTTCAAGTTCGAGGAGATCGCCGAGATTCTGGGGTGCCCGGTGTCGACGATCAAGTCGCGGGTCTACTCGGCGCTGGACGCGCTGAAAGGCACGCTTGCTCCGTTGGGGGAATTGCGATGAGCTGCACATTCGAACTCAAAGAATATGTCCTCGGGGAGGCCGCGGCGGAGGATCGCCGAGCCATCGAGGCGCACGCCGCTACTTGCGCGGACTGCCGCGGCGAGATCCTGCGCCTGCGGATGACCCAGGACGCGCTGCTAGCGGTCCGGGACGAGGAAGTACCGCGGCGGATTGCGTTCGTTTCCGATAAGGTGCTGGGGCCGAGCTGGTGGCAGCGGTTCTGGAACTCCGCGCCGCAGCTTGGGTTCGCGTCCGCGGCGCTGCTGGCGGTGGCGATCCTCGCCCACGGGGCGCTGGCGCGTCCGGCGGCTCCGGCGCTCGACACGGCGGCGGTGCAGGCGGAAGTGGACCGCCAGGTAGCGGCGAAACTCGACACGGCGGTGACCAAGGCCGTGTCCGCCGCGTTCTCCGCCAGTGAAAAGAAGACCGCGGACCTGCTGGCCGCGGCCGAGAAGCGCTACGAGTTCGACCGCCGCGCCGATCAGGTGGCGGCCGCGGCGAACCTCGAGATGCTGCAGAAGCAGATGGTGAACATGTACGCGGTGAACACCGGGATCCGGAGGGCGGAATGAGATTGCTGCCGGTGATCGCCCTGGCGTGCCTGGCCGCGGAGTCGCGGGTGCCGCTCGACCAGCTCGCGAACGTGGAGCGGTCCATTGACGGCCGGGTGCGCGACCTGTGGAGCGACAATCCGTTCGTGCTGCTCGGGCCGACGCGCGGCATGTACCTTGAAAACTACGGCGTGGTGCTGTCGAGCGAGGTGAACCTCGCCACCGGACCCACCATGACCATCGCGCGCGTTTCGATCAGCCCGCAGATGGTGGCCGCGCATCGCGCCAAGAAGCTGGAGCGGCTGCCGCAGTTGCGCCGCAGCATGAAGGAAGCGCTGGTGAACGCCGCGAACTACCTGGAGACGCTGCCGCCGCAGGAGCAGATCGTCATCGGCGTGAATCTCTCCCGCTACCCCTGGGAGGACACCACGGGACTGCCGGCGCAGATGATTCTGCAGGCGACGCGCGCGCGGGTGCTGGCGGCCCAAAAGGGCGGGGCAGCAGCGATCGACCAGGCCATCATGGTCCGGGAATTCTAGATGCACCGGCGGCTCGGCGAGATCCTGATCGAGAAACGGCTGATCGAGGCCGAGGACCTCGACCGCGCGCTCGAACTGCAGCGCGAGCGCGGCGACAAGCTCGGCAAGATCCTGGTCGACCTCGGTTTCATCGCCGCGCGCGATGTCCTGCAGGCGCTCTCCGAGCAACTGGGAATCCCGTACCAGCCGATTGACGGACCGCCCGTCGCTTCGCCCGAGACCGAAACGCTATCCTCGCGCTTTCTGCGCCAGTTCCGGTGCCTGCCGGTGTCGATTCAGGGCAACACCCTGACGCTTGCCCTGGCCGATCCGCTGGATCTCGAAACGCGCAATACCGTCCGCGCCTGCACCGGCCTGGAAGTGACGCCCGTGCTGGCGGCGGAAGCCGAAATCCTCGAAGCCATCGACCGCTATTACGGCCAGAGCGAAAAGCGCGAAGCCGACGCCGACTACAACGCCGCGGAGGCTAACGAGGACCTGGAGCACTTGCGCGACATGGCGAGCGAGGCGCCGGTGATCCGCATGGTGAACGGCATGATCGCGCAGGCGGTGGAGAGCCGCGCGTCGGACATCCACATCGAGCCGTTCGAGAAGGAGTTCCGGATCCGGTACCGCATCGACGGCGTACTGGTGCCGCAGGAAGCGCCGCCGCGCGACGTGAAGGCGGCCATCATCTCGCGCGTGAAGCTCATGGCGAAGCTGAACATCGCCGAGCGCCGCCTGCCGCAGGACGGACGCATCAAGGTGAAGACGCTGGGCCGCGAAGTCGACCTCCGCGTCTCCACGCTGCCGACGCTTTACGGCGAAAGCGTCGTGATGCGCCTGCTCGACCGCTCCGCCGGGGATTTCTACGACCTGCGCCGGCTGGGCTTCGACGACTTCATGCTCTCCCGCATGGAGCATTACACGTCGCTGCCGCACGGGATCTTCCTCGTCACCGGGCCCACGGGGTCCGGCAAATCGACCACGCTGTACTCGGCGCTGAAGCGCATCAACCAAACCGACAAGAAGATCATCACCATCGAGGATCCGGTCGAGTACCAGATGGACGGCATCAACCAGATCCACGTGAACCCGGCCATCGGGCTGACGTTCTCGGCGGGCTTGCGGCACATCGTCCGCCAGGACCCGGACGTCATCATGGTGGGCGAAATCCGGGACCGCGACACGGCGGATATCGCCATCCGGTCGGCGCTCACCGGCCACTTCGTTTTCTCGACGTTGCACACCAACGACGCGCCGAGCGCCATCACGCGGCTGACGGACATGGGCGTGGAAAATTACCTGATCACGTCGTCGCTGGTGGCGGTGCTGGCGCAGCGGCTGGTGCGCGTGATCTGCCCGCGGTGCAAGAAGTCCGCCGGGACGATGCCGAACCCGTTCGGGGAGGTGATCGAGATCTTCCGCGGCGCCGGGTGCGAGCAGTGCTTTGGCACCGGGTTCCGCGGGCGCGTCGGCATCTTCGAGCTGATGGAGCTGACCAACGAGATCCGGCAGATCATCATGCGGAACGAGGACGCCACCATCATTACGGAGGCCGCGCGGCGCAACGGCATGCGCAACCTGCGCGAGGACGGCTGGGACAAGGTGAAGCGCGGGGTCACGACGCCGGACGAGGTCCTGCGTGTGACGCAGGAGTTCTGATGCGCATGAGTCCCCGAGCTTGCCGCTTGCTGACGCGCGCGGCCCCGTTGGGCGGGGGCAGGAAACCGGGCCGCGACCGTCAGGGAGCGGCAAGCGCCCCAGCCCGGGAGTTCCGGCCATGACCGCCTACTTCTTCCGTGCCGTAACCTCCGACGGAAAAGTCCGCACCGGCACCCTCACCGCCGAGAACGACAAGCACGTCGCGCGGGAACTCCGCCGCCAGGGGTTGACGCCGGTCTACGTGGGCCTGGAGCAGAAAGCCTCGGGCTTCACGCTCAAGCTGCCGTCGTTCGGCAAGAGCAGCCGCCGCGACGTCCTGTTCTTCACCCAGGAACTGTCCACGCTGCTCACCTCCGGAATTCCGCTCGACCGGGCCCTCGCGATCTCCGCCGAACTCACCGAACGGCCGAACTTCCGCTTCATTATCCTCGACATCCTGCGCGTGCTCAAGGGCGGGCGCTCCTTCGCCGACTCGATCGCCACGCACCCGGAGCACTTTTCGGACCTGTACGTGAACATGGTGCGCGCGGGCGAGGCCTCGGGCTCCCTGGCGCAGGTCTTCGAGCGGCTCGCCGAGTTCGAACGCACCCGCGACGACCTGCGCAACTACATCATTTCCTCGATGGTCTACCCGTCGCTGCTGGCGCTGGTCGGGCTCGGATCCGTGTTCGTGCTCATGTACTTCGTGGTGCCGCGCTTCGCGATGATCTTCCAGGATCCCCGGATCCAGATCCCGCTGCCCACCAAGCTGATGATCGCCGCGTCGGACTGGCTGCGCGCCTACGGGTTCTGGCTGCTGGGCGGTATGGCCGCGGCGGGCGTGGCGCTAAACAGCTACATCCGGACCACGGCCGGGCGGATGTGGTGGGACACGCTGCGGCTGCGGGTCCCCCTGCTGGGCGACGCCTTGCGCAAGGCCGAAACCGCGCGCTTCGCGCGCGCGATGGGGACGCTGGTGCAGAACAGCGTGCCGCTGGTGCAGTCGCTCGAGATCGCGAGCTCGATTCTGAACAATAAGAAGATCGCGGCCGCGCTGCCCGGGATCGCCCAGGGCGTGAAGCGCGGCGAGGGGATCGCCGCGCCCGTAAAGCGCGCCGCGGCATTCCCGCCGCTGGCCGGCCACCTGCTGATGGTCGGCGAGGAAACCGGCCGGCTGGACGCGATGTTTGCCCGCATGGCGGACATCTACGAAACCGACACCCGCGACGCCATCAAGCGCTTCACGTCGCTGTTCGAGCCGCTGATCATTCTGGTGATGGGCATTCTGGTCGGGGTCCTGATCCTGAGCATTCTGCTGGCGATCACCAGCATCAACGAGGTGGCAGTATGACCCAGTGCTTGCCGCTCCCTGACGGTCGCGGCTCCGTACCGTGTCCAGCGAATCCGGGCCGCGACGGTCACGGAGCGGCAAGCGCCCGCCGGGGGCCGGCGCACCGCCGGGCCGGCGTCACCCTCATCGAAATGCTGGTGGTCGTCACCATCATGGCCCTGGTCGCCGGATTCACCAGCGTCACCGTGTTCCAGAAGCACGAAGCGGCCAAAGCGAAAGCCGCGCGGACCCAAATCGACACCTTCATGACCGCGCTCGCCAACTACCGCCTCGACACGGGAGCCTTCCCCGACGCGGCCAACGGACTGGCCGCGCTGCTCCACCGGCCGGACAGCGTCCCTCACTGGGAAGGACCCTACCTCACCAAGGAAATCCCGCGCGACCCCTGGGGCCGCCCGTACCTCTACCGCTATCCCGGCGAGCTTGGCGACCTGCCCGCCATCGTCTCCCTCGGCGCCGACGGCCGAACCGGCGGCGAGGGCGTCAACCAAGACATTGTCAGTTGGAGAAACTAATCCCATGCCACTCCGCCGCAGAAAATCCCGCCGCGCCGGCGTCACGCTGATCGAAATGCTCGTCGTCGTGACGATCATCGCCCTCTTCGCCGCGCTGGTCGCGCCCCGCATGCTCAACCGGACCGCCGAAGCCAAGCGCACCTTCGCCCGGGCCCAGATCAACAGCTTTATGACCGCGCTCGGCGCTTACAAGCTCGACACCGGCGCCTATCCGGCCACCGACGTCGGGCTGCGCGCGCTCCGCTTCCGCCCCGAGAATCTCCCGCAGTGGAACGGGCCGTACCTGCCGCAGGATATCCCCATGGATCCCTGGGGCCGGCCCTATCTCTACAAGTACCCCGGAGAGTTCGGCGACGAGCCCGAAATCATCTCGCTCGGCGCCGACGGCAATCCCGGCGGCGAAGGCGACAACGCCGACATCGTGAGCTGGAAGAACAAGTAGCATGCGCCGGCGCGGCATCACGTTGATGGAAATGCTGGTGGTGGTGACCATCGTCGCCCTCGCCGCCGGCCTGTCCTTCCCCGTGGCCGCGAGCGGTCTCGAAAGCCTGCGCCTGAACTCGGCCGCCGAGTCGCTGGCCAGCTTCCTGAACACGGCGCTCACCAGCGCCGAGCGGCGCCAGCAGGCCATCGAACTGGTGATCTTCCCGCGCGAGAACGCGCTCCGGTTCCGGGGCCTGGACCCGGCATCGCGGCGGGAGCTGCTGCTCGCCGACGGGGTCCGGATCATGGGAATCCTGCCCGAAACCACGCAGGACCCCGACGAACCGCGCCGCTACCTCCTTTATCCCGGCGGGGCGCCGCCCCGCCTGGGCATCCTGCTGGAAAACCGGCGCGGCACGCGCCGGATGATCCAGTTGGATCCGGTCACCGGCGTGCCGGCCATCGAGAGGGCGCCGTCGCGATGAGATCCCGGCGCGGCTTCACGTTGCTCGAAGTACTCGTGGCGACGGCCATCATGGCGATCGCCGTGGTGGGCGTGCTGGCGGGCCTGTCGACCTCGCTGCGCAACGCCGCGCGCCTGAACGACTACGACCGCGGATCCCTGCTGGCCCGCCGCAAGATGAACGACCTGCTGCTCGAAACGCGCCTGCCGCGCAACGTCGCCCTCCAGGGCCAGTTCGACCGGGGCGTCGCGGCGGGCCTGGAACAAAGCGGCTGGAGCGCGGTGGTGCGGCCTTTCGAGTGGGCCCCCGGCGCGGGACCCGGCTCCCGCGTGCTCGACCGCGTGGACCTCGAAGTCTGGTGGGTGCTGAACGGCCAGCGGCGCACCTTCCGCCTCGAAGCCTTCCGGGCGGCGGTGCTGCAACCGCAGGATGTCCCGGCGGGGTCTTTGCCATGACCGCCCGGAACCGCCTGTCCGAGCGCGGCGTCACGCTGCTGGAGCTGATCATCGCCATCACGCTGGTCAGCCTGCTCTCGGTCGGCATGCTGTTTGCCATGCGTACCGGGCTGAACGCGCTGGAACGCACCAACACCCGGCTGATGGACAACCGGCGTGTCGCCGGGGCCCAGGCGATCCTCGAGCGGCAGATCCTGGGGCTGGTGCCCGCCCGCACCGTCTGCATGCCGGGCAACCAGGCCGTTCCGTTCTTTCAGGGCGCGCCGCAGACCATGCGCTTCGTTTCCAGCTATTCGCTGGAGGAAGGCGCGCGCGGCTACCCCAGGATCCTCGAGTTTCAGGTGTTGCCGGGCGATCGCGGACGTTACCGCCTGGTGGTGAACGAGTTCCTCTACACGGGTCCGGCGTCGCTGGCCGGTTCCTGCATCGGCGTCGCTCCCGATCCCGGCACGGGGCTGCTACGGCCTTTGTTCCGGCCCTTCCTGCCGAACCCGCGCTCGTTCGTGCTGGCCGACAATCTGGCGGCGTGCCAGTTCTTCTTCCGCCAGTTGAGCCCCGACCAGACGCAGGCGCGCTGGCTGCCGTCCTGGGGCGGGGAGTTCCTGCCCTCGGCGATCCGGGTGGAACTGCAGCCGGCGGCGATCGATCCCTCGCGCCTGCCCCTTACCAGCGTCACCGTCCCGGTCCGCGTGACGCGCGAACCTCTGGGTCCTTATGCGGATATCGACCCGTAGCCGCGGCTCGGCGCTGCTCGCGGTGCTGTGGCTGGCGGCGGGGCTGGCCGCCATCGGCTTCGCGGTCGCCTCGACAGTGCGGGCCGAAACCGACCGCGTGGACACTCAAACCGTCGGGCTGCGAGCGCAGTTCCTGGCCACCGGCTCCGTGGAGCGGGCCATTCTGTGGATCCTGTGGGGCGCGCAGGGTTTCGCGTTGCCGGACGGCCGCCCCCGGTTCTACCTGGCACCGATGCCGTACCTCCGGTTCCCTTACCCGAGCGGCGAGGCGATCGTCGAAGTGATCCCCGAGACTTCCAAGCTCGACATCAACCGGGCCGCGCCGGAGGACCTGTTGCGGGTCCTGATCGCCGTCGGCGCCAACCCGGAACAGGCCCGCCAGGTCACTTTGGCGATCGTCGACTGGCGGTCCCCCGCCGGGGGGCCAACGCTCTTTGATCAGTTCTATTTGCGCCGGGTTCCGTCTTTCCCGAGCCGGCATGCGTCTTTTGAGGAGATCGAGGAGCTGCTGCTCCTCCGCGGCATGACTCCGGAACTCTTCCATGGCGGCTATCGCGAGGACGCTCAAGGCCGGTTGTACCCGACCGGCGGGCTGAAGGACTGCCTGTCCGTCTACGGAGCCATTGACGCGTTCGACATCAACACAGCCGCGCCGCCGCTGATGCTGGCGCTCGGGATGGCGCCGCCGGCGGTGGCTTCCGCCGTCCAGCGCCGCGCGCTCCAGCCTTTCCGGAGCGCCGCGGAAGCCGCCGTGTTCACCCAGGGGATCCCGCGGTTCCGCGTGGGCGGCAACACCATCTGGACGCTGCGCGCCACCGCGCGCCTCCGGCTGCCGGACGGGCGGTTTGCGCCGCAGACCCGGTCGGCCGCGGCCACCGTAAAGTTCCTGGATCCTCAGAAATGGAATCCGCCGTACCACGTGCTGCGCTGGTACGAGGATGCGTGGTCGCAAGCGGCGCCGGTCTCCTTCTCCACCGGCGCCGGGACTGCGGCCGCGCCCGCCGCCCCGGGGGCCTCGCGATGATCGCGCCGGCCCTGCGCAAATGGACCGCGATCGGTCTCGGCGTCGGCGTCGAAATCGGCGTCCGGGACCTGGTTTTCACCGTCGCCCGCGTGCGCCCCGGCGGCGTCCGCGTCGCCGGCACGCTCGCGGTCCAGGATTACGCCGAGCGCGCCGCCGGCGAGTGGGGCGCGCGCGTGGCGGCGTTTCTCAAGGACTGCGGCGCGGCGCACCTGGCCGCGAATGTCGTGCTGCCGCGGCGCGACGTCATCGTGCGGCAGCTCGCCGTGCCGGGCGTGAGCGGCAAGGACCTGGAGGGAGCGGTCGCGCTGCAACTCGACACGCTGCACCCCTATCCGGAGGATGATGTCCAGTCCTCCTGGGCGCGCCTGGGCCGCCAGGACACGGTGCTGGTCGCCATCGCGCGCACCTCCGCCGTGGAGCGCTTCGCGAACCTGTTCTCCGAAGCCGGGGTCCGCACGGGGACCTTCACCGTCTCTCCCGCCGCGGTGTACTCGGCGATGCGCCTCCACGGCGAGCCCGATGCCCAGGTCACCGCGCTGGACCAGCGCGAGGCGGACCTCGAGGTCTACGGCGAAAGCCCGGCGCGTCCGCTGTACTCGGCGGCCTTTGCCGGATCCGCCAGCCAGGCCACGGCCGTGGCGCTCGCCGAACTGCGCCTGCCGGCCGAGTCCGCCGTCCGCCCGCTGCTGGAGGTTCTGCCGGCGCCGGCGGCGGCCCCAGACGGCTGGAACGCCGCGCCTCTTGCCTATGCGGCGGCGCTGGCCGGGGCCTGCCCGTGGCTGGCGCTGCCGTTGAACCTGCTGCCCGCGCCGTACCGCTCCTCGAACTCCCGCGCGATGTTCATCCCGACCCTGGCACTGGCCACCGTGCTGGCGCTGATCCTGGGCGCGCTGGCCATCTCCGCCGCCGTGCAGCGGAGCCGCTACCGGGAATCGCTGCAGGCCGAGATCCGGCGTCTCGAAGCCGATGCCCAGCGCGTCACGCAGGCCGAGCGCGAGATTCAGCGCCGCCGCGCCCGCACCGTCCTGCTCGACCAGTTGCGCCGCACGCCCCAGCTCGATCTGGACGCGATGCAGGAGCTGACCACGCTGCTCGCGGCGCCGGGCTGGCTGAATTCGCTCGACATGACCCGCTCGGTCGTCAACCTGGCCGGCGAAGCCGAGCAAGCCGCCGGACTCCTGCGGCAGATCGACAATTCTCCCTACTTCCGCGCCTCGGAGTTCTTGCAGTCGCCGGCGCGTGTCCAGACCGGCGAAGTGTTCCGGATCCGCGCGCAGCGCGAGACCCCCGCCGCCCCGCCCGCCCCCGCTCCGCGCAAACCGGAGGCCCCGAAATGAACCTCTCGGAGCGCGACCGCCGCGCCCTCACCCTGCTCGGCGTCGCCGTGGCGGCGGTGCTCCTGTTTCTGTACTTCACGCGCGAGGAGACGCCCGCGGTGGTCGGCGCGAACGACTCGGTGGAGCTGATGGAGAAGCGGCTGGAGAAGCTCCGCGAGCACGTCGCCACCGGACCTTCCCGTCAGGAAGCGCTGCAACAGGTTTCCGCCGAGCTGGCGGTCCGCGAAAAGGGGCTGATCACGGCCGATACCGCCGCGCAGGCGCAGGCGCAGCTTCTGCAGATCCTGCGCCGCGTGGGCCGCGCCGAGAACCCGCCGGTGGACCTCGGGGCTACCGAAGTCGGACAGGTCCGTCCGCTTGGGGACGCCTACGGCGAGGTGAACGTCGCGGCCAATTTCCAGTGCCGCATCGAGCAGCTCGTGAATCTGCTGGCCAGCCTTACGGCGCAGCGCGAGATCATCGGCATCAGCGAACTGCGCATCGTGTCGGCCAGTCAGCGCGAAAAGACCCTGAACGTCCGGCTGGGCGTCCAGGGCGTGGTGGCGAAGAAACTGGTGCCGGACAAAAAGAGCGGAGGCGAACTGTGAGGCAGCGTCTCATCCTTCTGAATACCGTGCTCGCCGGGCTGGCGGGGTTCGCCGCCTGGCATCTGTACTCCGGCTGGAAAGAGGCGCAGGCCCGCCAGACGCAACTGCTGCAGGCCGAGCTGCCGCGCCGGAACGTCGTGCCCCCGCCGCCCGCGCCGGCCGTCGAGCCGGCGGTCGCCATGGGCTACGAGAAGGTGGCCACGCAGATGCTCTTCTCGCGCGACCGCAATCCCGCGGTGATCATCGAAGCGCCGGTGGCGCCCCCGCCGGAGCCGATGCCGGCTCTGCCTGTGATGTTCGGCATGATCGTTTTCGGCAACGACATCTCGATCCTGCTGGCCGAAGGCGTCGGCGGGACGCAGAAGTCCTACCGCCAGGGCGACGAAATCGGCGCGTTCAAGATCGTCTCCCTCTCGCGCGACACCATCAAGTTCCGCTGGAAGGATAAGGAAGTGGAAAAGGCGGTCATCGAGCTGAAGCCCACGGCGGAGCAGCGGGCCGCGGCCGGCGTCGACGGACGCGCCCCAGCAGCGGGCGGCGGCACGCCCAACGTCGCCAACCTCACTGGCGCGCGCGGGGCGGACGCCGCCCAGCAACTGGCCCGCCAGCAACAGGAAGAAGAAGCCAAGAAAGCTTCGAACAACAACGCCAACCGCGGCACCCCCGGAGCGGAAGTCGGCAACGGCATGAGGTTCTGCGCGCCCGGCGATGACTCGCCGTCCGGAACCGTTTCCGGCGGCTTTCGTAAGGTGATTTCGCAAAGTCCGTTCGGCCGGTCCTGCCGCTGGGAGCCCGTTCGCTAGGAGATCTTATGAAGCATTTCATCCTGCTCTTGATGCTCGGATTCGCGGCCCTCGGCGCCGCCCAGACCCGCTACGAAACCCTCACCATCCCGGAGGGCGCGGTGGAGATCGCGCCGTACACCTACCGTTTCACCGATGCCGCGGGCAAGAAGTGGCTCTATAAGAAGACTCCGTTCGGCGTGTCCCGCTACGAGGACCAGGGCCAGTCGACCGCCGAAGCGCCCAAGCCGAAGCCGAACCCGAACATGAAGGTCACCGTCAAGGGCGACCTGGTGTACTTCGAGAACCCCACGCCCTTCGGCACCCAGAAGTGGAGCAAGAAGAAGGCCGAGCTGAACGAGATCGAGCAGCTCGCCTACGACTACTTCATCGGCTCCGGCACGGCGCCGGGCGCGTCCGCCGCGTCCGCCCCGGCTGCCGCGAAGCCCTCCGGCAAACTGACCGTCGCCCCGCCGCAGGTGAAGCCTGCCTCGGGAGAAAAGAAATAAGATGACCTTCCCGGCCCGGTTTTTCCTCGTCGCGCTGTGCGCTACCGTCGCCTTCGCGCAGGTTCCGCCCGCCCGGCCTCCCGCCACTCCGCCCGTTGAAGACCCGGCGCAGGCCGCTCCGGCTGCCGGCGCTGCCGGTCCCCAACTGCCGAAGGTGCCGATCGGGAACCTGAACCTCACCAACGCGAGCCTCGCCGAGGTGATCGACCTGCTGGCGCGCCAGTTGCGCATGAACTACGTCCTGGACCCCCGCATCAAGGGCACCGTGTCCCTGAGCACCTACGGCGAAACGCGCAACATGGACGCCCGTAACCTGCTCGAGATGATTCTGCGGATCAACAACGCCGGCATGGTGGCCGTCGGCGACATCTGGCGCATCGTGCCGCTGAACGAGATTACGCGGCAGCCGCTGCGCGCCGAGTCCGCCGGCGCGGGCCAGATCCCCGAGGACGAGCAGACCATGCTCAACCTCGTGTTCCTCAAGTACGCGACCGTGGACGAACTGAGCAAGGTGTTGCAGGAGTTCATCGGCGAGAACGCCAAGATCCTCGCCTACGGCCCCGCCAACATGATGTTCGTGCTCGACAGCCGCCGCAACATGAAGCGGACCATGGAGCTGATCGGCCTCTTCGACAGCGACGTCCTGGCCGGCCAGCGCGTCCGGATCTTCGATCTCGTCCACAGCAAGCCCACCGACGTTTCGAACGAGCTGACGGGCATCCTGAAGGGCCTCTCGCTCACCGACAAGTTCAATGCGGTGCGGTTTCTGCCGGTGGACCGGCTGAACCTGCTGATCGCGGTGGCGCCCAATCCCGGGGCGTTCGAGACCATCGAAACCTGGTTGAAGAAGCTCGACGTGCAGGCCGCGGCGCCCGTCGGCGCCGTGGAGAACCACGTGTACCGCGTCCGGTACCAGCGCTCCGAGTGCCTTGCCATGGCGATCAGCATGCTGCTGGGCGGCCCCATGGCGTTCGGCGGGGGCTTCGGAGGCGGTTTTGGCGGCGGCTTCGGCGGCGGCATGATCGGCGGCGGTTTTGGGGGCCAGATGAACGGCGGCCAGTTCCAGAACCCCGGCGGCTTGAACAGCGGTTGCGGTCCCGGTTTTGGCGGCGGCATGGGGGGCGGTTTTGGAGGTGGCGGGTTCGGAGGCGGTTTTGGCGGTGGTTTCGGCGGCGGCTTCGGTGGTGGTTTTGCTCCCCAGTTTCCCGTAGGCGGCTTTGGCCAGCCGGCGGGCTTTGGCGCGGTCCCGCAGGCGGCTCCCGGGCAAGGCGCTGCGCCCACGGCGGGAGGGACCACCCAGGGCCGCGATCTCACCGGCGGCTTCCTGGGCGCGGGCGGCGCCTTCGGTTTTTCGAGCGGGCCGCGCGTGATCCCGAATCCGCTGGACAATTCGCTGCTGATTCAGGCCAGCGCCCAGGAGTATCAGAGCATTCTGAAGCTGCTCCGCGACCTGGACATCCCGCCACGGCAGATCCTGCTCGAGGCCCGGATCTACGAAGTGCAGCTCAACGGCGCTTTCGCTAGCGGCGTGACGGCTTTCCTCCGCAACCGCGGCAGCGGCGAAGAAACCATCAAACCGAGCATCAAGGACAACATCGCCGCCAGCCTGGTCGGCTCGGCGACCTCGCTGACCGCCGGGATGATCGTGAGCCAAAGCAAGGAACTGCTGACGTTCCTCACCCTGCAGGAGACGCAAGGCAAGGCGCGGACAATCTCGGCGCCCAGCCTGATTGCCACCGACAGCATTCCGGCTTCGATCAATGTCGGCCAGCAGGTGCCGGTATTGACGGCGACGGTTCCCACCGGCATCCAGACCGGCGGCAACACGCAGTTTGCGCAGTCGATCCAGAACCGGAACACCGGCGTGACCTTCAACGTCAACGCCCGCGTCAATCCCAGCGGCGTGGTGACGCTGATGATCAACCAGGACGTCTCGGCGCCCGGGCCGCCGCCAGCGGGGTCGGGGATCTCGTCTCCTTCCTTCAGCCAGCGGCAGGTGCAGACGCAGATCACGATGCTCGACGGGGACACGATCGCCATCGGCGGCATCATCAGCGAGAGCGATTCGTCGTCGTCGGCGGGTCTGCCGTTTCTGCACAAACTGCCGTGGATCGGCGCGGCGTTCGGGACGCGGAGCATCAGCAAGTCGCGCACAGAGCTGGTAGTATTCATTACGCCACGCATCATCTATGACAATACGGACCTGCTGGAGGCCTCGGACGAGGTGAAGAGCCGCCTCCGGATGCTGCGGCGGGCGATCCGGGATCAGTAGCCGTTCAATGCCGCATCCTGCCGTTCGACCCCAGAACAGCGACGTTTGACCTTGGGGATTGACCTGGCAGGCCCGGTTATGCTGGAATAACGGCGGGGTCTTCCGGTCGCCGCAAGGTGCCGGGAAGCGCAAGTCCTACTTTCCGCTTGACTTGTCTGGGCGGGGAGTGGTATTCATATTTTGACTGCGTCCAGGGTTTTACCATAACAGTTGTTGTAGCAAGCCGGGCTATCCAATGCGTGGGTCCCGCGAGCACGATTAACGAGAGAGAAGTCGACGACATTGAGCTCAGGTGCAGGAAAGAAACGGCAGCCACCACGGTCCTTGGGGGATACTCACGGTCTTCAGTGTCTGACAGTTGCAATTTGAGGCTCAGGTTGAAAAGAGAACTTCCCATCAATTCGATTCCAGAACTTCACAAGGAGAAGGAAATGGCAGATTTTCGTAAATTGGTTCTGGCGTTCGCCGTCGTGGCCCTGCTGTTGGGCTTCGTTCCGGTGGCAAGCGCTCAGACGCAAGCTCCGCCGTTTGTCTGCACGGCGAACGCCGGCACCCCGCCGACCGTTCGTGCGGAAGGCTTGACGGAACTGGTTGGCGACCTGGTGCTCAATTGCCAGGGCGGTACGCCGACGGTTGCGGGTCAGTTCGTCCCGCAGGTCAACATTCAGTTGTTTTTGAACACCAACATCACCAGCCGGCTGGTGGGCGGTGAGGCGACGGCGTTCGGCGGCACGGTCTTCAATGAAGCGCTGCTGATCATCGACGAGCCGAACTCGGCCCAGAACCCGGGCCGCTCGCTGCTGAACTGCGGCGCGGCGGGCACGGGCGAGGACCTCAGCGGCAACGGTGGCCCCGGCACGGGCGGCCCCGGCGTCTGCGGCATCCGCAGCACCGGCGTCCCCTCGCAGACCTACGACGGCACCCCGGGCGTGAGCAATGCTTACGGTCAGGGCCGTCCGAACGTCTTCCAGGGCCGTCAGGCTCCGTCCTCGATCCTCGGCTCGATCACGCAGAACTCGATCGCGTTCCTCGGCGTGCCGCTCGATCCTCCGGGCACGACGACCACGCGCTCCCTCCGGTTCACGAACGTTCGTGCGAACGCGAACCAGCTGGGCGTGGCTTCGTCGCTGACGGGCTTCTCGGCCATCTCGATGAGCGTTTCGATCTCGGGTTCCACCTCGGTTGCCATCAACCAGCAGCAGCAGATCGTGGCCTTCATCCTGCCCGGTCTCACGGCGGCTGCGGGTCCGGTGCGCCGCCTGGTGCAGTGCAATGACGCGAACTGGAGCCGGGCGGCAGGCGCCGCGACCAACCAGTACGCGGCTTGCGACCTGGTCGGTTTCCTTGGCGGCTTCGGCGCCAACTACAGCGGCACCTGCAACAACGCGGGCCGCGGTGACAACGACGGCGTGACCAACTTCATTCAGTACAAAGAAGGCTTCGCGTCGGCGTTCAAGGTCCGGAACTTCCGGCAATACTCTGACAACCGGCCGGCTCTCGGCTTCGGCGTGAACAACGCTTCCTGGCGTCAGAACGTCTCGGGTGCGATCTACTTCGCGGAAGATGGCTTCAACAACTCCACTACCACCGAAGCTAGCCCGAATCCGAACGTCCTCACCTTGCCGTTCCAGCCGTCTCCGGCCAACGAAACCGCCGCCACGGTGGACTTCGCGAACGCCGGTCCGGCGACGGGCTTCGCGGCGGTCGGCTTTGCGACTCAGGGCACCCGCGTGTACCTGGCGCTCTCGAACGTCCAGAATGGCCTGTCGCTCCGCGTGCCGAACCGCATTCCGCTGTTCCGCGCGGGCACTCTCACCCAGACCGGTCTGGCCGTCCTCGTTCCGGGCGCCAACACCTCCGGTGCGGGCGGCTCCTTCTCGACGGGCACCGCGGGTGGCTTCACCACGCTCGGCATCTCGACGACGGGCACGGCGCTGGCGGTTTACGAAGTGACTTACACCGACGTTTTCGCGGTGGAAGAAATGTTCGTGCCGCTCGACGTCCACTTCCTGGCGGATCCCGTTGCTGACCTCCCGACCCCGGGTCTCGTGACTCGTGGCGTGGGCGGCTTCGCTCCGTTCTACACCTCGGCGGCGGCGCGCGTGGCCCAGAGCGACGCGTCGGGTCTCGGCACTCCGCGGTTCGTGCCTTCGACCACGGCGTTCGACCTCTACACGGTCACCAAGTGCTTCTGCAACATCCTGTTCCCGTACGTCACCAACCAGCAGGGTTATGACACGGGCATCGTGATTGCCAACACCTCGCGCGATCCGTTCGGGACCTCCATCCAGACGGGCCGTGTGACGCTGTTCTACTACGGCAATGGCCCGAGCGGCGCGGCTGCTCCGGCTTCCCAGACCTCGACTGCCTTCAGCGGCGGCCAGTACATGGCCTTCACGCTGTCCGGCGGCGGCACGAACGGTATCGACAACCGCGCGGCCGGCTTCGAGGGCTACATCATCGCGCAGGCTGAATTCCAGTACTGCCACGCGGTGGCCTACATCAGCGCCTTCGGTGCTTCGGCGACCACGCCGGGTGCCAACCAGATGTACGTGGCGCTGATCCTGGACCGCCCGGGTCTGTACCGGACCGGTATCACGGGCGAGAGCTTGGGTCACTAAGCTAACTCGTTCGTAGTGCGCAACCAACCGGAAACGGAGGAGCTTCGGCTCCTCCGTTTTCGTTTGTCCGGACCCGGCCTTCCCCCTTCCCTCCTGAAACATTTCCTGATAAACTTGTCTTGATCCGGTACCCCTTACCCGTGGTACACTCGCTAGTGTCCCGCCCGCGTCCATCTCGTTCCCGAGAGGTCTCTTCATGAGAGTTTGCCAGTACCTTTTGTTGGCTGTGCTATGCCTGTTCTGGGCGCCTGCCGATCTGAACGCACAGCCCGGTAATACCTATCTGTTTCGTCTGCCGGGTCCCGGCGTAGGGACGGGCGTGGAGGTCTACTCCGCTACGGCCGCCCAGGTCGCCCAGATCGGCAGCTTCGCGGGACCAACGGGCCAGTACCGCATCATCCCCAAGCCGGATGGGACGCGCTTCTACATCCTGGCCGCCAATTCGATCAATCCGATCAGCCAGGTGCCGGCGAGCTTCACGGGCTTCTCGCCCGTTTCGACCATCGCCGGATCGGCGGCGCAGGCCGGCGCTCTTTCGTCCGACGGCCGCTACCTGTTGGTCGCGACCAACAGGCTGTATGTGATCGACGTATCCAGCCAGACCGAGAATCTGCTGAATCCCGGCGGCATCGGGATCCTCGGCACCGCCATCGACATCACGTTCAACCTCGAAGGCACGCGCGCTTACGTCCTCTCGCGCGGCTCCACGGTGACCTATGTCACGGCCATCAACCTGGGCCCCAACCCGACGGTGTCCGGCTCCTCGCTGGAACTCCCCGGCGGCGCCACCGACATCGCGACCAGCCCGACTGGCGGCATCTATGTGCTCGCCACCAACCGCCTTTATGCCATCGATCCGGTGAACAATCAGGTGCTGCCCGGCGGCGAGGTGGCTTTCGTGGGCACCCCGCAGCGTCTGGTCTTCACCCCGAACGGGCGCTACGGCATCACCATCAACACCACGCCGGTGATCGGTGGCAAGTCCCTGATCTCCTTCGACCTGCAGAACCTCGCGATCACCCCCGCCACATGGCCCTCGGGGAACGAGGACGTGCCGCTGTTTGACAAGCTGGTGTTGACCGGCAACAACCGGGGCTTCGTCTTCTCCGGCCAGAACACCACCCTGTACGACGTCCAGGTGGCGCCGCTGAGCGTCACCGAATCCACCCTCCGCACCGTCACCTCAGTGAGCCGGGTGCTCGATATGGAGCCGTCCAACGAACTGCCGAACGCGCGCTTCCTTTTTGCGATCATCGACCAGTCCGGAGCGCGGGTGCTCCAGCGCATCGACATCAACGAGATCTCCGTCTCGAGCCAGGTGAACATCTCGGCTAACGACACGCGGCTGCAACTCGCGCCGGTGCCGGTCAACACCGGGGCGGCGAACTTCCAGCTTTACAACGACGGCCAGGTGGTCCAGCCGGGCGCGGCGGCGGCGCAGCCGCTGGTCTTCCGCCTGGTGGACGGCACGGGCCGCCCGGTCTACGGCGCCCCGGTGACTATTTCGACCACCAGCGGCGCGACGTTCGCGCCCACCAGCGTCAACACGAACATCGACGGGCTGGCGCAGTTCCGGCTCACCGCGGCGCCCGCGCAGCCGGGCCAGTTCCAGATCGTCCTCGCTTCACCTGGCGCGGCCAATACCTCGTTCACCCTCACGGTGCCGGGCGATGGCGGCGGCGGTGGCGGGGGTGGCGGCGGCGGTGGCGGCGGCGGTCAGGCCGGCGTGTACCTCGTCTCCGGCAACGGCCAGTTGGTCTTCGACAACAACTCCAGCACCCGGCTTCCGCTGATCGTGCAGGTGCGCGACGCCGCCGGCAACCCGGTCCCCGGGGTCAACGTGAGCTGGAGCGGCACCGGACCCGGTGGTTCGGTCCTCCTGTTCGAGACCATCACCGACGACAAAGGTTTCGCCGCGAATGCCTTCCGGCCGAATAGCCTGGGCAACGGCGGCTCCACCTTCGGCCGGTCCTTCCTCACCACGCAGGTCATCGCCTCCGCAGTCGGTTACGGCTCCGCCAACTTCTTTACCACGACCATCCTGTCCACCCTGCTCGGTGGGCAGATCGCCGCTGGACCGAGCTTCGAGTTCCTGAAGCCGAACGAGGTGACGGAAGAACTCATCCTGCGCGTCAAGGCGGGCGAAATCAACAACGACGCGGTGCGTTTCCGCGTCGTCTCCCAGGACTTCCCCAATCTGAACGAAGCGATTCCGAACGTCGGCATCACCATCCTCGACTTCGCGAATCCCGGCGCCACGCCCCCGGCTCAGTGCGTGGGGAATACGCTGACCAACGAGCAAGGCATCGGCAGTTGCAACCTCCTGCCCACCTGCCGCGTCGGCCCCACGCGCATCTACGTGGATCTTACGGGCCTCCGCGCCCGCCCGATCGACATGATCATCGAGCCGGGCGGCGGAACGAAGCTCACCAAGGTCGGCGGCGACAATCAGTCCGGCCGCATCGGGACCCAGTTGCCGCTGGCCCTCTCCATCGCGGTTGCCAACAACTGCGACCAGGCCGTCGGCAACCAGGCCGTGACGTGGCGCGTCACCCAGGGCGCGGCGACCCTTTCGCAATCGTCCGCCCAGACCGACGCCAACGGCCGCGCCTCCACCCGGGTCACTCTGGGCCAGGTTCCGGGCGCCATCCAAATCACCGTGACCGTCGGTTCGCAGACGGCGACCTTCACCGCCACCGCGAACGTCACCGTCAGCGGCATCTCGGTGGTCGGCGGCAACAACCAGACCGCCGATACGGGCGCCGCCTTCGCGCAGCCCCTCATCGTCCAGGTGCTGGATACGTCGAACGCGCCGCTCTCGAACTTCCCGGTCACCTTCTCGGTGTCCAGCGGTTCGGCCAGCCTTTCGGTGTCCAGCGTCAATACGGACTCGCAGGGCCGGGCGCAGACCATCGCGACCGCCGGCGCCATTGCGGGCCCCATAACGGTGACCGCCACGGCGTCCACGTTCTCGGCCACTTTCACCCTCACCAGCGTGCCTCCGGGACCGCGGGTGCAGGCCAGCGGGTTCGTCAACGCCGCCAGCTTCCAGCAGGGTCTGGCGCCCTGCGCGCTCAGCTCCGTGACTGGCACGGGTCTCGCGCCGGGCGTCAACGGCGTGGTCAACGCGCCCGCTTCGTTCGCGGGCTTCCCGCTGATCCTCGCCAACGTGAGCATCACCATCGGCGGCTTCGCGGCCCCGATTTCGTCGGTGATCAATCAGGGCGGGCGGGAGCAAGTGAACTTCCAGACGCCGTGCGAAGTGCCGGCCGGCAACGTCAGCGCCGTGATCAGTGTGGGGCCCGCCTCCACCACGGTGACCAACGTTCCGGTGGCCCGCTTCCAGCCCGGCATCTTCGAGTACATCGCCTCGGATAACCGCCGCTACGCGGTGCTGGTCCGGGCCTCGGACGGCAGCTATATCACGCCGCAGAATCCGGCCCGGCGCGGCGACATCCTGTACCTGTTCGCCACCGGCCTTGCGCAGACCAACCCGGCCACCGGCACGAACCGCATCGGCCTTCCGGGCCAGCGGGTGGCCACCCCGGTGGTGGTCGGCATCAACAACGCCGGCATCCGCGTCATCTCGGCTGACTACCTGGTAGGCTCCATCGGCACTTACCTGGTGCAGTTCGAGGTTCCGCAGGATACCCAGACCGGACCCTACCAGCCGCTCGCGCTGGCGGTGTCTCCGGACGCCAATACCCTGATCTTCGGGAACGGAACCTTCTTCCCGATCCAGTAAGTCCTCTCCTCTGCAACCAAGGGCGGCCCGGAAGGGCCGCCCTTTTTATCTTCCTCGCCTCCTCAGGCGGCCTTGAGCGCCCGCAGCCGCTCCACCGCTTCGCGGAGCAGCGCCCGGTCCTGCGGTGTAAACCTGCCGCTCGCCTCGTCCAGTTGCCGCTGGACATCCGTGCGCACCACCACCGGAGCGAACCGTCCGGCCTGCAGCGCCTCGTTCGGCAGCAGGTCCCGCACCGGCACCTCCCACACGCCGCGCACCTCCGCGGCGGCGGGCAGTGCCGGCTCCCAGCGCAGCCACGCGCCGTCCAGCTCCCAGCGGCCCGGCGAGCCCACGCCGCGCGCGCAGCGCTCCTTCCACAGCACCCCGGCGTTCTGCGACTGCCCGTCGATCACGACAGCCCACATCCGCCGCCTTTCCCCCGCCGGATACACGACCCCGAACTGCGGCGTGTCGCCCTCGTCCACCAGCAAGCCGCGGCCGGCGGCGGCAAGGATCGAGCGCGCCGCGGCCTCCTCGGAAAGATACTCGGGATTGATCCCCACCCCACCGCGGGTCGCGCGCGTCGGGGCGATCTCGTAGGCCGGATAGCGGTAATCGCCCGGCAGATTCACGCTGGCCGCCTCCTGCCGTGTCATCGCGATCTGGCGGAGCACCGGCTGTCCTCCGCGGTCCCCCAACACGCGGTAGGTGACCATTTCTTCCGGATCCAACCCCTCCATCGAGGAGTCGAACCAGGTCTTGGCTTTGCGGTTCGGATCGAATACCGGCGGCTCCTGTCCGAACTTCTCCGCGAACGACTGCCGCGTGAAGGCCGGGAAGAGCTGCAATTCCTGGACGCCATACTGCACCGCGTCGGGCTGAGGACGGGGCGTAGGGAGACTGACGGGCTTCATCTTGAGACACCTCCTGGGATTTTCCGGACG
The DNA here is from genome assembly GCA_964471915.1 of uncultured Solibacteraceae bacterium. Lineage (GTDB taxonomy): Bacteria > Acidobacteriota > Terriglobia > Bryobacterales > Bryobacteraceae > JAIEPW01. The sequence goes on along the minus strand of CAYYID010000039.1, from coordinate 29,760 downwards.
GACCAGCCGTCCGGAGCCTAGTTTTTCGCGGCCGCTCCTCGCGCCCGCCGGGGCGTTTCCGCCATCCTGCTGCTGCGGTTGAAGAAATAAATCGACAGACGCTGTGACTAGCCGCGGACCGCCCGCTACAGGCCGATCCGCAGCAGCAGAGCCTGGTACCGCGGGTCGGACTTCAGCGGGGCGTACAGCGGGTCGGTCTTGAGATACACCAGGGGCGCCGTGCGCTCCGCGAACGCCCGGTCCAGCCACTCGAACGCTTTGGCTGCGTCGCCACATCTGACGTACAACTGCGCGATCTCGATCGGCGATACGTACAACGCGTTGGCGCGCGCCAGCGTCTCGTCCAGCCAAACCTGCAGCCCCGCCTGGTAACCCCTGGTTCGCGCCGCCTGGCGGAACCGTTCCGCCAGCGCCGGCTCGCCCGCGGCCGTCAGGTACTTCACGATTTCGGCCGCGGCCTCCGGCTTGCGGCCTGCCTGCTCCAGGGCCAGGGCGAGATCCTCGTGGGCGGTGACGAAATCCGGATCGAGATCCAGCGCCCGGCGGTAGGCCTTCATCGCCAGGTCCAATTTGCCTTGGTAGTGATCCGGGTAGCCGGCGTTGACATTGATGATGCGCGACAGCGGATCGAGTTCCAGCGCGCGGGCGAACTCGGCGCGGGCTTCGTCATGGCGCCCCTGCCCGTTCAGGTGCACGGCGAGCCAGTGGTGCGCGGTGGCGTACCCGGGGTTGAGTTCGATGGCGCGCCGGAACTCGGCCTCGGCGCCGCGCCAGTCCCAGTCATACAGTGCCTTGATCATCCCGAGCGAGGTATGCCCCTCGGCGAGCTTGTCGTCCAGCGCCAGCGCCTGCAACGCCATGGACCGGGCCTTGGGCAGGTACGCCCGCGGCGGCGCGCTCTGCCAGCCCAATAAGCCATAGGAATCCGCGAGCCCGGCGAACGCGAGGGCGTAGCCCGGGTCCACGGCGATGGCCTGATCGAAGTACTCGATGGCCTTCTGATACCCCGCATCGGTTCGCTCGTTCCAGTGGTAGCGCCCGCGGAGATAGAAGTCGTACGCCCGGGGATTCCGCGTGGCGACGCGGGTGTACGCGGTGTCGCGGGGCCTCAGGGACAGCGCTGCCGCCACCTCGGTGGCCAGCCGCGACTGCGCCGCGCTCAAACCCGTGGGCTCGAACGAATAGCGCGCGCCCCAGATCTGGGCGCCGTCGCGCGTATCGACCAGTTCGATCGAGACCGCCAGGTTGCCGTCCCGCCGGACGATGTGGCCCGTGAGCACCGCCCGGACCCCGATGGCGCGGCCCACGGCCCGCGGATCCGCCGCTTTGCCCTTGTACGTGAATACGGTGCTGCGCGCCATCACCCGCAGCGGCCGCACCTGAGACAGGGAATTGATCAGTCCTTCCGTGAGTCCGTCGGCCAGATAATCCTGCGACACCCCGGCGTCCGAGGTGAAAGGCAGCACGGCCAGGGACTCGATGCGCTCGCCGGTCCGGGTGTAGTACCAGGCGCCGCCGAGGGCTAGCGCCACCGCGAGCAGCCCGGCCACTAACGCCCAGGACCGGTGTCTTCGAACCGGAGTGGCGGGTTCCGCGGCTTTGGCTGCGGGTTCCCCAACCGGAGCTTCCGGAGCCGCCGGTCCCAGAAGGCCCGCCTGGATCTCCTCGTACAGGCGCTGCGTCGCCGCCTCCGGCTCGGCATCCAGGTCCCGCCGCAGGGCTTCGGCGCATTGGCGGTATTGCGCGATCGCCAGGTGGCGGTTGCCCGCCAGGGCATGCAGGCGCATCAACTGGCGATGCGCGTTCTCGTTGCCGGGCATCGCGGCGACCGCCCGTTCCAGTAACTCGATGGCGCCGTGGCTCTCCCGCAGCGCCGCATAGCGGACCAGCACCTCCTGCTGCAGGTTCGCGAGCTTATCGCGCCGCACGCTGGCCCAATCCTCGTAGCGGTCCTCAGGGAGCAGTTCCCCGGCATACAATTCCAGCGCCGCCGCGTAGTCTCCGGGCTCGTGGGAGGCCAGTGACGCGCGGGCGCGCTTCTCGAACTCATCGGCGTCGATGAACAGCTCGCCCGGGGCGCGCAGCGCGACCTTCTGGTCCTGGGTGACGAGGTAGGCCGACACAGCCCCCGGCTTCAAGTCCGGCTCCAGGGCCCGCCGCGCGGCGTGCAGCGTCTTGTGGAAATTGTTGAGACCCTGTTCGGCGTCGAGTTCCGGCCACAGGCGCTCGATCAGCACGTCGCGGAGCAGCTCGCGGCCGGGCTCCAGCGCCAGCAGCTTCACCAGCGTACGGGCTTTCTTGCGCGCCCAGCGGGATTCGTCGACGGCTTCGCCTTGGACTGAGACCCGAAAGGGTCCGAGCAGGCGAATCTCCAGGGCGGCGGGCATCCAGGGGTCTTACTAGATTTTAGGCTGTGCCGCGCCGCGGGTCACGCCAGCAGGTTCGAGCCGGGCCGGTGCGCGCGCTCCAGCCGCTCCAGCGCGTTGCGGATCCCCTGGAGTTCCTCGAACACCCGGCGGACGGACCGCCCCGGGCTGGCCGGAAGCTCCGGCGCCGGCGGCGGCAGGGATCGCTCGCGGGCATGCGCGGCTAACGCCGCGAACCACTGCGCGATCTCCTGCTCCAGAGCCGTCGGCAGGGCGCGCGGGCGCGCCGCGGCCAGCGTGACGATCGCGTCCACCAGCCGCTGGGCGGCGTTGGTCAGCGAGTAGTACGGCTCGGCCTCGGGACTCTGCTCGTCCTGGCTGAGTGCGCGCTGGAAATCGACGGCCAGGTTCGCGGCGGCGAGTTGCGCGGCCTGGCGGGCATCGCGCAGCGTGCCCCGCTCCTCGCCCCGCAGCCGGGCGGCGACCCGCACGAAGTACTCGCGGGCGGTTTCGAGCGCGCCGGCGGTGCGCTCCGGCAGGTCGACCAGCGGGGACCGGCGCCAGAAGAGGTACGCGGCCAGCAGGCCGATGGCGCCGCCGAGCGCGGTATCGAAAGCCCGGAAGATGGGGTCGCGCCAGTCGCCGTGGTCCACGAGGTTGAGCATCACCAGCACGAACATGGTGAGGAACATGACGAAGCGCTGGTAGGCGACCGTCTTTTGCGAATACGCGAGGATTCCCAGCGGGATCAGCGCGGCCAGGTTGATCCAGGGATCCCGAAGCAGGTAGGTCAGCGCGGCGGCGAGCAGGCCGCCCAGCACGGTGCCGGTGACGCGGCCGAGCACGCGCTCCCGGGTGCCGCCGAAGTCCGGCTTCAGGATGATGGCGACGGTCAGCGGCACCCAGACGCCGCGGTACAGATGCCAGGCTTCGGCGATCCATAGGCCCAGCGCGCACGCGATGCCGAGCCGCACGGCGTGGCGCAGCACCAGCGAATCCCAGGACCAGTGGTCGCCGAGGCGGGCCCAGAACCCGGGTGTTTCCCCGGGATCGGTGAGCGGCTCCAGTTCCCCCGTGATGGGACGCTCGGGGTCGCCAAGCGCGGCGGCGGTGTCGCGGGCGGTATCGATGAGGTTCGAGACGCGCTGCAGGGCGGCGGCGAGCTGGCGCGGCTCCACCAGGCCAGCCGGACACGCGGCGAGTTTCGCGTCGAACCGGGCCAGATGATGATCGAGGCGGGCGCGGTCCACTTCGCCGCCCGCCGCGCCGACAGAGTCGCCCAGAAACTGCGCGGTTTCGGCCGCGGCGAGTACCGAGGCGCGCAGCGGGCGCCCGATCAGGGCGTCGTGCCGGTTGGCCCGGGCGGCGTCGGCCGCCGAGGTGAGGGCGATGCCGGCGGCGTACAGCAGGTCGGCGGTGCGGATCAGGACCAGGATCGCCTGGCCGGTGCGGCTGATGCCGGAACGGGTCAACCGGTTCGCGAGGGCCACCTCGCGGGCGCGTGCCAGGGCGTTCTCCAGCGCTCGGCGCTCGGTTCCGATCTCGGCCGTCCGCAAGCGCGCGCGGTACAGCGCCGCCAGCGCGTGGTAGCAATCGCGGACGGCGTCCAGCGCGGGTCCATAGGGCCGGATCGGCCACAACACCAGGGACATGGCGGTGGCCCATAGCCCGCCGGTCAGCAGCCCCAGGCCGCGCAAGTACGAGTCGTGCCAGCCGCCCGGAGCGTTCTGATTCACGATGAAGGCGATCAGCACGAAGATACTGGTGGACTCGGCGGCCGCGCCGAAGATGGAGGCGAGCCCCGCGGCGCAGGCGACGAGCGCGAGCGCCGGGACCGCCAGCGCGGGATGCGCCCCCGCGAGCACTCCCAGGGCTCCCGCGCAGGCGATGGCGCCGGTGGCGGTCAGCAGCGTCCGCAGCTTCTGCCGGTACGCGGTCCCGGAGTCGAGAAACGACACGAACAGCCCGCCGACCCCCACCAGGACCCCGGCCGCCGGCTGGCCGATCAGATGTCCCGCGATCATCGGCGTCACGGCGGCGGCGGTCATGCGGACCCCGGCGGCGGGCTGGAAGCCGCGGGCGAGCAGAGCCCGCCAGGCGGGGTGCGCGCGAACCGCGGCCAGCAGCGCATCGAAGGGCAGCTTCACGCGGCGATCGGCCCCTCATTGCGCGAGAGGGCGTCGATCATCTCCTCGCGGCGCAGCAGGGCCGCCTCGCGGGCGCTGTCCAGCGCCACGCGATACACGATGGCGGCGAGCAGCAGGTCCACGAGCAGCACCCCGTAGAACGCTGCTTCCGACTCGAAGGCGTAGCGCGCGCCGTACGCCAGCAACACCGGCACCGCGGCTACCGGGTAGATCAGCAGCAGAAAGAACTGCATCCGCCCGGCCGCCGCGTTGCGAAAGGCCTGCGCCGGGTTCACCGCCCGTGCCATGGTCACCGAGGTGTAGTTGCCCAGGCCGATCAGCAGGACGCTGGCGACCAGCGTGACGGCGAAAGCCTCGGCGACCTTCGCGGCCGAAATCGGCAGGCGGAGCAGCGCGCACACGAACGTGATGGCGGAGATCTCCAGCGCGATGAAGAAGAACGCCGTCAGGTTCTTGGCCAGGAACACCGAGGACAGCCGGACCGGCAGGACGAAGTAGTTCTGCGCGGCGGAGCGGTCGAAGCCGAAGGCGTTCCAGAAGCACACGTCGCCCAAGAGCAGCAGCGAGTAAACACTGACGAATACCAGGAAGTTGCCGGAGACCCCACCGGACCCGCGCGCGGCCATCGGGAACCAGATGAGGAAGCCGAAGGTGAAGCCCATCAGGAACACCAGGCGGAAGCGGGAGGCGCGGGAGAGGAACCGGATTTCTTTTTCGATCAGCGCGCCCAGGGGGTCCGGGAAGAGGCGTCCCGGGATCCGGAACAGGGCCTCAGAGAACCCCGGACGGTTGTCCGTCGCGGGCGAAGCCGCGGCGGCCTGGGTGTCGAAGTGGAGGGTCCGGTCGAACTGGAGGCGCGCGAACAGCCACGCCAACCCGAGCGCCAGGACGACAGCCGCCAGCGCGGGCCAGGAGAACTGGCCGGTGGCGATGAGCCCCGCGGCGTTCCAGGGCAGTAGCGCCAGCGGCTCCCCGGAGAGGATCCAGTCGAGGCGGCGCCGGTTCTCGGGGGTCGCCAGACCCGGCATCAGCAGGACCTGCGGCAGCGCGGCGGCCAGGATCAGCAGGAAGAAAACCACCTCGCGGAGCCGGCGGCGGCTGAGCAGCCGGGCGATGAGATCCCGGAGACCGGCCGACAGCAGCAGGTTGGTGGCGACGAACGGGGCCAGGATCCAGGGCGCGCCCCAGGGGATCGCCGGGTTGCGCAGCAATCCGGCGGCGATGCCGGCCGAGACGAAGACCATCTCGAGGCTGGTGGTGATGCGGAGCAGCACTTCGACGAAAAAGAGCTGGCCGGGCGGGATCGGATAGGCGATGAGTTTCTTGAGGTCCAGCGAGGCCCCCGTCGCCATCATGAGGATCGGGATGGCCTGCCAGTAGAGGCACACCAGCAGCAGGATCCCCGGCAGCGCACGGAGCAGGGTGCCGCTGGCGGGGTCGGCGAACAGGACCGCGGCGAGCACGGCCGCGCCGGCCCAGCCGCCGTACCAGATCACTGACGTGAGGCCGGCCAGGATCACGCCGCCGCGGGCGCGCGGATAGAAATTACGGAGCACCCGCCACTGCGCCCAGAGGATGGCGCCGACATGTCCCGGAATGGGCAGGAAGGGCATGAGAGTTAGAGCCAGTCGATTGTCTCGGCCGGGCGTGCCGCCCCGACCACCCGGACGAAGATATCCTCCAGCGTTTCCGACCCGTTGCGCAGTTCGGCCATGGTGCCGTCGACAACCAGGCGTCCGTGGTGGATGATGGCGACGCGGTCGCACAGGCGCTCCACCACCTCCAGGACATGCGAGGTCAGGAAGATCGTCGCGCCGTGGCGCACCTGGTCGAGCAGCAGGTCCTTCATCAGGCGCGCGCCCACGGCGTCGACGCCCTCGAACGGCTCGTCCATCAGGAACAGCTCCGGGCGGTGGATCAGCGCGGCGGCCATGGCCACGCGCTTGCGCATGCCCTTGGAGTACTCGGCGATCAGCTTGCGCTGGGCGTCGTCCAGTTCGAAGAGAGCCAGCAGCTCCCGGGTCCGTTCCCGGGCGGTGGGGCGGGCGAGCCCGTAAATCCGGCCGACGAACTCGAGGTACTCGGGCCCGGTCAGGTGGTCGAAGAGCAGGGATTCGTCGGGTACCAGCCCGATGCGCTGTTTGATGGCCACGGCGTCGTCCGGCATGGGCCGCCCGAGGATCGAGATGGAGCCGGCGGTGGGCGGGGCCAGGCCCATCAGCATCTTGATAGTGGTGGTCTTGCCGGCACCGTTGGGTCCCAGGAAGCCGAAGAAGCAGCCCCGGGGGACGGAGAGGTCCAGCCCGTCGACAGCCGCCTTGGGACCGTAGAGTTTGGTCAACTGGCGAACTTCGAGGGCGGGGGAGGCAGGCGCGGCGGAGTCGGCCATGTCAGTTCCCATCTTACTGTGGACGGCACGCGCACTCCGGGTTTCACGTTTTCGCATAGCCGCCGATAAGGGAGAACGTGGTACCGCTCATGGACCGGCGCACGGACTATCGCGAGAAAGCCTTGCGCTCCATCGGGAATCTGCCGCCGTTCTCGCCGGTGTTGAACAAGCTCCTGGCGTCTCTGGCGCAGGACAATGTTTCATTTTCGACAGTCGGCGAACTGATCGAGAAGGACACGGTGATGGCAGGTAGCGTCCTGCACCTGGTGAACTCCGCCTTGTACGGGCGGCGCGGGACCATCAACTCGGTGCGGCACGCGGTGGCGCTGCTGGGGATCAACAAGCTGCGCAACGCGGTGCTGGGGATGTCGATCACGCGGCTGTGGAACGAGGTGAAGACCCCGCAGGGCTGGTCGATGGCGCGGTTCAACGAGCACTCGGCCGCAACGGCGGTGCTGGCGGACCTGCTGGCGCAACACCTGAAGGTCGAGTACCCGGAAGGGGCGTTCATCGCGGGCCTGTTGCACGACGTGGGGCGGCTGCTGATCGCGCTGGGACTGAAGGAAGAGCACCGGGAAATCCTCCGGCTGTACGAACGCAGCGGGCGCAGCCTGGTGGAGTGCGAGCGCGAGGTGATCGGCGTCTCCCACCCCGAGCTTTCGGCGGCAGCGATGGCCCACTGGAACCTGCCCCTGCCGATCCAGATGGCGGCCGAGTACCACCAGCACCCCGAGGCGGACCCCACGAAGGTCGCCGAAGGGATGTGGACGCTCAGCTCGATCATCCACGTCGCGAACCAGCACGTCAACAGTATCGGCATCTCGGTCTTCCGGGACATGAATCCCGTCGACCAGCCGCCGCCGGAGCCGCTGGAGGCTCTGGGCCTCGGCGAAGGCCTCGCGGCGCTGCTCGAGGATTTCCAGAGCGAGTACGAGGCTATGGCGGGCTATTTCCGGTAGACACAGCCCGGAAAACGCACAGGCCCAGGGCGAGATCGCCTCGCCCTGGGCCTGTGGCAACCCGAGAGAGCGCCTGTAGGCGCTCTTCCAGATCACGACGCTACTTCCGAGTCCGGCGGAGCAGGATCCCGCCCAGCCCGATGCCGAGCATCGCCCAGGTCGCCGGCTCCGGCACGTCGCCGGTCGGCGGTGGCTCGTCGCCGGTCAGGATGCTGACGTTGTCGATCGCGAAGTTGAAGATGGCCTGATTGTCCACCTCCGCGAACCGGATGTAGTACGTCCCCGGCGCGATCGGAATCGTCACCGAGAAAGATTGGAAGGCCGAGTCCAGCAGTGTGGAACCCGCGGCCGTCTGGAACAGATTGGTCAACACCGCCGCCAGCGAGAAAGCGTCCGTCATGGGGTTCCACCCGGAACCCATAATGTCCACCCGAGCCTGCTGGTTCGGACCACCGCCGTAGTCGAGCGAGTTCGGCGTGGAGTAATTCAGCGCCTGGTTGGCGCGGAAGAAGTCGAACGAGATGGTGAGGCTCGTCACTCCCACCGGCACCACGATCATCTGGTACAGCACGTGGCTCCCGTTGCCGAACGCGTCCGTCAGCGCCACGTATTGACCCGACCCGCTCTGGGGCGGACGGGTACCGAATTCCATGCCGCCGAAGGTCGAAAACGGCAGCGCGGTGCCGTTCTGATAGGCGACCCAGCTTCCGCTGGAGTTGGCCTGATCCACTACCGTCCAGCCGTTGAAGTTTCCTGTTTCAAAGTTGCCGTTCGAGACCAGTTGTGCTCCGTTGGCGACTCCGAGAGATAGGGCGGCGGCGAATACCGCGGCCAGGGTCTTGTTATTGTTTTTAGCGAACACTCGTCGTTTCCTCCGATCGAGATCGAGTACTTCTAAACTACAGGACCTAGGAGTACTAGGCCATTCGCATCATACCCTAGAAATCATGGCAGTAGTTTGACTTGTCCGTTACTCGGGCCCTCTATGTCGCCCGGATCCCCCCAGTTACGACCAGGAGTAGAACGAAGCCCTAGATAGTACTGGGGTATCGGCCTTAGCTGCTAAACCGCTGCAACGCCAGCACCATCTCGCGCGTACTCGAAGCATGCGCTACCTCTGGCTGTGCCTGCCGCTGCCGCTGCTCGCCCAGGACGCCACCCAGATCATGGCCCGGATGGCCGAGAACCTCGAATCCGGCGCCGACGCCCGGCTGCAGTATGTCTACCGCCAGACGGTGAAGGCGCGGCTGGTGCGGACCAACGGCCAGGTGGCGCGCAGCGAGGTGCGGGAGTACACGGCGTTGCCGGGCCGGAATCGGACGCAGAAGAAACTGGAGTCCCTCGCCGGGGAGTGGCACAAGAGCAAGAAAGAAGTGGTGCGGTACACCGAGCCGGGCTTCAAGTCCAAGGGCATGGATCTGGACGGAGGGCTGATGGACAGCCTGATCGACGACCTAGCGGCGTCCCCGAAATCCCGCGACGGGATCCCCCACGCGATGTTCCCGTTTCGCGAGGACGACCTGCCGTATTACCAGTTCACGTACTTGGACCAGACCTCCGTCGCGGGCCGGCCGGCCCACCGGATCGCCTTCGAACCCAAGGCGCGCAAGTCAACTTGCTTGAACCTCGGCGACGATGACGACGACGATCCCGATTGCCGGGCGGTGTGGAAGGGCGAGGTGCTGGTGGACGCCGAGGAAGTGCAGCCCGTGCGCGTGACCACCGACTCGACGTTCAAGATGCCGCGCGGCGTGAAGGTGTTTCTGGGCACGGATATCCGGCAGGTGGGCTTTTCGGTGAACTACGCGCGGGTGGCGCCGGGCGTCTGGTTCCCGGCAACCTATGGCACCGAGTTCCGGCTGGACGTGCTGTTCGGCTACAAGCGGGTGATCACGCTGTCGCTGGAGTCGAAGGAGTTCCGGAAGACGGACGTGGATTCGAAGATCACGTACGAGGATCCGAAGTAGGCGGCGTCAATCCAGCCTGGTAACGGGACTCGAGGACTACCACTGAGGAGATGACCATGCCCATGCACAACCCGCCCCATCCCGGCGCGGTGATCCGTAGCGAGATCGTGGAAGCGCATGGACTCACCGTCACTGCGGCGGCCAGGGTTCTAGGGGTTTCCCGCCAGGCGCTCTCCGGGCTGCTGAACGCCAAGGTCGGCCTCACCGGAGACATGGCTTTGCGGATCGAGAAGGCTTTCGGCCCCAAGATGGAAACGCTGATGCGCATGCAGTCAGCATTCGAGATCTCCGAAGCCCGCCGCCGGCAAGGCAAGATCCGCGTCCGGCGCTTCCAGCCGGCGGGCGCGACAGCGCTCGCTCCCTGAGCGTCCCTCGATCCTACCCCGCGGCTGACCCCGGACCCCCGCTCCAGGCCGCGCGCAACGCCCGCACCTCGGCCAGCACTTCCCGCGCCGCGTCCGCGGCGTCCAGCCGCGGCGCCACCACCTGCTCGCCGAGCCCGGAATCCCGATACTGACGCAGGCGCTCCACCAGCAGGTCCCGGATCGCGTCCGCGTCGTCGATTCCCTCGAAGCGCCCCGTGTGGCCGCCCCCTTCCAGGGGACCGCCGCCGCCCGCGGAACTGACCTCGACGTCACCCAGGCCCAGGATCCGCTGCAACGGCCCGCGGCTGACCCGGATCTCCTGGATGTTGCTGAAGGTCATCGTGAGTTCCTGGACGTTCCAGATGCCGCTACGGATCCGCAGGCTGCGGTCGGTGACGACATACCAGCGCAGGTTGTAGTTCAGGCGAAGCGAGAACCAGGTGAGCACGAACTGCGCGGCGAACAGCACCCACAGCAGCGCCACCACGGCGGAAAGCACGGCCTGCGCCACCGGCGGCGCCTTAAGGATGGCTCGCGACAGGGCGAAGGTGAAGAGGGCGAGCCCGGCCAGGGACGCGAGTTGCGCGCCGGCCCACAGGAACAGCGACCAGCGGTAGTAATTGCGCCCCGCGCGGAAAATGCGAATGGACTCCGCGGAGCCTGCGGGCGGACGCGGCTCCGGCGGCACGCGCAACAGCGCGAGGACCCAGCGTTCCAGCGCGTCACGCACGGCGCTGCTCCAGATCCTGGCGGAGCGCCCGCAGCTCGCCGGCGATCTCGCCGAGCACGGCCGCGAGCGGCTCGGCGGGCGCCGCCGGATGGGCGTCGTGCGCACCGCGCATCCGCGAGTACAGGAAGTCCCGCATGGCGTCGTGGTCGGCCAGGCCCTCGAGCGTCAGGTCGGCGCCCGCGCCGCCGCTGGCGGTCTGCACTTCGATCCGCGCCAGCCCGAACCACCGCTCCACGAAGTTGGAGCGGAGGTGGATGTCCTGAATCCGCGAGTAGTTCACCATGATCTCGCGGCGCAGCAGGATCCCCCAGCGCATGTGGATACCCTCGGCGTCGAACCGGTAGCGCATGGTGTGGAAACGGAAGTACAGCACCAGCAGCGTGAACGGGAAAGCGACGGTGGTCGCGAGGGCCTTGAGGAAGTAGTACTTCATCAGCGGCTCCACCGGCCGCTCGATGGCGGCGATGTACGGAGGAACGGGAAGCGGCGCCATGATCGGCAATTGTAACGGAAGGCGTGCGGCAGGACATGTTCGGAACCGACTAGAATGATGCCCATGCTTCGCCGGACGCTGGGTCTCTTCGGTTTTTCGCTCCTCGCCGCCGCGCAAACCGCGGTGTTCCCGGGCGAGGACTGGGCGCGCTGGGACAAGCCGGAGTCCGCCGGCTACGCGAGCGCGCGGCTGGAGGCGCTGCGCACCTGGCTCCAGTCGATCGACACCACCGCAATGCTTGCCGTGCATAAGGGCCGGGTGCTCTTTGAGTACGGCGACGTGAAGCACGTGAGCTACCTGGCCTCCTGCCGCAAGAGCGTGCTGGCGATGCTCTATGGCAACTACGTGGCGAGCGGCAAGATCCGCCTGGACGCAACGCTCGGCGAGCTCGGCATCACCGACCACGGCGGGCTGTCGCCCCGCGAGCAATCCGCGACGGTGGAGCACTTGATCACCGCCCGCAGCGGGGTCTATCACCCCGCCGCGAACGACGGCGACGATCTGGCGAGCGCGCCGCCGCGCAATTCGCAGCGGCCCGGCGACTACACGCTCTATTCCAACTGGGATTTCAACGCCGCCGGCGCCGCCTTCGAGAAAATGACGGGCCGCGACCTCTTCGACGCGCTGGAGACCGACCTGGCGCGCCCCCTCGGCATGCGGGACTTCGATCGCGCCCGGCACCGCAAGTCCGGCGACCTCACCAAGTCGATGCACCCGGCCTATCACATGCACTTTTCCACGCGCGACATGGCGCGGCTCGGATACCTGATGGCGAACGAGGGCAACTGGAACGGCAAGCAGTTGGTGCCGCGCGACTGGGCGCGCCGCATCACCAGCCTGGTGACGCCGCTGGTGGCCATGAATCCGCCGCCGCGCCGCGGCTTCGGCAGCGGCTTCCTGTGGGGCTACGGCTACATGTGGTGGGTTTGGGACGCCATGGGCTCGCCCGGACCCCTCCGCGGAGCCTATGCGGCGCACGGCGCGGCGGGCCAGTTCATCACGGTGATCCCGGCGCTGGAATTGGTGATCGCCCACAAGACCGACCCCGCGGGCGGCAAATCCGTGAGCTACGACGAATACTACGCCGCTCTGCGCCTGCTGCTCGCCGCGCGGTGCCGCGGCGGCGCCTGCAAATGAACCGCTGGCTGATCCCCGTGGGCGCGGTGCTGGTCCACCTCGCCATCGGGTCCGTGTACGCGTGGAGCACCTTCAACCGGCCGATCCAGGCCATCCTCCCTGGCCAGCCCTGGTGGTTCAGCCCGCCCTACACGACGTTCTCCACCGCGCTGGTGCTCCTGGGATTGAGCGCGGCGTTCGGCGGCCCGTGGGTGGAGCGGCGGGGTCCGCGGGCGGCGGCGACCGCGGCGGCCGTGCTGTTCTCCGGCGGACTGCTGATCGGCGGAGCGGGGCTCGCCACCGGGTCGGCCGTCCTCGTGTTCCTCGGCATGGGCGTGGTCGCAGGCATGGGCTGCGGCCTCGGCTATATTTCCCCCGTTAGCACTCTAGTGCGTTGGTTCCCGGACCGCAGGGGCATGGCCACGGGACTGGCCATCATGGGCTTTGGCGGCGGCGCGTTCGTGGCCGGCTATTTGAACGTCTATTTGATGGCCCGGCTCGGCGTGGCCCGCACGCTATTCGCGCTGGGCGCGGCCTACCTCGTCATGATGCTGGCCGGCGCGCGGATCCTGCGGCGGCCGCCCGACGGATGGCGTCCGGCAGACTGGGCCGAGCCCGCGCGCGCGGCCTCGCACCAGGTGAACTTCACCCGCAACGAAGCCGTGCGCACGCCGCAGTTCTGGCTGCTCTGGGGGATCCTCTTCGTCAACGTCACCGCCGGTATCGGGATTCTGGCGCAGGCCTCGCCCATGATGCAGGACCTGTTCGCGAAATCGGCGCTGGAGGCGGCCGCCGTCGTCTCGCTGATCAGCGTGTGCAACGCGGGCGGCCGCTTCCTGTGGGCCTCGGCCTCCGATTACCTGGGGCGGCGCAACACTTACCTGATCTTCTTCGCGCTGCAGGTCGGACTGTTTCTGGCCATTCCGCGCCTGGCGCGCGGCGGGGACTGGCTGCTGTTCCAGGCGGCGCTGTTCGTGATCTTCACCATGTACGGCGGCGGTTTCGCGACCATCCCGGCGTTCCTCGCGGACCTGTTCGGCGCGGCGAACGTCGGCGCGATCCACGGCGCCGTGCTCACCGCGTGGAGCGCGGCCGCCATCGCCGGGCCGGTGCTGATCACGGAACTCGCCGGCCGGGCGCGCGCGTCCGGCGCGGCGCGGGAAAGTCTCTACGACACGCCGCTCACCGCCCTGGCGGGACTGCTGGCCGCCGGCTTTGTGATCACGGCGCTGGTGCGGCCGCCCGCGCGGTCGTAATCCCGGCGCGAACGGCGTCGAACAGTTCCCGCGTGTACAGGCCGTGGCCGCTCCAGGCGACCTTGCCGTCGCGATCGAGCACCACCAGCCAGGCGTGATCCTCGGTGGGCCGGGTGACGCCGAACCGCTTCTTCCATGGATCCACGCCGCCCCACACCGTGATCACGTTCTCGTGCAGCGGCTTCGGCGTGCCGCTGCGCATGCCCCGGTCGATGAAGAACTTGCCCATGCGGGCCATTCCGCCGATCATCGGGATCTCGTAGAACGTCACGTCCGGCTGGCTCGCGAACTCCTCGCGGAAGCGCTCCGCCAGCTTCTCCACCGCGAACCGCGACTGGTACGTGAAACCGAACAGCAGCAGCGCCGTCTTGCCCCGGGCGTCCGCCGGGAGGTTCGCCTTCCGCCCGCTGAGGTACTCGCCTCCGAGCGGCGGCAGGGCCGCGCCCGGTTCCAGGAGCAAAGCCGTGAGCAAAGGTGTGACCAACATCCTGCTTCGATAGACTGTCGCGGACATGCCCCGGCTGCATCTTTTCGAGTTCCTGGATCAGCCCTGGCTGCCCGGACCCTTGCGGCGCGGCGGGACGGCGTACTTGAACGCCGCCTACGCCGTCACGCCGCTGCCCCGCCTGTGGGCCGCGAAGCTTGAAAACATGTTGCAGGAGACGCGGGAGACGCGCGTCGTGGACCTCGGCTCCGGCTCGGGCGGTCCGCTGGCGGCGGTGGCGGCGCACCTCGGCTCGCGCCCGGAGATCACGCTGACGGACCTGTACCCGGCGGGCCGCGAGGTCCGCGGCTTCCGCTACTGGCCGGACCCGGTGCGGGCCGAGGCCGTGCCCGACGAGCTTCCCGGACTGCGCACGATGTTCGCGTCGTTCCACCACCTGCGGCCGGAGCAGGCGCGCGCCGTGCTGGAGGACGCCGCGCGGCGGCGGGTGCCGCTGTACGTCTGCGAGGCGACGGCGCGCACGCCCGTCGCGTTGCTTACCGCGCTGCTGATCCCGTTGGCGGTTCTGATTCTGACCCTCCGGATCCGCCCGCTGCGCGCCTCGCAACTGGTGTTTACCTACCTGGTTCCTATCCTGCCGTTGCTCATTGCCTGGGACGGATTCGTGTCGCACTTGCGGACTTACTCACGAGGCGAACTGCTGGCCCTGACCGGATCGCTAGGCGGCAGAGACTATCAATGGGAAGTCGAGGACCTGGCGGCGCCGGGCGTGCCGTTTCCAGTGCTGGTATTGCGGGGTATCCCGCGCTAGCCGCAGTGGTGGTCCCGGCATATACTGAAACCGTCATGATTCGGTGGGCTATCTCCGCACTTTTCTTCGCGGCGATGTGCTCGGACGCCGCCAGCCCTCCAGGATTGTGGGCGAATCTGGCCAAACTCCGGGAGAATCTGCCGGGATACCACCAGGAATTCGAGTTCCACCAGAACTGGATTCTGGGCGGCGCCCGCGCGTCGCGGCGCTACACCGTCATCGTGGACGGAGCCGGCCAGAAATGGCGTGAGCAATCGGCCGGGCTCGTCCGCGTCTTCGACGGGAAGAGCCTGTTCCGGTTCGAGGACGACGGCGACGAGTACGAACGGCCGAAACTCCGCGGTCACGGTCCCCTGTCCCTGCCGTACGCGATGGGCAATGCGGATTGGGGCAAAGCCGTCGAACGGGAGCGACGGGCGTGCGGATACCAGGGCGTCGACCGGGAGTGCGTGTTGCTGGAAGCGCCGATCCAGCCGTGGGCGCGCGCGGTGGCGCCCAACGCCACCACCTCGGTTCAAGCGACGGGTTCCTTCGCGCGGCTGCGGGAGGGCAGAGTGCGCGCGCTCCTCGACACCCAGACCGGGTTGCTCGTCTCGGCGGCCTCCACGGAAGTGATCGAGGGTCCGCGCGGCAGCTACAAGGTGGACATGAGCGTGGAGCTTCGGCGAAGCCAGTTCGGACAGGCCCCCAGCGCGAATCTGTTCCGGTTGCCGGAGCGGGTGATGAGCGAAGTGAAAGAGATGGCGAGATGGGACGCGCCGCGGATCCGCAGGCAGTTCGCGGGCAAACCGGCGCCGGACTTCTCCTTCGTGGACATGGCCGGGCGCCCAGTCTGGCTCGGGGCTCTACGGGGCAAGTTCGTGCTTCTCGACTTCTGGACGACGTGGTGTCCGCCGTGCCGTGAGGATGCCCCGGCGCTCAACAAGCTGCATCAGAAGTACGGCGACCGCGACCTCGCCATCATCGGCATCACCGTGAACGAGGAGCGTGCGACCGTCGAGAAATTCCTGAAAGGCCATCCGCACGATTTTCCCGTCGTGCTGAGTTCGGAGAATGAGATGCCCCGGCCGTACGACATCGGCGTGTTCCCGACGTACCTGGTGATCGATCGCGAAGGCAAGCTGTATGCGGCTGTCCAGGGCGACCAGGGCTTCGGCGAGCTGCGCAAGCTGCTGAAGAAAGCCGGCCTGGACGTCGACTAGCATGCCCTAACCCGGGCTCTGTCCGGACGGGCATCGCGGAAAACACTGAGCCCCCGCCGGGCAGGCGGGGGTCAAAGTCCGCACTCCATCTCACCCGGCGAAGCACCACGCACCCCAACCGCCGAATTCCGCGCCATCACCCGCATGCCCCGGATCTCCCCTAGCCAGCGCGCTGTCCGGACGGGCAGCGCGGAAACATGTCCGCACTCTATCTCGCCCGGCGGAACACCGCGCATCCCAACAACCCCGCCGCGCACAACACCCAGGACCCCGGCTCCGGCGCGGCGACCGCGTCCAGCGCCGCGAACTGCAGCACCGGGTCCAGCCGGAACGCCTTCAGCATCCCCTCGTGCCACCCCTGACCCACGATCTGGCCGCGCTCATTCAAGCCATACGCCGCGACCAGCGTCCAGCCGGACCCCGGGTCGATCAGCGTGTTCAGGTCGTAGCGGACCCCGTCGATCCACAGCACCGCCCGCTCGCCGTCGTGGCCCACCACCGCGCCCGCGTTGTTGATCGCGTACGCGAAGCCGGGGCCGAGGTCGATGGTCTTGCCGTTGACGTGCACCACCGCATGTCCCTGCGCCGTGGCGCCGGCGACCGCGCCCGAGTCGTTCAGCGACAGCGCGTACGCGAAGTCCAGCCAGCGGACCCCATCCTCCGGCGACCACGTGAACGCCACGAACACCCCGGGCCGCACCTCGGCGTATCCGGCCACGACGCCGCGCGTGTTGATGTCGTACGCCGAGCTCCACGCCGCCGCCACCGGCAATCCCGTCATCACGTCGCTGGTCCACACGAAGGCCTGCCCCGCGCCGCTCGCGTTGTGGGCCATGCCGGCGACCGCGCCGCCGTTGTTGATCGCCGTCGCGTACGCCTCGGCGCCGCCCAGCGTGCCCAGGTCCGTGGCTTGCGATCCGTTCCACTGGACCGCCCGCGCGCCGGATCCGGTGAAGGCGACCCCGGCGATCACGCCGCTGTCGTTGATCGCCATCCCGTAACCGCAGCCGAGCGCCGTCAGTTGTCCGTTGATCCACGCGAGCCCGAGCGTCGATCCGCCATAGGTGGTCCCGAAGCCGGTCGCGTTGCCCGCGTTGTTCAGCCCGGCGCCGGATGTCGACGCGAGGGGCGCGGAGTCGAGATCCACCACCGTGTAGACCGGGGCGGCAACGGCGGAAAGCGCGGCGAACAGAACCACGTACCTCATGCTTCGAGTGTGTGGCGGCGAGGCGCGCCGGAACATCCCACGCTGGTGCCAATTCCGCCGCGGTACGGGGCTGCTACTCCCTCAGGGTCAGGTTGGTGATAGACATGGAACGCAAGTATCATCGCGGACGATGGCGAAAGAGTACATCGAGGAGCGCATGGGCGGGCTGTACCTGGTGGGGAGCCGGGTGTCGCTCGACTCGATCGTCTCCGGCTTCAACCAGGGGATGTCGGCGGAAACGATCCGCGAGAACTTCCCGTCGTTGACGCTCGCGCAGGTGTATGGCGTGATTACCTGCTACCTGGAGAATCGGTCCGACGTGGATGCGTACCTGGTTCGCCAGGATGAGCTGTTCGAGCGGGAACGCGCCGCCGCGGCAGAGCGGCCGGTTAGCTACTTCACCCGAGCCTTAATTGCCGTCAGTTCCTCGAGCTGCACGAAGTGCGTCGGATAATCGCCGGTGTAGCACGCATAGCAGAACCGGTTACCCGTGTCGTCCACCGCGCGGCTCAAGTTCTCGCGCGAAAGATACGCCAGCGAATCCGCCTCCACGTACTCCTGAATCTCCGGAATCGTGTGATTTGCCGCGATCAGCTCGCCTTTTGACGGCGTATCCACACCGTAAAAGCACGGCGAAACCGTCGGCGGGCACGAAATCCGCAAGTGGACCTCGCGCGCGCCCGCGGAGCGGACCATGCGCACGATCTTGCGCGACGTCGTCCCGCGCACGATCGAATCGTCCACCAGGATCACGCGCTTGCCTTCCAGCAGGTGCCGCACCGGGTTCAGCTTCAGCTTTACGCCGAAGTCCCGGATGGCTTGCGACGGCTCGATGAACGTCCGCCCGACGTAGTGGTTGCGGATCAGGCCGTGTCGGAACGGAATGCCCGATTCCGTCGCGTAGCCGATCGCGGCCGCCACCCCGGAGTCCGGCACCGGCACCACGACATCGGCTTCCACGGGATACTCGCGCGCCAGCAGGCGGCCCATGTTCTCCCGCGAGTGCTGCACGGAGCGCCCGAAGACCAGCGAGTCCGGCCGCGCGAAGTAGACGTGCTCGAACACGCAATGCGACGTGGCCCGCGGCGGAGCGTAGCGCTCGCGCGTCATCCCCTCGGGACCCACCATCACCATCTCGCCCGGCTCCACGTCGCTGACGTACGTCGCGCCGATCAGGTCGAACGCGCAGGTCTCCGACGCGAACACATAAGCCTTGCGGCCGTGCGGCATGTCCATCGTGCCCATGGCCAGCGGCCGGAACCCGTACGGATCCCGCGCCACCACCAGCCGCTGCTCGGCCAGAAACACCAGCGAGAACGCGCCCTCGATTTCGAGCAGCGCCTCGCGCAGCGCGCCCGCGATGGTCCGCTCGCGCGAGCGGGCCACCAGGTGCAGAATCACCTCGGTGTCGCTCGAGGCCTGGAAGATCGAGCCGTCGCGCTCCAGCGACTTGCGCAGCTCGACGGCGTTCGTCAGGTTCCCGTTGTGCGCCACCGCGACGTGGCCCTTATTGCACGCCACCGAGAACGGCTGCGCGTTCAGTAACACGGTGTCGCCGGCGGTCGAATAGCGGGTGTGGCCGATCGCCATGTCGCCGGGCAACTGGCTGAGCACGGTGGGCGTGAAGATGTCCGCCACATGCCCCATGGACTTGTGACAGAACACGTCCCGGCCGTTCGAGCTCGCGATCCCGGAACTCTCCTGGCCCCGGTGCTGCAACGCGTACAGCCCGAGGTAGGCGAGGTTCGCCGCCTCCGGATGCCCGTAGATCGCAAAGACCCCGCACTCTTCGTGGAGCTTATCGAACATGCACGTCCTGGTCGAGCTGCCGGGGGAGGGCCTGCTCCCGCGTCTGGCGCGGAAGCGTTACGTCACAGTCGATTAGCGTAATCGATCCTTGATCGATCCGCAACCGATTCTTCACCGTCACCCCGATCCGCGGGGCCGGCACCCCGTGCCGCGCTGCAATCGCCTCTACGCCCGCCGGATCCGCCGTCGAAAGCAGGATCCGCGACGGACCTTCGTGGAACAACGCGAACTCCGGCCGCGTCCCCGCCGGCACTTCCAGCGCCGCCCCGATGGAGCCCGCCGCCGATTCTGCCGATGCCACCGCCAGCCCGCCCTCGCCCAGGTCATGCGCCGATTCGGCCAGTCCCGCGGCGACGATCTCGCGGATCGCAGCCTGCACCTTCTTCTCGTACTCGATGTCGAGCGCCGGCGGCAGCCCCCACAACTGCTGCAAAACCACCTTCGCGTACTGTGTGCCCCCGAATCGCTCCAGCGTCGCGTCGCCGAAGCCGCCCAGCAGCACTACCGTGCGGCCTTCTGCCTTAAAGGGAATTGTCACCGGCGCGGCCGTCTGCATCAGTCCCACGATGCCGATCACCGGCGTGGGCCAGATCGCCTCGCCCAGCGTCTCGTTGTACAGGCTCACGTTGCCGCCCGTAATCGGCGTCGCGAACGCCGCGCACGCCTCCGCCAGACCTTCGATCGACTCCACGAGCTGCGCCATGATCTCCGGCCGCTCCGGGTTCCCGAAGTTCAAATTGTTCGTCGCCGCCACCGGCAGCGCCCCGACCGTCGACAGGTTCCGGCAGCACTCCGCGACGATCAGCTTCGTGCCCTCGCGCGGCGACAGATAGCAGTACCGTCCGTTGCCGTCGAGCGACATCGCGATCGAGGTGCCGGTTTCCTTGATCCGCACAATCGCGGCATCCGCCGCTTCCGGACCGGACAGCGTGTTCGACCGCACCAGGTAGTCGTACTGCTCCCAGATCCAGCGCTTGGAGCACAGGTCCCCCGACGCGAGCATCCGCAGCAGATCGCCCTGTAGATCCCCCGACCCGAACTCCGGACCCGCCAGCGGCGCCGTGCGGTACGGCGCTACGCCGTGCGGCCGGTCGTAAAGCGGCGCTTCGTCGGCCAGCGGCCGGTTCGGGATCTCCGCCGCCAGCGCGCCGTGGTCGCGCACGCGCATCATGCCGTCGTCCTTCACGGACCCGATCACCCGGGCGTCCAGCCCCCACTTGTCGAAGATCCGCAGGACTTCGTCCTCGCGGCCCTTCTCCGCCACCAGCAGCATCCGCTCCTGCGATTCCGACAGCATGATCTCGTACGGCGTCATGCCGGTTTCCCGCTGCGGGACGTACTGCAAGTCGATCTCCACGCCCGTGCCGGCGCGCGAGCCCATCTCGCACGTCGAGCACGTCAGCCCCGCCGCCCCCATGTCCTGGATGCCCACCACGGCGCCGGAGCGCATCGCTTCCAGACACGCCTCCAGCAGCAGCTTCTCCAGAAACGGATCGCCCACCTGCACGTTCGGACGTTTCTGCTTCGATTCCTCGGTGAACTCCGCCGACGCCATCGACGCGCCGTGGATCCCGTCGCGCCCCGTCTTCGCCCCCACGTAGATCACCGGGTTGCCGAGTCCGGTGGCCCGCCCGTAGAACACTTCATCGTGCCGGAACACGCCCAGCGCGAAAACATTCACCAGCGGATTGCCGTTGTAGCACTCCTCGAACACCGTCTCGCCGCCCACCGTCGGCACGCCGAAACAATTGCCGTAGTGCGAGATGCCGCTGACCACGCCCTCCAGGATCCGGCGGTTGCGCGCGCCGTTTGCCGGATGGTCCAGCGGACCGAAGCGCAGCGCGTCCAGCACCGCGATGGGCCGCGCGCCCATCGTGAAGATGTCGCGCAGGATGCCGCCCACCCCGGTCGCCGCGCCCTGGAACGGTTCGATAAAGCTCGGGTGGTTGTGGCTCTCGATCTTGAACGCGATGGCCCAGCCGCCGCCGATGTCGATGATCCCGGCGTTCTCGCCCGGGCCCTGCAGCACCAGCGCGCTGCGCGTCGGCAGCTTTTTCAGGTGCAGGCGCGAGCTCTTGTAGGAGCAGTGCTCGCTCCACATGACGCTGAAGATCCCCAGCTCCGTGAGATTCGGCTCCCGTCCGAGAATGCGGACGATGCGCTCGTATTCGTCCGGCTGAAGCTGGTGCGCCGCGACGACTTCCGGGGTGATAGCACTCATTTGGTTATCGAAACGAAGGAACGGACCACCGATTGAAAGATCCCCAGCCCGTCCGTGGATCCCATCAGCGGCTCCACCGCGTCCTCGGGATGCGGCATCATGCCCATCACGTTGCGCTGCTCGTTCAGGATCCCCGCGATGTCGCGCGCGCTGCCGTTCGGGTTCTCCACGTAGCGGAACACCACGCGGTCCTCGGCTTCCAGCCGGTCCAGCGTCGCGGCGTCCGCGAAATAGCACCCGTCGCCATGCGCCACCGGCACCCGCAGGATCCGGTCTTTCTCATACGCGCTGGTGAAGGGCGAGTTCACAGTCGCCACGCGCAGGCCCACTTCCTTGCAGATGAACTTAAGGCTGCGGTTGCGCAGCAGCGCGCCGGGCAGCAGTCCAGCCTCCACCAGGATCTGGAAACCGTTGCAGATCCCCAGCACCGGCCCGCCCGCAGCGGCGAACTCTTTCACCGCGCCCATCACCGGCGAAAACTTGGCGATCGCGCCGCAGCGCAGATAATCGCCGTAACTGAAGCCGCCGGGAAGAATGATCGCGTCGGCGTTGCCGACCGTTTCGTCGTGATGCCAGATCAGGCTCGCCTGCTCCCCAAGGGCGCGCGCCACCGCGTACCACGCATCGTGATCGCGATTCGAGCCAGGAAAAACGACTACCCCGAACTGCATCGAGAGCTTCTAGTGTACCCGGGTTTACGTGGCGGCGGGAGCGGCTTTTTTGCGCGTGGCCCGCTTCTTGATATCCGGCGGCTGGCGATCGGACTTCTTCAGGTTCGGTAACACGATGGAAAGTACAAACTTCTTCTCGCCGTGGTCATCGAACTTGATGGTGATGTGCTCATCGGTGCAGGATAGGACGCTGCCCAGTCCGAACTTCGGATGCTCCACCTGCGCACCCGTTGCAAACGGTGCTTTGCTGGCCATGTACGGGGATACCTTTCTAATTCATTCTAACAATTCGAGTTACGATTGTCGAATGGCGTCCGCGGGGCGAAACTCCATCCCGCGCCGCCGCGTCTCAAAAGGCACAATGTCGATGAACCTGCGCGCATTCGCGATGCTCGCCGCCACGGCCCTGCTCTTGCCGGCGGCTCCCCGTTCCGAACGGTACCTGGTCTGGCTGGCGGATCCTCCGGCCGCGGCACTGACGTCGGCGAAAGAAGACCTCCCCGCCGCCCGCCGCGCCGTTGCCGCCGGACAGGAGCGCCAGCGTCAGGCGCTCGCCGATCGCGGCGCTCAGGTCTACGGTTCCTCGGACACCCTGCTCAACGCCTTGTTCATCACCGCCACGGAGGACCAGGCACGGCAACTCACCGCGCTCCCCGGTGTCGCCGCCGTGCTCCGCATGGGACCCATCCGCCGCCACCTGAACCGCGCCCTCGACCTCATGAACACCACCGCCGCCTGGAACACCCTCGGCGGCCAGGGCAACGCCGGCGCGGGTACCCGGATCGCGATCCTCGACACCGGCATCGACCAGAACCACCCCATGATGCGCGATCCCGCGCTCACCGCCCCCGCCGGCTTCCCCCGCGGCGACGCCGCCTTCACCAACTCCAAGGTCATCGTCGCCCGCAGCTATGTGGAACTGGTCGCCCGCTTCGGCGGCCGTCTCGAGGACTTCCGCCCCGACGACCTTTCGCCCCGCGACCGCGTCGGCAAGGGAACCGCCCTCGCCTCCCTCGCCGCCGGCGCCCCCGCCGATTCCCCCTTCGGCCGCGCCTCCGGCGTCGCCCCCAAAGCCTGGCTCGGCAACTACAAGATTTTCGGCTCCCCCGGCGTCAATGACGAGACCTTCATCGATGCCGTCCTGCAAGCCCTCACCGACGCGGTGCAGGACGGCATGGACGTCGCGCTTCTGTCCTTCGGCACCAACCCCGCCTCCTGGACCCTGGCCGACACCGGACAGATCTGCGGCCGCCCGGCGGGCTCGGCTTGCGATCCCTTCGCCGCGGCCGTCGAGAACGCCGCCCGCACCGGACTGACTGTCGTCACCTCTGCCGGCAATGACGGCGACTTCGGCGCGCGCTTCCCGGCCCTGAACTCGATTAACTCCCCCGGCTCCGCCCCCGCCGCCATCACCGTGGGCGCCACCACGAACTCGCACCTCGTGCTCCAGACGGTGCGGACCAACGCCCCGAACGCGCCGGCCGAACTGAACCCCGGCTACGGCCTCTTCGCCGACGGACCCCGCCCCGGCAGTCCACTCACCCGCCGCCTCCGCGCCGCGCCCGGCGACGGCCGCGCCTGCGCCGCGCTGCCCGCCGGATCGCTGGCCGGGTCCATCGTCCTGATCGAGCGCGGCGACTGCCTGTT
The DNA here is from genome assembly GCA_964471915.1 of uncultured Solibacteraceae bacterium. Classification (GTDB taxonomy): domain Bacteria; phylum Acidobacteriota; class Terriglobia; order Bryobacterales; family Bryobacteraceae; genus JAIEPW01. The sequence goes on along the minus strand of CAYYID010000039.1, from coordinate 5,959 downwards.
CTACACCAAGGCCGCCAACGCCGCCGCCGCGGGCGCTGACGCCGTCATTCTCTACCGCAACACCGATTCCAGCTTCCCCCTGCGGATTACCGGCGTGGCGACCGCCGGCATCCCCGTGTTCGGAACCGGCGGCCCCGCCGGCCGCGCGCTGAAAACCCTCGCCGCCGGCGACGTCCAGGTCACCCTCAATCCCGCCCTCGCCGAAGTCACCGGCGTGGAGTTCGACACCGTCGCTGCCTTCTCCTCCCGCGGGCCCAACATCAACGCCCTCGAACTGAAACCCGAACTCGCCGCCGTCGGCACCGACCTCGTGTTCGCCACCCAGACTTTCGACCCCAACGGCGACCTCTGGTCCGCCAACGGCTGGGCCACCGCCCAGGGCACCAGCTTCTCCGCCGCCTTCGCCGCCGGCGCCGCTGCCCTCGTCAAACAGCGCAACCCCCGCTTCACCCCCGCCCAGGTCAAGAGCGCCCTCGCCAACACCGCCTCCGACGCCGTCGACGACTTCGACGAAGCCGGCGTCCGCTCCCGCGCCCGCGTCACCGCCATCGGCGGCGGCAAACTCGACATCGGCCGCGCCGTGCAGGCCAACGTCACCGCCGAGCCCGCCACGCTCTCCTTCGGCCGCGTCACCGCCGTGCCCGTCAACCGGACCCTGCGCCTCACCAACACCAGCTCCGGCTCGCTCAGCCTCGCCCTCGCGGTCACCCGGCGGGACCCCGATTCCCGCGGCCAAATCTCCCTCTCCTCCACCAGCGTCAACCTCGGCGCCGGACAAGCCACCGACATCACCGTCCGCCTCCAGGGAAGCGCCCCCACCGCCGGCTCCTACGAAGGCGTCATCACCGTCACCGGCGGCGCCGTGCCCCTGCGCGTGCCCTTCGTGTACCTGGTCTCCGACAACCAGGCCTTCAACATGCTCTCCATCTTCCCGCTGCCCTTCGTCAACGACAGCGGACGCCAGCAGCGCATCGGACTCAAGATCACCGACCGGTTCGGCCTTCCGGTAGCGCGCGCCGCTACCCGCTTCACCCCCGCCGACGGCATCGACCGTGCCACGCCGGACACCGACGACCTCGGCATCAGTGAGGCGGTCTCCCGCGCGTTCCCCAATCCGGGCGAGTTCAGCTTCCGAGCCGAAAGTGGGTCGCTCTCCCTGTTCTTCGACGGCCGTGTCCGCACGGCCCCGGCCATCGCGGCCGGCGGCGTGACCAACGCCGCCAGCTTCGAACTCGGCGGAGGCTTGGCCCCGGGGTCCTATCTGTCCATCTTCGGCACGGGGCTTTCGGAAGCGCAGCGCGTCTTCACCACGCCGTATCTGCCGGTCTCGCTGGCCGGCGTCAGCGTGAGCTTTGACGACGCCTCGCGCGGCTTGAGCCTCCCGGGACGCCTGCACTTTGTCCGCCCCGACCAGGTGAACGTGCAGATCCCCTGGGAACTCGCGGGCTCCCGCTCCGTGCAGGTGAAGGTGTCCATCGGCGCGTCCCAGAGCGCGCTGGTCACCGTGCCCGTGGCCGCCGTTTCCCCCGGGTTCTTCGAATTTCAGGACGGCGCCAACCGCGTCGCCGCCGCGCGCGACGAGGCCAACGCGGTCGTAACCGCCGCGAACCCCGTCCAGCGGGGCCGCGTCATCCAGTTCTTCCTCAACGGCCTCGGCGCCGTCGACCAGACGCCCGCCTCCGGCGAAATCACCCCTGGCGACCGCCTCACCCGCACCACCGCGCAACCGGTCGTGACCATCGGCGGCCAGCCCGCCGCCGTCCAGTTCTCCGGCATGACGCCCTTCAACGTGGGCCTCTACCAGGTGAACGCGGTGGTCCCGGCGGGCATCGGCACGGGCGTGCAGCCGGTGACGCTTACCATCAACGGCGTCGCCGCGAAGCAGACGCAGATCAGCGTCCGGTGAGGAGCGCCCACACCAAAGCATGCGCAAGGACTTTGCGGCGATGATCTGCAGCATCGCCGGTTGCGGGGAGGTGCCCGGCGCCAACGGTCAGGGAGCTAGCGGCTGGCCCGTTGCTCATCCGGAATCGTGAACGCAACCGCCAGCGCCGAGGAAGGCATCTCGCCGTGCGCAATGCGATCCGCGATCACCGCAATGGCCAGACGCTCCGCGTTGCAAATCGCCTGGTCCCGGGTCTCGCCGTAACGCCTTACGCCCGGCACATCGAGCGCCTCGGCAAGCCAACGGCCATCATCCTCGCGCTCCAATTCGATGGTCAGCCGCATGCCGCCATGATACCCATGGCGCGGCTTCAGCGCGCCCATCTTCACCGGGAGGACGCCAGCTTTCGCAGGATCTCGCCGTCCTCCAGCCCGGCCGCGACGGCCAGCGTCTTGTTCCATGGAAATAGCTGCTCGGCGTCCAGCGAGTAGCTCTTCTGGACATAGCCCTCACCGCAGCGCCGTCTTTGCGTCAGACCCACCCGGATCGCCTGGTTCAGCGCTTCCTGAAACGACACGCCCCGCTCCCGCATCGCGTTGCGCAGCAGGCGCTCGGTGCCGGCGTCCAGCGCGGCGATGATCCTCGCGTCTCCACCATAGCCTCAGCCTACCCGGTACTCGCTCTGCACCAGCCCGCTCGGATACGTCCGCGTCGCCACGTGCTCCAGCCGGATATCGCGCCCCAGCCCCCCGAACAACGGGATCCCCGTGCCGATCAGCACCGGCACTCGCGTCACGATCAGCCGCTGCACCAACCCGGCCTCCAGAAAGCGCGTCACCGTCACCCCGCCATCCACATACACGTGCTCCCACCCCTGCGACCCCAACCGCTCCAGCACCTCCCGCGGCGTCCCCGCCATTTGGTCCACCGGCGCGCCCGCCGGCGGCGCCGGCTCCAGCGCCCGCGTACTCAGCACCACCACCGGCTTCGTCCCATACGGCCACGGCTCGAACCCCCGCACCTTGTCATACGTATTGCGTCCGATCACCAGCCCGTCCACGCTCGCAAAGAACGCCGCGAAGCCGTGATCCTCGGCATCTTCCGGCAGAAAATCCAGGTCGTGGTTCGAGCGTGCAATGTAGCCGTCGACCGTGACGCCGACAAAAACCGAAGCTCGTGGCAGCATGGGACCTCCCCAATGGAAATGATGCTTGACATAAAGTACAGTATGCTTTACGTTGCTTTAAGCCGTTATGTCGAATCTACCGCCCCCTCCGCCGATCCTGGCCAATCCCACCGCCGCCGCCCGCCTGTTCCTCGGAATCTCGGCTGCCGCGCTGCTGGGTAGCATACTCCGCCGCGCCTTCGGCGCGCCCGGCGGGCTCACCGACGGGATGATGCTGTTCAACAGCTTGATGTTCGCGTACTTCGCCTGGACCAAGCGCGCGGGCATCCGGGACGACGAGTTCACGCGCGGGGTGGCCGCGCACGGTGTCCAGTTCGGGGTTCTGGCGGCGGTACTGGTGGGCGTCGGCGGGCAGTGGTTCGCCGCCGCGGGGACCCCGGCCTCTTACCTCGTTACCGGCATGGCCTACGGCGGATTTCTAGCCTTCGCCGTCGGTGTCGTGTACCAGTGGTGGATCCTGCGGCAATGAAGAACCGTTTGCGGGTGCTGCGCGCCGAACGCGGCTGGAGCCAGGCCGAACTGGCCGAGCGTCTCGCCGTCAGCCGCCAGACCATCAACGCCATCGAGACCGGACGCTACGACCCGAGTCTTCCGCTGGCGTTCCAGATGGCCCGCCTGTTCGCGCTGCCCATCGAGCAGATCTTCTCGGACGGCGAAGAGCGGTCCACCGGTCCCTAAGCCGTCCGAAAATCCGACCACACGCCCGGACGATTCGCCGATAAGATAACGGAGATGCGCACGCACAGGCTCCGCCCGTTGGCCCTGCTGGCTTGGGGAGCTTGTCTCGCCTGGGGCCAGCCCGTCTCCATCTCGGTCGAGACCGCGCGCAACCCGGCCAGCCAGCTCCCGCCTGCCATCCGTATCCGCGGCGTCGTCACCGAATTCCGCCAGGACCAGCGCTTCCTGATCGTGCAGCAGGACGGCGATGCCATCTATTGCGAGTTCGCCAAACCCTGGGATATCCCCATCGAGATCGGCGATAAGGTGGAAGTCGACGGGTCGATCGGTCAGGGGTTTTCGCCCTTTCTCCAATCCACCGTCGTCCGCGTCACGGGGCGGGGAGGACTGCCGGCCCCGCGGCGGCTGAATCCCACGCTGCTCGAACTCGGGGCGCTCGACCTGCTTTACAGCGAACTCGAAGGCTACCTGGTCGACTTTGAACCTGCCGGCGGCTCCAACCAGCGGCCCCTGCACACCATCGTCGCGGACGGCTTGCGTTACACCGTGCGCGCCCGCGGCGAGGCGGACCAGCGGCTACGCGACCTGCTCGACTCCCGCATCCGCGTCCGCGGCGTCGTCATCCCGCGCTTCCAGGGAAAGTGGCAGCGCGGCTCCACGCTCCACATCGCGCGGGTAAAGGACATCGAACTGCTCGCTCCGCCGCGCGCCGCGCCGTTCGCGCAACCCCTGACGCCCCTCGAAAGCGTCATGACCTTCCAGCCCGGCGGCCGTCCGGACCACCGCGTCCGCGTGCGCGGCGTGGTGACGCTCAACGACCCCGAGTACGGCGCCTACCTCCAGGAAGACCGCTACGGCATGCAGATCCAGGGGCGCGGTCTCGCCGGCCTGGCGCCCGGCGACCGCATCGAAGTCGCCGGCTACGAAGGGGTCAGCACCGACGGACATCCCATCCTCCGCGACGTCATCCACCGCCCGGCCGCGGACGCCCCCGGCGCCTGGCCGGAGCCCGCGCCGCTCGCCGCGCTCTGGAAACAGAACTACGAAGGCCGTCTGGTGCGTGTCACCGGCTGGGTTCTCCAATTCGAAAAGGGCAGCGTCTGGAGCGCCGCGCAACTCGAAGACGGCGCCTTCCGGGTCTGGGCCAGGATCCGCACCAAGGATCTCGCCGGACCCGTGCTGCCCGGCTCCCGCCTGGAAGTGACCGGGCTGTGCTCGGTCGACCGTTCCCCGGTCCGCTCCGTGCCCGTCGATGTCCGCATCATCGCCCGCCAGGGCAACGAGTGGGTGGTGCGGGAGAACGCCCCCTGGGTGGAGCGCATCCGCTGGGGCTACTGGGCGGGCGTTATCGCGGCGCTCGCGGCCGCCGCCGCCGGCTGGGTGTTCCTCCTCCGGCGTCAGGTCGCGCGCCAGACCCAGGAACTCGTCCTCGCCAAGGAAGCCGCCGAAGCCGCCAACATCGCCAAGAGCCAGTTCGTCGCCAACATGAGCCACGAGATCCGCACTCCCATGAACGGTATCATCGGGCTCACCAACCTCACCCTCGACACGCCGCTCACCGAAGAGCAGCGCCAGAACATCGAGGGCGTGAAGTTCGCCGGCTATAGCCTGCTGCACCTGCTCAACGACATCCTGGACCTCTCGAAAATCGAAGCCGGCAAGCTGGAACTGGACCCCACCGCCTTCTCGGTGCGCGACACCCTGGCCGGCGTGGTCCGCACCCTCGAAACCCCGGCGCGGGACAAAGGCCTCGCGCTCTCCTGGCACGTCGCCGCAGACGTTCCCGCCTGCGTCTGGGGCGATGACCTGCGCCTTCGCCAGGTGCTGCTCAACCTGCTGAACAACGCCATCAAGTTCACCGCCACCGGCGCCGTTCGCCTCGAGTGCGTCGCCGAATCGCCCGGCCTCCTCCGCTTCGCGATCGCCGATTCCGGCGCCGGCATCGCCACCGACCGCCAGGGCCGCCTCTTCGAGCCGTTCGTTCAGGCCGATCCCTCCACCGCGCGGCGCCACGGCGGCACCGGCCTCGGCCTCGCCGTCTCCAAGCGCCTCGTGGAGCGCATGGGCGGACGGATCTGGTTCCACAGCACCCCCGGCCAGGGCTCCACGTTCCAGTTCGTCGTGGCCATGGAAGCGCACGCGCCCGCGCCGGCCATCCCCGCCCCGCCTGCCGTGACGGCGCGGCCCGGCCTGCGGATCCTGCTCGCCGA
>CAYYID010000038.1:0-53424 GCA_964471915.1 uncultured Solibacteraceae bacterium | reverse complement strand
GGTTCGGCGTGACCTTCTCGCCGAAGCGGGCGAGATCGGGACGCCCGGCGAGGTCGCCGAAGACTTCGTCGAAGGTACGGTTCTCCTTGACGATGATGACGACATTCTTCACCGCGGCGGGCACCGGCGCGGCGGGCGCGCTTGAATGGAAGCCGTTGGCGGCGAGGACGCGCGCGGTTTGCGCCGCCGGATCCGCCGGAACGGCAAAGCTCTGCACGGCGCCGCGCCGCATGTCGCCCTGGAAACCGCGGTCGAGGCCGGCGTTCGGTCCGGTGCCGGTGCCCTTGGCGCAGGAGACGTGGATCGTGCCCCGGTCGATCACGACGCGCGTCGGAAACCAGGCCGAGGGCACGTGGCCCAGGACACGCCCCGCGGCCGCGTCCACGATGCCGACGGCGTTGATGCCCGCTTCGGAGACGTACAGCCGGCCTTCGTGATACGCCAGGCCCACGGGCAGAACGCCGCGGTAGGCGTCGAGACCCGGGATCCGGAGCAGGATTTCGCGTTCGACTTTCAGGGACTTCGGGTCGATCACCGTGATGGAGTCATTGGTCGCATTGGAGACGAACACGCGTCCGCCGCCGAGCGCAATCCCCGACGGGCTGCTGCCGCCGAGTGACCGCGACCCGAAGGGGACGCCGGTCGGGATATAAGCCTCGACGCGCGGCTTCCCGGGATCCGTGAAGTCCACCGCCGCGACGGAATTGGCCTCGCGGACGTTCGGCGAGCCGAGGCCCGGCACTTTGACCTTGACGCCGGCGCCGGTCTGCCGTGTCGCGCCGCGCTCGGCCTCGCGCGAGGGGAAGCCGAAGGCCGGAAACGGGAGTCCGGTGTCGCGGGCGCGCTCGCGGTCGGCGCCGGGGATCGCCTGGTATTCGAACATGCCGACGTGCGTCACCCACAGCCGCCGGCCGTCGAGCGCGAGGGCGAACGGCAGCCGCCCCACGCGCACGCTGGAAACGATGCGCCGGCCGGCGAGGTCGAGGGCGACGACGCGGAAGTTCGCCTGGTCGGCGACGAACAGCAGGCGGCGTTCGCGGTCGAGCGCGAGGTCGCCCGAAAAACTGTCGCGGACGCCGTCGCGGTCGAGGTCGAAGGTCTCGAGCTTTCTTCCGGTGCGCGTGTCGATGAGCCGCACGCGACCGGAGTTGCCTTCGGAGGCGTAGAGCAGGTGGTTGCCGTCGAAGGCGAGGCCCATGAAGACGCTGCGCCATTCGTCGTCTTCGGCTTCCTTCTCGTCCTTCTTGGGCGCGCGGAGGCGGCGCGGATCGCCGGTGCGGGGCAGGAGGGTGAGGGAGAAGCGCTGGGGGCCCCCGTCGGACGACGCGAGCGTTTCGCCGTCGGCGCTGATCGCGAGGCCGAAGGGTCCGGGCCCGGTGGCGCGGAGCGTGCCGAGCGGGGTGAGGAGACGGCCGCCGGGAAGGATGTAGTCGGGTCCCTTCGCGTTCGCCGGCCGCGTCCCCGCGGGCGGAGAGTAGGACTGGGCAAGTAACAGGATTGATACAAAGAGTCCGGGGAGCACGCGGCGCATGGACTTCAGCTTACTCCGTTGAGGGATGTTGAGCCTCAGAGATCTGCAAGCCCGAACGCCGAAGTCTCCCTTCTTGCCGGGGAATACCTGGTCGCCAGGCGGCTATTGCGCCATCGCCTGGTAGCGGAAGCCCGCCGCCTCGATGCGCGCCCGATCCAGGATGTTGCGTCCGTCCAGCACGTACTTGGAACGCATCACTTCGCCGATCCGCGGCCAGTCGAGCTCGCGATAATCGTTCCACTCGGTGACCAGCACCACGGCGTCGCAATCCACGGCGACTTCAAGCGGCGAGTGGCACAGCGTGACTTCCGAGCTCGGGTTTTCGTGGCGGAAGCGGTCCATCGACACCGGATCGTGCGCCTTCACGCGCGCGCCCCGTTCGATCAGCCGTTGCGCGATGTCGAGCGCCGGCGCTTCCCGCAGGTCGTCCGTGTTCGGCTTGAACGCCAGACCCAGCAGCCCGATGGTGCGCCCCTTCAGGATCTTCAGTTCGCCGAGCAACTTTTCGACCACGCGCTCGCGCTGCCGGTAATTGACGTCGCGCGCGGAGCGCACGATCGGCATCTCCAGGCTGTACTCGGCGGCGGTGGAAACCAGCGCCGAAGTGTCCTTGCCGAAGCAGGAGCCGCCCCAGCCGATGCCGGCCTGCAGGAAACGCGTGCCGATGCGGGCGTCGAGCCCGATGCCTTTCGCGATCTGCTTGATGTCCGCGCCGACTTTCTCGGCCAGCGCCCCGATTTCGTTGATGTAACTGATCTTCAACGCCAGGAAGGCATTCGCCGCGTACTTGATCAGTTCCGCCGAGGCGAGGTCGGTGGCCACCAGCGGCACCGCGCCCAGGGAATCCGGGCGCGGCAGAAAAGCCGGGGCCGGGAAGGTCTGGTCGAGGATGGGCCGGTAGAGCGTATAGAGCGTTTCGAGCGCGCGCGGCTGGTCGCCGCCCACGACAATGCGATCCGGGTACAGCGAATCGAAGATGGCGGTTCCTTCGCGCAGAAACTCGGGGTTGGAGGCCACGGCGAACCGGCCGTTGGCAGTGCGCCCGTGCTTCTTCTCGTACGCTTCGCGCACCAGCGAGCCGACCCAGTTGCCCGAACCGATCGGCACCGTGGACTTGTTCACAACCACGGCAAAATCACCGGAGTGGATCTCTCCGATGCCTTCGGCGGCGGCTCGGAGGTACTGCAGGTCCGGGCTGCCGTTCGGCAGCGGCGGGGTGCCCACCGCGATGAAGATCACCTCGGCGTCGGGGATTCCTTGCTCGTATTGGGTCACGAACTTCAGGTTCGGCTTGGCGAGCGCGATCAGGTCGTCCAGGTGCGGCTCGTAGATCGGGACCTTGCCCGAGTTGAGCAGGTCGATCTTGGCCTGCACCGGGTCGATGCAGGTCACTTTGTGACCCAGGTACGCCAGACACACGCCGGTGGTCAGACCGACGTAGCCGGTCCCGAGAATGGCAACTTTCATATGCGGAACTTCTATCGTACAACGGGCAGCGAAGGCGCCAAATGGAACCGGAGCTTCGAATGTGCGGAACGAAGGTCCTGGTACACGCGTTCCGGGTCTGGGGCGCGCGCGAAGAGGAAGCCGGGATAGCTGGCGCCTTCGGGCAGGGGGAGCAAGTGCTGGCCCTGCTTGGCGGTGATGACGACGTCCTCGATCCCCGGGACCGCCCGGGCCGCGTCGACGCCTTCCACAGACTCGAAGATCCCCGCGGCCGGCACGGGGATCATCATGACGCCGGAGGCCGCCGCTTCGCGTTCCAGGCCGTCGAGCGGCTCGCCCGCGGCGTGGCGCAAGATCACTTCTTCCAGCGACGCTCCGCCGGTGAAGCGCAATGCGTTCGCGCAGAGCCCCCCGATCGGCCGCGGCGCGACCTCGAGCGGCCAGACGCCGGATTCGTTGACCCGAAGCTCCACGTGTACCGGTCCGTGCGTGAGGCCAAGCGCGGCGCACGCCGCCCGTGCGCCACCGAGGATCGCGGCTTGCGTCGCAGCGTCCTCGCGGGACGGCGTGACATAGATCGTCTCCTCGAAGTACGGCCCGTCGAGCGGATCCGGCTTGTCGAAGATCGCCAGCGGCAGGAACGCGCCGCGCGTCAGCATCGCTTCCACGGAGAACTCGCGCCCCGGGATGAAGGTCTCGATCTGCAGGAACGCGGCCGCGGGGTCCTGGTGTTGCAGAAGCTCCGGTTCGGCCAGCAGCTTGCGAATACGGGCGAACGCCTCGCGGAACTGCGCCGGATCGTCGGCCCGGATCACGCCGCGACTCGCCGAGAGTCCCAGCGGCTTGAGGACGCAGGGATACGCGGCCCGGGCGGCCAGCTCGGACACGTCTGCTTCCAGGGGCGCTCGCTCGAACGCGGGGACATTCAGCCCGGCTCGGGCGAACGCCTGGCGCGTCTCATGCTTGTCGCGGGCGCGGGCGGCGGCTTCGGGCGCATGGAACGCCAAGCCGAGTTGTCTTGCGATGTGGGCCGCGGCGACGGCCGGACGGTCGCCCACCGCCACTACCCCGTCGAAGCGCCCGGAAAGGGCCGGAGACTCGAACTTGATCGGAAACGCGCGGTCGCGCCAGGGGTCCTCGAGGACGTGGCAGCGGTCGGTGGCCAGCGCCAGTTCGTAGCCAAGACGCGCCGCGGCGGCGTCGAAGCTGTGGGTCTGGTAGCCGGTGGTCGCCGCTACCAGCAGGATTCTTTTGGGCTGCATCCAGCGTCAGTTCTTGCAGTCTGGTCCCTCGCCCGTCGCTTGCGCTCCGGGTTCTGGATGGGTGGGCTCAGCCCCAGCGCCCGCCGAGAACCTTCCCGTTGATGCCTCGGAACCCGGCCAGCCGGATCCGGTCCTGATCCTTCATCGAGATTACGGGCATCAGCCCGGCTTCCATCAGGTACTCGGCCGTCTCCTGCCGCATCCAGACCTCGGCGCACGGCTTCGTCAAGCTCTCGCCGTCCTGCTTATAGACGTGCAGCGGCATGTTACGAAGGTCCAGGATCTCGCCCGGCTGCATCGCCCAGCCGGACTCCCGGAACGTCTGGGCCAGCAGGTACGCGCAGACAAACGCCGAGTTGCCCCACAGGTAGTGCTCATGCACCGGCGTGCCCGGCATCTCCTCGAAGTCGAATCCTTCTACTTCGTCGGTCTTCTTGCCGTACGGCAGGCGCAGCAGAAAGCGGGGCAGCGCGAGCCCCACGTAGGAAGCCTCGGGGATCGTGGTGAGTTCTTTCCACGCCGCCGGCGTTTCGGACCACGCAGCCGGGTCCGTCGTCCCGCCGGCGATAAACGGCGCGCCCGCCGCCTTCGCCAGCAGCGCGATCCGTCCCAATAGCTCGACGTCGCGTTCCGACGATCCGAACGTGTAATTGCCCGCAATCGCCGCCCACGGATGCGCGCCAGGAGTCCGCACCGTCTGCTCCACCAGGACCTTATACAGGCGCGTCGCCTTGAGATCCGAGGCTTCGAGCAGATCCTGTTCCATCACGCCGCGCGGGTAGTTGTAAAGATAGATCTTGAGATCCGTGCCCGTCTCGATGTCCCGCACCAGGAAAAACAAGGCGCGCCACGCGGCCTCGAGTTCCTGAAACTCTGGCCGGTGGAGCAGGTTCCGCATCTCGTCGCCCACCGCGGACTCGATCTTCGCCACCAACTCGACCTGCTTTTGATCCGGTTTGGCCGCGACATAGGGCGCGACCACTTTCTTCAACCACTGCTGAAAGGGATCCGCCGACGTAGCGGGCTTGCCCTCGCTCACCGCCGTCACCTGGTCCAGCAGGCTGCCGCTCGACAGGATCGACGCCGGGGCGTCCGGGGCGGGCGCCTTCGTCATTTCCCGGAACGTTCCCGGATCTTCCAGCCGCTCACGCGCCTGCTCCAACGCCCGAAACAGCCGGAAGTGCCGGTGCAGATACTCGGGGCGGAAGTCGTCGATGTCCTTGAACTCGACGCGTCCGGCGGGGAGTTCCAGTTGGATCTTCAGCTTCTCCAGCACCTGGTGGAAGTTGTCGCGGTCCACCACCATTGGCTGCGCGGTGTCGCCGCCGAAGTCTCCGAGTAGCAGCAAGCGGAACGGCTTGTCGGTTTCGGGCGCGCTCGAGGACTTCCGGCGCGGCTGGATGTCGAGTTCCATCATGCTGGGGATTATACGCCCGCCAGGGTGACGGATGGGTGAAACGGCGGATTCGCGAAGGACTAGTTCTCGGGCGTGAGCGCCAGGCGCGGGGCGCCGGAAGCGACATGCCGCAGCGGCAGACGCGCGGCCGCCAGCCGGATCAGATCGGCGAGGGCAAGCGGCCGCGCGCCGGCCCGGATGTTCGCGCGGCCGATCTCGCAAGCCCAGCGCCACTGCGCGCCCATCGCCCGGTAAGCCGCGAAAAGGCTGACCCGCGGATCGTAGATGTGCGTCGGCTCGCCCGTAACGCCGTTGAACTCGAGGACCGAGAACCGGCCCGCGCGGAACTCGTCCACCGAAGCCGCCCGGACGTCGAAGCGGCCGAGGTGAAAGCCGGGGGTTACGGCGGCGGAGCGGTGGATCGCTTCCTCGAGCGCCGGGGTCCAGTAGGCGCTGCCGTCCAGAAACACCGCCCCGCGGCTGTGGGTGCCGATGTCGATCAGGGGCACCCGCTCGCCGGCGGCGGGCACGCGGTCGAATGCCTGCGGGCCAACGGCCCGCTCGTAGGCGCGCTCCAGGCAGACAGCCCGGCGGTCCCGCAGCACAAGGGTCCGCACCGAGGACTGCCCGTCGCCGGTCACACTGGGGAAGAGTTTCTCGGTGATCGAGGTGACCCGGCCGCGTTCCTCGCCCGGGTGCCAGACATAGAAGACCCCAAACTCGACACCGCCGACGTACCGCTGCACCAGTACCGGACCCGGGTTGGCGTGCAGATACTCACGCAGGGCATCCGGACCGGCGACGATGGCGACTCCCGCTCCCCGCTCGCCCACATCCGGCTTCAGCACCACCGGGTAGCCTTCGCGCTCCGCGAACCGTTCCGCCGCCGCATGGCGTCCTTCCGCGGGCAACAGTTCCCAAGGGGCCACTCCGCCGAGCTTGTCGAGAATGGCGGACTTCGATTCGCCGTCGAGTCCCCCTCCGGGGATGGCGGGATTCGCGGCGGTGAACGCCGTCACCGATCGATACCGCACGGCGAGCCAGATCCAGTACGGCACCAAAGGCAGATAAGCCGCCCAAATAGGCCAGAACTCCCACCGGGTCAGACGGCCGAACCACCCGGCAATGCGGCGCCGGGTCTCGAACCGCGCCAGGCGGCGGACGCCCGTCTGGATCGCCAGGAGCGCAACGAACAGCCCCACGGCCAGCACCGCGGCCTCCACGCCGCTTGCCCGGGAGACTACCCGGCGGAGGGCCGCCTCGCCGAAATAGGCGCTCGCGCCCACCAGCAGGGGCGTCCAGGCCAGGGCCGCGATGGAGAAGTAGATCAGAAACTGTTTCAGATCGGTGCGCAACACTCCGGCGGCGAAATAAACGGGCAGGCGCAGGCCGGGCAGAAAACGCGCGGCCAGCACCACGCTCAGCCCGCGGTCGGCGATCCAGGCCGAGGCGCGCGCCACGCTCTCCTCGGTAATGGACTTCGGCAGCACGCGCCAGGAAAGCGCCGGACGGCCAATCCAGCGGCCCAGGAGGAACAGCAGGATGTCGCCGCCGAGGATTCCCAGGAGCGCGGCCGCAGCGGCGGGCGCGAAGGCCAGCTTTCCCTGCGCCACCAGCACGCCGGCCGCAATACAGGCCAGGTCCTCGCTGGCCAGGGTACCGAGAGCGATGAGGATGAGTTCGGACATCGCGGTCTTCTATGGAGTACGCAGGCGGCGGTCCGCTGGATCCCGGAGATCCTTACCACCTTAGCCCATGGAATCACCGCCGGCCAGCCTTTCATTCCCGGATTTCATTCCCAGACCGCTCTGGAATATCCTCGGCCCAGCCCCGCATTACCGTGGCAACCGCCATGCAACCCGATCACGACACAGCCCGGGTGGAATCAGCACTCCGGGAGCATTGGCGCGAGTATCTGATGGAGGCCGCGCTCCTTGGCCTGTTCATGATCTCCGCCTGCGGATTCAGTGCGTTGCTGGCGCATCCGGCTTCACCGGCATTCCTCGCTGATTCGTTGCCACGCCGGTTCTTGATGGGCGTGGCCATGGGATCCACCGCGGTGACGCTGATCTTCTCTCCGTGGGGACAAAGATCCGGCGCCCACATGAACCCCGCGACCACCCTGACCTTCCTCCTGCTGCGGAAAGTACGGTTGGCCGACGCCGGCTGCTACATCGCGGCGCAGTTCGCGGGCGGCATCGCAGGGGTGCTCACGGCCGAACTGCTGTTCGGACGCCTGGTGTCGGATCCGCAAGTCAACTACGCGGCCACGGTCCCGGGGCGGTGGGGCGAGCCGGCCGCCTTCGCGGCGGAAGTCGCCATCGCGTTCGGTCTGATGCTGACCGTGCTGACGGTTTCGAACTCGCCGCGCCTCACGCGCCGGACCCCGTGGTTCGCCGGCCTGCTGGTGGCTTTGTACATCACGTTCGAATCGCCGGTCTCCGGCATGAGTATGAACCCGGCGCGGACCTTCGGGTCGGCTTTCTCCGCCGGGGACGCCACCGGGCTTTGGATCTATTTCACGGCGCCGCTCGGCGGGATGTTCGCCGCCGCGCTCGTCTACTCGCGCTGGCGCGGCGCGCACCGCGTCTTCTGCGCGAAGTTCCACCACCATAACAGCCAGCGGTGCATCTTCCGGTGCCGCTACGGAGAACTAGCTTGAATCGTTACGACGTCATCATCATCGGCACCGGCGCGGGCGGCGGGACGCTCGCGCGCCGCCTGGCCGCCACCGGCAAACAGATCCTGCTGCTGGAGCGCGGCGGCTACGTGCCGCGCGAAAAAGACAACTGGGACTCGAAAGCCGTGGTGCTCGAGGCGAAGTACAACACCAAGGAAACCTGGCGCGACAAGCAGGGGAAGCCGCTGCATCCTCACACCAACTACAACGTCGGCGGCAACACAAAATGGTACGGCGCGGCGCTGTTCCGCTTCCGCGAACAGGATTTCGGAGAGCTGCGCCACCACGGCGGCATCTCGCCCGCCTGGCCGATCGCCTACCGCGACCTCGAACCCTACTACACGCAGGCGGAACAGCTCTACCACGTCCATGGCGAGCGCGGCGAGGATCCGACGGAACCCTGGGCCAGCGCGCCGTACCCGCATCCGGCCGTGAGCCACGAGCCGCGCATCCAGTCCTTGAGCGACAGCTTCGTGCGGCTCGGCTTGCAGCCCTTTCACGTGCCGCTCGGAATCCAGTTGAACGAGCAGGATCCGCCGCGCAGCGCCTGCATCCGCTGTTCGACCTGCGACGGCTTCGCTTGCCTGGTGAACGCGAAAAGCGACGCGCAGGTGTGCGGCGTGGATCCCGCGCTCGCCTATCCCAACGTAACGCTGGTGACCGGCGCGCTCGTGAAGCGCCTCGAAACCTCGGCCTCCGGCCGCGAAGTGACGGGCGTCGTGGTGGAACGCGGCGGCGCCGAGGAGCGCTACGCGGCCGATATCGTTGTAGTCGGCTGCGGCGCGATCAACTCCGCCGCGCTGTTGCTCCGGTCAGCGAACCAGCGGCACCCGAACGGCCTGGCGAACGGCTCCGGCGTAGTCGGCCGCCATTACATGGGCCACATCAACAGCGTGCTGTTCGCCATCTCGTTGCACGCGAATCCCACCGTGTTCCAGAAGACGATGGCGGTGAACGATTACTACTTCGCATCGCCCGAATGGGATTACCCGATGGGGCACATCTCCTTCGTCGGCAAGTTCGACGCGAACATGTTCGCGGCGGGCGCGCCCAAGCTCACTCCGGGCCTCACGCTGGAAATCATGGCGAAGCGCTCGCTCGACTTCTGGATCACCTCCGAGGACCTGCCCGATCCCGAGAACCGCGTCACGCTGGACCGCGACGGCAACATCGTGTTGTCCTACACGCCCAACAACGGCGAGGGCCACGCCCGGCTGATCGCGAAGCTCAAGCACCTGGTGAAGGAGTCGGACTGCGACGGCCATCTGATCCCGCACAACGTGTTCGTCGGCGACCGGATCCCGCTCGCCGGCGTGGCGCACCAGAACGGGACCATTCGCTTCGGCCGGGATCCGCAAACGTCGGCGCTCGACGAAAACTGCCGCGCGCACGAAGTGGACAACCTGTATGTCGTGGACGGCAGCTTCTTCCCGTCCAGCGCGGCGGTGAACCCGGCGCTCACCATCATGGCCAATGCGCTCCGCGTCGGCGATCACCTGGCGGGGAGGCTCGCGTGAACCCCTCGCGCCGCGCCTGGATCGGCCTGCTGCTCCTCGCGGCGTCCGCCGCGGCGCAGCTGCGCGTCGATTCCATCGGCATGACCGTCGCCGACCTCGACCGCTCCGTCGAGTTCTACACGCGGGTGCTGTCGTTCGAGAAGGTCGCCGAATGGGAAGCCGACGGCGACGCCTGGGAACATCTCACGGGGGTGTTCGGCGTCCGGCTGCGGGGCGCGCGGCTGAAACTCGGCGACGAAGCCATCGAACTGACCGAGTACCTGGCGCCGCAGGGGCGCCCCGCCCCGGCGGACCAGCGCAGCAACGACCGCTGGTTCCAGCACATCGCCCTCATCACTGGCGACATGGACGCGGCGTACCGGCACCTGCGCGCCCACAAGGTGCGCCATGCCTCGCCTGGACCTCAGCGCCTGCCCGATTGGAACCCGAACGCCGGCGGCATCCAGGCGTTCTATTTCCGTGATCCCGACGGGCACGCGCTGGAAGTCCTGTCGTTTCCCTCGGGCAAGGGCGACCCCAGGTGGCAGCGCAGCGGGAACGGTCGCCTGTTTCTCGGAATAGACCACACCGCGATCGTCATTTCCCAAACGGAAGCCAGCTTGATGTTCTATCGGGACCAGTTGGGAATGAAGGTGGCCGGTGAGAGCGAGAACTACGGCCCCGAACAGGAGCGGCTGAACAATGTCTTCGGCGCGCGGCTGCGCATCACGGCGCTGCGCGCCACGTCCGGACCCGGCGTGGAACTGCTCGAGTACCTCGCGCCGCGCGACGGACGGCCTTATCCGCCAGACGAGAAGGCTAATGACCTGATCCACTGGCAAACCCGGTTTGCGGGGACGGGCGCGGACGATGCCGCGCGAACGCTCCGCGCAACCCGGAGCCCGTTTGTTTCGAGCGGCGTGATCACGCTGCCCGCGAACGGCTCCGGCCGCAGTAAGTCGTTCGTGGCGCGCGATCCCGACGGACACGCCGTCGAGGTCAGCGAACGATAGCTCGAAGTCCAATCTCAGGAGAAACTATGAAGTCGATTATCAGCACTCTCAGTGTGTTCGTTCTCGCGTTCGCCGGACTGGCGCTCGCCGCAGATAAGGGTCCCCATACCTCGGGCCAGTTCCAGGGCGCGAAGGCCAACACCGGCATGGTCATGCACGTGATCGAAAACGGCAAGAGCATCCTGCGCGTGACGCCGGATTTCAAGGTGCCGGATACCCCGGCGCCGACGTGGCGGATCGTCGATTCGAAGGGCACCGTCTACACGCTCGACGCCTTCAAGATCAAGGGCGGCGAGAAGCGCGAAGTGATGGTGCCGGCGTACGTGCACAACATCGCGAAGGTGCAGGTGTACTGCGCCTGGGCCGAAGCTCTGCTCGGTGAGGCGTCCTACGCCGCGCCCGTGAAGTAAGGGTTGCATCCTCCGTCCCTCCGCGCCGGTCCGCAAGGACCGGCGCTTTTTTCTTGCCGCGGCCCGATGGGAGACTCGGCCTGTGCTCCCGCTTGCCGCTAACGGGGGCGCGACCGTGAAGGAGCGCCAAGGACCCGCCGTGCCCGCAGCTTGCCGCTCGCTCACGCTCGCGGCCCTGTTTGAACGGACTGGGCAAGGGTCCGGTATAGCGGCACCGCCGGAATACTCTGGCGCCGCTCCGTCCTCTCTCCCCGATGACCACCGAAGAAAAACGACTCGAAGAATCCCGCACCCGCCAGGCCCACTGGAAGCGCTGGGGACCTTACCTCAGCGAGCGGGCCTGGGGCACCGTCCGCGAGGACTACTCCCCGCACGGCGCCGCCTGGGACCACCTCCCGCACGACCACGCGCGCTCGCAGGCCTACCGCTGGAACGAAGACGGCATCGCCGGCATCTCCGACCGGAAGCAGAATCTCTGCTTCGCCGTCGCGCTGTGGAATGGCCGCGACGCGATTCTCAAGGAGCGCCTCTTCGGCCTCACCGGCAACGAAGGTAACCACGGCGAAGACGTCAAGGAATGCTACTACTACCTCGACTCGACGCCGACGCACTCCTACATGAAGTACCTCTACAAGTACCCGCACGCGGCGTTTCCCTACGGCGAGCTGGTGCAACGGAATCGCGAGCGCTCGAAGCACGAACGGGAGTTCGAACTGGCCGACACCGGCGTGTTCGAAGAGAACCGCTATTGCGACGTGTTCGTCGAGTACGCCAAGGCCGCGCCCGAGGATATCCTGATCCGCATCGAAGTCGCGAATCGCGGCCCGGAGGCGGCCGAGGTCCATCTGCTTCCGGCGCTCTGGTTCCGCAATACCTGGAGCTGGCAGCAGGGCGTTCCCAAGCCATCCTTGCGGCTCGCCGCGCCGGGCGTGGTCTCCACCAGCGCCGGATTGCAGCTCACCTGTGACGACGCGCCCGAGGTCCTCTTCACGGAGAACGAGACCAATACGCGCCGCCTGTACGGCTACGACAACGGCAGCCCGTTCGCCAAAGACGGGATCAACGATCGCGTGGTGCACGGCGACCCCGGAGCCGTGAATCCCGCAAACTCCGGAACCAAGGCCGCGGCCTGGTATCGCCTCCGGATCGAGCCCGGGTCGTCCGTCGTGGTGCGCCTCCGCCTGCGGAGCGAAGCCGGGATCGGCTCCGATTTCGACAAGGTGTTCGCCCGGCGCGTGCGGGAGGCGGAGGAATTCTACGCCACGGTGATCCCGGCGGAACTGTCGGAGGACGCCCGAAACGTCATGCGGCAGGCCTTCGGCGGCCTGCTATGGTCCAAGCAGTTTTACCACTACGTCGTGAAGGACTGGCTGGCGGGCGACCCCGCGCAACCGGCGCCTCCGGCCGAGCGGCGCGACGGCCGCAACCGCGACTGGAGCCACCTCTACAACGCCGACGTGATCTCGATGCCCGACAAATGGGAGTACCCGTGGTACGCGGCCTGGGATCTCGCGTTCCATTGCGTGCCGCTCGCGCTGGTGGATTCCGAGTTCGCCAAAGAGCAGCTCACGCTCATGGTCCGCGAATGGTACATGCACCCGAACGGGCAACTGCCCGCGTATGAATGGGCGCTCGGCGACGTGAATCCGCCGGTGCATGCCTGGGCCGCGTGGCGCGTTTACAAGATCGAGAAGAAACGCACCGGCGTGGGCGACCGCACGTTCCTGCAGCGGATCTTCCACAAGCTGCTGCTCAACTTCACCTGGTGGGTGAACCGCAAGGACGCCGAGGGGCGCAACGTCTTCCAAGGCGGATTCCTGGGGCTGGACAACATCGGCGTGTTCGACCGCAGCGCGCCGCTTCCCACGGGCGGGCACATCGAGCAGGCGGACGGCACCGGCTGGATGGCCATGTACTCGCTGAACCTGCTCGCCATCGCGCTCGAGCTCGCCAAAGAGGACCCCGCCTACGAGGACGTCGCCAGCAAGTTCTGGGAGCACTTCCTATTCATCGCCAACGCGATGAACGAACTGGGGCTCTGGCACGGCGGCGACGGCTTCTTCTATGACCTGCTGCACCTGGAGGGCGGCCAGCGGCCGCTGGAGGTGCGGTCGATGGTCGGATTGATCCCGCTGTTCGCGGTGGAGACCCTGGAGCCGGAGCTGATGCAGCGGCTGCCGGGCTTCGCGCGGCGGCTGGAGTGGTTCATCGCCAACCGGCCCGACCTCACGAAGAACGTCGCGTGCATGCGTTCGTCCGGCGAGGGCGAGCGCCGCATGCTCTCGATCGTGGATGGCGACCAGCTCCGGCAAGTGCTGCGCGTGATGCTCGACGAGAACGAGTTCTTCTCGCCGCACGGCATCCGGGCGCTGTCGCGGCGCCACCGCGACCAGCCCTTCCGGATGGGCGTCAACGGAAACGAGCATCGCGTGACGTACGAGCCGGGCGAGAGTTCCACAGGCCTGTTCGGCGGCAATTCGAACTGGCGCGGGCCGGTATGGTTCCCGGTGAACTACCTGCTGGTCGAATCGCTGCAGAAGTTCCACCATTACCTCGGCGACGGCTATACCGTCGAATGCCCCACCGGCTCGGGCCGCTATCTGACGCTTTGGGAAGTCGCGGCGGAAATATCCCGGCGCCTCAGCGGCATCTTCCTGCGGGACGCGAGTGGGAGGCGTCCGGTGCACGGCGGCGACGAGCGGTACGCAGCCGATCCGCACTGGCGGGACCTGGTCCTGTTCTACGAGTACTTCCACGGTGACAACGGCTCCGGCGTCGGCGCCAGCCACCAGACGGGCTGGACGGCGCTGGCCGCGAAGCTCCTCCAGCAGAACGGAGAGTAGGGAATGAAGCGCACGTTGATCGTGAATGGCCGGCGGCATGAGCTGTCGGATCTCCAGCTCGTCGAAGTCGGCGAGGAATTGAGCTGCTATCAAGTGGCCGGCGTGGAGGTCCGCGAATATACGTTCCTCCAGGACGACGGGTCGCAGCGCGTCGACTACGAGGTGTTCACGCTCGATTGGGACCCCGCGCCCAGCGTGGTGCTGGAGTTGTGGTCGCCCCTGTTGATCGGGGACGACGCCGACATCCGCGAGCCCGGTTTCGTCCGGCGCTTCTACTTCGGACGGCGCACCCGCGCGCGGGTGACCATCGCCGGCATCCCGCTCGCCAACGAATGTACGAACGAACAGCAAAGGAAAACGGCATGAGATCGATTCTCTTCACTCTGGCAGGCGCGGCCTGCGTCTGGGCCCAGGCGGCGCATCCGCCGTCGCTCACCCTCGATGGCGCCCGCCGCGTGATCGCGGCGGGCGTCGCCGAAGCGAAAAAGAACCAAGCCACCGGCGTCTTCGCCGTGGTCGACCGCGGTGGCAACCTGCTGGCCGTGGAGCGTCTGGACGGCACCTTCGCCGCGGGCGCCAACATCGCCATCGGCAAGGCGCGCACGGCGGCGCTCTTCCAGCGTCCCACCAAGTTCTTCGAAGACGTCATTAACAAGGGACGCACGGCGATGACGGCGCTGCCGGATTTCACGCCGCTGCAGGGCGGCATTCCCGTGATGATCGGCGGTGAGATCGCCGGCGCCGTCGGGGTCAGCGGGGCGTCCAGCGCCCAGCAGGATGAAGATTTCGCGCTGGCGGCAGCGCGCGGAGTCGCCGAAACGGCGCCAGTGGCCCACTACGAACGCGCGCGGGTTGACGACGCCTTCGCCAAGGGCGCGGTGCTGTTCGACGCCTCCGCGAAGTACATGGTGCACGCCAGCCGCCGGGAGAAACCGGGCGTGGCCGAAATTCACCTCGAAGACGCGGACATCGTCCATGTGCTGGAGGGAGAAGCGACGCTGGTCACGGGCGGTAAGGTTCCCGGCGCCAAGGCGATCGCGAACGGCGAGTTGCGCGGGCCCGCCATCGAAGGCGGAGAAGTCCGGAAGCTCGCCAAGGGCGACGTGATCGTGATCCCGGCGGGCGTGCCGCACTGGTTCAAGGAAGTGACGAATCCATTCCTCTACTACGTGGTGAAGGCGCGATGAAAACCTTTCTGCTAGCCCTGATGGCAGCCGCGGCGGTCCGCGCGGAGCTGCCGGTGAAGAAGATCCTCACGCTCGAGGCCGCCCGCGGCATCGCGGCGGCCGCCGAGCGCGAAGCGCAGAAGCGCGGCGCCACCGTGGTAATCGCGGTGGTCGACGACGGCGGGCATCTGCTGGTGCTGCACCGGCTCGACGACACGCAGGTCGCGAGCGTCGATGTCGGGATCGCGAAGGCGCGTACGGCCGCGATCTTCCGGCGCCCCAGCCGCGTCTTCGAAGAACAGGTGAAGAACGGCCGCGTGGCCGCGCTCGCGCTGCCCGGAGCGGTGGCGTTGCAGGGCGGCGTGCCGATCATGATCGGCGGAAAGGTGCTCGGCGCAATCGGCGTGTCCGGCAACACGCCGCAAGAAGACGAAGACATCGCCATCGCGGGCGCCGCCGCGGCGGCCACTCTGGAGAAACGGCCATGAACCTCTTGCTGGTAACCCTGCTCGCCGCTGCCCTCCCCAGCACGCCGCCGGCCGCCACCGTCAATCTGGCGACGGCGGAGGGAGCCGGGCTGGTGCGCGGGGAATGGCGCTACACGGACGCGCGCATCGTGGAAACGGACTTCCGCGGCCCTGGCGCCGATCGCCAGCCGACCGGAGCGCCGGTGAAGACGTACGACATCCAGCCGCATGCCGGCCGCGTGGACTTCGACGACTCCGCGTGGCGAACGATCGCGCCGGAGTCGCTCGAAGACCGGCGCGGCAACGGCCGCGTCAGCTTCAACTGGTATCGCTTCGCCCTTACCGTTCCCGAGCAGGTGAACGGTGTCCCGCTGCGCGGCTCCACGGCCGTGTTCGAGACTTCGGTCGACGACTACGCCGAGATCTGGGTAGACGGGGAGCTGACGCGCGCCGCCGGACAGAGCGGCGGCTCGGTGGTGGCCGGCTGGAACGCCGCGAACCGCCTGGTGATCGCCCGCAACGTCAGGCCCGGACAGAAGATCCAGCTCGCGATCTTCGGCATGAATGGCCCTCTCTCGAACCCTCCAACCAACTTCATTTACCTGCGCTATGCGAAGCTGAGCTTCCATCCGGAGCCTCCGGACCCGGTAGCCATCACCCCGGCCGAGGTCAACGTCGAGGTGATCCGCAAGGACCCGCGCTTCGACGCGATCGTCGGACCGAATCCTAAGATTCACAAGCTCGCCGAGGGATTCCAGTTCACCGAGGGTCCCGTCTGGGTGCGCGACGGCGGCTACCTCCTGTTCAGTGACCCGAACGCCAACACCATCTACCAGTACGACGGCACGCTCCGCGTCTTCCGCACGCCCAGCGGTTACTCCGGCGCCGACATCGCCGAGTACAAGCAACCCGGATCGAACGGGCTCACGCTCGACCCCGCCGGGCGACTGACCATCAACGAGCATGGCAACCGCCGGGTGACGCGGCTCGAGAAAGACGGTTCGCTTACCGTGCTGGCGGATTCCTACCAGGGCAAGCGCCTCAACAGCCCGAACGACCTCGTGTACCGCTCCGACGGCGCGCTGTTCTTCACCGATCCGCCGTTCGGCCTGCCGAAGTTCGCAGCCGACCCGCGCAAGGAGCTCGCGGTCAACGGAGTCTATTCGCTGCATAAGGGAAAGCTCCAGCTCGTCAGCGCCGACTTCAGCGGTCCCAACGGCATCGCGTTCTCACCCGACGAGAAGCTCCTGTACGTCGCCAATTGGGATGACAAGGCCAAGGTCATCCGCCGCTACCCGGTGCGGCCCGACGCGACCCTCGGCCCGGGCGAGTTGTTCTTCGATATGACCGCCGCGCCGGGCGAAGACGCCCTGGATGGACTTAAAGTCGACACCCAGGGCAACCTCTACGCCTCGGGGCCCGGCGGGCTGTGGGTGATCGCGGCGGACGGCACGCACCTCGGCACCATCGTGCCGCCCAAACATCCGCACAATTTCGCCTGGGGCGATGACGGACGCACGCTGTACCTGTGCGCCCGGGAAGCGCTGTACAAAATGCGCCTGAACGCGGCCGGCGCTCGGCCCTGAGCTTCAGGGTACTTCAGCTCATCGGGATAACGCCGGTCTTGCCCTCGCGCACCAGGTCCACCGCCTGGCCCATTTCCTTCACGCGCTGATTGAGCGTTGCCGGATTGGTTTTCTCGACGTAAGGCTTGCCGACCACGATGGTCACCTTGGTGCCTTCCCGTTCCACGCGCAGACCCTGCAACGCCGGGTCGTGACCCACGCCCGCCACGCGATTCACATCGTCCGGATAGTACTCCCGGAGGATCCGCCACCCTACCTCGAAGGCGCTGAGGCTACCGTCGATCGGCTGACGGTTCACCCGGCCCGCGGCGTTCAAGATGAGTTGGCCGGAGCAATCCTGGGCGTCCGGCTTGAGGTCCCAGGCACTGGTCTTCATGGCGGCCACGGAGATGTCCTCCGAACCGAACACCGCCTCGTAATCCGAAAACGCCTGACTGTAATCAAGCCGGCCGCGTTCGGAAATCGTCCAGCCAGGCCCGATCTGCCGCAGTTCCCGGCCCTTCGAGTCCTTGCCGACCACTTTCGCGCTCAGGGGGAAGGACGTGAGAAATCCGTAGTACACCGGTTTCTGAAAACCCTTGACACAGCAGCCGAACGCCCGGCTGGCGGCACGCAGCACCGTCGTGCTGACCCCGCCGGAGTCACAGCCCGCCAGCGTCAGGACGCCATGCGCCGAAAAACGGTCGCGCGCCCGGCGGCAGCGTTCCTCGAGCGACCGGAACTCCGGGACCTCGCCGATGATCGCGTCGCGCGCGTTGAAGATCACGTCGTCCCGCACGATGTCGCCAGCCAGGGCGAAGTAGTTCTGGTTGGCGTGTCCCAGTACACGGAGTTCGTCGATCGAACCCGCCTGTTGCTTCTCGATGAGATCCAGCAGTTCGCTGACCTTGGCCGCGGGTTTCCCCCCGCCGCTGCGCTGGGCCACCACCTCGAAGTCCTTGATCGAGGGCGACCAGACACACCCGGGGTCGCCGCCCACCTCTTTGGGCTTGCCGCACTTGATTTCGTCTAGTTCGTTGCTGTAGCGGTACTTGAAACCGCTCCCGTAGACTAAGAGCCGCACGGATCCTCCCCCGGGACGGCGGGCCTGCTCGCGTCCCGTGACTCCCGCCGACTGCGCCAGTATATCTCAGGCAAGCTATCATGGACTTTCAAGATGGCAGCCCAACGCATGCGCTACGCGGACGCGGGAGTCAGTATCGAGGAAGCGGACAAAGCCGTAGCCTCCATCAAAGCCTCGGTCCGGACGACGTTTTCGAAGAACGTCCTCACCGACATCGGCAGCTTCGGCGGTGGATTCCTCCTCAAGGGCTACAAGAAGCCCGTCCTGGTCAGTTCCGCCGACGGCGTCGGGACGAAGATCAAAGTCGCATTCCTTACGGGACGCCATGACACCATCGGCGAGGATCTGGTGAACCACTGCGTCAACGACATCGCGGTACAGGGCGCCGAACCTCTGTTCTTCCTCGATTACTTCGCCACCGGAAAGCTGGAAACTCCGGTGTTCGCGCGCGTCGTCACCGGGCTCGCCAAGGCCTGCCGTGAGAACGGCTGCGCGCTGATCGGCGGCGAAACCGCCGAAATGCCGGGCCTCTATCAGCCGGGCGAGTACGACCTCGCCGGCTTCATCGTCGGCGCCGTGGAACGCAAGCAGATGATCACCGGCGCCGCGATCCGGGCCGGCGACATCGTCTTAGGACTGCCCTCGAGCGGACTTCACACCAACGGCTACTCCCTGGCTCGGAAGCTGCTCTTCGAGGTGGCAGGCTACGCTCCCGCGCACGTGCCGCCGGAACTCGCCATCCCCGTCGCCGAGGAACTGCTCAAGGTCCACAAGAGTTACCTGAAGCCGATCCGCGCGCTCCACGCGAAGAACCTGCTCAAGGGCGCCGCCCACATCACCGGCGGCGGCTTGACCGACAACATTCCGCGCGTCCTGCCCAAAGGACTCGCGGTCCGCATCGACACGGCGGCGTGGCCGGTGCTGCCGGTCTTCGAACTGCTCCGCAAAATCGGGGACATCCCGGCCGGCGATTACCGCCGCACCTTCAACCTCGGCATCGGCATGGTGCTGATCGTCTCCCGCGCCCGTCTGCGCGAGGCGCACCAGATCCTCGACAAGCTGCAGGAGAACTACTACGAGATCGGCCACGTGATCGAGAAGCGGTCCGGCGCCCGCGTGGTGTATCAGGAACCGAACCGCCGAAAATGAAGCGACTCGGGATCCTGCTCAGCGGCCGCGGGTCGAACTTCCGCGCCATCGCCGGCAACATCGCGCAAGGCACGCTCGACGCGGAGATCGCCGTCGTCATTTCCAACCGCGCGGCCGCGCCCGGCCTCGCGCTGGCGCGGGAACTCGGCTTCCCCGCCCTCCACTTGCCCTCGCAAGGCCTCGACCGCGAGACCTACGACGCGCAACTGATCGCCGAACTCGACCGCCGCGGCTGCGATCTCGTCGTGCTCGCCGGCTACATGCGGATTCTGTCCGGCGCTTTCATCCGGCGCTTTCCGCTGCGCATCCTGAACGTCCACCCTTCGTTGCTGCCCGCGTTTCCGGGACTGGACGCGCAAAACCAGGCGCTGGAGCACGGCGTGAAGGTCGCGGGTTGCACCGTGCATTTCGTCGACGAAGGGCTCGACTCGGGCCCCATCATCTTGCAGGCCGCCGTCCCAGTGCTCGATGGCGATACCGCCGAAACCCTCGCCGCGCGCATCCTCGCCGAGGAACATCGCATTTACAGCGACGCGATCCGGCTGGTGCTGGCAGGGGGCTTCCGGGTGGCGGGACGCCGCGTGCTCGGGGCCGCGCCGGCGCGCTAGTCCTGGTTCTCGGCGCTGGGGTCGGTGTCTTCGGCCACCGCTTGCAACGGCAGCGTGGCCATGTCCCGCGTGATTCCCGGGTCGCCGTTCGCGCCGCCGTTCATCAGCAGCACCGCGGTGATGTTGTCCGGGCCGCCCGCCTCGCGCGCCGCCCGGATCATGTTCTGGCACTTGGCCTCGAGCGACGTCCGCAGCGACAGCGCCTCGATCAGGTCCTGCTCGCTCGCCACGCCGTGCAGCCCGTCGCTGCACATCAGCAACTGCATGCCCGCGGCCGGCTTCAGCTTATAGCTCAGGATCCGGAGCTGGGGGCTGACGCCGATCGCCATGGTCAACACGTGCCGCATCGGGTGCGTGCGCAGCGTTTCCTCGTCCATGCCGAGCCGCCGGCCCACTTCGTTCACCCAGGTCTGATCTTCGGTCACGGGCAGCAGCCGGTCGTGCTCAAACACATAGGCGCGGCTGTCGCCGACGCTGGCCAGATAGATGTCTTCGCCGACCTCGAGCGCCGCCACCAGCGTGGTGCCCATGCCTTCCAGGCTGGGATCGTTCGCCGCGGCGTTCATGACGCGCTGGTTGGCTTCCTCGAAAGCGCGCAACAGCGTTTCGTGGTCGCGTTCGGCCGAGTTATAGAGGACTTCCCAGACCGTTTCGGCCGCCAGCTTGGAGGCGTGCTCCCCCGCGTTCGCGCCGCCCATGCCATCGGCCACCACGTACAGGCCGATTGCGGGCGCGAGAAGGTAGTAATCCTCGTTATTGGTTCGAACGCAGCCAGGGTCCGAAACGCCGAAGGCTTCGAGCATGAACTTACCGATTATAGCCGTTTTGTTTCCCGGGTTCACTTTGGGTCTCGCCTAAGGCTGCTTGCTCGGCGTCAGAATCGACTTGAGCGCTTGGAACGCGCGCTCCTGGTAGTCGAACTTGAGTCTCTCGCGTGCCTCGTCGCGGCCCGCCGCGCGCCTGCTCACCCGCTTGTCGCAACGCTCCAGCATCAGCCGGGCCTCCTGATCCCCCGGGCTCCGCTCGCGGACCGCCCGAAACTCAGCGCCCGCGCCCGCAAAGTCATTCTTCTTCCACAAAGCGTACCCGAGATTGAACCGGTAATCCGGATCCCCGGGATCGCCTTCCACGGCCTTCCGGAAATTCTCGATCGCCGCCGGCACGTTCCGCCGCGACTGGGCCGCTGCAAGATTATTCCACACTTCGTTGAGGGGCACGGACTCGGCGATGATCTGGAACGCTTTCTCGGCGGCGGCGAACTCGCCCAGCTCGTAACGGCACAGGCCGAGATAGAACATGCCCTCGCGGTATCCGGTGAACCCGGGCGGCAGTTTCGCCAACGCTTCCGCGGCCGCCCGGAAATCGCGCCGCCGGAATTGCAGGCGGCCGAGCTCGAAGTTCGGTTGCGGAAACCGCGGGTCCAGGCGCGCCGCCTGCGTGAACAAGGCCGCTTTGGCTTCCTCCGGCGCCAGCAGGCCGCGCGTGTAGCTTTCCAGCGCCTCGAAACGCACCGGCGGATGGGCCGCCAGAAACGCCGCCTCCGGCGCCGCGGCTTCGCCCTTGAGAAACGCCAGCGCCTGCCAGGCGAGGTGCGTCTGCAACCGCGCCAGGTCCTCCACCGCGCCCACTTCGGCGAACTCCGGGCTTTGCCGCGTCTGCCGCAGATCCAGAAGGTGCGCCGCGATCCGCAGCGATCCCCGGCCCGCGGGCGTGCCTTCCCCGGCGGACGCCTTCACTTCGAACTCGCCGTAGATCACTTGCTCCGCGTCCAGCGTTTGCGCGAGCTTGATCACGGTGGCGCGCGTCAGCGGCGCGTTCTCCCGGATCCCCAGCCGCCCGTACGCCGCCGCCCGGTCCTCCCGGGCGATCGCGAGCCATCCTTCCGCGGCCAGCGCTTCCCCCAACGTTTCCGCCACGCTCTCTCCGATCCAGTCCAGCCCGCGGCTCGACTGCGGGGAAAACGGCAGCACCAGCAGCGTCTGCGCGCCTGCCGCCGCCGCCCACGCCAGCCCTGCCAGAATCGCGCGCCCCTTCATCCCCTCCATCTTAACCGCCCTGCAACAAAAACCCCCGCTCCGGCCAGGCCGGAGCGGGGGTGCGCGGTTCGGACGGAGGAACTAGTTGTTGAACACGAGCTTCGTCTTCGTGCCTCCGACGCGGATTTCACGCACGCGGTACTTGCCGTCGCCGTTCTGATACCGCACCGCCGTGGAGGCGTACTTCTGGTCCACCGATTCCATTTTCACCGGGGCTTCCACCTTCACGCTGCCGTTCGAAATGGTCGCCTTGTCGTTTTCGATCGTGATCTTGTAATCGCCCGGCGCCAACTCCTTGCCCTCCACCCAGGAGGATTGGAAGAAGGTCACTTTGTGCGTCGCGCCGGCGAATGCCGTCACGCCGAGAGCGAGAGTCGCGAGAGTAAGGAAGAGGTTACGGAACTTCATGGTTTGTGTTTGCTCCTGTTGCCGTGAGGTCGTTTGCCTCACACCTGCTATTACGATTCAGGAGCCCGATTGTTCCGCGCCAGGCGACGGGAACGCACGATAATGTTCCCGCCATTCTCGAATGGTTGCTAACGCCCTCTGTTGCACTTCCGGACGCTGTCCGAACCCGGACAGCCAAGTTACATCTTTCTCGCGGCGAAACCACGTCATCTGCCGCTTCGCGTACTGCCTTGTCTCGGCTTGCGTGGCGGCCACGGCTCGTTCCAGAGTCATCGCGCCGCGCAACACGGCCCGCGCCTGCGCGTAACCCAGACTTTCGAACGGCTTCTCCTCGCCCGTCCAGCCCTCAGCGAGCAGCGCGCGGACCTCGTCGATGAGGCCGGATTGAAACATAGCCGCCGCGCGCGCGTCGAGCACCGCACGCAGTTCGGCCCGCGGCGGATCCAAACCCAGCTTGAGCACCGCGAATCCCTCCAGCGCCTGGCGCGGGCGCGCCTGCACCTCCGACATCGGGCGGCCTTCCACCGCGCGGACCTCCAGGGCCCGGATCATCTTGGGCCGGTCTTGTGGATGAATGCGAGCCGCCGCGGCGGGGTCGAGCCGCGCGAGCAGCCGGTGCAGCCGCGGGTTGGTTCGGGTTTCCAGCTTCGCCCGCACCGCGGCATCCCGCGCCGGACCCGGCGACAGCCCGTCGAGCAGCGCCCGCAGATAGAAGCCGGTACCGCCCACCACCACCGGAACCCGGTGCCGCGCCGCAATCCCGGCGAGCACGTCCCGCGCCCGGCGCGCATAGTCCCCGGCGGTGAAGACTTCACCGGGCCGGGCCACGTCGATCAGGTGGTGCGGCACTCCCTGTCGCTCGGAAACCGGAACTTTTGCCGTGCCGACGTCGAATCCTCGGTAGATCTGGAGCGAGTCGCAACCCACAATTTCGCCGGGCAGGGCCTGGGCCAGCCGCATCGCCAAGGCACTTTTTCCGGATCCGGTGGGCCCAACCACCGCAACCAAAGGGTGGTCCACGACGATCTATAGTAACAGCGGCATCGCGCCGAGTTTCTCGTTGGTGGGGCGCTATACTTAGGATCAGGGTCTGCCGCGGCGGTAGGGGCCCTACGGCGCAAGCCGGGAACGGAGATTAAGTCGCATGTTTACAGCGATTCCCGCGCTATTAGGGCGCGGGTGGGCCCGTGGTAGTCGTCTCGGCCGGACGGTGCTGGGCCTGGCGGCCGCGGCGGCGCTCGCCTTCGGCCAGACGCCCGGCCGTCCGATCGACCGCGGCGAAGCCTACTACCGCTACTCCCTCGGCCGCCTCTACTCCGAACTCGCCGGCATGTACGGCAACCGCGGCGACTACTTCGCCAAGGCCATCGAGAACCTCCGCGCCGCCCTGCGCACGGACCCGGCGGCCAGCTTCATCGCCGAAGAGCTCTCGGACCTCTATATTCAGTCCGGACGCCTCCGCGCCGCCGTCAACGAAAGCGAGGAAATCCTCCGCCAGAACCCGGAGGACCTCAACGAGCGCCGCATCCTGGCCCGCATTTACACCCGCATGATCGGGGACTCGCAACAGAGCCGCCTCGACGAGAACATGCTCAAGAAGGCGACCGAGCAGTACGCCAAGGTCGTGGAGAAGGATCCGAAGGACCTGGCGAGCTGGCTGATGCTGGGGCGGCTGCACAAAGTTGCGCAGAATTCCGTGGAGTCGGAGAAGGCTTACCAGAAGGCCCTGGAGATCGATCCCGAAAGCGAGGACGCACTCACCGGGCTGGCGCTGGTCTATAGCGGTCTGGGCGACAACAAGCGGGCGGCTGAGGCCATGGAGAAGGTCGCCAAGAAGAACCCTTCCGCCCGGAACCTCACCGCGCTCGCCAGTTCGTATGAGGAGATGCGCGAGTACGGTCTGGCCGCGGAAACCCTCAAGAAAGCCCTGGAGCTGTCGCCCGCCAACGCCGGGGACCTCAAGAAGGCGCTGGCCCAGGATCTCCTGCTGGCCGAAAACCTCGACGAGGCCGAGAAGGTCTATACCGAACTGGCCGCCGAAGACAGCAAGGACGTGCTCAGCCACCTGCGCCTCTCGCAGATCTACCGGCAGCGCCGCCAGTTCGACAAAGCGCGGGCGAGCGCCGACCGCGCCAAGGAAATCGACCCTTCCAACCTCGAGGTACGGTTTAACGAAGTGAACCTGCTCGAAGCCGAAGGCAAGTTCAGCCAGGCCGTTACCGTGCTCAAGGACCTGCTGGCGCAGACCGCCAAGCGCACTTACAGCCAGAGCGAGCGCGCCAACCGCGTGCTGTTGCTGGAGCGGCTGGCCCAGCTCCACCGCAATTCCGAGCAAACCGCGCCGGCCATCGCCATCTACAAGGAAGTGGCGGAGTTGGACCCGGATGTTGCGGCGCGCTCCGCCGCCCAGATCGCCGACACTTACCGGCTCGCCAAGGAGTACGCCAAGGCGGAGCAGGAGGCCGAGGCCGCGTTCCAGAAGTTCCCCAAGGACCGCCTGGTGCGCCTGGTGCGCGCCTCCGTGCTCGCCGAGACCGGCAAGCTCGACACCGCGGTGGACGACGTCAAGAAGCTCCTCGATGGCAAGGACGATCGCGACACGCTGATCTCGCTGGCGCAGCTCTACGAGAAGGCGAAACGCTACGACGACATGGCCCGCCAGTTGGACGCCGCCGACAAGTTCTCGAAGACCGACGACGACCGCGAAACCATCGCTTTCATGCGCGGCGCGATGTTCGAAAAGCAGAAGAAGTTCGAGCAAAGCGAGGCCGAGTTCCGCAAGGTGCTCAAGTTCAACCCAACTTCCGCGGCGGCCATGAACTACCTCGGCTACATGCTGGCGGATCGCAACGAGCGCCTCAACGAGGCTCTCGACCTGATCCAGAAGGCCGTCGAGCAGGAGCCGCACAACTCCGCCTACCTCGACAGTCTCGGCTGGGTCTACTACCGGCTCGGCCGGTACGACGAAGCCGAGCGCAGCCTGAAGCGCTCCCTGGAGCGATCCTCGCGCGATCCCACCGTGCACGACCACCTGGGCGATGTCTACGCCAAGCAAGGCAAACTCAAGGACGCCGTCACGCAGTGGCAGCTCTCGCTAAAGGAGTGGGAGTCCAGCTCCGTGGCCGATCGCGACTCCACCGAGGTCGCCAAGGTCGCCCGCAAGCTCGAAAACGCCAAGGTCAAGCTCGCCCGCGAAACCGGCCGTCCGGTTCCGAACCAGTAAGCAGTCGGCAGCCACAATAGACCACAACAATGGTCTTGACCAAATCTATGGTCTATAGTATCGTTGCCTCGTGGCTGCTTCGCTTCAGGTCATCCAAACGCTAGAATCCGCCGAGGCTCTGCTCAAGCCGGAGCGGCTCCGCATGATGGAGGCCCTCCGCGCCCAGCCCCATTCCGCAGCCTCACTGGCCAAGGTGCTCGAGCTGCCGCGCCAGACGGTGAACTATCACCTGAAGGAACTGGAGCGCGCCGGGCTGATCGAGTTTGCCGAGCACCGCGCGCGCCGCAACATGACCGAGCGGGTCCTGCGCGCCAAGGCCCGCTCGTATGTGATCTCGCCGGCGGCGTTGGGTGCGCTGGGCCTGGACCCGGAGACCGCGCAGGATCGCTTTTCCGCTGCCTACCTGGTGGATGCGGCGGCGCGGGCGCTCCGCGACGTCACCGGGCTCGCCGCGCTCGCCGAATCCGCCGGCAAGCGCCTGGCTACCCTGACCCTCGAAACCGACATTCGCTTCCAGAGCGCCGAGGATCGCGCCCGTTTCGCCGAGGAGTTCACCGCCGAGGTGGCGCGCCTGGTGCGCAAGTATCACTCTCCCCACGGGCGGACCTTCCGCCTGCTGGCCGCTAGTTTCCCCCAGACCACCCACGAGGAGCCCAACCCATGACCCCGCTTACTGAGACTGCCCGCGCCCACGAAACCCGCGTCGCCCTCGCCGCTTCCGTCGAAGAGGTGTGGAAAGCGCTCACGGAACCCGCGGCCCTCGCCCGCTGGTTCGCACCGCGCATGATTGTGAAGCCCGGTCCCGGCGGCGAGATCACCGCCGACTGGGGGCCCGGCCTGGAGTGGAAAACCGTGATCGAGGTCTGGGAACCGCATCGCCACCTGCGGCTTGCCGAGACCCGCGACCGGGTGTTGAGCGCCGCACTGGAAGACGAGCGCCTGGAACCGCGGCGTCTGGTGGAGGACTTCTACCTGGAGGCCAACGGCGCGGAAACCGTCCTGCGGCTGGTGCACTCCGGCTTCGGCTCCTCCGCTGCGTGGGATCAGGAGTACGAGGGCACGCGCGACGGCTGGCAGAGCTGCTTCCTGCGCCTTAAGATCGGCTTGGAGCGCCATCCGGATAAACCGGTGCGCAACTTCATTGCGACGCGCCTGTTCCCCGGGAGTTCGCAGGCCGCCGTGCTCGCCGCCCTGGAGGCGGAAGTGCCTCGCCCGTTCGAGACCGCCTTGCGCACGGAGAGCCACCTGAGCGCGATCCTCGGCGGCGACGCGATCCTCACGTTCTCGGTGCAACTTGTCGCGAACGGCGTGATGGCGTATGTCGAGGCGCTGCTGTTCGGCTACCCGGAGGGCCGGGCCGCGGAGTTCGAATCCGCCTGGCGGACCCGGCTCGAACGCCGGAATTGAGGGGCACAGCGCGAGTTCCGGAACGCGAGGAGCGCCGCGCCGCCCGAGGCCTCCGGGTGGCTGGCGCGGGGTTATGATTAGGCAGAGAGCCGCGTCCGGACCGGAGGTCCCATGTCTTTGCGCGCTGCTTGCCTTTTGCTCCTCGCGACGGTCCTGAGGGGTCCCGCGCAGGTTTTCAGCATCGCGAGCAACGACGACGGATCCGTGATTCTGTTCAGCTCTGCCGCGCGCCTCGCCGGCACGAACGACGGACCACAGAGCAAGATCTTCCGCTGGGACGGCGAGTTCTCGCTGGTGTTCGCGCCACGAGCGTCTCCGGCGGACCTCATTCCGGCCTCGGCCTATGACCCGGTGCTCAGTGGCGATGGCGCCGTATACGGCTACGCCACCAACGGCGCGTGCAACATCCCATGCCGGTTCAACTCGAGTGGAGTTACCTACGTCCGGGAGGGCGCTCCGGTGCAAGGCGGCGGGACCCCCGGCTTGAGCCGAAACGGCCGTTTCGCGGTCATTGGCTCACCGTTTGGCGGACCGCTGACTCACGATCGCCTCGACCTCGCGACCGGAGCCCGTGTCCGGCTCACGAACAATGAGATTGCCTTCGGCGTCACCGATTCGGGCGGCGTGCTTCTCGCCGGGCTTACCGCGGGCTTGCGCCTGGCCGCCCCCGGAGAACCGGACGTCTCCATCACCGCGTTGCCCGGCATCCGGACCGCTGCCGTCAGCGCGAACGGGGCCCGGGTCCTGTTCACGGCCCGCCGCGGAGACTTTGTGGAGCTGCGGATGGGTGACGAGATCCTCGCCGTCTGCCAGGGCGAGGACGAAGCGTGCCGCGGCTACTTTCCGGTTTTGAGCAACGACGGCCGGCGCGCCCTGGTCCGGGAGTCCACCGGCGCCACCACCGGTTGGGCCTGGTGGATCGACCTCGATACCCGCGTGCGGCAGGAGTTGGGGCCGTTGCGCGGCATTGCGGCGACGCTCTCGGGCGATGGCCGGTTCGCGTGGTTGTTTGGAGCCAACGGTCAATTGGCGCGCGTCGCGCTCGACACGGGCGAGCGTACCACCGCGGGGGAGCCGTTCCCGTTCTTCACGGGAAGCGCCAACGGGGCGGAAGTGCGCGGTTCGCGGGTGCGGATGTACGGAGGGGGCTTTGGGAGCGACGCTTCGGCCTTGCGGATCACGCTGTCGAATCCGGGCAACGTCCTCGAACTTCCGGCCCTAGCCGCAAGCGAAGGCTTTTTTGATTTTCAGCTCCCGTGGTCCTTGCCGCAGACGCTGAGCACCGCCTGGATGACGGTGGGACGCCGGGGCGAGGCGTTCGAACTGGCGAGCAGCTTGCGCCTAAGCGGGCTTGCGACGCCTTCCTTCTGGACGGAACCCGATGCGCCCCGGCTCGATGGCTACCGGA
Source organism: uncultured Solibacteraceae bacterium (assembly GCA_964471915.1). Taxonomy (GTDB): domain Bacteria; phylum Acidobacteriota; class Terriglobia; order Bryobacterales; family Bryobacteraceae; genus JAIEPW01. Next base: position 24,826 of record CAYYID010000038.1, on the reverse strand, counting down.
TGATCATCGCCGCGCACGGAGACTACCGCGGGCGGGTGACTCCGGAGGATCCGGCGCGGCCGGGCGAGGTGGTGCACGTGTATATGGCAGGGCTGGGCCCGGTGTCGCCGCCGCAGCAGGACTTCACGCCGGCGCCCTCGGATCCGCCAGCGAGAGTGGTGACGCCGCCGGCATGCGCGTACGGCGGGGCTCCGGTTCGCACGGAGTTCGCGGGATTGGCGCCGGGCATGATCGGGGTGTACCTCGTCAGCATCGAGATCCCGCGGGAGTGGTCCGGTCCGCCGAACCTGTTCTGTCCGGTCGACGACGGAGCGGGGCGGCGATCGACGACCGGATACTTACCGGTTCGGAGATAAGCGCTCGTGCACCCGCCGCCTACCGGCGGCGGCTCCGGGTTGCCGGCAGGCGTGCTTCACTGATGCGACCGGCGGGCAACACTCACTTCAGCCGGACTTCGAAGAACTCGGCCCACTTGCGATCCACATCCCGGGCGCGCCACGGATCGGCCGGGAAATGGCCGGGCACGGGCCAGAGGACCATACGGACGTCCTGCCCGCGCTCCTTCAGCGCGTTGTAGAGCTTGTAGGACTGGGTCACCGGCACGCGTACGTCACCGGTAGTCGAGAGCAGCAGCAGCGGGGTCTTCATGTTATCGACGTAGCTGCCGGGCGACTGCTCCTTCATGAGGGCGATGTCCTTGGGGAAGGTCAGCGTGTCGCCGTAGGCGCGGATGTAGAGGCTGAGGTCGTTCAGGTTGTAGTCGTCGATCAGGTCGATCACGGCCGCGCCGGCCATGGCGGCTTTCCAGCCCTGGTAGTGGCCGATCAGCCACGTGGTCATGTAGCCGCCGTAGGACCAGCCGGAGACCCCGATGCGCGAGGCATCGACGTACGGCTTCTGCTTCAGCAGGGCGAGGCCGGCCATGGTGTCGCGGCCCGGACCGGCGCCGTGGTCGCGATACACCGCCGAGTAGAGCGCGTTGCCGTGGTTGTCGCTGCCGCGATAGTTCGGCTCGAAGATGATCCAGCCTTTGGCGGCGAAGACCTGCGAGCGCGTGGAGAAGGTCTCGCGCGAGGAGCCCCAGGGTCCGCCGTGGATCACCAGCAGCAGCGGGTATTTCTTCGCGGCGTCGAAATCCGGCGGATAGGTAACGACGCCCGAAAGCGGCAGGCCGTCGTCGGACTTCCAGGTCATCGCCTCGACTTTGCCGAGTTTCAGCGCCGCGACTTCGGCGTGCAGGTCCGTCAGCCGCTCCGGCGCTGTGGCGCCTGGCCGCAGCGCGTAGACTTCGGTGGGCCGCGCGGGTTCGCTGCCGAGGAAGTAGATGGTTCCGTCCTTGGCGAGGTCGAGCTCGCCGACGCTGGTCTTACCCACTTCCCGCCGGCGCGGGGCGCCGTCGAGCGGGATCTCCCAGAGGCCGCTGACCGTGCCGTCGGGCGCGGCGGCGACGACGTACTTGCCGTCGGCGCTCCAGACGCCGCGCGAGAAGTTGCGGTCGATCGCGGCGGTGAGGCGCCGCGGTTTGCCGTCCGGCGCAAGCAGGGCGAGTTCGGTCTGGTTCTTCACGTGGCCGCCGACGGGACAGCCGAGCAGCCAGCTCTTGCCGTCCGGTGCGGGCCAGGCGGAAGAGCACTTCAGACCATCGACACCGCGCAAGGGGCTGAGGTCGCCGGTGGCGACGTCGGCGACGGTGAGCGCGCGGCGCTCCCAGTTGCGCGTGCCGGGGCTGTCCTGCTTGGTGAAGACGAGCTTCGCGCCGTCGGAGGTCCAGGATAGCGTCGAGAAGAGCCCCGGCACGGACCAGGCGCCGCGGAGCGAGCGCTCGGGGTCACGCGGCAGGGGTCCATCGCCGGTGGAGACGACGTGGAGGTGGTTCGCGCGCGGCGCGGCGAGGGTGAGGTAATCGTTGCCGTTGACCTCGAAGGCATCGTCGGCCTTGTCGCGTTTGGGCGCCTCCTCGGCGGCGGTGAAGGCGATCGCCGTGCCGTCCGGTTTCCAGGCGAAGTTGCCGACCGCGGCCGGCGATTTGGTCAGTTGCCGCGCTTCGCCGCCGTCGGCGGGCATCAAGAAAATCTGCGACTTGCCGTCCACGGTAGCGGTGAACGCCAGGCGGTCGCCGCGCGGCGACCAGCGCGGGGAGCCGGCGGTCTTGCGCTGCGTCAGCGGCCGCGCCTGCTTCGTCTTGAGGTCCAGCAGGTAGACCTCGGAGTCGTTGGTGTTTGCCGGGTAGTTCGGCCACGACGCCACGAAGACCGCGCGATCGCCCTGCGGCGCGAGCCGCAGGTCCGAAACCCGGGCGACTTTGGCGTAGTGATCGAAGGTGAACGTCTGCGCCGCCAGCGGCAGCGCGGCGAGCAGCAACCAGTGGCGCATGGCTATTTCTCCAAGTGCTTGGCGAACCATTCGAGTTGCCGGCCCACGAGGTCGACCTGGTGGTTCGGCTCCTGGATGCCGTGGCCTTCGCGCGGATAGCGCACGAAAACGGCCTCGACTCCAGCGTCGCGCAGGGACCGGTAATACTGTTCGGCCTGGGTGATCGGCACGCGGCGGTCCTGTTCGCCGTGCGTGATCAGAATCGGCGTCTTGACCTTTTCGACGAACGTCATCGGCGACCAGCGGCGGAACGTCTCGGCCGCCTTGGGCGGCTGGCCGCCGAAGCCGAAGGCCATCAGGCCGGGGATATCACTTTGCCCGTAGAAGCTATACCAGTCGCTGATGCCGGCATGACCGATGGCCGCCTTGAAGCGCGTGGTCTGCGTAATGGTCCAGAAGGTCATGAAGCCGCCGTAGCTGCCGCCCATGACGAGCAGGCGGTTGGGGTCCGCGAGGCCTTTGGCGACCATGGCGTCGACGCCGGCCATGAGGTCGCCGAAGTCCTTGCCGCCCCAGTCGGTGACGTTGGCGTGGACAAACTTCTGCCCGTAGCCGGTGGAGCCGCGCGGATTCGGCGCGAGCACGGCGTAGCCGTTCGCGGCGAAGATCTGCGACCGCGCATCGAAGCGGGCGGTGTGGGCGCCGTAGGGTCCGCCGTGGATGTTGAGGATCAACGGGACTTTCTGGCCCGGGGTATAGCCGAGCGGGAGCGTGAGCCAGGCTTCGATGTCCCAGCCGTCGGGACCCTTCCAGCGCACGGCTTCGGACTTCGCGATAGCGAAGTCCGCGATCTTGGGATTTGCGTTTGACACCTTCTGCGGCGCACCGCCGGCGACGGCGATGGTCCAGATCTCGGCGGGCGCATCGCCGGCGTCGGACACGCACGCGATGCGCTTGCCGTCCTTCGCGACATCGATGTCGTTATAGATGCGCGCGCCTTCGGTGAGTTGCTCGATCCTGCCGCCCGCGGCCGGGACGCGGAAAACGTGGTTGCGGAGACCTTGTTGCGAGTCCCAGTACAGGCTCTGCGAATCCGGAGACCAGCTCAGGTTACCGCCGGCCGCATCGGGGAAGTTCGCGGTGAGATTCAGCGCCGCGCCTCCGCCCGCGGGGATCACCATCACTTCGGACTTCATCCCCCAGCGCTTTGCATCCGGGACGTTGCTGTAGGCGATTCGCGTGCCGTCCGGGGACCAGACGGGCGTCGCCGCAGTGCCGGGATCCGTCACCAGCTTGCGCGGCGCGCCACCCTCGGCGCTCACGACGTGGATGTCGGTGTTGCGGTCGCCGCCGAGCTCGAAGAACGCGCTCTCCTGCGTGCCGTAGGTCGTGTACAGGTAGGCGATCTGCTTGCCGTCGGGCGACCAGCGGGGCGCGGAAGCGCTGAAGGCGCCCTCGGTCAGCCGCTTCTTGGCCTTGGTGGCGAGGTCGACGGTCCAGAGGTGCGTGTAACCGAAGTCGGCATCCACTACGATGGCGTCGAACTTGTCCTTTTTCTTTTTCTCGCGCTCGGCCTTGTCCTTGGGTGTGTCCTTGACGATGTAGGCGAGGCGCTTGCCGTCGGGCGACCACTGGAACTCGCCGACGGCGGTCTCTTCGTCGGTGAGCTTTTCGGCTTCCCCGCCCGCGGGCCGGATGGCCCACACCTGGTTGGAGCCGGTGCGGTCCGCCAGGAACCCGAGGCGCGCGCCGTCGGGCGACCACTGCGGAGCGGTTTCGCCCTTCTCGCCGTTGGTCAGTTGGATCGCGGGCTTCGCGCCATCGGCGGATCCCAGCCAGAGGTGCGTCACCTGCCGGTTCGCCTTGCGGTCCCACTGGGTCTGGGTGTAGACCACCCAGGCGCCGTCGGGAGAGAGGCGAGGCGCCGCCACGCGGTGGATCTCCAGCGAGTCTTCCACCGCCATCTTCTTGTCGCCTGCCGCGAGCGCGCACACGCCCGCCATCCATAGAAAGAACTGCCGCCGAATCATTCCGCCTCCGGGGATCAAGATCTTCATCACTATATACCCGCGGACGTTGGAGTTGGGGCGCGCGCGCGCCGTCAGTTCCAGCGGAGCGTCAAGCGGTAGGGGGCCTTGCCGCGGGCGGGATCCTCGATGCGGATCACGGCTTCATACCCGTTCGCTTCCGCCGGCTCGCGTTCCAGGCGCACCGCGCCGCGGCCTTCGAGCTTCTCCACCGAGTAGCGGAAGCCGGTGCGCTCCGGCACCGCGGTGGTGCAGCGAGCCGCGGTTTCGCTGGCGGGTTCGCCGGCCTCGGTTTCGAAGTCGACCTCGGTGCGGTGCACGCGCGCCCGCACCACTCCGTCGACGGTGACGGTGATCTCGCAGGAGCCGGGACCCGGGGGATTCACGACGGGCTTCACCGGATCGCCCCAGCCGTCGCCTTGGATCACGCGGGTGGCGGGGGGGTCGCCGCGCCGCTGGTCGGGCGGGGGCGGGAGGTCACGCCGGGTGTCGGAGGCGCGGCTCTCGAACCCGGGCTGGCCGGCAACGACGTTCGCGGCGCTCCCCGCAGTGGCAGCCGGCGTCTCGCGATCGTCGAGGTAGGGATTGAACGTGTAATCGGTGGCCCAAGGCTGCGGGACGGCCAGATTCTTCGTGAAGGCATACGCCGGATCCAGGCCCCACTGTCCGGTCGCGAGCACTTTGCCGCGGCGCGTCTTTTCGTCATGCCAGCCCCAGAAGGGCTTGGCCTTGTTCGCGCCGTTCTTGCGGCCCAGGAACGAGCCGCCGATGCGGGTCCCGCTTGCCAGGCGCGGCCGGCCACCCAACGGTTCGTAGATATAGAAAGCATCAAACGCCGCGCCCTCGCCTCGCGCGCGGGTCCACCATTCGTCGTAGATCGGCAGCAGCTCATAACCGACATTGCGATCGTTTCCGTGCCGCGGGCGCTCCGCCTTTCCCTTGTAGACGTAAGTGATGCCCGCGTTCTGGAACTCCAGCTTCTGGGGATCGAATAGCGACGACTTCGAGGTCGCGCCGAGCACGCCGTGCCCGCCTGCTTCGATGAACACGATCGGATGCGATCCCTCGTGCATCGCGAGAGGACCGTCGATATTGTGCACGGCGCGGCGCACACCGCTGTTGTTCGAGAAGGAGTAGAGGTTGTTGTGCGCGAGCGTCTCCATGACCTCCGGCTCGCCGAACTCGGACCCGGTCTTGCGCACGGCGAGAATCAGTCCCTCATTGTCGTTCTCGTGACAGGTGCCCACGACGCAGTTGTCGGAGTAGTCGCGCGGATGGAAGAAGTTGTAGTGCAGGAACCAGTGCGTTGCGGTCTCCATCACCGCGTAGTAGACATAGGCCTGGGACGACCCCTTGTCGAGGTTGTCCCAGTTGTTGGCGCCGTCCCAATCGTTGTCGTAGTCGAAGCGCGCGAGCATGTCGGACTTGGGCTGCCACCACGTCTCCTGGGCGACGTACGGCGCGTAGCGTTCCGCGAGCTTGCGGTACTTGTCGGCCGGCCGCTTCTCGCCCTGGAAGGCAAACTGCTCGGGCGTGCGCTGTTCGGGGGCCGCACGGGACACTTCGATCTCGACGGTCTCGCGCCGCCCCTCGGAATCCACCTCGACCCGGTAGCGGCCTTCCTGTTCCGGCGCGGTGAAGAGCACACTGTCCTTCACGGTGAACTGTCCAACGCCGCGCGTAAGGATACTGGCCCAACCGTTGTCCGCCTGGACGAAGGCTTCGGTCTCCTTGCCCTGGAACAGGAACGGCTTCGAGACCCAGCCGCCCGAAGCCGTGACGCGACCGATCGCTTTCTGCAGGCGGCCGGACTTTTCCTGGCCGTCCTTAGCGGTAACTGTGCCGTAGACCCGCTGCTGGATGATGGCCGTCTCGCCCGGCCGGATGCGGCGGGCCTCCGGCTCCACACGCAGCCGGACCTCCGTCACGGTCTGGGCCGCCAATCCGGCGGCCAGCGCCAAACCCAAGGTCACAATCCGGTTCATAAGCTCAGTGTATAATCGCTCGCGATGCGTTGGACGTTACTTCCCCTCCTGGCGGTTCCGCTTTCCGCCCAGTCCGATCTGCTGATCAAAGGCGGTACCTTGGTCGACGGTACGGGTGCGCCGGGCCGGCGCGCGGACGTGCTGATTAAGAGCGACCGCATCGTCCGCGTGGGCGAATCGCTCCCGGACAAGGCGGCGCGGGTACTCGACGCCACGGGGCTGGTGGTGGCGCCCGGGTTCATCGACGCCCATAGCCACAGCCTCGGCGATCTTAACCGCGACTCCGGCAAGGCCAACCTGAACTACCTGATGCAGGGGGTGACCACCGTGGTCACCGGGAACGACGGCGGGGGGCCGCTGGATACGTCCGCGACCCTGGCGGGCTGGGACAAGGGGATCGGCACCAACGCGGCGCTGCTCGCCGGCTTCGGCTCGATCCGGCGCGAGGTGATGGCAATGAGCGACGCCGCGCCCTCCGCCGCGCAACTGGCGCGCATGAAGTCGCTGCTCGAGCGGTCGCTCACCGGCGGCGCGATCGGCTTCTCCACGGGCCTGTTCTACGCGCCGCAGAACTTCTCCACGACGGAGGAGGTGATCGAACTCGCCAAGGTCGCCGCCGCCGCGGGAGTGTATTACGACTCGCACGTGCGGGATGAAAGCTCCTACAACATCACCATGCTCGGGAGCGTGCGCGAAACGTTGCGGATCGCGCGCGAGGCGAAGATCCCGGTGCATTTCGCGCATATCAAGTGCCTGGGTGTCGACGTGTGGGGCTGCAGTAAAGAGGTCATCCGGCTGGTGCGGGAGGCGCGCGGCCAGGGATTGAAGGTGACAGCGGACCAGTATCCGTACAGCGCCTCCGGCAGCGGCCTGGAGCCATCGCTGGTGCCGCGCTGGGTGGTGGCCAACGGCAAGATGCGCGAGCGGCTGCAGGATGCGGCGTTGCGGCCCAAGATCCTGGCGGAGATGAACGACAACATGCGCCGCCGCGGCGGACCCGACTCGTTCCTCATCAGCGGATGCAAGGACCGGTCCCTGGTAGGCAAGCGGCTGGGCGAGATCGCCAAAGCACGCAACACCACGCCGGTGGAAGCGGCGATCGCCATCATCCTGGAGCACGGGGGCGCGTCGATCGCCTCGTTCAACATGAGCGAGGAAGACATCGCGAACTTCATGAGAGAGGACTGGGTGATGACCGGTTCGGACGGCTCCGATGGCCATCCGCGAAAGTACGGTACATACCCGCGGAAGCTCCGGATGTACGTCTACGACAAGAAGGTCATTTCGCTCGAGCACGCGATCCGGTCGATGACGTCGTTGCCGGCTGATACGTTCCAGATGAAGGACCGGGGACGCATTCGCGAGGGCGCGATCGCCGACCTGGCCGTTTTCGACCCCAAGACCGTCGCCGAGACGGCTACGTACACGGAGCCAGAAAAGCTCGCCGCGGGGATGCGCTACGTGCTAGTGAACGGCAAGCTGGCCGTCGACGGCGGGCAGCCGACCGGGACGCTCGCCGGCAAGGCGCTGCGCCATTGATCCCGGAAGCGGGGCCAGGCGCTATCATGTCCATCACCGCATGACGCGCCACCAGTTCTTCACTACTATCGCCGGCTCACTCAGTCCCAGTGGCCTCGCCTCCGTGCAGGACGCCTACTGGCTGGTCAAGGAAGCGCACCGGCGCCAGTCACGGCGCATCACCGGCGAACGTTACTTTGAGCACCTGCGCCGCGTGGCGCACCACGCGCATTCCTTCGGGTACGCGGACTCCGCGACGCTGACGCTGGCGCTGCTGCACGACGTGGTGGAGGACACCTTCGTACCGCCGTCGGTGCTGGTGTCGCTGTTCGGGCAGGAGATGTACGAATGGGTGGTGGCGCTGTCGAAGGAGATCCCAAGCTTCCACGCCGTTACGGGGAGGCTGCTGGGCCGCGCCAAACTCGATACCGAAGCCTACTACGCGAATCTCGCGCAAGCGCCCCTGACGCCGCGGGTGATCAAGAGCTGCGACCGGCTCGACAACCTCAAGGACTTCGCCGCCTGGGAGCAGCCGCGCAAGGATAAGTACATCACCGAAACGAACCGGTTCGTGCTGCCCATTGCGGACGCGACCGACCCGCGCATCGCGGCGGAGATCCGGCGGCGGCTGGCACTCTGAGCGGCTACAGCGCCGGCCCCACCTCGACGATCATCTCCACCTCCACGGTGATGCCGCCCGGCAGCGACATCATGCCGACGGCCGAGCGGGCGTGCTTGCCGCGTTCGCCGAACACCTGCACCATGAGATCCGAGAACCCATTGATCACCCGCGGATGATCCGCGAACTCCGGAGTCGCGTTCACCATGCCGAGCACTTTGATAATGCGGCGGACGCGCCGCAGGTCCCCGAGTTCGGACTTCAGGGTGGCCAGCATGCAGATGCCAACCTGCCGCGCGTTCTCGTACGCCTGCTCCAGGGTGCGGTCGCGGCCGGCCTTGCCCGTGAACTGCACCCCGCCGTCGCAGGTCCCGTGGCCGGCGACGAAGAGCAGGTTGCCGCTTTGCACCGCCTTCACGTAGTTGGCGATCGGCTTCGAGGGCGTGGGCAGGGTGATGCCGAGTTCCTTCAGGCGAGCTTCCGGATTCTGGGCCGGGAGAACTCCGGTGGCGAGCAGCGACAGCAGGGCGAGTCTTCGCATCCGCCAAGGATAACGCGCACTCGAGGAGATGGGAAAGTTAGCCTTGCTTGGCGCGGCGGTGCTTCCAGTACTCGATGAGGATCGGGAGCACGGAGACCAGAACGATGAGGATGACGACTTTTTCGAAGTGGCGGCGGATGATCGGAATGCCGCCCAGGAAGTAGCCGGCGAAGATCATGGAAAGCACCCAGCCGATGCCGCCGAAGACGTTGAAGGCCACGAAGCGCTTGTAATCCATCCGCGCCACGCCGGCGACGAAAGGCGCAAAGGTCCGGACGATGGGCACGAAGCGCGCGTAGATGATGGTCTTGCCGCCGTGCTTTTCGTAGAAGGCGTGGGTGCGGTCGAGGTGCTCACGTTTGAAAAAGCGGGAGTCGGGCCGGTCGAAGATCCGGGGACCGGTGCGCAGGCCGATGAGGTAGCCGGTCTGGTCGCCGATGATGGCGGCCGCCACCAGGATGACGCACATGGCCGTGAGGTCCAGTTGGCCGGCGCCGAGCACGACGCCGACGGTGAAGAGCAGCGAGTCGCCAGGAAAGAAGAATCCGGCGAGCAGACCGGTTTCCGCGAAGACGATCGCCGCAAGCACTGCGTAGGCGATCCAGCCCGTCAGCACGGTGCCGAGCAGACGGATCAATTCGTCGGGGTTGGTGAGCCCCTTCCAGATTTCGAGGATCAGGTCCATTCTCAGCCGCGGATCATCCGCGCGATGAAGCGCGTCTGCACGGCCTTGTTGACTTTGATCTTGCCCTCGGCGGAAAGCCGGGTGACGATCGAGTCGTAAGTCAGGTCCCGGCGCTCCTGCACCTTGCGCTGCTTCAGCGCGTTGGTGATTTCGTCGCGCTGGACGTCGAGCAGCGCGAGGCTCGGCTCCGTGCGGGAGAGCACCTTCACGATGACGCTGCGGCCCTGCACGTTGATGGGCCCGATGACGGATCCGGCCGGCTTCTTGAAGGCGTCCTCCAGGTAGGCTGCGGAGCCGATGCCTTCCACGGCGTCGGTACGCGTGAACTCGGCGGGCGTGCTCACGGTGAGGCCGTAGCTCTTGGCGAGCGCGGCGAGGTCCGGGTTGGACTTAATCTTCTCCGTGGCTTCCTTGAGCTTGTCCTGCGCAAGGAACGCGGCCTTGTCGGCCGTGAGCTTGGCTCGGATTTCGCCCTCCACTTCGGCGAGTTCCTTCTGCTTGGCGGCGACGTCGCCGTTGTATACCGCGAAGGCAAGGCGGTTCGCGGGCAACTGGACCACGGGCGTCACTGCGCCCTTCTTCATGCCGGCCAGCGCGCCGTCCAGCTCGGGGCTGGAACCGACGAGTGGCAGCACGGCGCCGGGCGCCGCTTCCGGCACGTTGGCGTACTGAAGATTGAACTGCGCGGCGATCTGCTCGAGCTTGGCGGGATCCTTGGCGGCTGCCGCCTGGGCCTTCTCGATCGCTTGCTGCATGCGGTCGAAGATCAACTGCTGGTTCAACTCCTTGGCGAGGCTGGCCTTCACCTCTTCGAGCGGCTTCACGCGGGCCGGTTCCTTTTCCATGGCCTGGATGATGTGATAGCCGTACTCGGTGGTGATGACGCCGCTCATTTCCTTCGGCTTGAGGCTGAAGAGAGTGTCCTCGAAGTTTTTCACGGTCTGTCCGCGCACCACCCAGTCGAGGTCGCCGCCCTTGGCGCCGGAGCCAGGGTCATCCGAATTCTTCTTGGCGAGCTCCGCGAAGTCGGCGCCGCCTTTGATCTGCTTCAGCAGGTCGTCGGCCTTGGCCTTCAGCTTGGACTTCTCGCCGTCGGGCTTGCCCTGGGTCATCACCAGGATGTGGCGGGCCTTGACGCGTTCCGGGGTCCGGTAGTTGTCGAGCCGCGAGTTGTAGGCGTTGTTCAGCTCCGCTTCGGAAACCTGCAGGGTGGCGGCGATCCGCTCCTCGTCCGCGACGGCCAAGGCAAAGGACCGCTTGGCGGGGTGCATGAAGGACGCCTTGCTGCGGTTGTAGAAATCCTTGATCTCCTCGGGCGTGACCTTGACCTGCGGCTTGAACTTGTCGGCTTCAAAGGCGACGAACTCGATCTTGGCGCGCTGGCTGCGGCGCAGGACCTCCTGCTCCACTTCTTTCGGGGTCACCACGATGCTCTCGAAGATCAGGTTCTCGAGTTGCACCACCGCAAGCTGCTTGCGGAGCGCCTCGATGGCCTCCGGAATGGTCTTGCCCTGCGACGCGAGCGCCTGCTCCAACTGGTCCTTGGCCACCAGTTGCCCGTTCTGGTAGAACATCGGGAACGTCGATTCGAACGCGTTGCGCACCGCCTCGTCCGTCACGCGCAACCCCATCCGCTGCGCCTCGTAGGCCACCGCGCGAGAGGTAATCATCTGCTCGATGATCTGCGGCGCGTACAGCGACATCATCTGCGGGGGAACCCGGCCGCCCTTAGTCACTTCGGTGAATTGCCGCTGGACTTCCGTCACCGTAAGCTTTTCATTCCCGATGACGGCAACCACCTGGTCATCGTCATTGGGACCAGTGCTCGATCCGAAGCCCGGAATGAGGGTAACGACCATGGACAGGGCAACCAGCGAGAGGAAGCCGCCGAGGAGGTAACGGGTGGTCTTTGCCCGGCTGCGGAACAGTTGAAACATAGGTGTTGAGTGGACTCCTGCAAAGGTGCGGAAGTCTTCATTATAGCGGCCGGGGCGACTGTTTCGCCAGTGGCGGTGCGCCCGGGACTCTTACCTGCCCTGCCGCTTACTTACCAAGGATGAACTCTTCGTGGACCGCACGGACGGCACGCTCCAGACCGTCCCGGCGCACCACGACGCTGATGGTCAGCTCGCTGGATCCTTGGGCGATGGCAATGATGTTGACACTCGCGCCGGAAATCGCCGCAAAGACCTTGGCCGCCAGGCCCTGGGTGCCGCGCATGCCCTCGCCGACCACCGCGAGCAAGCCGACGTCGTGGTCCACATCGATGGGCTTCACGTAGCCGTGGGCGAGTTCCAGCGCCAGGCCGTCCTCCAGTTGCTCCAGGACCTGATCCACTTCCTCCCGGCGCACCACGAAGCAGAAGGTCTGGCGGTAGCTGGAGGAGGTGATGGCCAGAATCTCGGCGTTGGCGCGGGTCAGCGAGTCGAGCGCGCGCGCCATCACCCGGGTGCCGGATAGGGCAGCGCTGGCCGGCTCGATGGAAATCATCGCTACGTTGGCAATGGAGGTGACAGCGTGGGGCCCGTGGCCGGCCGGGATGGCAGGCACGATACGAGTGCCCGGCTTGTCGGGGGCGAAGCTGTTCTTGCTCCAGACCGGAATTCCGCGTTCCATCAGGGGCGCGAGCGTCCGCGGATGCAGCACCTTGGCGCCGTTGTAGGCGAGTTCGGCGGCCTCCCGGTAGGTTACTTCCGCGATCACGCTGGGGTTCGGCACCAGGCGGGGATCGGCAGTCATGATGCCGTCCACGTCGGTCCAGATCCACAGTTCGCTGGCGTCGAGCGCGGCGGCCAGCACGGAAGCAGAAAGGTCGGAACCGCCACGGCCGAGCGTCGTGGGCCGGCCGTCCTTCGTGGCGCCATTGAATCCCGTGACGACCGGCAGGATTCCCTGCTCCAGCAGCGGGAAGAGCAGCGCCGAGGAGCGGTGGCGCGTTTCGGTCATCAGCGGCGTGGCGTTGCCAAAGACCGCGTCGGTGACGATCAGTTCGGTTCCGGAGATCGCGCGGGCCGGCACGCCCAGCGCGGCCAGATGCTCGGCCATCAGGACCGCGGACAGCCGCTCGCCAATCGCGATCGCTTCGTCGACCGAGCGCGGCGGGCGCTCGCCCAGCATCAGGATGCCCTGGGCGATGCGGTGGAACTCGGCGATCATCTCCAGCAGCGTGGCCCGCACGGCGGGCTGGCGGTCGGCGGGCAGCAGTTCGCCCGCAGTTTCGAGATGGCGTTCGCGGAGGCGGCGCAGGTTCTCTTCGAGGTCGGCGGCGTCGCCGGCCTCCGCTTTGCGCAGCGAGTCGAGGAGCAGGTCGGTCACCTTCGACATGGCCGAAACGACCGTGATCACGGGACGCTGCGCGCGTTGCCCGGCGATTAGCCCGGCCGCTACCCGGATGCGTTCGGACGAGCCCATGCTGGTGCCGCCGAACTTCATGACCAGAAGATCGCTCAAACGTGAAGTTCCTTTCCGTTCGCCACGCGGGCGCGGATGATGTCGAGAATGGCGGCTTCCACTTCGGCGGCGGACAGCCCCGTGGAGTCGAGGTACACCGCGTCCGGAGCCTGCACCAGGGGTGACTCCTCGCGGCCGCGGTCCCGCCGGTCGCGATCCGCGATCTGCCGGACCAGGTCCGCGGGCACCGGCACGCCCTTCTGCTCCAGTTCCCGTGCGCGGCGGCCGGCGCGCACCTGGGTATCCGCATCGAGGAAGATCTTGACGTCGGCGTCCGGAAACACGACGGTGCCGATGTCGCGGCCTTCCATCACTACCGACCGTTCCCCCGCGATCCGCCGTTGCTGCGCCACCATCGCGTGGCGGACGCCCGCGAACTGCGAAACCTGGGAGGCGGCCTCGCCAATCTCGGGCGTGCAGATGGCGCTGGTTACGTCTTCGCCGTCGAGCGTGATGCGCTCCCCGGCAAGTTCCAGTTGCGCTGCCGCGGCCAGGTCTGCCAAGCCGTCGGGATCGGCCAGGTCCACGTTACGACGGATCGCGGCCAGGGCGATGGCGCGGTACATCGCGCCGGTGTCGATGTAAGTGCAACCAATGTGCGCGGCCACGGCTCGCGCCATGGTGCTTTTGCCGGCGCCCGCGGGCCCATCGATCGCGATCACGAAGTGCTTGGCCATGCCGATACACCGCGGGCGGAAGGTGCTCGTCCGGGGTTCTCTCTATTGTGCGGGATCCGGGCCCGAAAGCGCAAAAGCGCGGCCCGGATCCGGGCCGCGCTTCGGTGGAAGGGGCCGGCGCTGACTCTAGAAGACCACGCGCACGCCAAGCTGAGCCTGTCGCGGGTCCCCCAGCCCGCTGGTAACGGTGCCATCGAAGTTGAAGAGCAGGCCGGTGACTTCCGGCCGCTTCGGATTGGCGCTATTGAAGAGATTGAAGACGTCGACGATGCCCTGGATCGTGAAGCGCTCGCCGATCTTGAAGCCCTTTGCCGCGCGGAAGTCGAACGAGTAGAACTCGTTGTTCTTGCGCAGGGAGTTCCGCTTGATGATGCTGCCGTCGGGGCGGATGCGGTCCGCCGGCGAGGAGCCCACGGAGCGGGGCTGGGCGCTGCGCGCGCTGAAGCGCGGCGAAAACTCGATACCGAGCGGCAGCGCGAACACGCCGAAGGCGTTGAAACGGTGCCGCTGGTCGCGGTCCGAGTAGTTGTACTCGGGCTTGAGATTGTTGGCGCGAGCGTAGCGGAACGAGAACGGGTCGCGCTCGTTGTCGTCGTCCGAGAAGTCCCAGGACAGCTGATAGTTCCATTGGAACTGGAAGCGGCGGGAGAACTGCTTCGTCATCCCGACATTCCAGCCGCGGAACAGGGATCGGGCGGAACTTTCGACGGTGGTCAACGTCCCGAGGCCGTTCTTCCCGTCGGCCCCGAGGCCGACGGACCACGGCGAACCGAACAGCGGGTCATTGCGGTCGATGAACCGCGTCAGGTGGACGCCCTTGGCGTAGTTGAACGAGGTGAAGAACTTGAGCGTCGGGGTGAGGGCCTGATCGTAGTTCACCGACCAGGTGTAGGTGCGCGGATTCCGGTAGTCCTTGTCGAAAGCGAAGACGCTCGGATTCTCAACCGGCAGGTTGTTCGCGTTCGGAATCAACTCGGTGTAGGCCGGAGGAGTGACGCCGAAGCCGTTGAAGAACGACGCGCGGAAGATGGACTGGCCGATGGAGCCGTTGGTGGAGCGCGGGCTCGCCAGCACAAGTCCCGGCGTTCTGGCGTTAAAGAACCCGCCGCTGATGCGGATGACGGACTTGCCGGTCTTCGAGGGATCCCACACCAGGCCCAGGCGCGGTTGCCATTGATGGTAGTCGCTCGGGATCGTCCCATTGGAAGGGAAACCGGGCTTGCCGATGAACTTGGCGAAGAAGACCTCCGAGGGCTTGGTGAGCGGGTCCGGCTGGATCTGGGCTTCCCAGCGGAGGCCGTAGCTCAACGTCAGGTTCGGACGGATCTGCCACTTGTCCTGGAAGAAAAGCGCGGGTTCCTTCTGGGGAATGGACTGGGTGCCGGCATCGTTTACGGAGCGTCCATTGACGCCGGCGAACTGGAGAAAGAGCAGCAGCGGTCCGGTGATGCTGGCGCCGGAGGGACAAGCCCCGGTGTTGCTGCTCGTGCCGTTCGAGCACTCGACGTAGCGGGGACCGATGGTGGCGTAGTTGATGAACCCTGGGACGCTTGAAAAGATATAGCGCCCGTTCGCGAAGCCGATGAACGTCTGCGTGGTGTTCGTGCGGTTGAATTCGAACCCCATCTTGAAATTGTGGCTGCCGCGAATCAGCGAGAGGTTCTCGTTGAACTGGAGCCGGGTGTCGTGGTCCTCCACCGGCAGGAAGAAGGGCAGCCCGAAGCGGTAGGAGCCGGCAAAGTCAACGCCCGTATCCGGGAAGGGCCGGTTCTGGCCGGGGATCTGCGGACCCTTGTACTCGCGCGGGCGGTCCTCGCGGGCCCACTGGAAACGAAACTCGTTCAGCGTAGTGGGCGTGAGCGTGGTGTTCAGCGAGCCGGAAATCGAGTTCGAGAAACCCCGCTCGATGCCGTTCGCGGAACGCGCCCAGGCGTCCACGTCGAACGTCCCGTTATCCTGCCGCGAACGCGAGTAGTTGTACCGGGCCATGAAGAAGTTCTTGCTGTTGACGTTCCAATCGATCTTGCCGATCAGCGCGTTGGCGTCGTTGGTGCGCGTGATCGGGCCATTCTCGTTCGGGGAGTTGAAGCGGGTGGCGAAGAAGTTCACCAGGCGCGGGTCGATGCGGTTCGGATTGTTCTGCTTGGTCTGATCGAACAACTGCTGGTCGTAGGCGAAGAAGTAGAACAGCTTGTCCTTCCGGATCGGTCCGCCGATCGTGCCGCCGAACTGGTGCTGCGCGAAGTCCGAGATCGGCGTGCCGTCCGACTGGAGCGCGGTGAGCGCCGAGGCCTTGCCGTAGTAGTGCGCCGTGCCGTGGACCTCGTTGGTGCCCGACTTCGTCACCACGTTGATGAAACCGCCCGAGGACCGGCCGAACTCCGCGGGAGCGCCGTCGGCAACCACCTGGAACTCCTTCACGGCATCGAGGTTCACGGTGAACGCCGGGCGCTGGCCACCGCGTTGCTCGCCGAAGAAGGGATTGTTGTTGTCCGCGCCATCGATGGACACGTTGTTGTGGATGCCCTTCTGCCCGTTGATGGAGATCTCGTTGCCGTCGGGTCCCTGAACGATGGTGACGCCGGGCGTGAGGTTCACGAAATCGTAGAAGTTACGGCCGTTGTTGGGCAGGTTCCGGATCGAGTTCTTGTCGATATAGGTCGACTGCTCGACGCGCGACGTCTCGATGACCGGCGCCTCGCCGGTGACGTTGACCGTTTGCTGGACGTTCTGCACGCTCAGGGTCAAGGACAGGCGCACGGTCTGGCCCACCGCGAGGTCGATGCCATCCCGGACCAGCGTGCCGAAGTTGGCGGCATTGACCGTCACCTTGTAGGCGCCGAGCGGCAGCAGCAGCGCCCGGAAGCGGCCTTCCGAATCGGTGCCCAGTTCTCGGGCGAAGTTGGTGTCGGTGTTCTGAACCTTGACGGTAGCGGCGGGCACGGCGCGTCCCGAAGGATCGAGAACGGCGCCTTCAATAGAACCGGTGTTGGCCTGGGACTGCGCCCAGACCGTCGCGGCGCCCAACAGCGCGACAGCGCATAGCAGAAAGCGGGACATGAAGACTCCTAGCCGGGGGAATGTCAGAGTGTAACCCGCTGCGACGGATTTGAAACATTCGGGCAGATGAAATATTGATTAATTCCGGCCTCGGCAGTAACTTTGCGCCTGTGACAGCCTGCGCTACAATCTCAGGGTGATGATTCGATTCCTATTGTCCCTGGCAGCGTTGCTGGTGATGGCAACGGCCGCCTCGCCCGCCGACGAAGCCCGCCAGTTGGTGAAGAACGGCAAGTTCGACGAGGCTATCGCACTGCTCGACAAGGCCCCGGCCAAGGATGCCGCCGTCGCCAAAGCGAAGGTGGAAACGCACCTCGCCTACGGCGATTTCTTCATGTTCAACCAGCAGATGCGCCCGATGCAGAAGTACCCGGGCGCCCTCAAGCAGTATCGCCGGGTGCTGGAGCTTGACAAGAACAACGCCAAGGCGAAAGAGAACATCGCCACCATCGAAGGGATCTACAAGTCGATGGGGCGGCCCATTCCGCAATAGCCTGAGGCCAGCTCACTTCGCGAAGTCGTTCCGGTAGACCTTGCCGTCCTTCATGACGAAGCGGACGTTCTGCATGCGCCGGATGTCGCCGAGCGGATCGCCGTCCACGGCGACGATGTCCGCCCAGTATCCCGCTTCGACTGCGCCGGCTTTGCCGGCGAGCCCGAGCAATTCCGCGTTTACCAAAGTGGCGGCGCGGATGGCCTCCATCGGCTTCATGCCGAACTCGACCATGTAGGGGAACTGCCTCCAGTTGTCGCCGTGCGGGTAGACGCCGCCGTCGGTGCCGAAAGCGAGCTTCGCCCCGGCCAGATACGCCTTGCGGAAGTTCTCCCGCTGCAACTTCCCGACCAGCTTTTCCTTCTCGATGGACTCGGGCAGCATGCCGACCTTGAGGCCCTCTTGCAGGATGTAGTCGTCGTTGTAGATATCGAAGACCAGGAAAGTCCCTTTCTCCTTGGCGAGCCGGATGCCCTCCTCATCGATGAAGGAGCAATGCTCCACCGAGTCGACCCCGGCGCGGATGGCGAGCTTGATGCCCTCGGTGCCGTGAGCATGCGCGGCCACCTTGCGCTCCAGCTTGTGGGCCTCTTCGACCAGCGCCTGCATCTCTTCGAGCGTGTACTGCAGCCCGCCGACTGAGTCGCCTTTCGAGAGCACGCCGCCGGTGGCGCAGAACTTGATGAGGTCGGCGCCGTACTTGACGTTTTCGCGGACTTTCGCGCGGACGGCCCACGGCCCGTCGGCGACTCCGGCAGCCTTGTACTGATACTCCGGCGCCAGCAGGCTTGAATCGCAGTGGCCGCCGGTGATGCCGAGCGACGGTCCGGAGACCAGCATGCGGGGTCCCGGGACCTCGCCCGCGTTGATCCCGTCACGGAGGCCGATGTCGGCGTAGCCGCCCGCCCCGACGTTGCGAATCGTGGTGAAACCGGCCATTAGGGTGACCCGCGCGTTCTTCACCCCGGCAACGGTCTGCCGCGCGACGGACCAGCCGAGCCGCTGGTAGCCGGCCGCGGCGGGGTCCGACGTCAGGTGATCATGCGCGTCAATGAGCCCGGGCAGACAAGTGCCGGGAACGCGGATCACTTCGGCGCCGGCGGGGATCGCGAGGTTGGCTCCCACGGCGGTGATGCGGTCTTTGTCGACCAGGATGACGGCGTTGGCCAACGTCCGGGAGTTGCGGACGTCCAGCAGTTGCCCGCATTGAATCGCGGTCGCCGCGGGGAGAGACCCCGCCAGACAGAACAGAAGTAGGGTTCTCATTGGAACCGCCAGTATGGCAAAGAAAAAGGCCGCCCGGTAAGGGGCGGCCGATTCGGTGACGGAGCGGCGGACTAGGCGTCCGGCGACTCGCCTTCCTTGAGCTGCTTGAGGCGCTCTTCGCGGCGCTTGGCCCGTTCCGCGGCGCGCTTGACGAGCTCGGAACCGACCAGCTCGAGCATCGCCTGCTCGGCGCCGTCGCCCTGCCGCCAGCCCACGCGCACGATCCGCGTATAGCCGCCGTTGCGCTGCGCGAAGCGCGCGCCCAGCTTGTCGAACAGCTTCTGCACCGCGGCGGGCGTCTCCAGGAACGCCGCCGCCTGGCGCCGCGCATGGAGCGTGTCCCGCTTGGCGAGCGTGATCATCTTCTCCACCAGCGGCCGCACGGCCTTCGCCTTGGGCACGGTGGTGATCACGCGTTCCTGCTCGATGACGCTGGTGACCAGCCCCTTGAGCAGCGCCTTACGGGCGCCCATGTCCCGCTTCAGTTTGAATCCGGATTTGCCGTGTCTCACTGTGCTACCTCGTTCTCCTCGTCCTCGCCGCCGCCCATGGTGACGGGCGAGCCCGCGGGCGAGACCAGCCGGCCCTGCGCGTCGAACTTCATGCCGAAGCTCAGGCTGAGACCGGAGAGGATTTCCTTGATTTCGTTGAGCGACTTGCGGCCAAAGTTCTTGGTCCGCAGCATCTCGGCTTCCGTCTTCTGCACCAGGTCGCCGATGGTCTGAATGTTGGCGTTCTTGAGGCAGTTGTAGGAGCGCACCGAGAGCTCGAGTTCCTCCACCGAGCGGTTGAGGATCTCGTTCATCTGGCTCATGGCGCGCTCGGCCGGTTCTTCCACCGTCTCGGGCAGTTCTTCGAAGTTGATGAAGATCGCCATGTGGTCCTTCAGCAGCTTCGCCGCCTGGCCGATGGCGTCGGCCGGCGAGATGGCGCCGTTGGTCCAGACCTCGATGGTCAGCTTGTCGTAGTCGGTCATCTGGCCGAGGCGCGCGGCCTCCACCGAGAAGTTGACCTTGCGGACCGGCGAGTGCACCGAGTCGATCGGGATGTAGCCGACCGGCAGGTCCTCGTCGAAGTTGCGGTCCGCCGCCACGTAGCCGCGCCCGCTCTTCAGGCGCATCTCGATATTGAGTTTGCCGCCTTCCCCGACCGTCGCCAGGTGGACGTTGCGGTCCAGCACTTCGACGTCGGCGTCGGTCTCGATCTGGCCGCTGAGCACCTCGCCGGGCGCGTCGGCCTTGATCCGGACCGTGGTCATGCCCTCGTTGAACATCTTGAAGGGCACCTGTTTGAGGTTGAGAATGATATCCGTCGCGTCCTCGACCACGCCCGGGATCGGGCTGAACTCGTGGGCCACGCCGTCAATTCGCACGGCGGTGATCGCCGCGCCTTCGATGGAGCTCAGCAACACGCGCCGCAGCCCCGTCCCGATGGTGGAGCCGAAGCCGCGCTCGAAGGGCTGCGCCGTGAACATGCCGTAGCGGTCCGTGAGCGTTTCGGTGTTGGCCACCAGCCGCTTGGGTTTCTGGAAACCTTTGAACATCGCTTTGTGCGCCCCTCCTCTTACTTCGAATACAGTTCGACGATCAGCTGCTCATTGAGCTGGATCTGCACCAGATCCTCGCGCTTGGGCGCCTGCAGCACGCGCGCCTTCAGCCCGTCGCGGTCCACTTCCAGCCAGTTCGGGCTCGGGGCGTGCGCCGTGGCGTCACGCGCCGCCAGAATCGTCGCGTTGTTGCGGCTCTTCTCGCGGACTTCCAGCGCGTCCCCCGGCTTCACCACGAACGACGGGATATTCACCTTGCGGCCGTTCACGTTGAAGTGCCCGTGCCGCACCATCTGCCGCGCCTGCGCCCGCGAAGTCGCGAAACCGGTGCGGTACACCAGGTTGTCCAGGCGGCGTTCCAGCAGGCTCAGCATGTTCTCGCCGGTGATGCCCTGCATCTGCGCGGACTTCTCGAACAGGTTGCGGAATTGCTTCTCGAGCAGGCCGTAGTAGCGCTTCGCCTTTTGCTTCTCGCGCAGCTGGATGCCGTAGCCGACCAGCTTCGCCTTGCGCTCCTTGCCGTGCTGGCCCGGAATGAAGTTACGCTTTTCGATCGCGCACTTCTCCGTGTGGCACCGCTCGCCCTTCAGGAACAGCTTCATCCCTTCGCGCCGGCACAGCCGGCACACGGGACCGTTGTATCTTGCCATGTACCTTTCTTCTCCAAACTCCGCGTCCGGCCGCTCGGCGTCCGGGCGCTCTAAAAAAGGTGCAGTTTACAACCCGGGGGTCTTCGTCCTGCTTACCAACTCCGATTGAGCGAGAGAACTTCCGCCAATCGATTCCAAAAACTCGCCTAGACCCGCCGCTTCTTGGGCGGGCGGCAGCCATTGTGCGGGATCGGAGTCGCATCCTTGATGGACCGGACTTCGATGCCCACCGAACCCAGCGCGCGAATCGCCGACTCGCGGCCCGCGCCGGGGCCGCTGACGTGCACGTCCACCGAACGGAGGCCGAATTCCTTGGCCTTGTTGGCCGCGGTCAGCGAGGCCTGCTGCGCGGCGAACGGAGTCCCCTTGCGCGAGCCCCGGAAACCAAGCGAACCCGAGCTCGACCAAGCGAGCGTGTTGCCCACCTGATCCGTAATGGTCACGATGGTGTTGTTGAACGAGGCCTGGATGCTGACCAGCCCCGTCGGCACGCTTTTCTTTTCGCGCTTCTTGAACGTCTTCTTCTTGGTGGCCTTGCCGGCCGCTTTGGTCGCCATTCGCTCGAATCCTTCTTGCCTGCTTCTCGCCTAGGTCTTGGCCGTCGCCTTCTTCTTGTTCGCCACCGTGCCGCGCCGCGGACCCTTGCGGGTGCGCGCGTTGGTGTGGGTCCGCTGGCCGCGCACCGGCAGGCTGCGCCGGTGCCGCAGACCCCGGTAGGAGCCCATTTCGATGAGGCGCTTGATGTTCATCGAGAGCTCCTTGCGGAGATCGCCCTCGACGGCGCCTTCGGTCTCGATGAGCATGCGGAGCCGGTTCACTTCCTCTTCCGTGAGGTCGGAAACCTTCTTACCCGGTTCCACCTGCGCCCGGTGCAGCAGCGACGCCGCCCGCGTCCGCCCGATTCCGTAAATGTAGGTGAGCCCGATCTCCACTCGCTTCCGGGCCGGCAAATCCACGCCTGCAATACGCGCCATAGTTCTTCCTCTATCCCTGCCGCTGCTTGTGCTTCGGATTCGCGCAGATCACCCGCACCACGCCTTCGCGGTGGATGATTTTGCACTTGTCGCACATTTTCTTGACCGACGCTCGTACTTTCATGTTCCTCGTCCACTCCCGCGGGTCAATCCCGCGCCATCCCTACGATCCGCCCGCGTGTCCGGTCGAGCGGCGATAACGCCACCCGCACCTTATCTCCCGCCCGGACCCGCACAAAATCCGCTGCCGTGGCCGCCGCCGCGTGCGCCGTCACCAGGCTCTCGTTCTCCAGCTTCACCCGGAAGGTCAGGTTGGGCAACAACGCGACCACTTCGCCCACCACTGCCGGCATCTCGCCCCCGGCCCGTTCCGCGCTCACGGCCGCGTCAACACCCAGGGGCCATTCTCCGTCACCGCCACCATATGCTCGAAGTGGGCCGCGTAGGAGCCGTCCTTCGTCACTCCCGTCCAGCGGTTCGCCAGCATCGACGTCTCCGGCTTGCCCGCCGCCACCATCGGCTCGATGGCCAGCACGATCCCTTCCTTCAGCCGGGGATTCTCGTTCCGCCGGTCAATGTAATTGGGCACCTGCGGTTCCTCGTGCAGCGACGTGCCGATCCCGTGCCCCACGAACTCCCGCACGATCGAAAAACCATGCGACTCCACGTGCCGCTCGATCGTGCCGCAAACATCGAACAGCCGGTTACCCGGCCGCATCTTCTCGATTGCGAGTTCCAGCGATTCCCGCGTCACATCCAACAATTTGGTGACCGCTTCCGGCACCTCGCCCACCGGCACCGTGATCGCAGAGTCCCCGTAATAACCTTCCAACTGGACCCCGATGTCGATTGAAACCACGTCGCCGCTCTTCAAAACCCGCTTCACCGAGGGCATGCCGTGCACAATCTCTTCGTTCACCGAAGTGCACAGCACGTAGGGGTACTTGGTCCCCGCCGTCGGCGTGTAATACCCCTTGAAGGCCGACCGCGCTCCCGAATCCGCGACCATCTTCTCGGCCGCCGCCTCCAGGTCCTGCGTCGTGACGCCTTCCCGGACCATCCCGCGCAGCTCGTTCAGAATCTTCCAAACGAGCATCCCGGCGCCGCGCATCTTCTCCAGTTCCGCCAGGCTCTTGCGAATGATCATCCCTACACCGCGCCCCGCGCCGAATCCTGCCGCCGTTCGATCAGGCCGCAGATCTGCTGCGCGATCGCCTGGGGAGCGCCTTCGGACGCGCTCACTTCGTCAATCTCATACCCGGCGCCCCGGAAATACTCCAGCACCGGCGCCGTCTGCCGCTCGTACGCCGTCAGCCGCTCCCGGATCACTTCCTCCCGGTCGTCTTCCCGCTGCACCAGCGCACCGCCGCAGTTGTCGCAAATGCCTTCCTTCCGCGGGGGGTTCTGTTTCAGGTTGTAAACGGCCTGGCAGTTTGCACACTGCCGCCGCGCGGCCAACCTGTTAATAATAACATTGTAATCCACCGCCAGGTGGATCACCAGCGGCGCAATCCCATTGGCCGCCAATACCTTATCCACCATCCCCGCCTGCGCTACCGTCCGCGGATACCCGTCCAGGATGAAGCCGGCCTCGCAGTCCGCCTCCCGGATGCGGTCTTCCACCATCCGGTTCACCATCTCGTCCGGCACCAGTTGCCCCGCCTGCATCAGCGAAGCCGCCGCCCGCCCCACCTCGTCGCCCCGCGCGATCCGCTGCCGCAACATGTCCCCGGTCGAGATATGGGCGCCGGACAAACACTGCCGGATCAGCTTCGCCTGGGTGCCTTTGCCCGACCCCGGAGGTCCGAACAAGATCACAGATAGTCGCTTCATCCCGCAGTCGCGCCCGGGATTGGCCCCGGCGCGTCCTCGCCTTCTCTCGCCCGTCCTATACGGCCGACCGCCGCCCGCGAATCCGCCCCGCCTTCGGCGTGAAACCCTCGTAGTGGCGCATAATCAACTGCGCTTCGATTTGGTTCACCGTGTCCATCGCCACGCCCACCACGATCAGCAGCGACGTGCCGCCGAAATAGAAATTCACGCCCAGCCCGTCCAGCAGCCAGCGCGGGAACGTCGCGTCGATCCAGTTGCCGATCCCCGGCAGCCGCTGCAACTTGATGCCGGCGATCATGATCTGCGGCAGCAGCGAAAGGATCGCCAGGTACAGGCCGCCCACCACCGTGATCCGGGTCAGGATCTTGTTCATGTAATCGGCCGTGTTCTTGCCGGGACGGATCCCGGGAATGAACCCGCCGTACTTGCGCATGTTGTCCGCCGCTTCGGCCGGATTGAAAATGATCGACACGTAGAAGAAGCAGAAGAAAATGATCAGCGCGGTGTAAAGCAGATAGTACAGCGGGTGCGAGCCGCCCATCGCGTCCAGCATCCCCGACAGGATCTTCGAGTTCTTGACGAAGTCCACTTGGAGGAACGTCTGCGGGATGGCCAGCAGCGAACTCGCGAAGATCACCGGGATCACGCCGCCCGCGTTTACCTTTAGCGGCAGGTGCGTCGACTGGCCGCCCATCATCCGCCGGCCCACCATGCGCTTGGCGTACTGCACCGGAATCCGGCGCTCGCCGCGCTCCACCAGGACGATAAAGGCCACCACCGCGACCATCATCAGGATGATGATGATCAACTGCAGCGCGCTCCAGGTGCGCGTGACGAAGACGTTCTGATAGATTTCCACGATCGCCTGCGGCAGGCTCACCACGATGCCGGTGAAGATGATCAGCGACATGCCGTTGCCGATGCCGCGCTCCGTGATCTGCTCGCCCAGCCACATGATGAACGCCGTGCCCGTGGTCAGCGAGACCATGGTCATCAGCACGAAGCCGATGCCCGGGTTAATGACAAAGCCGCCCTGCGCCCCCTGCAGCGTCATGGCGATGCCGAAGGACTGGAACAGCGCCAGCCCCACCGTCAGATAGCGGGTCCACTGCGTGATCTTGCGCCGCCCCAGTTCGCCCTCCTTCTGCAGTTTCTCGAGCGTCGGGATGACGATCGTCAGCAACTGCAG